>JBKQHJ010000170.1:0-52753 GCA_052148835.1 Bryobacteraceae bacterium
TGAACAGCAGCACGTCCTGGCCGCCTTCGTCGCGGAAATACTCGGCAACCGTGAGGCCGGTAAGACCCACGCGCAGGCGAGCACCGGGCGGTTCGGTCATCTGGCCGTAGATCAACGCGACTTTCGACTTAGTGTAGTCGTGCGGATCCAGGACGCCGGACTCCTGCATTTCCATCCACAAGTCGTTCCCTTCGCGCGTGCGCTCGCCCACGCCCGAAAACACGGACACGCCGCCATGTTTCAGGGCGATGTTGTTGATCAGCTCCATGATGATGACGGTCTTGCCGACGCCCGCGCCGCCGAACAGCCCGATTTTTCCGCCGCGCAGGTAGGGTTCGAGAAGATCGATGACCTTGATACCGGTCTCGAACATCTGCAATTCGGTGGCTTGCTCCTCGAAGGCCGGCGCCTGCCTGTGAATCGGCCACTTCTGAGCGGTATTGACTGGGCCCATGTTGTCCACCGGCTCGCCGATGACGTTCATCACGCGGCCCAGCGTCTCGTTTCCAACGGGCACTTCGATGCCGTGGCCCAGGCTGACAGCTTTCATACCACGCACCATGCCATCGGTGGGCTGCAGCGCGATGGTGCGGACGCGGCCTTCGCCGATGTGTTGCGCCACTTCGGCCATCACGTCGATGGGGAGGGGCGTGTTAAAGCCCTCGCTAGTAATGTGGATGGCTGTATTGATGACGGGAATCTGGTGTTCGGGAAATTGAATATCCACGGCCGGTCCGGCCACCTGGATGACCTTGCCTTCCACCTGCGTCGTTGTCGTAGTTGCCATAAAATACCTTCTTTAGTCTAGCCTCGCGGCTTTAATCAAGTGCGACTTTTAATCTAACGCGTCTCTTAATCTAGCGCGGCGGCGCCGCTCACAATTTCAATAATTTCTCTGGTGATACTAGCCTGCCGAACGCGGTTCATCTTCAGCGTCAGCGCGCTGATGACGTCGGAGGCGTTGGAACTGGCGGCTTCCATGGCGGTCATGCGGGCGGCGTGCTGGGCCGCGTCGGACTCGAGCATGGCCCGATAGATCTGCGATTCGATGTAGCGCGGCAGCAGCGCGGCCAGCAGTTTCTCCGGAGGCTGCTCGTAGATGTAATCGACCTGCTTCTGCTTTTCGGGAAGCTCCACCGGCAGCAGACGCGAGGTCACTAGCGTCGAGGCCATCAAGCTTTTGAAGTTGTTCACCACCACGTAGACTGAGTCGACTTCGGCCTTGCGGAAGAGTTCGATCACTTTTCGCGCGATCTCCAGCGCATCTTCGTAGCGTGGAGCTTTTTGAAAAAGCGTGGCGTATTCGCCGCTGATTTTGGCGCGGCGGCGCTTGAAGAAATCGCGGCCCTTGCGCCCTATTAGTTCCAAAACGATTTCGGACTCGCGGTGCTCGGCAATAAACTTTTGCGCCAAACGGATCACGTTCGCGTTAAAAGCGCCGGCCAAGCCCCGATCGGCCGTCACCACTAGCAGCAGAATCCGCTTTTCGGGACGACGCGCCAGCAGATCAATCTCTTCGTCGCCGGTCTGCTCGGCTGCCGCTTGCGCCACGTTGGCCAGCATGCGCTGGATGATTTGCGCGTAAGGTCTGGCGGCGAGGACCCGATCCTGCGCGCGGCGCAGCTTGGCGGCCGAGACCACTTTCATGGCCTTGGTGATCTGCTGCGTGTTTTTCACCGAGCGGATGCGCCGGCGTAAGTCGATCAGGCTGGGCATGGGCTAAGCCGTGGCGAGGGCTTCCTTGTGCTGCGCCACGAAGCGTTCCTTGAACTCTTTAATCGCCGAATTGAGCTTGCCCTTTACTTGATCGTCCAAGGCTTTCTTTTCGCGGATCTCCTGGAGCAGCCCAGGTTGCGATGCATCGAGAAAACGATTCAACTCGGCTTCAAACGGGCGAACGTGCTCGACAGCCAGATCGTCCAGCATGCCCTGGGTGCCCGCATAGATGATCACCACCTGCTTTTCCACCGGTACAGGTGCATATTGCGGCTGCTTTAGAATTTCTACCAGACGCTTGCCGCGATTCAATTGCTGCTGCGACGCCTTGTCCAGCTCCGAGCCGAACAGAGCGAAGGCCGCGAGCTCGCGGTACTGCGCCAGATCCAAGCGCAAGGATCCGGCCACTTGCCGCATGGCTTTCACCTGCGCGCTGCCGCCTACGCGGCTGACCGAGAGTCCAACGTCGATAGCAGGGCGCACGTTGGAGTTGAACAGATCGGCCAGCAGGAAGATTTGCCCGTCGGTGATCGAAATCACGTTGGTGGGGATGTAAGCCGAGATGTCGCCAGCCTGCGTTTCGATGATCGGCAGAGCGGTGAGCGATCCACTGCCTTTTTCCTCATTCAGCTTGGCCGCGCGCTCCAGCAGCCGGCTGTGAAGATAAAACACGTCGCCGGGATATGCTTCTCGTCCGGGCGGACGGCGCAACAGCAGCGAGATTTCGCGGTACGCCGCGGCGTGCTTGGAAAGGTCGTCGTAGATGCACAGGGCATGGCGCTTGCTGTCGCGGAAATACTCGCCCATCGCGCAGCCTGCATAGGGGGCGATGTATTGCATGGGCGCGGGGTCGGAAGCGGTGGCCGCCACTACGATGGTGTAGTCCATGGCGCCGTAGCTTTCGAGCGTCTTCACCACCTGCGCGACCGTAGAGCGCTTCTGGCCGATAGCGACGTAGATGCAAATGACGTCGCCGCCCTTCTGATTGATGATGGTGTCGAGCGCGACGGCGGTTTTGCCGGTCTGCCGATCGCCGATGATCAGCTCGCGCTGGCCGCGGCCGATCGGAATCATGGAGTCGATGGCTTTGACGCCGGTTTGCAGCGGCTCTTTCACCGAACGGCGGTCGACCACGCCGGGAGCGATCCTTTCCACCGGGAGCGTCTCGCTGGTGGCGATGGGTCCTTTGCCGTCGATGGGCTCGCCCAGCGCATTCACCACGCGTCCAATCAACGCCTCGCCCACCGGCACGGCCATGATTTTGCCGGTGCGGCGGACCTCGTCACCCTCTTTGATCTCCTGATATTCGCCCAGCAGCACGGTTCCCACCTGGTCTTCTTCCAGGTTGAGCGCGATGCCGGTGACGCCATGCGGGAACTCCACCATCTCCCCGGACATGACGTTTTCGAGGCCGTAAACACGGGCGATGCCGTCGCCCACCGAAATCACCGATCCGGTTTCGGAAACACTGACTGCTTGTTCGTAATGCTCGATTTCACCGCGCAGCAGCCGCGCGATTTCATCAGCTTGGATCTGAGCCATAAGTCAATCCCCTATTCGGCCACACTTTTCGGAAGGTTATCCAGAAATATGCCCGGCCAGCTTTCTCCCCAATTCCCGTAACTCACCGCGGACCGATCCGTCGTACATCGTGGAACCAATGCGGGCGACAACGCCGCCAATTAACGCCGGATCGACGTCGAATCGCAGGCGCATCCGTTTGCCGGTTAGCTTCGATAGTTGCGACTCCAGGCCGGCGCTCAGGGGCGCATTCAGCGGCGCGGCGGAAGATACCTCGGCGCGCACGAAGCCGAGACGTTCGTCGAGCTGCAATTCGAAGGCCTCCCGAATGTCACCGATGGAGGCGATACGCCGATGATCGATGATCACGTACACGAAATTCCGGATCAGAGGCGACGCGCCGACTCGCTCCAGCAGGTTGGCCATGACCGCGCGCTTGCGGGAAGTTTGAATGGCCGGTGTGAGCAGCGCGATTCGCAACTCAGGCGATTCATGAATGAGTGTTTCAGCGGCGGCCAGTTGCGCAACGGCGTCTTCCGGCTTCAGCACGGAGCCTGGGGACATGACGATATCGACCAGGGCTCGCGCGTATCGGTGGGCAACGGCGGAGGCCATAGGTCAGTTCACCGCCTGCGGCGGAACGCGCTGGTGCAAATCGGCGATGAATCCGTTCACCAGCTTTTCCTGTACACCCGGGTTCATGCGCGATCGAATCCGGTCGCTGGCCAGTCCGACGGCCAATTCAGCGGCGTATTTCCGCAGCTCGTCCTTGGCGGCGCGCGTCATCAGCGCGATCTCCTGTACGGACTGCTCTTGGATTCTTTCCAGGTGACGCTCGGTCTCGCGGCGTATCCGCTCGCTTTCGGCGGCCATTTCCCGGTGGGCGTCTTGACGCAGACTCTCGATCTCGCGCTGCAGATTAGCCAGCCGCGCTTCGACGCTTGCCGCATAGGCCGCGGACTCCAGCTTGATCTTCGCCGCCTCGGCCAGCGCTGCTTGGATCTCGTCGGATTGCTTGCGAAACAGCGGGGGTGCGTGCTTCCGGATCAGGTAGCCGAGCCCAGCCGCCAGAATAACGAAATTGGCCCACTTCCATCCGATCATGGAATCCGACGCCTGGCCTTCGGATTTCGCGGGCGATTCCTGCGGCAGCGCACAGCATGCCGCCGCGATGCCGATCACGAGAACGAACGCGGCCCGCTTCATCAGGCCGAGGTCCTTTCGAGCAGCGCATTGGCGATCTGATCGGCCAGCGCATCGGATGTTTCAGCCAACTGATTTTTAGCGACGGCGGCTTCGTCTTCCAGTACATGCTTGGATTGTTGGATCAGCTCACGGGCTTGCTTTCGGGCCTCTTCCGATTGAGCGCTCTGCTCGCCGGTCCAACCGCGGCGCGCATCTTCCTGCTCCTGATAGATCGCCTCGCGCGCCTGGCGCAATTGCGCATCGATGGACTTGGTCTGCTCGGCCGCCTTGGCACGCATCGCCTCGGCCGATTCACGCTGGCCCTCGGTGGCCGCGCGCCGTTTGGCGAGCACGTCGGCCATGGGACGGAAGAACATCCGCTTCAAGTACAAGTGCACGACCCACAAGAGAAAAATGGTGGGGACCGCTTTTAGCAGGAGTTGACCCAGGTCGTGTAACGTCGATTCCATGATTTAAGAAGGGAACTGGCAGACTGCGAGAAGGCGGCTCTAATAGCTAAAGCACGCGATAGCTACAACACGCCCCAAACTGGTATCCCAAAGACGTTAAGCTAGCACATTTGGAGTAATGAATTCAAGGCGATTCTGTGGAGATCCGGTGGTTGATTTGCTTTTTCAGATCGCCCCAGAAATAAAAAAGGCCGGGTTATGGGCCCGGCCTTTCACATGGAGTAGGAGCGGCTTAGCTTGACCGGCTCTTACCTGGCTGCCAGTAAAGCTCTCAGGTGGCGCGCCCGTTCTGGGGATCGAAGCTGGCGCAACGCCTTGGCTTCAATCTGACGGATGCGCTCGCGGGTGACATCAAACTCTTGCCCGATCTCTTCCAGGGTGTGCTCGCGCTCGCAGCCGATGCCGAAGCGCAGGCGGATCACCTTTTCTTCCTTGGGAGACAGGGTCTTCAAAATGTTGGCGGTCTCGTCGCGGACGTTGGAATCGATAACGGCGTCCACCGGCGAACCCACCCAGCGGTCTTCAATCAGATCGCCCAGCGCCGATTCGCCATCGCGGCCCACCGGTGTTTCAAGAGACACTGGATCGCGCGAGATGGTCTTCAGCTTCTGGACCTTCTCCACCGGAATGTCCATCCGGCGGCTGATTTCGTCGTTAGTCGGAGCGCGTCCGAGTTCCTTTTCGAGCTCGCGGGTGGCGCGCAGGAACTTGTTCATGCTCTCGTTCATGTGCACCGGGATACGAATGGTGCGCGATTGGTCGGCGATGGCGCGCGTGATGGCCTGGCGAATCCACCAGGTGGCGTAGGTCGAGAACTTGTAACCCCGGCGGTATTCGAACTTATCGGCGGCGCGCATCAGGCCGATGTTGCCTTCCTGGATCAAATCCAGCAGGTGCAATCCACGATTGACGTACTTCTTCGCCACCGAAACCACCAGGCGGAGGTTGGCTTCCACCAAATCCTTCTTGGCCCGCTCAGCTTCGATTTCACCGTGGCGAATCACGGACATGCTGTGCTTAAGATCGGTAAGCGAAGCGCCAGCCGCATTCTCCAGCTTGCGAGCTTCCCGCCGCAACTCGCGGGTGCGGGCCTGGGCCGCTAGACCCGAGCGCCCTTCCAACTTGCGCAACTCGGCATCCAGATGAGCTAGCTGCTCGACGGCGTGTTCGATTTCCTTGGAGAACTGCTTCCAGCGCGAGGGCAGCCAAGGCAGGCGGCGAATGGCCTGCGACATCTCCACCTTGGCGCGGTTCACCTTACCCTGGGCGCGGCGGCGGAGTTTCTTATTGCTGAGCGGCACCGCATCCAGTTTGTCGATCAACTGGATCTGCTTTTTGTGCGACGCGATCAGGTCGCCGAACTGCGAGCGCACCTCGGCCTGCTTCTTGGTATCGGCTGGACTGCCTTCTTCGACATCCCCGAAATCCACAAAATTGTCCAGTTCGTCATCGCCGCGCTTCAGCAACTCGGCGATCTCGGAAACCCGTAGCTGAACTAAAGCGGACCGGCTGATGGACTTCTGCATCCGTAGCTTTCCACGCTCCATACGGCGAGCCAGGTTAACTTCACCCTCACGGGTAAGCAGGGGAACGGCGCCCATTTCGCGCAGATACACACGTACGGGATCGTCGGTATAAATCGACTCTTCGGCCTGCTGAGCCGGGAACTCCTCCTCCTGAACTTCCTCGGGATGAAAGAAATTGGCTTCTTCATCGAACGGAAGTCCAAGGGGCTCGTGACCCTCTGCTAAAAATTGATCTTCGAATTGATCCACTTGGATGCTCACCTCCCCAACCGGGCACAAGACTTCGTACTACTCACCTGGCGGGGTATGTTAACCTGTATACAAACCACTAGCTTAGGCGTGCGTTCAGCCAACGTGCCGACCTTTGAATGTAGCAATCGATTATAGCATCGAATCGATCGCGAAGTTAAGTCCTAAATAGAAGATGTTCCGATTCCGGATTGGTTACACCAACTTTGCCCCATCGCATCAGTACTGGCGGCGAGACTGTGCAGGGGCAGTTTTCGCTAGGAACGTTTGTGTAACACCAAGTTCTTCAATTCATTCAGAAAAGCCTCCACATCCTGAAAGTCGCGATAGACCGACGCGAATCTCACATATGCGATCTTATCGAGATTCTTGAGGTGTTCCATGAGCATCTCTCCAATCTCAGTTGTGGAAATCTCCCGATCGGGATTGTCGGCCAGCTTGGCTTCCACCGCATCCACCACGTCGGCCAGCTTGGCCATCGGAACCGGACGCTTTTCGCAAGCCTTCAAAAGACCATTCAGGACCTTTTGACGATCGAACTTCTCCCGCCTTCCATCCTTTTTGACGACCATGTATGGGATTTCGTCACTGCGCTCATAGGTGGTGAACCGCCGCTCGCATCCCAGGCACTGCCTGCGGCGGCGAACGACATCGCCTTCCTTACTCTCGCGCGAGTCGATGACTTTATCCTCTTTATGGCCGCAAAAAGGGCAGTTCATGTTTCAGGATCGTCCATTATCTGCTTTGCTGACAATAGCTTAAGTTTACTCCAATTCAGTCCCTCGTGGAAGGCGCAGGCTAAGCCAAAGGGCACGATGGCGACCGAGCCGGCCATCCAAAGTAGAATGGCAATGGCCGAGGCGGCTTCGAACCGTACACCATAAATGGTAGTAAGTGCAACAATACAAGCAGCTTGCATTCCGCCGCCGACCCCCGGAACCTGCACCAGGCTGCCGAGCGCCATGAAGGCCAGCAAGACCAGAACGTCTACCAGTCCGAAGTTACCGGTAGGCCCGAAAGCGTGAAAGAGAGCGAAGTTACCGGCCACGATGACCGCCCATTCGAGCACGGTGTAAGTGATCAATAGAGCTAGGGATCGCGGATCGCGGGTGCATTCTACCCCTTGTGAAAAGGCGTCCAGAATGCGGGCCGCGCGCTGCCGGTGATGGTCAGGCAGGAAGGAGAGCGCGCTCAAGATCCGATGCTCTGCCCGGCGGGCGGGATCGCGAAAAGCGATCAGTAGTACCAGGCAGATCACCCCGGCCATCGCGAGCGAATAGCCGCCAGCCAGGAGGGCATCCTGAATCTTGGGGCCGAGACGCCCGCGGTAGGGCAGAATCGTTATCAGGGCATAGCCGCAAATTATTAGGACCGCGAGAAGATCGAGGATGCGTTCCAGCAGCCACGCCGCAACTTGCGAAGAGAAAGGTAGCCCGGTCTGGACGGCAATCAGATACGGACGGACCACCTCACCGACGCGCCCGAGCAAAACCCCGGCGGTCAAACCAATGACCGTATCGGACGTCAGCCTCCAAACCCCGATCGGGTGCCCAGCTCGCCTGCTCAAAAGAGAGCGCAACATCACTTGCCAGCGCACCGCGCGGCCGACGTAACTCAACAGTATCAAGCAAATATAAACGGCCAGCCACCGCCAATCCACCTGCTCGAGGGTCCCAAGGAACAAATTCCAGCGGAAAGACAGGCCCCGGGTTCGGTAAGCTATTAGAAAAACAATCAGCACGCCAGTGACGGCAATGAGGGCCAAGGTTCGCGAAAGGCGGGGACGACTTGTAGCGGGTTTCGTAGTCAATTGGGCCAAGCCAGATGTGAGGCTTGGATTCGAGTGAACTTCTTATCATAGATCCTCGTTTTCACTAGTGGGAAGCAGGAGATAAGAAGCATCATGGCAACGGTGGTGATTCCGGCGGCGAAATGGAGCTGGCAGTCACCCTACCCGCAAGTCCGAACGAATAGCTTGGATGCGGATGTCCAACTCGTGGAGCGCTGCCTGGGCGGCCAGGAAGCCGCTTGGGAAGACCTGGTTAGGGTGCACACCCGGCGTGTGTACTCCATTTGCTATCGTTTCACCAGTAGCGATTCGGAGGCGCAGGATCTGACCCAGGAAGTCTTCCTGCGAGTGTTCAAGAGCTTGCGAAGCTTCCGGGCGGGCGAAGGGTTGTTCATTGTTTGGCTGACCAGGCTGACCCGGAACCTGCTGATCGATCATTACCGGCGCTCGCGCATGGAGCGCGCCACCGAGTCGATTGAAGACCATGCCGCGATGCTGGAGGAGAGTACGGCTGCCATCGCCAGGACCGACGGAATGGTCGCCGGACGGGAAGCGAGCGAGCTGTTGCAGGTTGGGTTGCAGAAATTGTCGCCCGAGTTGCGCGAGACAGTGATCTTGCGGGATCTGGAAGAATTAGAATATCGAGAGATCGCGCAGATTTTGAACGTTCCCGAAGGAACGGTGAAGTCGCGATTGAATCGCGGGCGCGCCGAACTGGCTAAGGCGCTGCGCAGACAGAAGATTCGAATATGACGTGCGCGGAACTTGAAATCCTGCTGTGCGACTACGTGGATGGAACACTTCACGTTGCTGAGGAGAGAGCCGCGCTCGAGAATCACCTGGCGGGGTGTGCGGCTTGCAAGCAACTTTCTATTGATGTCGCGGGCGTGACGGCATTCTTCGAGCATGTTCCCCAGGCCGAGCCGCCGGCCGAACTGCTGACGCGCATCATGCATCATGCGCCGATTGGGCCCGGAGCCGTGGTCGAGCGGATGCCCAGCGATTCGCGTCCTTCCTGGATCAAACGCGTCTGGAGTGGATTGTGGGGTGGATTCTTTCAGGGCTGGCTGCAGCCTCGCTACGTGATGGGCATGGCGATGACGATCCTGTCGTTCTCCATGCTGGCGCGCTTTGCGCACATCGAGCCCAGGCAGTTGCGGCCATCGGACTTGGATCCGGTGAAAGTCTGGCAAGGGATCGACGACCACTCGCACCGCGTCTACGACCGAGCCATGAAGTATTACGACAATTTGCGGCTGGTGATCGAAATTCAATCGCGTCTCAGAGAATGGACCGATCAGGATGCATCGCAGAGTGCAGCCGCCGCGCCGGGGGCGCGGAGTAACACGCCGCGGCCGGCTGCGAGTGAGAGAGGTAGTCAGTAATGAATTGCGCGAATCATCCAGAGGCTCCGGCCATCGCTTATTGCCGGGAATGCGGAAAGCCGCTGTGCGAAACGTGCCGCCGCCCAGCCGATGGAACCGTATATTGCGAAGAGCATGCTTTCCCCGCTGGATCGTCTGGGGCTACATGGTCTGCCGCACCACCGCCACCGCCCGCTCCACCCCCACCGCCTATGTCATCCCCCTACACCGCGCCTGAACAAACTCCGTATTCGACGCCCCAGCCGCCACCGCATCTGGTGGATCCGGGAGCATCGCCGGGGCTTGCTTTCCTACTCGGCTTCATTCCTGGAGTAGGAGCGATCTACAACGGGCAGTATGTGAAAGGCCTGGTGCATGTCGTCATCTTAGGAGTCCTCATCAGCTTTGTGAGCAGCGAAGACTTAAGCGGCAATTTGCAACCTCTTTTCGGGATGATGATCGCGGTCTGGGTGTTCTATATGGCTTTCGAGGCTTACCACACCGCGAAGCGGCGGCAACTTGGCCAGCCCGTGGATGAGTTTTCGAGCATCGTGCCGCGCCGGGGCGGGCCCGCGCGGTTGCCGCTGGCGCCGATATTCCTGATCGCGGTCGGGCTTCTCTTCTTGTTGCACAATTTGAACATTATCCGCATCGGCGAACTGCTCCGTTATTGGCCCGTGGCTTTGATTTGTCTGGGCGCGTATATGCTCTACGAACGGCTTTCGGGAAATCCAATCGACTCGGATCATGGCGGGCACGGCGTGCGGGGAGCCACCCCAGAGGTTACCAATGAACGACGCTAGCGCCCTCCTGCAAGCGATCCGTGGTCCGCTCATGCTGATCACGTTGGGTGCGCTGGTGGCTATCGACTACGCCGGCGTCTACGGATTTTGGCGAACTTGGCCGATTCTGATCATCGTGTTCGGCCTGCTGAAACTCCTGGAGCGCGCGGCCGCAAAACCCGCGCCGCCGTTCTCGGACCATCGGCCGCCCGGAGGCAACGCCATATGAGACGAGGTTCGGTGATCGGGCCGCTGATCCTGATCGGGCTGGGCGTGCTGTTCTTGTGCCGTAATCTCTTTCCTGAGATTCCGCTGGTCGATCTCATCTCCCGGTTTTGGCCCTTCCTGCTGATTGCCTGGGGAGTTATCCGGCTGATCGAGATCCTGTTCTGGTCTATCACCGCTAAGCCGCTCCCGCGCAATGGCGTTTCGGGTGGAGAATGGGTGCTGGTTTTCGTCATCTGCATCGTGGGCGCGACAATGTATACCGCGCACAATGCCCCCTCCTGGTTCCCTAGCGGCCGCGCCTGGCGTAGGGTTGCCATGACCATGGGGGAACCCTACGACTATACGCTCGCTGCCGTGGAAAAGCCCTGCCCGAGGAATTGCCGCATCGTCATCGAGAGCTTCCGCGGCAACGCCAAGATCATGGGGACTACGGACTCGACGGTAAAAGCGAGCGGCCAGGAAACCGTGCGATCGTTTCAGCAGTCGGAAGCCGATAGCGCCAACAAGCAGACGCCGCTCGAGCTGATCCAGCAAGGCGATCAGATCATCATACGGACCAACCAGGACAAGGTCAGCGATCACGCCCAACCGAGCGCCGATCTGGACATTTCTGTTCCCGCAGGATCGTCCATTGAAGCGCACGGGCGCTATGGCGATTTCGATATCCAGGGCGTCAACGGTAGCGTGAACATTAATAGCGATAACGCGGGCGTGCGGCTGGAAAATCTCGGCGGTAACGTGCAGATCGAGACGCGCGCAAGCGACACCATCCGCGCGGTGGACATCAAGGGCAACGTGGAGCTGAAAGGCCGCGGCGACGATGTGGAGCTACAGAATATTGCCGGGCGAGTGACGGTGAATGGCGTCTACGTCGGCGAAATCCAGTTGAACAACCTGGCGCAGCCGGTGGAGTGGCAGGATCCGGTGAACTCGATGGCGTTCGAGAAAGTGCCGGGCCAGGTTCGCGTGAGCCGGGGCGAATTTAGCGGGAACAATATTGTTGGTCCGATTCGATTGAGAGCTCATTCGGCCGACGTGCAGCTTTCCGATTTCACGCAATCGCTCGATTTGACGATCGACCGCGGCGACATCGATCTGAGGCCGGGCAAGAATGTGCCCAAGATGGACGTGCACACGCGCTCGGGCGACATCGATCTGGCGCTGCTGCCTGGCTCCAAATTCGACTTGCGGGCTTCCACCGATCATGGCGACGGGAACAACGAATATGGGGACGGTCTGCGGCAAGAATCGTCGGACCATGGCGCAACCATTACCGGAAGTAACGGCGGTGGGCCGCAATTGCGGTTGGAGACGGGACGCGGAACTGTCACGGTGCGCAAAGCGGGCGAGGAAAATGCGATTGTGGTTCCCGAAGTTCCCAGTGCGCCAAATACGCCGAAGTCGCCTGAAACGCCTGCGACACCTAAAAGGCCCACTCCGCCGCTAACGGTGGAACATCAGTGAGCCGTTTGCCCACTCGATCTTAGACCTGCGCCAGCGCTTCGTATACCTGCTCGGCGTGCCCGTCCGGCTTCACCTTGCGGAAAATTTTCTTGATGGTGCCATCGGCGCCGATCAGGAACGTGCTGCGTTCGATGCCCATGTACTTGCGCCCGTACATGCTCTTTTCCACCCACGCGCCGTAGCTCTCGGCCACCTTGTGATCCACGTCGGCCAGCAGCGTGAACGGCAGATCGAACTTGCTCTTGAATTTCGACTGCGCGGCGGCCTTATCGGGCGACACGCCGACGATCACGGTATCGGCCTTGGTGAATTTCTTCGAATGATCGCGAAACTCGCAGGATTCGCGCGTGCAGCCGGGCGTGTCCGCTTTGGGATAAAAATACAGGACTACGTTCTTGCCTTTAAGCGAAGCGAGCGAGAACGGCTGTCCCTTGTCGTCCTCGGCTTGAATCGCCGGCGCGGCGTCGCCTTCGGTGAGAGCTTTGGCCATAGGAACATTCTACCGAGACCGCTTGCGCCAGGGTTACGGACGCTACTACCGTGACCTCTCAGATGACTCGCCGCCCCCAAAATTGTATCCTGGGTGAGTAACACTCATCGGGAGGAATTCGAATGCGGAATTGGATCGTAGGCTGCGCCGCCGGCGCGGTTTTGATGGCCGGATTGACGGTCGGGTTGCAGGCCCAGGGAAAGGCCAAGCCCGGCGACGCCGCCAAGGGCAAGGATATTTTCGATCAATGCTCGGTCTGCCACAACGCCGACAGCACAGAGACCAAGGTCGGGCCGGGACTTAAAGGGCTTTTCAAGATGGACAAGCTGGTCAACGGCAAACCCGTGACCGAAGCCAACGTGCGCGAATTGATCAACACCGGCGGTAATGGCATGCCGGCATACTCCGATCAATTGTCGGATCAGGAAAAGAACGACCTCATCGCGTATTTGAAGACGCTCTAACGCCCGCGCGGCGCCATGTTACATTAGTTCTGCAAGCTACTTTCTGCAGGCCTTCCCGGAAAGTCCCCATCGTCTAGCCCGGCCTAGGACACCGCCCTTTCACGGCGATAACAGGGGTTCGAATCCCCTTGGGGACGCCACTCTCTATAGCTACTGAAAGCGCCCTAATCTTGAGCGTTGCAGAATATAGGTTGTGATAACCTAACCTCGCATGCAACTGGCAATCGCGATAATCGCCGTTCCGCTTCTTGCCGCCGAAATTTCTGCCGGTACTTGGCATGGTTTGCAATTTGGGGCCAGCGAAGCTACGGTAACAGAAGTTTTAAAGAAGAGCGGCGCGGCGCTTCAGGAGAACGGTGAAGGAGCGTTAGACGTTACTCCAGATTATTCAGTGAATCTTCCGGGAGTAAAGGTTACGTTTTTGTTCAAGCCACACCTCCTTTTTGATCGATCAAGAGGGCTGAACGAGATAACCCTAGCGATGGACGTCCAAAAGATGATATCGGACGACCCAACGCTCCGCCCGTCAATTCTAGCCGGCCTTGCCGCAAACTCTATATTCGAGCAGCTTGTAGCCAAGTACGGGCGCTCAGTAATCGAGAGGGGCAACTGCGAAGGCCTAGATGCTGCCGACTTCGTGAAAAATAGCCTTCTGTCTTGTAATGCCGCTTGGCGCGCTGACGGACAGTTCGTCTCCCTCTACTGGTTCTACAATAACCAACAGAGCGAGCTTACATTTATGGTGGAATATCGGCCCACGACCGGTGACTTGTAACAGCGCTGCGTGTTCGATGATTAGCGAATGTCTAGGAATCTGTTTACGGCGCCTTTGGGAAAGCACGATTCGTTATTGATTGTTTTACGAGGGACGCCACTTCACTGCCGCTCGCGATTCCTGTAAACTTGGGAGCCGAGGTGCCCTAGCTCCATCCGCGGCATTTGGCTTTTGGCCTGTACGCTTGGTCTCTCTGCGTCTCCCCTGCTTTCGCGCATCATTCCTTCGGCGCCGAGTATGACGAAGGTAAGCCCGTGACGCTTACCGGTGTCGTCACGAAAATCGAATGGACCAAAATCATTTTGTATGAGTACATGAACGTCTTCCACGTGATTCCGCTCAACGCAAAGCATTCCGACAATCTTGTCCGCCGGGATCGTCACTTGCAGTTCCTGCGCTGTTTCTCGAAGGCTAAGTTCTAGAACCACCGCCTGTTTATCCTTCACCGGAAGGCGCTCCACCGCATCTGTGAGCTCCCTACGCGCACAAGCCTGAAGCGGCGACTCACTCGGCGATGTGAGTTCCAACAATTCGGTGCAGTCGTGAACAAACGGAAGGCGCTCCACCTTGCGATAGAACTGAAACGCCTCATTGATCGCGCTGTCGGAGAAGAGCAGCCATTGAGGGAGTCCACCTGCTTTCTCTCCGTGCCAAAACCGAGAGGCCCTCGTTTGCCTTCCAGTTTATCTTCTGCACTGCTTCGCGGTTCATTTGCAACTTCGTCCGCGAGCACTTATAAGACACTGGCGGCACACGGGGCCTTGCTGTCCGATGGTCACTACATTTCATCCACAGCCGAGATGGACGCAGTGCGAAGTCGCGGTGGATTGCGAACAAGCGCGATTTTGGCCGCTAGAAACAGTGTTGTGAACCGCTACGGCGTGGGTCCGGCTATCCGTGGATGTTACGACGTCTTGTGGGGGAGCGGAGACCGCTTAACGCAGAGGACCTCCGCTGCTTCCTCTGAGGCGGCTCTAACCAACGGTCCCATTTTCGGATGATTTGGGATGATGTCGGCGGGAAGCCCATAGGCTTCCAGCGTGGCGGTCATCACGGGGCCGACCGACGCAACGGCGACGTCATTGCGAAGCGTGTCTACTACTTGGGTTTCGACGCCAAGGTCGCGGGCGATCTCGAGCAGATGGTCCAATTGAATGGACGACGTAAATATCATGACGTCGAGTGTCCGAGCCGCCAGCCGGCGTGCGGCTTCGCGCAGAGGTTCCCGATCATCCGGCAACTCCCAGCGATAGATCGCTATCGGCGCAACCCGCGCCACCGGGAAGGGCAACCTCTCGGTGATCTTTTTCAAACATCCTGCGTCCTTGTTGCCTTCTGAATTCGCACCATAATTACATCGGATATCGCGAGCAGCCCCTTGTCCATCATTTCTTCCAAGACAGGTAGCAGCCGTTGAATGTTTTCCTCGGTGTCAACGATCTGGACCAGAATCGGCAGGTCATGTGTGAGGATATGAGACCGGTGAATCTCCGCCGTATCGTCATAGCCTTCTAGGCCTCGGAAGACCGTGGCTCCGGCGATCTTCAGTTCCTGGCATTTGTGAACTATAGCTTCATGGAGCGGTTTGCCCTGGTGGCGGTCCTGCTCCGTTAAATGCAACCGAAGTAGCTTAGCTGGCTGATACGGCATTGTCACGTTCGTTCCCTCACGCATTGATCAGTCCTCCGCTGCGGAGAACGTCTGAAAGACTGGCCTTGATTCCAGTTGGTATGGGAAGCCTAGCAATTTTTTCGATCGTATTCTGGAACGGATATTCGAACGACCGAAGTTCGATCGCGCCATCTTCCCAGACAGCGTAACAAGCCGCCGGCGTCCCGGTCTTGGGCTGGCCCACGCTCCCTGGATTGATTACTCGGCGGCTACCGAATTGCCGTTCGAACGCCAGGTGGGTATGACCAACCAGCAGAATATCTGCCTTCGCAAGCTCCAGCTCGCTCTCCCAGCGTGGTGAGTCGGGCGGACAGTACGCTAACAACGGGTCCGACGGAACTGCGTGGCACATGGATACCGTGATCCCGCGAAACTCGCGGTCGGCTCTGAGAGGAAGGTCGCGCAGGAATTGCTTCTGAGATTCCGAAAGAATCGAGCTCGTATACCGCTGCATCGTCTGAGCCATCTCGCTGAAAGGTGATGAGCTATGGGGATCTTCGTTGAACCCAATCGCGTGGTCATGATTGCCTCGAATCACGACAGCAGCGTTCGCTTTTACGAAATCGACGACTTCGCCCGGATTAGGCCCGTAATTCACCAGATCACCGAGCACCCAGAGTTCATCAAAGTTCTCCGGCAGCCCCGTGAGGGCCTCCAGATTGCCATGGATGTCAGAGATGATGACAACTTTCATCAAACGGGTTGAGCGCCGGAGCTGCCGCTGCTGGCTAACGATAGCACGGCGACAGCGGGCCGAGCCGCATCAGTTCGTAATGGTGCCTCAGTTCGTAATAGTGATTGATGCGGGCGCACTGCCGACTCCGTCCACCGTTACAACCACTGGCTGTGCGCCGGCCGCAATGCCATTCGGCACTGTTATGTTGATCTGCGTCACGCCCACCAACCCCGGTGGAATGCCAATAAAATTGATGCTCGCGTGGGCGCCCCCAATCGTGACGCTGGTGGCCTGCACGGGCTTCGGAAGTTCCGCGTTCGCGGTGGATTCGGCAGGCGCCGCTCCATCGGTGATCGCAGGCTGAACGGCTCCGGCGCCCGTGATGTAGAATGCAATCTCTTGCCCCAGTGACGCGGTAGCCGTGGGTACCAGCGCGCCACTCGAGTCAGTAAAGATCCCGGGGGCCGCGGAAGCCACCGGAAATATTCGCGTGGTCACGTGTCCGTTATTGTTGATGCTTACCACCGCTGAGCTGCTGACGTAAGTCTCATAAGGGATCTGCACGTTCAACTGCCCCGGAGCAACGTAGTACAACGGCGCGGCGATTCCATTCACCAGCACCTCAACGCCTGAGATCGAAAGCGGCAACGGCGTGCTGGACGCGCTCCGGGTCACCGGCGAGAGATTAGATCCGAACAAAGTAAGAACCGATCCTGGCGCGAAACCTTGCTGAAAGCTGGCTCCATTCGCGACGCGAGAGATCGCCGGTGATGAGGCTAAGCCCGATCCGGGCTGCGTCACGCTGACCGTTACAGACGCGCTGCTCGACCCGTTGTAGCTTGCCGTTATCGCTCCACCGTCCGGCGGCAACTGCAGGCCGTTCAAAGCCAGCGTGGCCGTCGCGGTGCCCGCCGATCCAGTCAAAATGGCCGATCCCAACGAAGCCCCCGCGATGGAAAACGAGACCGACCCGGATGGCGTTGTTCCAGAGGTCGATGTAACCGTCGCCGTCAAATACACTACATCGTTCGCAACTACCGTCCTCAAGTTGCTCAGCAGCGTGATGTTTACAGCCGGAGTCGGCGGTGGCGTGATCGTGCTCCCGCCGTTCCAGGCCATCACCAGCTTGTACGCATCCACCGACCCGAGCCCGGTGGTCTGATCGTAGCCTACACCCGCGCTATACCCCACTGCAGCGGCCGTGCAGTTGGGCTGTCTTTGCGGACAAGCCACAGTCACAATGTTGTTGCCTGTCGTGATGTCGTGAAACATACCTGACCCCCAACCCGAGGGCGCCAGCGAGTACAGCTTCGGATTCATATTTCCGAGCCCGTGCGAGCCGAGCTTTTGGTTCAGCAGCGCCGTCAGACCCGCAAACTCAGGTGTCGGCACTGACGTCCCTCCGTAAGCCTGCATGCTGCCGCTGGTGTAGACCAGGGATGGATCATTATTGTCGGATGCGTTCAATGCTACGTCCGGGACGTCGCGCGCATTATCCGCCGGCACGCCGGGAGCGGTTTGCCAGGAAGGTTTCCCAAACAGAATGCTCGCGCCGCCACCGCTGGCTGAAGGCTCCTGGTCAGCTACGCTGTCGTTCCACGTCGTCTCGGGGATGTAAGAGAGCGCCGATGCACCGTTGGCGTTGTTGGTGGAACTCCAGTAGTTGCCCGAGCCCTCGACAAACTCCGTGCCCCCCACGCTGGTCACTTCCGGGATACTGCCAGGAAGGTCCACGGCAAGCCCGGGATTTTGCGAGTCGTCGCAATCGGCCGCTCCCGAGTCGCCCGACGCCGCGAACCAAGTGATACCCTGCGCGTTGGCCTGCTGCGCCCACGAGACAAACGCGTCATATTCCGACCGAGGCGTTTCCTGCTCACAGGAGCCATAGCTCACGCTAACCACCGGCGCTAGGTCCTGGTCGATGGCATACTGCACCGACGTTGTTACGTCGGTGGAATACACAAAAATGATCGTCGCGTTCCGTGCCACCGCGCCAGCCCATTCCAGGTCGAGGTCCGACTCCGCCAGATCGCCCGATGTGGAGCTATTCCCCGGATTCGCCGATCCCGGCACCAGCAACGTCCGCGGATCGTTCGCCGGCAGATTGAACGTGCTACGGAAATGTTCGATGTCGGAAAGATTCACTTCAATCTGGCCGGCGATCGCGATCTTCTGCCCGCTTCCGTCGATTCCAGCGCTGTACAAAGGCGTGACGTCGTAAATGGTCGCGAAATCACCGGGCGCAATAAAGTGCGTCCCCCCCGATCCGGATGTGTAATGCGCCGCCGTGTACTCAGGCTTGACAAGCGAGGCGTGCAACCGCGGCTTCATGCGGAAATCGTTCAGGCCGCGAATGCTGTTTATCACCGTGCCGAAAGCCGCCGGCACAGTAGGCGCCGACGCGTTGGCGTAGTGCGTTTCGCCGTCGACCAGGTAGCTATGGATTTCGGTCTGGAACGCCGCCTCTACTTGCGCCGCCATTCCGCTGGCAGCGATCCAACCCCGCCCACGCGCCACGGAAATGACTTGCAATCCCTGCTCCTCAAGCCATTGAGTGATCTTGCCGATATCGGCGTCGCTCGCCCCGAAGCGCTGCCCGAATTCCTCCGGAGTGAGCCATCGATGATAATTTGGCGCGCCAGGCGTTTGCTGTTCCTGCAGAAGTTTTTCCAGATCCGCCTGCTGATTCGCTGATCGCGCGAGCGTTAGCGTGATGTAGGGCATGGCAAGGGAAGGCGCCACTCGGCCCCGATCGTTGCCATTCAAGGCGGCGGCCAGAGCCTTCGGATGTAGATTCCCGGCCAGTGCCGTGCGCTGCCGATTGTCGACTGGCTGAATGATGCGGCTAGTCTGCGCTCGCGCGCTCGCCGCCCAGAAGACCGCTACGGCAGCCGCGATACTCCACCAATGAAAGCACTTTGTGCGCATGCATTCCTCTTTAAGGTAACAAGGACGCGGGTGGACCTCGCGAATCTGCGCCCCAAAGGCCCTGTCAATGCGACGCTTCTACGTCCGCCGCCGTTTCATCGCTGATGCAACTCTACAAGGACTTACATTTCATTTCATTACCCTACGTGGTTTGGGTTCGTCTCAGCAGTTGTAAGGAGATTTAGACCCATGAGTACAAGATCGCTACTAATGGTTGGCGCCATGACAATCGCCAGCTTGAATATCGCCAGTGCAAAGTCTTACGACATTGTGCTGAATGCGCCCGCCAAGGCAGGAACCACCGAACTCAAACCGGGTGAATACAAAGTGAAGATCGAGGGATCTCAGGCTGTTTTCACCAACGTGCAAAGTAACATATCGGTCAGCGTCCCGGCTCAGGTAGAGAACGCGCAGAAGAAGTTCCCATACACTTCACTGGAAACTACCTCTCAGGATGGCATGGACAACATCCAGGCAATCGATCTGGCCGATTCTAATACCCGAGTTACATTACACCGATAGTCGCCGAGGCGAATGCTCGTAAGAGCGGGGTACTTACAGGCTCGCTCTGCGACGGCGCGCGAACCATAAGCCAGCTAAACCAAGCGCGCTCAGTGGGAGCAAAGAGGGCTCCGGAGTAATGCTTCCCATTGTCACCTGATAATTGGGGCAATCGCCGGCCGGACAAACTTGCAACGTCAGTGAGCTACCGGAACCGCCGAAGGAGATAGTGGATGCCTCGACGCCGGTGAGTAAGAACGTCTTACCTTCGCGGGTAACTCCAATCAGACTCTCAAATCCGCCGGATTCGCTACCCGGGACGACCCAAAAGCCGAAAACTGCGTAGTGCCCGGCTGCGATGGTGTTGTTGTAGTCGTTTCCAGGCAAGAATACTTCCGCGGCTAGCGCGTCCGAAATCGTGTAATTGTCTGACTCGAAGCTCAAATCGAACTCTGTGAGCCCGGGCGATGCGTTGACGTAGGGGCCGTATGCGTCCGTGAGGGCGTGAGAAGGATCAAATGTCACCTCGCCGGTGCCTGGAGTCCCGCCAATATTGAACGTGAAATCCTCTACGACCGGAGAAGCGGTTGCCAAAAAGGGTAGCGCTGCCAAAAGGGCGCCGATGCCAAGGCATCGCATCCAACTCCTTATCACGCTCCGGCTCGTTGTCGGACTGGAAGAAGGCCGCATGGAGATTGATTATAGAAGGGATGGACGCTATTCACAATCGCAATTAGTACTATTTGTCTCATTGGTACAGGCCGTAAACATCTGAAACAGCAGTGATCTATCGCCTATTAAGAAGGACGCCTAGTACTAAACGCTCGTTTTCCGGGTTTCAAACTGAAGTCTCCGAAGGTATTATAGTGAAACGAAATTAGTGCTAACTCTCCGGCACGTTCCCGGCGAACGCTAATTCGCTATTTTTCGGGACAGAGGCGGCGATCAAATGGCGCGATGGCTAATGCTTGCGGCGGTGGGCGTGCTGAGTTGCTCGTGGGCTCAAGCAGATACGGTAGAACCCGGGCATTACACGATTACGCTGACGGACTGGGACAACAACCAGGATTTTAATTTCACACCCAACCCGTCAGACTTGAATACGTCCTCGTTCACTAACCCCGACAATTTTTGCCCTGGATTCGAGGGTTGCTTCGATCCGTCGATCCGAGTCGACCCGGGCGGAAAGAGCACGCCCGAAGACGGTAACTTTTCGTTCTCGACGGGATCCGATGCCGCGGGCAATACCGTGGTTCTGGATTATGCAAACACAGGTACGCCCATTAACTCGATCCTGATAACGCTTACCTCAAATGGTGGACAGTTGAACCCCGACCAACTTGGTGAAGTGTTCACTTGCGACGGCGGCAGCCTTTTCACGAACTGCGGGTTCTACAACGACGCGTTTCAAATAGCTTTCTGGAATACTGCCGACGTTGTCGGCATCCCGACGGCCACCACGCCGGAACCGTCACAGTGGATTATTTTGTTGTTTGCATCCGCCGCCATGATCGTGGCGCGGGCGCGCAAAAGGTCCGCTAGTTAGCCTTCCGTTGAAATTCGGCGATTAACTTATTCAGGTCTGGATTGCTGGACAGCGCTTTCAATTCCGGATCGTTCTTGGCCTGCTCCACCGAATAACCCTTTTGCAATGCGGCGCGCAGGTTGGTCAGCGCGTCGGCTTGCTGACCGGCAATCGCATCCACCACGGCTTCCTTGTACATGAGCTCGTTGTCGTTGGCGTCAATGCTGCGTGCGCGATGGATGAATTCGAGGCCCGTCTTGGAGTCTCCGTTCTTGGCGTAGTAGAACGCCAAATAGCCCAACGTGCTGGCATCTTGCGGATTCACCCGCAGCGTTTTCAGGGCCAGCGCGATGGCTTGTCCATACGTTGCCTTGGCCTTCACCGCATCGCCCGACCAGCGATAGCCGTCGGCCAGATTACCGACCGCGATATGATCGTTCGGATTCATGGCCACGGCCTTCTGGAACATGGTGACGGCATCGGCGCGATGTCCAAGATAGAAATAAGCGCCGCCCATGTTCGAATAGAGGATCTCGGAAGGTTCGATCTTCAAGGCTTTCTCAAAATTAAGAATCGCGTCATTCCACTTGCCAGCCTGGTAATCAACGGCCCCAAGGTTTTCATATCCCAGTTGGGAATCCGGCGCCAGGTCCACTACCCGCTGGAAGGCTTCCGTGGCCTTCTGGGTCTGGCCAAGCTGAAAATAGACTGAGCCTAGGCTGTTGTAGTTGAGCGAATAATACGGGTTCGCGGCAATGGCCTGCTGGTAAGCCTGTAGGGCGTCGTTTTCCTTCCCCGAGTCCATGTAGGCGTCGCCCAGATGCCGGAAACCTTCGTCCGAGTTTGGCGCCAGCGCCAAGGCGCGCTTCAACTCGGCAATCGCCTCGTTGGTTTTACCAGTGGTACGGTATGCATTACCGAGCGCAAAGTGGACCTCGGGAATCTCATCGTTGAGCCTTTCGGCCTGCTGCGCGGCGCTCAGCGCCTTCTGCGACCAAGTGGCGTCCTGGCTCAGGTTGTACAGGACGATGCATGCATCCGCCAGCCCGGCATAGGCGAGCGCGAAACTAGCATCCTTCTTGGTGGCCTGCTCGAACAGATCGACAGCCGACTGTACGCGCTGGATGTCGCGCTTGCCGCGCAGGATGTTGCGGCCCTTGAGATACAGCTCGTAGGCGCCGGCGTTTTCGGTGGGGCGCAGCGCGCTCCGTGCCAGTTCTTCGTCGCTTGGTTTCAGCTCCAGAGCCGTGACTACGTCGTTATAAATATCGTCTTCAATCCGCAGCAGATCTTCCCGTACACCCGAAAAATCCTTGGTCCAGAGTTGCCGGCCGGTGGCGTCGCTCAAGCTGAGCACGACATCAATCTTGTCCCCCGCCCCGCCCTGCATGGTGCCCTGGACTATCAGCTTGGCGCCCAACTGGCGCGCGATTTTAGCAACCGGCTCGGCGGCCTTGATTTTCTCCGCGGCTGTGGGCGAAGCCAGATGGACGTTCTTCATCTGAAACAGCTTCGCGGAGAGCGCATCCACCACGCCCTCGGCTTCGTATTGCAGAGCCGCATCGCTGCCCAGCACGCGCAGTGGCATGATCGCTACGAATTTCGCATTCGCGGCGGCCGAGGCGGGGTTCGTGGCGCTGGCGGAAGGATGTCCCAGCACGCGCTCCCGGAGCGGGCGCACCGCCAATACAACCGCCACCAGTAAAAGGATCCCCATGGCGGCGAACATCCACTTCGAGTAGCCTGTTTCAGCGATGCGCAAACGAACAACGCGCGTGGGTGGCGTGCCGGACTCAAGGTCTCGCAGCAGTTCCGCGGCGCTTTGATAACGTTGCTCGGGGTTCTTTTCCAGGCACTTTAGGATGATGGTCGCTAGATACTCCGGCACCTCTGGATTCACCAGCCGCGGATCCTTCGGCGCCTGCTGAACGTGCTGGAACATCACCTGCAACGAGGACTCGCCCGTGAACGGCACCTCGCCCGTCGACATCTCATACAGGATGACGCCCAGCGAGTAGAGATCGCTGCGGCCATCGGCAGCCTTCGATTCGGCTTGCTCGGGCGACATGTAGCGCGGCGTACCCAACACTTCGCCGGCTCGCGTCATGGCCGTGGTTTCGGCGTCCAACGATTTCGCCAGGCCGAAATCCGATACGAAAACATGATCGTCCACGGTGATGAGGACGTTGCGCGGCTTCAGATCGCGATGCATGACGCCTTCAGCGTGCGCCGCTTCGAGCGCGCTTGCCAGCTGCTTGGCTATGCTCACCACGCGCTCGGTTTGCAACTTCCCGGTCTTTTCAATCAAGTCCTGGAGATCCATGCCCTGGATATAGGCCATGGAAATGAACTTGATGCCATCCACGTCACCCAGATCGTGGATGCGGAGAATATTGCGGTGCGAAATGCGGCTGGCAAGCAGCAGCTCCTGTTTGAAGCGCTGCAGCGAGCTCGCGTCTCTGGCCAATTCCGGCCGGACCAGCTTGAGCGCGACGGTGCGGTCCAGATCGTTGTCGTGCGCCTTGTACACCTTGCCCATGCCGCCCTCGCCGATTTCGGCTTCAATGCGGTAGCGCGGCCCGAACTGCGAGCCTGGGCCCAGGGCGCTCAAGGAAACGGAAGGACCCGCCCCGGCATTAGTGGCGCCGCTGTGGCTCGCGCTCGTCACCTGGCTGGCTTGCGTGGCTCCGCCAAGCTGGGTATTTCCACCGAGATCGTCCAAGATCTCACGAACGGATTGATACCGTTTCGAGACGTCCGTCTCCAGGCATTTGCTCACCACGGCGGCCAATCCAGCGGGGATATTGGGATCGAGATCCGTCACCGGACGCGCTTTCTGCTGTACGCGCTGGAGCAGTTTGGCCATCAAGGTATCGGCCTGGAACGGCAATTCGCCCGTCAGCATTTCGTAAACGATGATGCCCAGGCTGAACAAATCCGAGCGAGCGTCCACTTTCTCGGCACGGGCCTGCTCGGGCGACATATAGTCGGGAGTGCCCATCAGGACGCCGGTGCGCGTCAGGCCGGCCATTTCCATGGAGCGCGCCAGTCCAAAATCCATCAGCCAGACGCGGGCCGCCGCGTCCAACATGATATTTTGCGGCTTCAAATCGCGATGGACCACGCCCTCTGCGTGCGCCGCTTCCAGTCCCCGGCAAACCTGCTGGAAGATCGGCACTACTTCGGCGGCCGGAAGTTTCCCGCGTTCGACCAGAATGCTCTTCAGGTCGCGCCCGTCGATGTAGTCCATCGTGATGAACTTGCGTCCATCCGCGCTGCCCAGATCGAAGATCCGCACGACATTCTTGTGCGTGACTTGCCGCGCCAGAATCAATTCCTGCTTGAAGCGGCGAAGAATGTCGGGATGTCCGGCCAGATCCGGGCGAATCACCTTGAGGGCTACCAGCCGGTCCAGCTCATGATCGCGCGCCTTATACACCGCGCCCATGCCGCCCTCGCCCAAGCGCTTCAGGATTTCGTAGCGCTCCCCGAGAATTACGCCTTCTTCGACGGGGGCGTTCGGACCAGAGGCTTCGGAGCGTTGCGCCGCCACGGACCAGCCGGTAGTCCCTCCGATGGCGGTGGCCGCCAGCGAGACTTCGGTGAAAATTTGGGTAGCGTCAGGATCGGATGGCGGCGGAGGCGAAGCTTCCACTAGCAGCGTGGCGCTATCAATCCCAAATGGCGTACTGCATTTGGAACACAGGCGTGACTCGGGTGGATTGCTGGTGTGGCAGGATGGACATTCCACCATAACTACCTACCTTGGGATTGCCGGTCGGTACCTTCCACGGTAACGCGGGAACCACCCATACCGCAATCTAAAGAAGTACTGATCGTATGCTTCCAATCGTTACTAGGTAGCCCCTAAAAAGTTGTCGCGCATACCGGAACCGGGAAACCCGACCGTATGCGCGACGTAAATCTTGGCTTAACTAATTGAAAAGTTAGCTCTTCTTGTCGGCGTCTTTGTCGGCCTTCTTCTTCTTGCTCTTCTTGGCCTTCTTCTCGGTCTTGGTCGAATCCGCCGGCTTGTCCTGGGCAAACAGGCTGACCGTTCCCATCAGGAACGAGAGGCCAAGCATCAATGTCATGAGTTTCTTCATTGTTAAAATCTCCTTAGGTGTCAGAAGCTATGTCGATAACTTCAGCCCTATCATTTCAGCCGGAGATGAACGCCACCTTAAGTGCTTATTAAAAGCGCTTCATTTGCACAGCGAGTGACGGACTCTATCAAACCTGGTTCCGATCCGGCATCCCATTGAATAATAACCACTTAGGCATTCTATTTCCAATAGCCGCGCGGCCGGTAGACCATCCCCAGGCGTAGGATGATTAAGCATGAAGAAAGAGCAGTTGGCTAGGCGTCTCGCCAAGGAGTCGGGGATATCCGCCGCCGCGGCAGCCGATCAATTGGATCAGATCCTGTCGGGCATACTGCGGCGAGTTCGGCAAGGGCAAAGCGCCTCCCTTCCCGGCATTGGAACCTTCCTTCCGGGTCCCAAACCCGAATTCTATTTTGAGCAATGCCTCCCACCTGGGGCCCGGCGGGTCAAGTCACGAAAGAGGCTGAAATGAGCGGGTCGCGGCCAAATGCAGCCCTTACGCGCCGCATCGCGCGAGTGCTTCGGGAAGTACTGGAACGCGGCGGATCCATCGATATCGACGGGCTGGGCACCTTGTCGGCGGGAGGCAAGCAGGGGCTGCGTTTCGTGGCGCTGAACAAGCCGCGCGTATTCATCGCCTATGTGGAAGAGGATCTGGTGTTCGCCAAGAAGCTTTACGGGGTCTGCGAAGAAAACGGCTTTCGCCCCTGGCTGGACAAGAAGCGGCTGATGCCGGGGCAAAACTGGCCGCGGGCGATCGAAACCGCCATTCAAACGTCCGACTTCTTTGTGGCATGCTTCTCGCGCCGGGCTACTTCAAAGCGCGGCAGTTTCCACAGCGAGCTCCGCTACGCGCTGTTTTGCGCCGAGAAAGTTCCGCTAGATGAGATCTTCCTGATCCCCCTCCGCCTGGACGACTGCGTCGTGCCTCGCCGCATTTCAAAACAGACTCAGTACCTGGATCTGTTCCCCGATTGGAACGCTGGCGTGAGCCGGCTGGTGGCGGTAATGAAGGCCCAGCAAGTAAGCCGCAAGCGCAAACATCTACCGCTGGCGGGCTAATTTCTTTTTGATCGCCTCGGCATCCTTGGCGTCCGGAGAAAGCGCCAGGTATTTCGTGTAGGCCTCGTCGGCGGCCTTCTTGTCCTTCATCTTCTCCGCGCTTTCACCCAGCCGCAGGAAAGCTTCGGCGAAGGTGGGATTCCAAAGCGTGGCCTCGCGGAACCGGCTGGTAGATGCTTTGTAGTTGCCCTTCTTGAAATAGTAAAGGCCGATTTTGAGATCCTTCTCGGCTTCCAGTGGATTGAAGGAGTACGTCTTCGGAGCCAGGCTTTCGTCTTCTTCCGGAGGCTCCTGTTCTTGGGTTTGCTGCTGGGGTTTCGGTTGGTCGGATCTTTTCTTGAGCTGGGTGTCGTCCTGCGCGCAGAGAATACCCGTCAACAAAAGGCCGGCTGCAAATCTGCGTACCACAGCTTTAAGTATAGCGGGCACCGAAAACGCCGCGGAAGAGCCCGATCATATCCGAGAATGCTTCGTCGGTGGCTTCCGGATCGTGCCGCGGACCCTCATCGCGCATGAAGGCGTGCTCGGCGGGGTAAAGCTTCACCGCATAGTCGACCTTGGCCTCGCGCAGCTTGCGATCGATCTCCGCGCGCCCGGCTTCCGGCACGTGCGGATCGGCGCCGCCAAAGATCATCAGCAGCTTCCCGCGAATCTCCCCGGCCCGAGCCAACGATCCCGCGTCTGGATCCTGGCCCAGCCTCCCATCGTGAATGCCGGTGCCATAAAAACAGGCCGTGGCGCGAACGGCGGGGTCGAGCGCGGCGCGAAAAGCTAAGTGGCCGCCAATGCAGAAGCCCATCGCGCCTAATTGGCCGGGCGCAACCAGAGGATGCTTGGACAAATAATCCAGCGCGGCGCGCCGATCTTCATCGAAGTGTGTCACCGGGGTCTTGGCCGCATCGTCCATACCGCGGGTTCGTCCTGCATCATCGAACGGAATCGCGACGCCCGCGGGTTCCACGCGATGGTAGATCTCCGGCGCCGCAGCCACGAATCCATAACCCGCCAATCGAGCGACCGATCGCAACATGGTACCAGTGAGCTGGAAGATGTCCGAATAGCAGACGATGCCGGGATATTTTCCAGGCGCTTTCGGCGCAGCCACGAACATCCGCATGGGCGCGCCGCCGGCGGGGATGTCGACGTATTCGGTAGTGATCACCATTGTGGGGACTCTTTGGAATGATATGTCACCGAGACGTCATCCTGCGACAATAGAAACAGCCCCTCGCAAATGGAACTCCGGGACAAAGCCGCCCAACTGCCTCTGTTGCCCGGCGTGTATCTCTACAAAGACCAGCACGGCGAAGTTATTTACGTCGGCAAGGCCAAAAACCTGCGGGCGCGCGTGCGCAGCTACTTCAACGATGACCGCTTGGCCGACGTCAAGACTGGCACGTTGATCGCCGACGCTCGCGACGTCG
The DNA here is from genome assembly GCA_052148835.1 of Bryobacteraceae bacterium. Classification (GTDB taxonomy): domain Bacteria; phylum Acidobacteriota; class Terriglobia; order Bryobacterales; family Bryobacteraceae; genus Palsa-89. The sequence continues at coordinate 27,917 of JBKQHJ010000170.1, forward strand.
AGTACATCCTGGTCGACAACAACAAAGAGGCGCTGGCGCTCGAAAATCAGCTCATCAAGCAGTGGAAGCCGCGCTTCAACATCCTGCTGCGCGACGACAAAACTTTCCCCTACATCAAGCTCACCCACGAGCAATATCCGCAGGTGTACGTGACGCGCCGGCTCATCAAGGATGGCTCCACTTACTTCGGCCCGTATTTCCCCGGCAACCTGGCGCATCGGCTGGTCCACTTCATTCATCGCCACTTCAAGGTTCCATCCTGCAAAGTGGATTTCACGCGGACCCACACGCATCCGTGCCTGGAATACCATATCCATCGCTGCCTGGGGCCGTGCGTCGCAGGTTTGACCACCGATGAAGCTTATGCCGCCGCGGTACGCGACGTCCGCCTGTTTCTGGAAGGGCGCCACAAAGACTTGGCTCGCGAGTTGCGCGGCCGCATGCGCCAGGCCTCCGAAGAAATGCGATTTGAAGAAGCGGCCGGTCTGCGCGACCTGGTGTCCACAGTGGAGGAGATGGAGGAGAAGCAGAAGATCGCCGCGGCCGAAGGCGAGAACATCGATATTCTGGCTTACCACGCCGAGCCGCCGCTGGTCGCCGCCAACCTGTTTCACTTGCGCAACGGCCGCATCGTCGATCGCCGCGAATACTTCTGGGAGGATCTGTTCGATTTCCAACCCGACGAATTTTTCTCGTCGCTGCTCAAGCAGATTTACATCAATGAGCAGTACATCCCCAGCCGCATCCACGTGCCGGTGGACTTCGAGGATCGCGAGGCGCTGGAAGAACTGCTCAGCGAAAAGCGCGGCCACAAAGTGGAGATCCTGATCCCGCAGCGCGGGCAGAAAAAGGCCCTGCTATCGCTCGTCGAAACCAACGCAAAACACGCGTTCCAGCAGCGTTTCCGCATCATGCACCCGACGTCGAAGGCCATCGAGGAAGCGTTGCAGGACGCCCTCGGGCTACCCGATCCGCCCAAGCGCATCGAATGCTTCGATATCTCACACATCCAGGGTACCGACAAAGTGGCCAGCATGGTGGTGTGGGAAGACGGGCGAATGAAAAAGTCCGACTATCGCAAGTTCATCATTCGCACTGTTGTTGGCAACGACGATTTTGCGTCCATGCGTGAGGTGGTGACGCGCCGCTACTCGCGTCTGCAGCAGGAGAACAAGGCTTTTCCAAGTTTGATCTTGATCGACGGCGGACTCGGCCAATTGCACGCGGCTGTGGAAGCGCTGGACGCGATCGGTGTGATCAATCAACCGGTGGCGTCCATCGCCAAGCGCGAAGAGATCATTTACGTGTACGGCCAGGAAGACGAACCGATCCGGCTCGATCGTTTTTCGCCGGTGCTGCACTTGATCCAGCAGGTGCGCGATGAGGCGCATCGATTCGCGGTCACCTTCCACCGTACTCGTAGAGGCGCCGCGCGCCTGACCTCGGAGTTGGAGCAAGTGGATGGCATTGGCGCGAAGACGATCGCGAAGTTGCTGCGCGAATTCGGGAGCCTGGAACGCGTTCGCGAAGCGCCGGCGGAGGATTTAGCGAAAGTGATTGGCCCGGCGGCCGCGCGACGATTACGGGACTACTACAACCTGTCCGGCGCCGCCGAACTAAAAGTGCTGCAGTAAACGCCCGAATGCCGTCAACAATGAAGCGCAAAGGCTGGGACCGTTGCTTCTTGGTGGCCGTTGTGTGCTGCCTCGGCTGTTCGCAACCCAAGAGGCCCATAGAAGTGGCGACGTCAGCGGTGCGGGTCGAGGGCGCGAAAACAGGGTATTGGCAAATCTGTAGCATTGACGAGCATGGCCAGGTTCACTGTACGATTTGGAACGACGCAGGAACGATCCTGAAAGACGAGACCTTTCTTCCGCTCGACGAAGGGCCAAGGCCGCAGAAGGCGGAATTGCAAATTCGCCCAGGCGAAATCTGCACCGGACCATATCAGGTTTGCCTCACCAACGGGCGGATACTCTTACCTCAATCTCAATTTCAACAACTGAAGGAATTTCTGAAACGATGAAGGTCTGGAATCCCGCCGGACCACGCGTGCTATCCTCAATCAGTGCCGAGGCCGGTAAAACGGCTCCAACCGCGGTCCTACCATGCCTTTCGTTGCATCGGCGCCGAATGCGAGGACACTTGCTGTGTCGGTTGGATCGTCAACGTCGATAAAACCACTTACGAAGCCTACCAGCGCTCGGTCGATCCGGAGCTAGGGCCGCGCCTGCATGAGCTGGTAACCATCAACACTGACCGCACCAGCGACGACAACTACGCGCGGATCAATTTGAATGGACCCAGTTGCCCATTTCTCGACGAAAGCCTGTGCTCCATTCAGAAGAAGCTGGGCGAAGAGTCCTTGCCGATGATGTGCTCGGCCTATCCGCGTGTGATGAACGTCGTGGACGACGTGCTGCAGCGATCGCTCGACCTTTCGTGCCCCGAAGCGGCGCGTATTGTCCTGCTCGATCCGAACCCTATGGAGTTCGACACCGACGATGGCCCGCGGCGCGACCCGCGACTGGGGAATTTGTCGATCCTGCGCACCTTGAACGGCACATCCGATAAACCTTACCAGTATTTTCGGGAGATTCGGGACCTGGTGATCTGGCTTCTCCAATATCGCGCTGATCCGCTATGGAAGCGTCTGATGATTCTCGGTTCGCTTTGCGACCAGCTCCAAACAATGACGGAGACGGGTGAGCAACCGCAAACCATCGAAGTTCTGGAAACATACCGCGATGGCGTCGAGCGGGGCCTGTTCGATCAAGCGGTGAGCACCCACGCCGCCCAGCCCGCCAAGCAACTGGAACTGGTTCTAGAACTGATCGTCGGGCGCATCAGTTCCGATTTCACCACTCCGCGGCTCCTTTCCTGCTACCAGAAGTTCATGGACGCGATGGCGTGGACCGCGGACTTGAGCATGAAGGATCTCGGAAAGCGCTACGCGGCGGCTCATTCGCAATGCTACGCGCCGTTCCTAGGCCAGCACCAGCACATGCTGGAGCACTACCTGGTCAGTTATGTGCACCGGACGTTGTTCCCGCTGGGTCCGCAAGAGAGCACCCGCGGTCTTAGCGTCCATCATATTGCGAAAACCATCCGCGACCAATGCCTTTTGATGATGGCTTATTACGCTATCGTTCAGTTGCTTCTCATCGGCATGGCCGCGTTCCATAAGGAGCAGTTCGGAACAGGGGAAGCGATCCAGGTGATTCAGTCTTTCACCAAGGCGTTTGAGCACAGCCCTACCTTTCCCGAGCGCGCACTGAAAATCCTCGCGGAAAAAGGCGTGACGAACTGCACCATGCTGGCAGTCCTATTGCTCAACTGAACCGCGACCGTGAGCAAGCGTTGGCTAGTGCCTAGCGCCTGCGGCTAGTGACGGAAGTGCCGCACGCCGGTGAACACCATCGCGAGTCCCAACTGGTTCGCGGCAGCGATCACCTTTTCATCTCCCACCGAGCCGCCCGGTTGAATCACCGCGGTGATCCCATGCCTGGCGGCTTCTTCCACGCCATCCGGGAACGGGAAAAAAGCATCCGATGCGAGCACCGTGCCTTGGAGCGGCAATAGGGCCTTCATGGCCCCGACCTTGACGGAGTCTACCCGGCTCATTTGCCCGGCTCCCACGCTGATGGTCTGGCCCTGGCGCGCGTAAACGATCGCATTCGACTTTACGTGCTTACAAACTTTCCAGGCGAATTCGAGCGCAGCCCACTCGTCATCGGTGGGTGCCCGTTCGGTTTTCACCACGCACTCGCTCCGTTCCAACAGGTGCGTGTCCGGGGTCTGCACCAGGTATCCGCCGCTGATCGATTTCACCACGGACTCCTCCGGCCCGCGGGACACCGCCAACAATCTCAAGTTTCTCTTCGACGCGAGCAGTTCGCGCGCGGCGGCGTCGTAACCGGGCGCCGCAATCGCCTCGATAAAAGTCTTCGCGATCTCCTCGGCCGTGTCGCGATCCAATGCGCGATTGAATGCCAGCACACCTCCGAACGCCGAAACTGGATCCGCCTCGAACGCCCGCCGATAGCTTTCCGCCAGTGTGGACGCCTCGGCGCATCCACAGGGATTGGTGTGCTTGATGATGGCCGATGCAGGATGGCTAAATTCCCGGATCAGTTGCCATGCGGCATCCAGATCCACCAGGTTGTTGTAGGAGAGCTCCTTGCCCTGCAACTGCTCGGCGGCTGCGATGCCACCCAGGCGGCTGGAATAAAGCGCGGCCTTCTGGTGCGGATTCTCGCCGTAGCGCAAGTCGAGTGCACGCGGCGCGCGAATATCCAGAAACGCCGGTAAGCCCGATTCATCCTCGGCGCCCACGCGGGCCAGGCGCGCGCTGATGGCCCGATCATAGGCCGCGGTCAGCGCGAAAGCTTTTTTGGCTAATGTCCACAGCGTCGGTTCACAAAGGGCGCCTTCGCGTTCGTGCAACTCTTCGAGAATCGCCGGATAGTCGTCGGGCGAAACCACCACCGCGACGTCCTGATAGTTCTTGGCCGCCGCTCGAATCAGAGTGGGCCCGCCGATATCGATGTTCGCGATCAGCTCCGCGAGCGGCACGCCTTGTTTGGCAGCCACTTTTTCAAACTGATAGAGGTTCACCACTACCATGTCGATCAGCGGGATGCCGTGCGCGGCGAGCGACTGCATATGTTCTGAATTGGCGCGAATAGCGAGCACTCCTCCCGCCACGCGCGGATGGATGGTTTTCAGCCGGCCGTCCAGCATCTCGGGAAATCCGGTCAGCTCGGCCACTTCGCGCACCGGCACGCCCGCCCCTTCGAGCGCTTTCGCCGTACCACCCGTGGAAATGATCTCGACACCCAAATCGCGCAAGCCTTGCGCGAACTCCACGACACCTGTTTTGTCTGTCACGCTGATCAGCGCGCGTTTCACGATGGCCATGCCTTTACAATAGTAAAGTGTCTCATCCCGTAACGTTAATCCCCGGCGATGGCATCGGGCCCGAAGTGGCCGACGCAGCCGTTCGCGCGGTCAACGCCACCGGCGTTTCTATTGACTGGCAGCGCGCCGATCTGAATGCGAGCATCATCGCAAAATCCGGCCAGGTGCTGCCTCCCCACGTGATCGAATCGATCGATCGCACGCGCGTGGGGCTGAAAGGGCCGGTCGCCACGCCGATCGGCGGAGGATTTCAGAGCGTCAACGTGGCGCTCCGTAAGCATTTCGACCTGTTTGCCAACGTGCGGCCGGTGCGCTCGCTGCCGGGCCTGAAGACGCGCTTCGACGATGTGAAGATCGACATGGTGATTTTCCGCGAGAACACCGAGGATCTCTATTCGGGTCTGGAGCACGAAGTGGTGAAGGACGTGGTCACCAGCCTGAAAGTGATCACGCGCAGCGCGTCCATTCGCATCGCGGAATATGCGTTCCAGTTCGCCAAGAAGACCGGGCGCAAACAGGTCACCGCGATTCACAAAGCCAATATCATGAAGCTGTCCGATGGGCTGTTCCTGCGTTGCTGCCGCGAAGTGGCTGCCAAGAATCCGGAAATCGGCTATAAAGAACTGATCGTCGACAACGCATCCATGCAGTTGGTGCTGCGGCCCGAGACGTTCGACATTTTGCTGCTCCCCAACCTGTACGGCGACATTGTTTCCGATCTGGCGGCGGGATTGGTGGGCGGGCTGGGCGTCGTTCCGGGCGCCAACATGGGCGATCACCACGCGGTGTTTGAAGCGGTCCACGGCAGCGCTCCCGATATCGCGGGCAAGGGCATCGCCAACCCAACAGCGTTGATGCTTTCGAGCGTGCTGATGCTGATTCATCTGGGTGAAATCTCGGCGGCAACGCGGCTGAGGAGCGCCATCGAGGGGACGTACGCGGAGCAGAAACATCTGCCGCCGGATGTGGGCGGAAGCGCGTCAACCAGCGAATTTACCGAAGCAGTGATCGCGAACCTGGGCTGATCCATCCATTTTTTGTGGCATGCCGCTTGCAAGCGCGCTTGAGGTATGCCGTCTATCGAGACCAAGTATTTCGGAACCTTACCCTATGGCGATACCTCGGTATTCGATTTTCCTCAAGGCTGGCCGGCCTATGAAGACGAAAAGAGTTTTGTTCCGATTGCGGCTTCTCAAGGAGAGGTTCCCGGCCACAGTCCACTCCTTTTCCTTCAGAGCATGGTGCGACCGAACCTTTGTTTTGTGGCCTTTCCGATTCTCGTGGTAGATGGGAAATATGAATTGGCTATTGCCCCTGAGGATTTAGAAGAGCTCGGATTAGAAGTGCGGCGTCAGCCGGCGTTGAGTGACCAGGTGATGGTGCTGGCGCTGATCTCGTCGCACGGCAAGTTCCTGACCACCGCCAATTTGATGGCGCCGGTGGTTCTGAACGTGAAGACTCGCCGCCGGCTGCAAGCGATCCGGCGCGACTCCCGGTATTCCCATGCCCAACCCATCGGCAACCAAGCCGATTACAGGCAAACGTCGGAGGAAGCATGTTAGTGTTGCGCCGCCGCGCGGGCGAAAGCGTAATGATCGGCGACGATATCGAGGTAGAGCTGCTGGCGGTAACGCCGCAGGGCGCCAAGATCGGCATCCGTGCTCCCAAAGAAACGGTCGTATTGCGCAAAGAGCTGAAGATCACGCAGGATCAAAATGCTCGACGCCAGCGAGCTCTCCCTCAAAAATCTGCAGGAAGCCATTAAGAAATTGCGGCCCTGAACTCAAGAACCGATTCTGCTCCCCGATAAGGACTGTGAGCACTGAGAGAGGCTGCGATCGACTCGGTGCGGGAAGTCGCAAGCCAACAGCAGCTCCGCAGAACATTCTTGCGCTGCTGAAGACATAACACTTCCAGGGAACTGAGCGGTCCTGCTCCTGTTCCCGGGCGAAGGCGCGTCTCGCCGCGCGTCTTCGCTCTCTTTTGTTTTTTCGCCAGCGCATAACACCGGCTGGAGAGCTCGCGGCGAGGAATATTGCACAAAAAGGCTTCAAGCCGATGAGATCTCACGCGGTGGGGCGGATCATTCCTCCCCGCCGTTTTCTTTTTGCCGACGCCTTGAACCGCTACGCTAAAATTCGACGCGCTTGGTGATGATATCGCCGTCCCGGAGCTGCACGTCGAAATCGAGAGACGCTCCGCTCCGCGCCACTTTGATGTGATACGTCCCCGGCGCCAGCTTGAACATGGCCGGCGTGTGTTGCGACTGCATGGTCCCGTTCACTTCGATGCTCGCCCCAGCCGGCTGCGATGTTACGTTCAACGTGCCCTCGATCTGGCTGAGTTTGAGGAAGACATCGCCGTCTTGTGGCACATTAAACACCCGCGGATACGGCCGATACCCGGCCAGTTGTACCGTAAGCGCATGCCGGCCCCCAGGGAGCGGCAGAATGCAGGGCGTTTTGCAAGCCTGAGACGAGTTGCCATCCACGGTCACTTGCGCACCCGGCGGCTCGGTCAAGAACTGCACGCTCTGCCCCACCCCGGGTTTCGCAAATTCCGGCGACGGCAGGGATCGCTGCCGTTCGGCCCGCGTTGGTGACGGTTCCACTTTTTCTTTCGGCTTCGACTCAGCTTTTTCATTCGGCCGCGATTCGTCTTCTTTCGGTGGCGATTCATCGCGGGCGGCTGGGGGCGCCGGTGGGGTGGATGGCGTTGTCTCGGGAGCGGTAGCTTCGGGTGGCGCTTGGGGCGCGGGAGCTTGCTTGGTCGAATTGTCCGGAGCTGGAGACTGGCCCACCGGACTGGGTTTCGTGGCGGAGTTATCCGGCGCCTGCGCGGCGGCTGGTGGCGGCGAATCCGTGGCAACTTGATCGGAATTTCGATTGAACAAATACTTCTGCGCGCCGAATAGAACTAGACCCACCAGTCCGATTCCGATCAGCATCCAAACCAAGCTCCGCAAGACGGGGCTGCGCGATTCGACAGGCTCCTCGCGGAAGAGTACGGGCGCGGCGGTTGGGGAGTCGTCGAGCCTCGGAAGGTGCGCCTGAGGCGGCACGGCCGGGGCCTGCACAACGGAAGGGGCGGGAGCTTTCGCTTCCACCATCGGTCCCGCCATGGTGGGAAGGCTGTGCGCGCTGCTTCTTGGCAAGGGACGCCATCCGGGGCTCGCCTGGAGCGCTCGCGTGAGTGCGTCCACAAACTGGATACAAGTGCCGTAGCGATCGTTGGCGCTCTTGGCCAGTGCCTTTTTCAGCGCTACCTCCACTTGCGGGCCGACGCTCGGATTCAGACGCTGCGGCGGCACCGGGTCCTCACGCACGATGCGGAACAAAAGCGCCGGCAGTTGTTCAGCCTGGAACGGTTTTTCGCCGGTGAGGATTTCGTAGGCGATCACCGCGAGCGAAAACTGATCGGCGCGGCCATCCACGGCGTGGCCTTGCACCTGCTCGGGCGACATGTAATTCGGAGTACCCATCATGACGCCGCTTTGCGTCATCTGCTGGGACATGATCTTGGCAACGCCGAAATCGGTGATCTTGGCGAGCGTGCCCTCGTGGATCAGAATATTGGCGGGCTTGATATCGCGATGTACGATGCCCTTTTGGTGCGCGTAGTCGAGCGCGGTGGCGGTTTGGCGTAGGATCGCCAGAGCATGATCGCTTCGAATCGGCTCCGCCGAGTTCAATACTTTTTCGAGCGGCGGGCCATCCACGCACTCCATGAAGATATAGGCCAGCCCGTTTTCTTCGGCGATATCGTAGATGGTGACAATGTTGGGATGCGAAAGCATCCCGGCGGACTGAGCTTCGCGAAACAGCCGCTCGCGCAGCCGTTCCCGTTCCGTTGGATCGGTAAAATCCGATAGGCGGATGGTTTTGATCGCGATAATGCGGCCGATGGCTGGATCCTGGGCGCGGTAAACCACCCCAGTCGCGCCACGGCCGAGCTCGCCCAGAATCCGGTATCGGCCGATCTGATCCACGCTGATAACGCTATTCTAACAGTTCGGTCAATCTGGCCCCGTTCACCCGAATAGCCGGGCTCAGACGCCGCTGTGGGCGAATTCCGCCTGCGGCAGACCAATGCGGCCGCGCAGATCCTGGAATTGGGGATGATCGCGCAAATTGTCGAACTCCGGGCTCAGCAGATGCACGGGCAGGGACGTATCCCGAGCCTCGACGGCGCGCTCCAGATAAGCCAGGGCTTCGGCATCCTGGCCCAATCCGGCATAAATCGCGGCGAAGCTCATGGGCGATACATAGTGCGACTCCGTGCGCACCTTCAGGGCTCCGATCTCGCGCTGCGCTTCATCGTGGCGTCCGGCCATCGCGTAGCAATAGCCCATCTGACCATGCAACAGCGATCCGCACTTCATTTGTGACGCATTCGTCAGATGCGCGATCGCGTCGGCGAACCGCCCCTTGCCCGCGTATGCCATGCCCAACCCCAGATGCGGCAACCCGTAATCGGTAGCCAGGCGGGAGACCAGCGTGTGCTGGGCGATGGCTTCGTCGAACCGGCGGCAAACGCCAAAGATCCATCCCAGGATAAAGTTGGGGAACAACGCGGCGGGATCGGCCTCCAGGGCGCGCTCCACTTCGGCCACGGCCGAATCCTGGGCGCCGCGGCAAGCCAGGTGAATTCCGTAGGCCAAGTGGGCGATCGGATCGCTCTTGTCCAAGTGAATGCTCTTCTGAAGTTCTTCCTCACCCCCGGCCCAATCCCAATCCAGCAGCGACAAGACGGCGCCCAGGGCGACGTGCGCTTCCGGCAGCGACGGGTTCAGCGAAGTGGCGCGCACCGCGGCCTCCCTCATTCGCGTATCGGAATCGGCGGGCGCAAGCATTCCAAATACGGAGCTGACCAGGAGAGACTCCGATAGCGCGGCCCAGGCCGCTGCGTAGTTGGGATCAGTTTCCACCGCCTTGGTAAAGAACGCCACACTGGCCCGGATGCTATCCGGCGTAGCGAGTTTCCAGTGGTAACGGCCCTGCAAGTAAGCATCGCAGCTTTCTTTGCGGTCAGATTGCCGGCGCGCGACCATGCCTTCTCTGGCAGGAGCGGTCAGATCGTGCACCAGTTGCTGGGCCAAATGATCGATCGAAGATAGGTCCTGCAGCCGGCCCTCCGCGGTTTCGGACCAAATGTAGGAACCATCCACGCTCTGCTGCAACTGCAGCAGTAGTCGAAAGCCGTCCTGCTGGAACTCCATGCTGCCTTCGATCACATAGTCGGCCGTGCTGGCCGGGGCCGCGCTATCGGGGAGTGCACTCAAGGCCGCGTCGCTCCCTGACGCCGGGTGGTGCGACTTCACCACCACCTGGAAGTAGCCTTCCTTGATGAGTACGTGGGCGAGCCGCCGCTGGATCTCTTCGATCGCCGCTACCGCCTCGGCCGTGGCAGGCTCCGAAGTCGCGTTGATCAAAGGGACCAGCGCAATTTCCATGCTGCGCCGCGTGGACACCGGATTCGCGCCACTGGCGGCGCTGCGGTATTCGAAGATGGGAACGTAACTGCCTTTGCGCAGCACGATCCGGATACCGTCTTCCCGCCCTTCGGTCCGATAATATTCCTCCAGCTTGTAGCGTAAGCGGCGCGCTTCGACGCGGACAATCGAGTCAACCCGGGGGTCGAACGCCTCCCGCCGGTCGAAAACCTCGAGCCCGATCAGATACTCCTTGAGCCGATGAGGCTGGCCCAGGAGACTTTCTTCGACCACGAATTGCAGGAAACGGCGGATCCGATGGGATTGGATGAATGCGCGGCTACGAAGGATCAGATCCAGCTGCGCACGAATCTCCGCGGCAGGAACACCGTTCAACACTGCGGTGGTCTCTTCCAGAGGGTTTACAACGGTAGACATCATCTCACTAGTTCGACACTCAACCCAAGTAACTCGTTACATGGATTCTTTTGAATACTTAATTTGGGGCCGCGATGGGGCTTTGGCACTTCGCGTGCTTGCCCGGCGAGCTACAGATTCATGCTGGCAATATCGACCGGCGAGCGGTACCCTTCCACCACAACAATTCCGCTGTCGGTGACGTGGTAGAGTTGCTTGTCGCGCTCCAGATCGAAGCCGATGGATGTGTCGGGCGGAACGCGCACGTTCTTATCCAGAATGGCCCGCCGGACGCGGGCGCGCCGGCCAATATCGCAGTTGTCGAAAATGATGGAATCCTCGACGCTGGCATGCGAGTGAACCCGAACCCCACGCCCGATGACCGAGGTTCGAACCAAACCGCCCGACAGGATGGTCCCGCCCGCGACGATGGAATCCAAAGCTTCCCCGCGGCGTCCGTCGCTGTCGAAGATGAACTTCGCCGGGGCGTCGAAATATCCAGCGGTGCGGAGCGGCCACGCGCGATTGTATAGATTTAGCTCCGGCGAAACAGACCGCAGGTCCATGTTGGCATCGAAGAAAGCGTCGAGGGTTCCCACGTCCCGCCAATAGACCGGCGCGCCGGCCGGATCGCCGGGAATCCGGTTAGTTTGGAAATCGTAGGCGTACATATCGGCCCGCCCGATAAGCCCGGGAAGAATGTCGCGGCCAAAATCGTGCGAACTGCGTTCTTGCTCGCCATCCGCGCGCAATTCGTCCAGCAGCAGCTTGGTGGAGAAAAGATAATTCCCCATGGACGCGTAAACGCGGTTGGGATCGCCCGGCATGGTGGGCGCGCCGGGTTTTTTCTCGTGGAAGCCGCAGATAAGCCCGTCCTCCCGTGTCTCAACGACACCGAATTCCGACGCCTGTTCCTTTTCGACCGGGATGGCCGACACGGTGACCTGCGCGCCGCGATCGATATGGAACTCGATCATCTCGCGGATGTTCATGCGATAGATATGATCGGCGCCGAAGATGGCCACCACGTGCGGCTCGGCTTGTTCGATCAAATTGATGTTCTGATAGATCGCATCGGCGGTGCCGCGATACCAATCTTCGCCCGCCGAGCGCATCTGCGCCGGAACGGGAATGATGAAATGATTGCGCAGCAGGCTGGAGGCCTCCCATCCCTCGCGCAAATGCTCCAGCAGGGATTGGCTTTTAAACTGGACCAGGACGTAAATCGAATAGATGCCCGAGTTAATCAGGTTGCTGAGAACGAAATCCACGATCCTGTAACGTCCGCCGAACGGAACGGCAGGTTTCGCCCGCTCTTTGGTCAGCGGGTAGAGGCGGGTGCCTTTGCCCCCTGCCAACACAAATGCGAGCACGCGCAATTGCATTTTATGAGTCTCCGATAAGATAGGTGCCAAATGGGTTCATGCCTATTCTGGCAGAAGGCAGGGCAACGTGTAAGAGGGAAAGTCGTTTCAACAATCTTACATCCGCTGTTTTAGAGATCGCGGGGCGATGGGGGAAGTTTCGGCCCACACTCAGAATTTTCCTCGCGTGTTACAATCGTGCCGCTCTCCGGGTAAGATCTTGATGGGCACGATCCTGAAAATGAAGTGGATTGATTTGCACTCCGCGTACATTGAGGGAGCGGTGCGCCTAAATTGATCGCTCAAGCGACGAAGAATGATATTGGCACCCGAGCGGATTCCTCAACGAGAACGTCTCATCCTTGCCGGTTTGTACCTTTCCAAGTTCGACTCTCTAGCGCTGAGGTCTCTCGGTTTTGAGAACTTCACGGAAGCTTTTAACGTCATAGGCTACGCTCTGGGATCGAGGCCAGCTTCGATAAAGAACTATCGCGACGAATTCGACCCCGTCTTCCCAAACCGAAGAAAGGGTTGGCACAAACGGGACATTCGCAGGTATTGTCTGAAGGTGCTCAACGACTACAGGGACCTCGATCTCGAATCGTTTACGGGGCTTATCGAAGCTTTCGTGGGCTATGATCGGAACGCCGAGAGTGAGATCGGTGGAGCTACACCTCACGAGAAGACCAAACCTGATTTTGCAAAAAGGCTAGCAACAGGATTAGCTGCGGAGCGATACTTCGAGTCCGTGCAAAGCAGCATCCCTGATTTCAGGCTGCATTCGATGGAGAACACGACGCGCCTTGGTTGTGGGTACGACTTTAAACTGCGACTTGGCGAAGAAGAGGATTTCCTGGCCGTCGAAGTCAAGGGACTGATGGATCGAACAAAAACGATCTCGTTTACGCCGAAAGAGCACGCTGTCGCGGAAGAGCTTGAGGCCCGTTTCGTTTTGTTTGTCGTTAAGAACTTTCGAGAGGAGCCTTATCACGAGATCTTTCGGAATCCCGTGGCTAGCGCGCTTCGGTTCAAGAAGAGTGAGCGGGTAGTGGTCCAAGTCTCGTGGCTTGCGATCGTTTAGAAGGCGTGTATAGAGGGGTGACTCGAGGAGAAATGATCTTATGGAGAATTCGCTGGAGCTAATAACTAGTCAATGGTCCGCCTCTGTGAAGGAAGCACGCGCGGGACTCATTTTCGCCTCCGACTGCGTCGAGGCAGAGCTACTTGCTGCCGTTGCACACATCAGCCCAACCGTGCAAAGCTACCGTGGGCTCAGCGCCGACAAGTCGGACGAGCGCGCGATCGAGAGTATATTGCTTGACCTCAGGCACTACTGCGAAAGGAACGGCCTGCGGTTCGAAAAACTCAACGCTGCGGCGAGGGGTATTTACCGTGCCGACAGAAAGGAGCTCGGCCTGGACTCATGATGGACTCACGGAGTCGTCCAAAGATAAATTCTGGTCGACTCGGCCGACATCTAGGCCTCTTAGGAAGGTAAGCCGGCTGGCACGCGCAGGATGACTCACTGCTGCGCGTTCGTATGATACGATTTAGACTTACACCGCAGTCATGATTCGTGCCTATCGCGGCATCGTACCTAAAATCGCCGCTTCCGCTTACATCGATCAGAGTGCGCAGGTGATTGGAGACGTCGTAGTCGGCGAGCGCTCCAGCATCTGGCCCAATGTCACCGCGCGCGGCGACGTCAACGTGATTCGCATTGGCGATGAGACCAATATCCAGGACAATTCGGTGTTGCATTGCGATGCAGGGCGGTTTCCCCTGCACATTGGAAACCGCGTTACCGTGGGTCACATGGTGATGCTGCACGGCTGCACCGTCGAGGACGAATGCCTGATCGGGATCGCGGCCGTGGTCTTGAATGGCGCTAAGATCGGTAAAGGTTCGGTCATCGCCGCCGGCGCGGTGGTTCCCGAGGGCGCCGAAATACCGCCCGAGAGCATGGTGATGGGCGTGCCCGCCAAGGTGAAGCGATCCGTTACCGACGAGGAGCGCGAGCGATTTCGCCAGAACACCGACCGTTACGTCGAGGCCGCGCGGATTTACCGGGACGAGCCGGCTTGAGGGGCCCACTCCCTCACGGTCGTGGCTCGGCAAGTCGTGGCTCGGTATGCGCCACTTCAATAACATGATTAAAGCGGTCAAAGGCACTCGCGATATCCTCCCTCCCTCCAGCGCCATCTGGAACCAGGTGGAAGCCGTCGCGCGTGAAGTGTTTCGAATCTACAACTATCAGGAGATCCGCACGCCGATTCTCGAAGAGACGGCTCTGTTCGCGCGCGGCGTGGGCGAGGAGACCGACATCGTCAGCAAGGAGATGTACACCTTTGACGATCGCGACGGCAGTTCGCTCACTCTACGGCCGGAAGCCACGGCGTCGGTGATGCGCGCGTACATCGAACATCGCCTGGATCAGAAGCCCGGATTGCAGAAGCTGTATTACATCGGCCCGATGTTCCGGCGGGAACGTCCGCAGAAGGGCCGCTATCGCCAGTTCTACCAGATCGGCGCGGAGGCCATCGGATCGGAGTCGCCGATGGTGGATGCCGAAGTGATCCAGATGGTAATCGATCTTCTGCGCCGGGCGGGTCTCGAAGGCTTTCAACTATTGATCAACTCGGTGGGCGATCAGAACTGCCGGCCGCAGTACGTCGCGCTGCTAAAAGAGAAGCTCCAGGAGGTAAAATCGCGCCTGTGCGACGATTGCCAGCGGCGCGCCGAAACAAATCCGCTGCGCGTGCTCGATTGCAAGGTCAGGGAAGATCAGGACATCATCAATGCCCTGCCGTCCATTCAGGATCATCTGTGCGAGCCATGCTTGACGCATTTCACCGCTGTGAGGTCGCACTTGGACGACAGCGGAATCTGCTACGAAGTCCGGCCCCGCATGGTGCGAGGCCTGGATTATTACATGCGCACGACGTTTGAGATCGTGCATGGTTCGCTCGGCGCGCAGAATTCGGTGCTGGGCGGGGGACGTTATGACGGCTTGGCCGAAGCGCTCGGTTCTCGTGTCCATTCGCCCGGAATTGGGTTCTCGATCGGCGAGGATCGGCTGGTGATGAGCCTGGAACAAGCCACGCAATTCAAGGAAGACCCGCTCGTGATAGTGACTTTCACCGCGGGCGATGCTACGCGCCGCGCCGCCGCCAACGCCGCCGCCGAATTGCGCGCGCAAGGGATACGCGTCGAGGTGGCGGAAGGAAAATTGAAGAAGGTGTTCGAGGTGGCCAACAAGCTGAACGCGCGCGTGGCGGTAATTTGTGGCGAGAGCGAAACCGCCGCGGGTGAGATTTCAATGAAGGATATGGAGAGCCAGGTACAAGTGCAACTTCGCCGTGAACAACTCCTCGAGAGAGTAAAAGAATGCCTGACCAAGTATCGTTAGATTTTTTGGGCGATCTGCGCCGCACGCACAGTTGCGGCCAGTTGCGCGCATCGGACGTGGGGACAACCGCGCTGCTGATGGGATGGGTGCACCGGCGCCGCGATCTCGGTGGTGTCTTCTTTATTCATCTGCGCGATCGCGATGGCGTCACGCAGGTGGTGTTCCACGCCGATGCGAGTGCCGAGTTGCACGCCAAGGCCGAGATGCTCGGTCCCGAGTACGTGGTTGCCGTCGAAGGTACTGTGGCCAAGCGCGCGCCGGAGACCATTAATCCCACGCTCGACACCGGCGAGGTGGAACTGGTGGCGACCAAGCTATGGATCTTGAATGAATCGCGCACGCCGCCGTTCCCAATGGAAGAAACCGTGGACGTCAAAGAAGACGCGCGGCTGAAGTATCGCTACGTCGATCTGCGGCGACCGCACATGCAGCGCAATATCATGCTGCGCTCGAAAATCAGTTTTGCGGTGCGCGAATTTCTGTACGGGCAGGGATTCTTGGAAATCGAGACGCCGTTCATGACGAGATCGACGCCCGAAGGCGCGCGCGATTATCTGGTGCCTAGCCGCGTGCAGCCCGGTTCGTTCTACGCGCTGCCGCAATCGCCGCAGATTTTCAAGCAGCTCTTGATGGTCAGCGGCTACGAAAAATATTTCCAGATCGTGCGCTGTTTCCGAGACGAGGATCTGCGCGCCGACCGGCAGCCCGAATTCACCCAGATCGATCTGGAGATGTCGTTCCCACAGCAGGAGCGGATTTATGAAGTCGTTGAGCCGATGCTGAAGCGGGTGTTTGAAGTGGCCGGCTATACGGTCCCATCGGAATTTCCGAGGCTGACGTATGCACAGGCCATGCGGTCGTATGGCATCGATAAGCCGGACCTCAGGCTGCCGCCGTTTCACGTGTTGGAGGAAAGCTGGCAGCTCAGCCTGGGCATCACGTTTCCGCCGGTGGCGATACACATTCCCAAGACCGGTGCGCTGAGCCGCAAAGAGCGCGACGAACTAAAAGCCTATGGAACCGAGCGCGGGCTGCGTGTGTTTGACGATCTGAAAAAGCTGGATTCGAAGCTGGTGGAACAAGCTTGCACTGCGTCGGGCGCCGCGGACGACGATCTGCTCCTAATCGCCGGATGGCCTGGGCCGCCGCAAGGCCAGCGTCCCGAAGAGACGTTCTATCAAGCTTGCGGGCAGCTCCGTTTGTTTGCGGGCCAAAAGTACAACGACCGGCATAAACTTCTCGACCCGATGAATTTCAAACCGCTTTGGGTGGTGGATTTCCCGATGTTCGAATGGGACGCCGAAGAGAATCGCTGGAACGCGGCGCATCACCCGTTCACTTCAGTGCACGACGAAGATATCGACAAGCTGACCAGCGATCCCGCGCGATGTCGCGCCAAATCGTACGACGTCGTGCTGAATGGCACCGAGCTAGGCTCGGGGTCCATTCGTATTCACCGCCGCGATGTGCAGGCCAAGGTTTTTTCGGCGCTCGGAATGTCGGAGGAAGAGGCCAAGCTACGTTTTGGTTTTCTTCTCGAAGCGCTGGAATACGGCGCGCCGCCACACGGTGGAATCGCCTTGGGTCTGGACCGCCTGGTGATGATCCTGGCCGGCGAATCCTCCATTCGCGAAGTCATTCCGTTCCCGAAAACCGCCCGCGGTAGCGACCTGATGTGCGAAGCGCCGGCCGCGGTCTCCGAGCGGGTTTTGCGAGAGCTGGGCATTCGCATCGTTGGCACGCCTGGAAAGACGTAGAGTGGAGTGATGCCTGCGACAAATGCAGTCATGATCGAGGGCGTGTGGAAGTATTACGGCGATTATCCCGCGCTACGCGATATTTCTTTTAACGTGGACGGCGGCGCATGCCTGGCGCTGCTCGGCCGCAACGGCGCTGGTAAGACGACGTTACTCCGCATTCTCGGCGGTCTTTCAAAGGCCGCGCGCGGCCGCATTTCAATCCTGGGCAAAGATGCGCGCGCCGGAGCCACCCGCCAGCGAATCGGCATTTTGGGCCATGGCATCGGCGTTTACGAAGAACTTTCCGCATTCGAAAATCTCCACATGTTCGGCCAACTTTACGGCCTGGATGATCCCCGCCGCACGGCCAGCGAATGGTTGGAACGAACGGGCCTGGACCGTGTGCGCGACGGCTTGGTCCGTGAGTTCTCCCGCGGCATGCGTCAACGTCTGGCGGTCGCGCGCTGTTTTTTGCATGATCCGTCGCTGCTGTTGCTGGATGAGCCCTTCACCGCGCTCGACGATCGCGCCATCGCCGTGCTGCAAGAGCTGCTGAAATCCGCGCTGGCCCAAGGCCGCACCATCATCATGTCCACCCACCAGTTGCGCGAGGCGTTGGAACTGGCCACCGACGTGGCGCTCATCAATCGCGGCAAACTCGCCTATCGCGGTCCGCGCAGCTGGGAAATGTTGGAAGATCCCGGCTGGCTGTATCGTCACTACGGAGAAGCATGAAGTTTCTGCGCCAGACGCTGGCGATTGCCGCCAAGGATCTGCGCTCGGAAATCCGCGGCAAGGAAGCCGTGAATGCTTCGGTGTCTTTCGCGCTTGTGATCTTGCTGCTCTTCAGCTTCGCTTTCGATTTGGAGCCCGAACAGATCCGCGAGATCGCCGGCGGCCTGCTGTGGCTGATCTTCGCGTTCGCGGGCACGCTGATCTTGAACCGCAGTTTCGCGCGCGAGTTGACCAACGATTGCCTGGACGCACTGCTCGCTTCGCCCATAAGCGGCGCGCAACTGTTCTTTGGAAAATGCCTCGCCAACTATGTCTTGATCATCATCGTGGAATGCATCAGCCTGCCGGTATTCGCGATCTTCTATGATGTTCGTTTGCCGCAACGCTTGGCGCTGTTATTCGTAGTGATGCTTCTCGGCACCTGGGGTATCACGGTGATCGGAACTATGTTCAGCGCCATGACCGTGAATTTGCGGCTGCGTGAGCTGATGCTGCCGACGCTTATTTATCCGATGCTGATTCCCGCGCTGATCGGGGCGATCCAGTTGAGCCGAGTGCTGATCGTCAACGGCCCCCTGGCTGAGAACTTCATTTGGTTCCGCATTCTGATAGCATTCAATGTCATCTTCACTATTCTGGCTCTGGCTTTGGTAGAAATCGTTCTAGTGGGGTAAAACAATAGGACGGGTAAATATGCGTCTGAAAATCATTTTGACCTTAACGGTCCTCTCGGGGCTGATTCTGGCTTGGAATCTGCACCGCATCTTTCTTCAGGTTCCCGACGAAGCGAGCCAGGGCGCGATTTTCCGCATCATCTATTTCCATGTGCCGGCCGCGATTACATCGTTCACCGGGTTTTACCTAGGGATGTTTTCGGCCGTCGGTTACTTGATCAAGAAAGATCTGCGGCTGGACTCCATCGCCGCGTCCATCAACGAAGTGTCGCTCGCCTTCGCGACGATCACGCTCGTCACCGGCAGCATTTGGGGCCGGATCATCTGGGGCATCTGGTGGACCTGGGACCCGCGCCTGACGTCGTACTTTGTGTGCCTGCTGATTTACTTTGGCTATTTCATGCTGCGGCGCGCCATCGACGATCCCACTACGCGGGCGCGGCTTTCCGCCGTGTTGTCGATTTTCGCATGCGTCGATATCGTCCTGGTCTGGAAGTCGATTGAGTGGTTCCGCACGCAGCATCCCGGCCCGGTGCTCGAAATCCGCGGTGGCGGCGGCATGGCGCCTGGAATGGAATCGCCGCTGTGGTGGAATTTCTTGGCTCTGCTGATGCTGGCGACAGCTTTGATTCTCATTCGCACGCGCCAGGAAGCCATGAAACTGGAGATCGACGCGATGCGCCGGCAAGCGCACGCGTTTTAAGGAGACGCCATGAGCCCACAAAACTACACCTTCATGTTTTATGGCTTTACGGCCGCCTGGCTGGTCATCATCGTTTACGTGATCTCGATCGCGCTGCGAGAAAAGAGATTGCGCCAGGAACTCGACCGCGTCAAACGGATGGTTGAGCAAAGCGAAAGCGCTCAGCGGTAATGTCTAGCACAGTCACTTCGGGCCGGCAATTCAGGCGCACGCCGTCGATATTCCCTACGCCGCGTGTCACGTAAACTTGACGCCCGTTCCATCGCTTCAGCCCAGCGATAAAGCGTTTGTCGCGAACCGGCACGAAGCGCTCGCCTACAATCGGCAACACCACTTGGCCGCCGTGCGTGTGGCCGCTGAGCATCAAATCCCAAGGCCGATCGCCGAGCACGTCTTTCGTATCGGGATTGTGCGCCAAAACAATTGCCGGATCGTCCACCGGAACATCGGCGAACGCGTGATCGCCATCCACTTCGCGGCTCCAAAGATCCGCAACGCCCGAAAATCGAATCGATTGATCACGCACACGGACAACTTCGGAACGATTGTGGAGAAGCGGAATGTTGGCGGCTCGAAGCAGCGAGCGAACCATGGAGCTATCCTTGAGCCCGCCGACCGAGGCTGCCCAAGCGCCTCCATCATGATTGCCAAGCGTGGCGAATACCGGCGCGGCGCTCGACAATCGCCGAAGAATGCGGGCATACTCTGCTTGGTCGACGGGAGCAGCATCGGTCACAAAATCGCCGGTCAAGCAGATCACGTCGGGCTTCGCTTCGAGGCCAAGTTGCACAGAATTCTCGATCAGAGAAAAAGGCACCACCGCGGACGCGTGAAAATCCGACAAATGCAGAATTCGCACTCCGCTCGTGAGAGTCTTGGAGGGCAGCTTGATTTTGACGAACGTGCGCTCCAGCCAGTTCGGCTCCACGCCAAAGGCGTACACGGGGGCACAACCAGCCATGGGGAGTAAAGAAAGGAGCTTCCTGCGGGTCAAGCTTTAGTTTCGCATGCGCGAGTGGCCCCGAAAAGTTACGAAGGTTCTAGTACACCGTCTTTTTCTAAGGAACGCTGCCGGCAATTGCCTCCAAGAAAGCGCGCGGAAGCGGCCACGCCCCGTATACTTGCCGCTCGTCGCGGCGAAAACTTCCCGCCACGAGCACCTCGCTCAAGTCGGCTGGATCGGGCTTCTGATGCTGGCGGGCGAGCACCTCGCGAAGCGCTTTGGTGATTGTTTCAAACTGGGTGAGCAGCGCCGTTGCCGCGGCGGGATCCTTGCAAATAACGTGCAGATCGAACCGCAGTTGCCGATTGGGATCCGCGCCAACGCTGAAAACAATCTGTTCCGCCCCTTGGAGCGCTGGGACATACGCCTTGGCCGCTACCGGCAACGTATCAATGCTTTCGAGAGCGGCCGCCGGGATCAACGCCCACACCGGATCTTGGGGTACCGTCAGCCTTAATTTGCCGGATGCACTGGTTACCTGGTAGGCCGCAAAGTCGTCGGGACCCACCGCCATCGCCATCACGTCCGGCTTCAACAGATAAAACGAAATGCGGCGATTCGGCTGGCTTCCCTCCAGCACGCAAAAGCCGTTGTGACAAGATCCGCCCTGCCGCACGACATAATCCGCGAGATTTTCCCAATGAAAACGGCCGCGCAGCGCAAAGTAAGTTCGGCCGTCCTTCAGCGCCGCAGCGACGGCATCCAGGTCCTGGCGATAGTCGAACTTCGTTTCGCGGACGAACTGCTGGTAGTCCGGCTCTTCGGCGGTTTTCGAACCGGCCAGCATATCGAGAATTCCCGATCGCCGCAGCGTGTCCACGTCGACATAGACCACACTTGCACCGGCCGCCGGCAGGTAGCTGACGAGATTCGAGGGTCGAGCGGCACCGCGCGCGTGATACCAGTAGCCCGCTGCACCTGCGATGGCGCAGGCCGCCACTGACAGCGCGACGATCTGCCGGCGCTGCATCTTATACCGCCGCGGCGGTCTCCGTCATACGCGATTCTTTCCATAGATCGATATATGGCGCGAGAGATCGCATCATGGCTTGGAACTGCGGAATATCCAGCGATTGCGCACCATCGCTCACGGCTTTCTCGGGCGCCGGATGTACCTCAACGATCAAGCCGTCGGCTCCAATAGCAACCCCGGCGCGCGCGAGCGCAGGCACCAAGCTGCGCTTTCCTGTGGCATGACTCGGATCCAGGATTACCGGCAGGTGCGTCAACTCGTTGAGCGCCGCAACGGCCGCGATATCGCAGGTGTTGCGCGTTGCAGTCTCAAACGTTCGGATGCCGCGCTCGCACAGAATCACGTTCGGATTGCCGTGCGCCACCACGTACTCGGCCGACATCAGCAGTTCCTTTATAGTGGAACTCATGCCGCGCTTCAGCAATACGGGCCGATTGCATTTACCGAGCGTCTTCAGCAACGCGAAGTTTTGCATGTTGCGCGCGCCGATCTGCAAGACGTCGGCATAATCGGCCACCAAGTCCACGTCCCGATCGCTCATAACCTCGGTAATGATCCCGAGGCCGGTGGCTCGCTTGGCCTTGGCCAGCAGCTTCAGCCCTTCTTCCTCGAGTCCCTGAAAATCGTAGGGCGA
This sequence comes from Bryobacteraceae bacterium, assembly GCA_052148835.1. Taxonomy (GTDB): domain Bacteria; phylum Acidobacteriota; class Terriglobia; order Bryobacterales; family Bryobacteraceae; genus Palsa-89. The sequence goes on from JBKQHJ010000170.1 coordinate 49,919, forward strand.
AGTCCGGGGCTTGAACGCGCCGCCGCGCAACAATTTGGCCCCCGCTCTTGCCACGCCCTCGGCGGCCTGCATGATTTGCTTTTCGGATTCCACCGAGCACGGCCCGGCCATCACGATGAACTCGTAGCCGCCGATCTCGCAATCGTCCACCCGAATCCGCGTGCGTTCGGTACGGTACTCCTTACTGACGAACTTGTAAGGCGCCGAGATGCGCACGGCCTTCTCCACCTGCGGCATGGCTTCAACGGCCTCGAGACAAACCGTGGTATCGCCTATGCCGACGGCGGCAATTACCACGCGCTCCTCGCCTTCGATGGCGTGGATCTTGTAACCGAAATCGCGGATACGTTCGCACACTTGCTCGATCTCCTCTTTCGTCGAGTGGAGTTTCATCGAGATGATCATCGTCCTGTCTCCTCATTCCGCATCGCGCACAACGCAGCGGGCCGCGATGGTTGTTTATCTTTGCGAGCGCGCCCGCGCAGTGCGCTCCTCAGAAATGAAAAACCCACTCTTTCGAGTGGGTTGCCTTTACTATAACTCGTGTTGCTTAAGCCAACGCCACTCGCCCCGATTCAGGCACTAAACCAGTACCAAAATCGAAACGAGTTGTAGGCGCGACGACGCATGAAGATCCAGTATATGCGGAAATCGGGGTGCTGCGCAACGAGGGGACGGTGGGGCGGGGCCGGCGGCTGGGCGGGGCTGGGGGGTGGAGGAGCATGGGTGCGCGGTGGCGTAAACTTTTTGCAAGGCGCGCGAACGTGAGGCGAAGGCTCGGTGGAAGGCGCATTGAGGCATTCGGTTTGAATCTAACATCGGGTGTGGGCGCACCGGAACGGCGCGGAAAGCGAAGTGATTGAAAGGGGAAAGGGAAATAAATCGAAGCGTGGAGCTAGCGTGCTTCGATGGCCTGCTGGAGGCGCGTCAGACCCGGGAGGCGCAGCGAATCAACTCCAAGGGGCCCAAGCTAGGAACCGCGCTGGCGACTTCTCGATGGCGCTACGTATGGATTCGAAATCGGCGGCATTGTTGTAGATCAGAGGCAGGCCGGAAACCAGAGCCGTGGCAGCAATCAGTTCATCGAATCGCCAGCGAGCCAGACGCTCCTGGCGCGATTCCACCATCCGATGCGACTGTCGCGGGGCGGTGGGAGGATCGGGCAAGATCGCTATGATTTCACCGGCCACTACCGCAACGGCCTGGTTGACCGGCCACACCTGTCCAAGATGGCTGAGATACCCAATCCGCGCCTCCTCAATCAGCGGTCGCTTTTCCGCGCCGGAGCGGCGCCGGTTCGAGAATAATGCCGTCCAAAAGCTCCATTTCTTCATCTGTGAAGCCGGAGAAGGCCTTGCGGTATGCATTGAGCACTTCTTCACTACGCTCGGCGGCCATATGGATACGCAAGCCCTCGGAAAGCGCCTCAGAGATTACGGCGCTCAGGTTCACTTTGCGGGCTCGTGCGATGCGCGCGGCGGTGGCGAGTGAATCGGCAGGGAGCGTTAAAGTGGTCCGCTTCTTTTTGGTGTGACTAGGGGAACGAGAGCGGCCTGCCATCGATAGAGTTTAGCATCGCCAAGATCATCGAAACGCATCACATGCTCCCCTGGACGCCGGGTCGCCGAAAGTGAAAGAATATTCCTGGTCCGTTTATCGAAAGACTGATGCTATGAAGATACTGGCGGCGCTGTCCCTTGTTACCGCGTGCTCGCTGGCCGCCCAAACACCGCCCGCCACCGCGCCTCGTCCGAAAGCAAACATGCTCATCAGCCGGACCGTTCCGGATCCGGCAGCGGTGGAACGCGGGCAGAAGATTTTTGTCGGCAATTGCGGCTTTTGCCATGGCACCAGCGCGCAAGGCGGCGACAGCGGTCCGGATCTGGTTCGATCGCCGCTGGCACTCGATGACGAGCGCGGAGACAAAATCGGTCCGGTGATCGAACAGGGCCGCCCGGGCAAAGGCATGCCGGCGTTCCATCTACCCGCGGATCAGATACAGGACATCGCAGCCTTTTTGCGCTCTCGCCAACAAGCCGCTATCGATCGCAACGCCTACACCATTCTTAACGTGGTGACGGGGGATCGCGAAAAGGGCCGCGAATATTTCAACGGCGCCGGCCGCTGCCATAGCTGCCATTCGCCGACCGGAGATCTGGCGGGGATCGCGAAAAAGTACGACGCGGTCACGTTGCAATCGCGCCTCTTATATCCGCGAGCGCGTCCGACTGATGCCCAGCCTTTGCGTTCACAGGTTACCGTGACGCTTCCGTCGGGACAATCGGTCTCGGGTGCGCTCGAGTTTGTGGACGACTTCGACGTAGCTCTCCGCGATGCCGCGGGCGAATATCACGCGTTTGCGCGCGATGCGCACGTCAAGGTAGAAATCCGCGATCCGCTGGCCGCTCACGCCGAACTGCTCAAGAAATACACCGACGCCGAGATGCACAACCTGGTCGCTTACCTAGTGACATTGAAATGAAGCTCATTACATTCGCACTTCTGGGCTGTTCGCTCTGGGCTCAGGGCTTGGATCCGGCGTTGTTACTCAAGCCTCCAACTGATGCTTGGCCCACTTACAACGGAGATTACTCAGGGCGGCGCTTCAGCCCGCTGGCGCGCATGAATTCGTCGAATATTACCGCGATGACTCTGGCTTGGGAATATCGTCTGGATCCGGGCACCGGGACACTTACTTCCAGCATCAAATCGACGCCGCTCGAAGTAAATGGCGTGCTTTATTTCACGCTGCCCGATCACGCCTGGGCCGTGGACGCGCGAACCGGCCGCCAGCTCTGGCATTATCAGTGGGAGTCGCACGGCGGCATTCACATT
>JBKQHJ010000171.1:0-24758 GCA_052148835.1 Bryobacteraceae bacterium
GCCGGTGACAACGGGAATACGACGATGACAACCTGGCTGGTACTTCCGCCGATCGTCCTCGGATTGGTAGACTCGCGCGGCTACGCGGGTGTCTCCCCACTCAAGGATGCCAGTGATCCGCCGCGAGATTTTCGCTGGCAGGGGAGGAGTCACGGGGGATTGATCACGAATTTGTGTTTGCAGATCACGTACATCAGATCATCCGCCCCGGGTTTGCGAAGCCAAAGATTAAAGAACCATGTTCTCTGACAAAAGCACGCTACAAGTCCCCTTTCACGCTGGCACCAGGATGAAGCAACGCCTTCTTGAACCGGGTGGTGCGGCATGCTAAAGCGGACCGGGACTCGCTGGCTTACCCGAAATGTTTTTGCGATTGGGATGCTCAGCTTGTTTTCGGACATGGGACATGAACTGACGACGGCGGTACTTCCTCTGTTCCTGGCCTCATTTGGGACGGGCGCGCTTGCTCTGGGGACAATTGAGGGTTTCTCAGACGCCGCATCAAGCCTAATGAAACTGTGGATGTCGTACTATTCCGATCGGATCGGAAAACGCAAGCCAATCCTCGCAGTCGGCTATCTACTGACAGCCATGATGGGCGCGTTCGGTTTCGTTACGGCTTGGTGGCAGATGTTGGCCATTAGGGCGGTTGCCTGGATGGGCAGAGGGGCCCGCGGCCCTGTCCGCGACGCACTGCTCGCCGAAAGCGTTGCCGCCGAGGCGCACGGCCGCGCCTTCGGATTCGAAGGCGCGATGGATACATTGGGGGCGATCATCGGTCCACTGATTGCCCTGTCCCTGATCGGAGTCTTCGAGCTGAAGAACATTTTCTTCATCGCGTTTATTCCAGGAGCCATCACGGTTTACATAGCCATGTTCGTAATCCAGGATCGGCCGCACCCGCGTGCCGGCAACCACTCGCTCTTCCACTCCGTACGCCAACTACCGCGTGGATTCCGGCGCTATGTCGGGGCCGTCAGCATCTTCGGTCTCGGAAATTTTGCCCACACCCTGCTGGTACTGCGAGCCGTGACGATCCTCACCCCCTCGCTCGGGGCAGTAGCCGCACAACGAATGGGGATTACTTTATATATCCTCCACAACGTAGTTTATGCAGCCGTTTCCTACCCCGCCGGAATGTTTGGCGATCGCTTCAGCAAACGCTCACTTCTTGGCTTCGGATACGCTCTGTTCGGCGTAATGTGCGTTGGATTTCTGTTTACGGGACGAAGTCTCACGATGCTGGTCGCTCTTTTCGTGCTCGCCGGGATTTACATCGGCATTGTGGATGCCATGGAGCGCGCTCTGGCGGCAGATCTGCTTCCTGCAAGGCAGCGGGGCATCGGTTTCGGCGTCCTTGCAACAGCGAATTCGATCGGCGACCTTCTGTCGAGCATCGTGGTCGGATACCTTTGGAGCCATGTTTCAGCGAAGTCTGGCTTCATCTACGCGGCGGCCTTGACGATTGCGGGGGCTGTGGCATTGATCGCGATTCCGAAATCGATCGCCGAACCTGCGCCGGTGCCAGACGATGTTACTGCACGCGGAGACTAGGAGACCTCCAATGGATGAGCGGGAGCCGGCCACGGAATTCAGGCAAAAAGAACACCTCAGTTCCGAGATTCGGTTGCGAATCGGGCGCCTGAACTCGCTGGTAGACGGCCACCAGGCGAGCATGGAGTTGGTGGCCTTTGGCGCCGCAGCGATCGAACCCCTGAAGCACTTCCTTTTCTCCGGACGGCCCAGTGGAATTTTCCAGCCCCGTCAATGGGCGGTCGAAGCTTTAGGCACTCTCGGAGCAAAGGATGTCTTGCTGGAATACCTCGGCCGTGACGAGCACATTCCGGACCCTGTGGTGCTGCACGGCGAAGATGCCGTTCGGAACACGGCGGCCCGTCTTATTGCGCGTTGGAAAACTGACGATGTCTTCGAGTTGCTCGAAGGACTCGCCCGAAAGCGGATTCTTCCTGGCATCATCTCCGCGTTGGGATCATTTCGCCGCAAGGAAGCCTTTCCCATTTTGGAGCGTGCCTGGAAGACGACGTGGCGCGGCCAGCCGCGGAGAAAGCACTCGGGGAGTTCGGCGGTGACGAGATCGAAACCCTGGTACTAACACTGCACCGAAAAAGGATGAATGAGGATGAAGAGGTACCGTCGAGCCTTCGACGGAGACGCAGCGCGGCGGAGCTCTTGTCCAACTCTCGGGTGGAGGCAGCGTTATGGCCGCAACTTCGGTTTCTCTTGAAGGAGAAAGACTCCGAGTTGGTCATTCACGGAGCGAGACTGGCCACGCTGCTGGGTGCTGACGACGAGAGACCGGACGTCGTCGCCAGCGTGTTGCGGGTCTTGCCAGAGTCACCCTGGTACCTCCAAGAGGAGGCGACAAAATGTTTGGAAGTCCTCTACGGCTGGGGCGAGCCGCTTATTGAAAATGAGATCGCACGTCGCAACCAGGAGCCACCGCTCAAACGGGCGATGGACGATGTGCTGCTGACCCTGAAGCGATTGCGCCGGCACGTGCGGGATCGGCCGTGATCGAAAGGCTTGCCTCGCTTCGGGATATGTGATTGAATTGTAAAGGCAATGGAGTTTGCCATTCTGGCGTTGCCAGAACGAACCGCTGTCTTCCAAGGCGGCTGATGACTCCTCCCGAGACCGATTGAGGTTGCAGTTGCAGAGGATCTGCTATGGGAGGAGTGGCATACCGGCGTCGATTCTCGAACGACCCGCTCGAGTTGTCTCGCCTGCGTTGCTACCCGCAAGTATTTTCCCGCTCGTCCTCTAAAACCTCAAAATTCCTCAAGCTCTGGTGCGATCTTTCGGGAAAACCATGACTCAAGCTATTTCCTACAACGTCGTGCAGGTGCTTTTCATTCTCGGCTTTGCGCCGCTATACGCCGGTGTGCTGTCACGCTTAAAGGAGATGGTGCAGAGCCGCCGCGGTCCAAGCATCATTCAACCCTACCGAGACTTGTGGAAACTGTTTCACAAAGACCAAGTTCTCTCGGACGAGACCACCTGGATTTATCGGTTGACTCCCTACCTCGTGTTTGTGATCCCAATCTTCGTTGCCACTCTGATCCCCGTTCTTACGGATTTCCCTCTTGTGTTTGCGTTTATGGGCGACATGCTCGCTGGCGGGTTCTTCCTTGGACTTGCGGGATTCTTTGCGGCGCTCGCAGCCGTGGATACGGGTAATCCGTTTGGACCGATGGGCGCTAGCCGCACTCGCATGGTGGGTTTCCTGGCTGAACCCGTATTCATGATCGTGTTCTTCACAGTTTCGTTCGTAGCCCAGTCGACGATTCCCTACATCGTTCAGCAGAAATGGGTCGCGAGCCCAGGCGCTTTCTTCTCACCAGCGCACATCCTGCTCCTGATTGGATTCCTCATGCTAATTCTGGCCGAAGGCGGCAAGATTCCTGTTGATAACCCAACTGGTCACTTCGAGCTTGCCATGATCGACGAGTCAAAGGGCTTGGAGTTCTCCGGACGAGACGCCGCTCTCATGAAATGGGGTGGCCAGATGAAGTTCCTGATCCTAGCTTGTATTTTCTTGAACGTGCTGGTAGCTCCTTGGGGCCTGGCACATGCGCAACCCACAATCGATTTGCTGATTGCAATTCCGCTGATTCTCTTCAAGATTCTCATCTTCGCAATTGTGCTTGTTGTCATCGAAACATCGCTGGCCAAGCTTCGCCTGTTCCGAATCAGTGAATTCCTGGGGGCCGCCTTCATCACATCCGTTGCGGCGATGATCACCAGCATCTTTCCGGGAGCGTGAAAATGGCTGATCCACAAAACTCGATTCCCGAAGCACTCAACACTCTGTGCGCCGGTTTAGTGCTTATTTCCGCATTTGCAATGGTGGCCACGCGGCAAGTGCAGGGTGTTGTGCGGTACTTTGTTATTCAATCGTTGCTGCTCGCCGCCTCGTGTTTTCTGCTCGCTTACAGTCGCAGTTCGCACCACTTGTGGACGTTGGGAGGCATCACCATCGCGGCAAAGGTCATCGCGATTCCGTGGATTCTGCGCAAGCTGCTTCCCGGGCAATTCTACGAACGGCGGGAGATCTTACAGGCAGTCAACATTCCGGCCTCGCTTTTGATCTCGCTGTTGCTCACGATCGTCGCCGAGTTCCTGGTGGGCCCCGTTGCGGCGACAAACGCTGACCCGTTGATCCGAGTGAATCTGCCGATTGGACTTGCCGGCGTACTCATCGGCGCCTACTCGTTGATTGCACGGCGCGAAGCGATCCCTCAACTCGTGGGCATTCTCGCGATGGAGAACGGTGCATTCTTTGCTGGAATTGCGATCGCGAATGAGCTTCCGCTCATCGCCGAACTTGGTGTTGCCGTCGGCGTGATGTTGATCGTGGTTGTCATCGGGCTCCTGACTCGGAATATCCGCCTGAAGATGGGAACGACAGAGGCCGGGACGCTCAATGAACTCAAAGAGGAGGCCGTAACATGGCGCTAACGGCCGTAGTGGCCATTCCGCTCTTGGCTGCTCTCCTGTGCTGGTTACCTCCTCTTCGGAGGTTTGCATGGGTAGTCACTTTGATCGCGAGCTGGACGGTTCTCCCGCTCGCGGTCGTTGTGGTGGCTGAGGTTCTTTCGAAAGGCAGGTTCGTCGGAATTCCCCGGTGGATCGAGGCGGACGCATTCAGCGCTCTCGTCCTGATTCTCGTAAGTTTCGTCGTTGCGCTCGCATCAATCTTCGCTGGTGGTTATATGCGACGCAGAGAACACGAGCACTCGCGACTATGGTGGTTCTATTGCAACTACAATTTGTTCGCATTTGCCCTGCTTTCAGTGCCTGCTCTTACGGAACCCAATCTCGTTTGGGTCGGCGTGGAATTAATCACGCTCTTTGCGGTCTTGTTGGTCGGGTTTGAGAAAACGAACGGAGCGCTAGAGGCTGCCTGGAAATACGCGATCCTCACGATGATGGGAGCACCGATCTCCCTTCTCGGCTTTTTCGTTCTGTTCTGGGCGTATCGCTCGGCTGACGGGAACGTGCCCGAGACGTGGGATGGGCTTAGGCAACTCGCCCCGACGATGGACGCGAATCTGCTGAGACTCTCCTTTCTCCTCGTATTCGTGGGGTTCGGAGCGAAAGCCGGGTTGGCGCCGGTTCACACCTGGTTGCCAGACGCCCATAGTCAGGCGCCCTCGCCAGTTTGCGCAATCCTCTCTGGCGTCAAGACCACGGTGCCGCTCTACGCGATTCTGCGCATGCTGTCGATTGTTCTTGCGTCTCCCGCAGCCCGGGTCGGAAACTGGATGATCGTTCTGGGGCTGGTATCCGTGGCGATCGCCGCATTCCTCCTGCTCCAGGTTCGGGACTACAAACGAATGTTCGCGTATTCCACGGTCGAACATATGGGGATCATTCTGACGGCAGCGGGCTTGGCAACCCGCGGATCGGACTTCGGCGCTGTCTCTCAAATGCTCAGCCACGCCATCACAAAATCCCTGTGCTTCTATGTTGCCGGCGTGGTTCTGCTGGCCTTGAGCACACGGGAGATCAAGTCCGTGCACGGACTTTTCCGTGTGTCACCGTTTGCCGGCGCTGCCCTGATGTTCTGCGCTCTGGCGATTGCCGGTGCACCACCGTTCCCGATCTTCCTGAGCGAATACGCCATCTTGTCCTCGGGCGTCAGATCCGGGCAGCACGCTGCAGTTGCCATCTTGGCGGTGCTCATCGTGATCGCATTTGTTGCCATCCTCTGGCACGTGAACCGAATGGTCTTTGGGAAACCCCTGATACCTTATACTGTGGAGGCGTTGCCCGTCAGCTGCAGGCTAGCGGTCATACTTGCGGCCGCGCCGGTGGTCGTGCTCGGTGTCTACATTCCAGTTCCCGTACACAATTTGCTGCAACTGGCAGCGCAGCAGCTAGGAGGTCATGGACCGTGATCACCACTCCGATTACACCTCCAGAGCCAGCCGACGTCCTGTCTTTGGAAGCAAATCTGGCGTCTCGGTTCAAGACCGCCGTCACAATCTCGCGCGCCAGTGGGCAGGAAATCATGGTCGCCCTCGAACGGGCGCACGCGCTTAACGCGGTGTGCAAGTTTCTCTTTTGGGAAGCAGGCTGTTCTTTTGCCGGAATTGTCGTTGAGGAACAGCAAAAGGAATGGTGCCTGGTCTATGTGTTTCTCTTGCCGCTGAAACACTGGGTCCACGTCTGCCTTGCGGTTCCTTTGGACAGGCCCGCCGTTCCAAGCATCAGCGCGGAGGTACACGCAGCAGACTGGTACGAACGGGAAGTGGAGGACTTATTTGGTCTTCACTTCGAGCAACATCCAAGACTAGGAGACTTCGTCCTTCACGATCAGGTCTGGCAAGAGGGCTTGGCTCCAATGCGCCGGGACTTTGATCTGCGCCAACCGAGGATCGAACGACAGCCGAACCAGGCTTGGCGGCCAACACTCGTGGTGCGGGATCCTGGAGCTTTTGCTATGCCAGTTGGCCCCGTTTACGAAGGAGGTCTCGGAGAATCTGTTCACTTCTTGCTGGAGACCGTTGGCGAGGATGTGATTCGTGCGTCGCCCCGTCTTTTCTACAAATACCGGGCGGTGGAAAAACTGGCGGAGGGGAAGACCGTGACGGACGCGGAATTGCTCGCGGAGCGTTTTTCCGCCAAATCGGCATTCTCCCATTCCCTCGCATACTGCCAGGCAGTCGAAAGAGCGGGCAGTATCGAGGTTCCACCGCGCGCCAGCAGGCTTCGGGTGGCGCTGGCCGAACTGGAACGGCTGCGGCACCATGCCGGGGCAATCGAAGCGATCTGTCAATCGACAGCTTTGAACGTCTCCGAGGCACAGGCCGCCATCGTGGAGGAGCAACTCTTGCGAGCGTCCTGTTTCTTCTCCGGCCATCGGTATCTGTTCGGGCTGAACACGCCCGGTGGATTGCGCCGGGATTTCAGCCCGGATGTCTGCAAGAGCCTTCTGAGCACGGTCGATGGAGCCGAACAAGAACTTCGGCGTCTTGAAGATCGGCTGCGGTATACGAGTAGCTTTCTTGATCGCCTCGAGGACGTCGGCAGCATCGACACCGACGCGGCGCGGGATTTAGATCTCGCGGGCCCTGTGGGCCGCGCCTCGGGACTCGCGAATGACTTGCGAAGAATCTATCCATACGCCGGATATTCGGACTATATGCTCGATGTCGCCTGCGAGAAAGAGGGGGATGGATACGCCCGGCTTCGCGTTTTGTTTTTCGAAGCACGTCAATCTGTGGCACTCATCCATCAAGCGCTGGAATCTTTACCGCAGGGGGAAGTGAAGATTCCCCTTGAGCCGCGGGCCGGTGCGACGATGGGCTGGGTCGAAGCCCCGATCGGTGCGGCGGTGCACTGGCTCAGAATCAACGACGCCGGCCTGATCGAGCGGTACCGGATCATGACGGCATCATTTCGGAATTGGCTTGGCCTCCACGCGGCGGTCGAGAACTTCGCCTTCCAGGATTTCCCGATTATCCTCGCCACCTTTGGTCTATCCGTGGCCGAGTGCGACCGCTGAGGTTTTTATGGCTTTTTGGTTCTGGCACGGAATACGGAACGGAATTCAAACGACGCGATACCCCGCGGTTCCTGAAGCCTCTCCTGGAATTTCGCCGGGACGACCGCTCGATACCCTCTTCCCAGATCCACTTGAGGCCACTCGCGCGGCGGCAAATTGCCCGGTTGGCGCGATTACGGCGCTCGATAGTCTCGCGCGCGTGGACTTTAAGAAATGCGTTTTCTGTCAACGCTGCCACTTCGGAACGCAAGACGAACTCCATTGGGATTCAAGCTTCGAATGGACTGAGAAGCATTCATCCCAAAAGTCGTTTGAGCCATTTCCACCTGACTTTGCACAGTCGCTCCACATCATTGTTGTCGACGCGGGCGATTGCGGGGCATGCCTCAACGAGGTGAAGCAGCTGAACAACCCTCTCTACAACTTCCATCGGCTCGGGTTCTTCTTCACGCCGACGCCGCGCACGGCCGACGTGCTTCTCGTGGTCGGCCCGGTTACCGAGAATATGCGAGGTCCGCTCGTGAAGACGTATGAGGCTATGCCAGATCCGAAACGAGTTCTCTCCGTGGGGACCTGCGCGATAACGGGAGGAGTTTTCGGGCAGACCTTTACTTCTGCAGGTGGAGTCGGGGCCGTTCTCCCCGTCGATCTTGAAGTGCCCGGAGACCCTCCGCCACCACTGGCCATCCTCCACGGCTTGCTTGCGGTGACGGGCCGCAAACCGTTACTTCAAGCCCAGCAATCTGCTCGAGACGGAGTATTCAAATGAGCCCATGGATAGGCGCCGCCTTAGCTCTGTTCTTTATTTGCTGCGCCACGGGGTTGATCCTTTCAGCCGTCGTTTCGAATCGCATGGCCGCGTTCGTTGTCGCCTGGCAAGGTACGCTGGCCTCCCTATTCCTGATGCTGACTGCAGTAGCCCGTTTGATAGGTGGCCACGATTTCGATTTTCCGCTTTGGATGCTGAATGGGTGGGGCTCCCTTTCGCTGCACATTGACGCACTGTCGGCAATCTTTCTCTTCACCGTGGGTCTCGTCTACATCTCGTGCTCTCTTTTTGTGCCGGACTTTCTGGTTCATTATTTTCGAGAGCGCTATCCAGCGCGGCGTTATGGCGTCCTTCATTTTGCGTTGATGGCATCCGTCGTCATAGTCCTGATTGCCGGTGACGCCCTCGCATTTCTGCTCGCCTGGGAGTGCATGTCGATTCTCTGTTACCTCCTGGTCAACTATGAGCAGACTCAGCAGCGGGATACCGGTGCCGGTTACGTGATGCTTGCAATGAGCGAGGCTGGATTCCTGGCGATCGTGGTTGCTTTCCTCATTTTGGGGGCAAAGGCCCAGGATTTCAGCTTCGTATCCCTCAGGGCAGCTAGCCGCAATCTTTCCGCAGCGGCGTCTTGGGGCGTCTTTGTGCTCGGATTCGGCGGCTTCGGCGTCAAAGCTGGACTGGTTCCTGTAAACTTTTGGCTGCCTCGGTGTTACACGGCTTCGCCGCCGGTGTTCATACCGGTCCTTGCCGGGGTCACGCTGAATCTGGGCCTGTATGGAATTATTCGGTTGAACGGCGATCTTTCTCCCGGCGGAGGAATTGGCCCCGGACTGGCAGTTTTGATTGTTGGAAGCATCACCGCCATCGTGGGGATTCTTTATGCCACGACGGAGAACGATCTGAAAACTATGCTGGCTCACAGCTCGATCGAGAATGCCGGCATCGTCGTGGCAGGTGTGGGCGCGTTCCTGGTTTTTCGCAACAGCGGAAGTGCGGTCCCTGCGGCGATCGCACTCACAGCGGCCCTTTACCATATGGCGAATCACTCCGTTTACAAGGCCCTACTGTATCAAGCGGTCAGCCACATGGAGGCCACGACCGGTACGCGCGATATGGATCGTCTCGGAGGCCTGATTCGGACTGTTCCGGCGCTCTCAGCCGTTTTCTTGGTGGGTTGCCTGGCCATTGCTGGGGTTCCCCCCTTCAATGGTTTTGTAAGCGAATGGCTCACCCTGCAGACATTTCTACGGAGCGCGGTGCTTCCGTCAGCGATCGTCAAGATCATTTTTGCCCTGTGTGGCGCGCTGTTGGCACTGACTGCGGCGCTCGCTGTGACGTGTTTCGTCAAGACGTACGCGATGAGCTTTCTCGGCATCCGACGGGGAGCCTGGATGCTCAACAAGGCGTTGCCCGCGCGCCGGTGGCGGCTTTCCTTGACCATTCTGGCTGTTGCCTGCTTCTTACTCGGCGTGCTACCGACGTACGTCATTCCAGCTCTGGACCGGGCGGTCGAACCCCTTGCGGGCAGCAGCGCAACAACCTCTCTGGTGCCCCCTTTCTTCACAGCAACGAAAGACAATCGGGAATTGCCCGCGGCTTTTCTTCAGGACTTCCATAATCTCGGCGCACAAACCGGCGCCGGGGCACTGCCTGGCAGGGGATTAGTGATTTTGGCGCGAGGTGGGGAACAGAACCCGGTCGTCTTCGCGATGTCTCCCTCCTACAGCATCGTCGCGCTGGTCCTGCTGGTGTTGGCGGCCTGGATCATCGTTACGCGCTGGACCCGCCAGCGGTCTCTCACGAAGCGCGAGCTTTGGGCTGGAGGAATACCTGTCCTGCTGCCAGAAATGAGCTATACAGCCACCGGCTTCTCAAACCCAGTTCGCGTAATTTTCCAGGCGGTCTTTCGGCCAAATATCATTGAAGATACCCGCGAGACCGTGGGTGTGCATTTTCGTACGGCCATTCGGCATCGGCGAGACGACACATATCTCATTGATCGCCTTTTTCTCCACCCTGCCGGAGACGCGGTCATGTGGATCGCCAGGGCGCTTGCGACCATGCACCACGGAAGACTGAACGCCTATGTCGGCTACTTCCTCGGATTCCTGGTTCTGATTCTCTTTCTGTACCGATTGGCGTAGGTTGCTCGCCGTGTGAAATGGTTGTCACTAGTCGTTTAACGAAACCGGCCGCCGTGAGTTCAGGATCCCGTCAGCGGGCCGTGGGCGTCAGCCCCGGAAACAACCGGTTCAAGAGTAGACTGCAGAATTCTTCGAAAGGCGCATTCTGTGGCAAGACGTGGGTTTTGCGACACCACATTTGCCACTACCGTGCAAACGTCTCAACAGTTTTCTCTTGCATATTACGTATATAGGAGCGATACTGACGTGGTGATCCCCGTGTATAGAATTGGAGAGGCCCGCGCGTTGGTAACGTTGCGCGTCTTCCTCCGTCTTACAGCGATGGACGTTTGCTGCGGTCCTCCCACCTCGCGGTAATTCTCTTCAAGCCAAAAGTTTTTGTTTAGAGTGCAAATCCACAAGGGGGAAGTGTGTCTATACGCCAATCGCTTTGGGAGGAGATCGTGCAACCAGGCGCGACCTGGTCGCACGTCTTAAAGCGTGGGACCATTCTGCGCATTACCGACTTGGAGGGCGCTGCGAATGTAGGGGCCATCTTCTACAACTTCGACTGCCCCTCGGAACGCTACAACATGCCCGATACCCTCAAAGCCCAGCATATCTCCCGTCTCACGAAAGGAAACGCCCTCTACGGCGATATGGGGCGCATCCTGTGCTCGATTGTTGAGGACACAGTGGGCTGGCATGATCCAATTGGGGGCGCGTCCAATGCCGAATTGGTCTTGGAAAAATACGGCAGGGCGCGCTATCAGGAACACCACAATGACTACTACAAGAACGCGCACGCGAGCTTCTTGATCGAGCTCAGTAAGTGGGGACTCGGCCCGCGCGATCTTTCAGCGACTGTGAACTTCTTCAGCCGATTGGAAGTCGGCGATGATGGTTCCCTTTCCTTTCATGAAGGCAACTCTGACTCTGGCAGTTTCGTCGACTTGCGGGCGGAGATGAATGTACTCACAATTCTTAATACGTGCCAGCATCCGCTCGACCCCGCGCCACGATACAGACCAAAACCGGTTCGCTTAACAATACGACCTGCAGCACCTCCAACGGAGGATGATTTGTGCCGCGTCTCCTGCGCCGAGAACCGTCGCGGATTCGTTCTGACCGAAAGGTATTTCCTCTGAAGACTCAAGGGCAACGAACAACATGGGACACAACACTCTTGTTAAAAGCAATCTGGACCCGGCCGAGGCGATTTACTGTTCGGAAATAGCCGCCGGCGAACATTGGGTGCGCGAGATCCGAAAGGGAGAGATCTTCCGAGTGGTGGATCTAAGGGGGAACCAGTCTGCTGACACGTTCTTTTTCAACGCGCTCGACTACTCAGATCGGTATAGCGCACAAGACACGATTCGCAACCAGCGTAATCTCTACATAAGTGCTGGGACCGAGTTGATGTCGACAAAGGGCAAGGTCCTCCTCACTGTTGTCGCGGATACGTGCGGCCGCCACGACACCCTCGGGGGAGCGTGTTCGAGTGAAAGCAACATGGTTCGCTACCAGATCGAAAAACGGCACATGCACGCATGTCGCTCCAGCTTTCTGAACGGAATCCTCGAGTGGGGCCACGGCCTCCAGAAACGTGATATTGGAAGCAATGTTAATTTCTTCATGAATGTTCCAGTTACGCCAGAGGGAGAACTCACGTTCGCGGACGGTATTTCCGCACCGGGCAGTTACGTTGAGATGCGGGCCGAAACCGATGTGGTTGCTTTAATGAGCAACTGTCCCCAGCTGAACAACCCGTGCAATGGATTCGACCCAACGCCGTTACAGGTGCTTATCTGGGCCCCTGCATCGTAGTAGGGCACCAGGGCTTGGACCGACACAAATTCAGCTGCCTTCGCACTTTCCAAGGCTGGGGTTTACGCATCATCAACGAACCAGCAGGCGCCAGAACCCGCAATGCGGGAGCAAGTGCTCGACAGTACGAAAGACTCCTTCCTGAAAAGCCTTTGACCTACGGGAGCGCGAGTGTGGCACTGCGTTTCGGTGTTTCGCCAACCGGGATGCGCGTGATCTCCCTTAGCGTCCGCGTGTCTATCACGGAGACCGAGTTCGACCCAGCGTTGGATAGGTACACTACTTTACTGTCCGGTGTGAAGGTCATCCAATCTGGAACGTCGCCCACAACCGTGTGGCCCAACAGCTTCAGATCTGGAAGAGAATACACGAACACAGAACCAGCGACGGAACTGTTGACCCAGAGCGTCTTATTATCCGGTGCAACGGCGATACCATGTGCGGGCGCGCCGCTCTGCATGCCCACGAGGCTAATCGGTTCCTCTGGGAGGGCTACGGTCGTGACGGATTGGCGAGTCTTAAAATCGACGACTTCGAAACCGTGCAGGTTGCTGAGTTGTACAAACATCCGGCTGGTGAGCCCATCCGGGCCTTTTTCGAACGCTACAGGCCGCACACCGGCCTTAAACTTGAAGTCCCAGAGCGGCTCCTGGGTTGCAATGTCGATGATCGTAATGATCTTGCCGGCAATCGATGAAGCGGCGATGTACCTACCATCCGGCGTGAGATAGGCGTAGTGGACGGCGCCCTTGATGGGAATTGTCTTGACTCGCTTCATCGAGGCTGTATCCACGACATCGACGCCGCCAGGCGCCTGCGCGATTGCTACAAATACGAACTTTCCGTCTGGACTGGTGGAAAGGCTGTTGGGCCGGCCAGTCAGGGGAGCTTTGCCGACGATTTTCCCGCTTGCCCGGTCCACAAAATCCAACGTCTTCTCTCCTTCGCAACTGATGTAGATCACATTCTTGTCATGCGAGAAGTCGATCCCGCTCGGGATCTCAATGCCGGTGATCTCTTGCACGACCTTATTGGTCGCCGCATCGATGACGTGAACCCGATCTCCGGCGGCGTTCGTAATATAGATCTGCACACCAGCGGCAAAAGATGCGTGCGCGAAACACACGCCGTAGAGAAGGCCGGAAAGAGTCGTGGTGAATCGTCTCATATTCAACTCCTAATTGGGGTACTTCAAGTTGGGGAACTGAGGATGGACCGTCCTTGGCCGTTCATCCCCGCGATGGCATGTGTAGCAAGTGACCGTCCCGTTGCCGAGCTTTGCATTCAAGTCCGAAGTCATCTTCATCATTTCCCGCGCGACGTTCTTCATCGGGCGGGCGTCGCTCGCGAAATCAGGCGGTGTGTGGCAGAAATTGCACTCTTCGCGGAGCGAAAGGTTAAACGTTCGCATGACATCGAGAAGGGTTTCGCCCGAGCTGAGTACTTTGAGGTTCTTATACTCCCAACGCCCCTTCTGTCTGACCCAGTCGGCCAGCGCCTGCCAATCCGGATCGGCCTGTGACGAGAACTGATGACCACCTGAGTGGAAAACGTCGCCTCCTGCCTCCGGCGCCAATGGATGCATCAGCAGTTGGCTCGACTCTGGCTTGCCTGGAGAGACCAATTGAGAAACTTCTAGATAGTTCTTCCTCGTTTGTTCCTCATCCCAGGTAACAGCTCCAGGGGATAACGGTTGTAGAACGAATCCACCTCCGTTCCCGCCTGCATGGCATGTGACGCAACGACCGTGGGTGGATCGAGTCTTCAAGAAGATCGGCTGAATTCTTTCTTTGAAAACGCCGTAATCGGCGTCGTTCGACTGTGCGTACATAGCGTCGGTGAGAAAGACAAAATTAGTAAGGCACAACAGCGAAAGCACAACGGGCTGCAGTAGTCGCATCACGCGTAAGTATATCGGCAGCCGCATTCGCGATCTACTACTCGTTCGAGCGATATGAGTGTTACACATAGTCAACGGTGCCTCCTACGAATCGTTCATTCCTCACGAGTCCCTCCGTAAAAGCGAGTCTGAAGCAGATCCGGCATCCAGCGAGACGACATGCGAGACGACATTGCGAATTGCTCGAGGGTGAGCCAAACTATGGTGCTCGTAGCCAAGTGCCTGCGGTACAACTCGCTGAAACGCGCGAAGGTCTTCTTGGCGCTCGCGAATGTCCAGGCAGTCGGGAATATCGCGTGTACGTCTGGTCGGATGTTCGCGATCGCCGCCAACGTATCCAGCCATTACGTGGGACAACTCCGCTTCGCCGATTGCGGGCTCCAAGGCTTTGTCGAACAAGTAAAGGCTGAGCGACTGTTTACGTCCAAAATGTCTCCAGGAGCGCACATCGACTTTCGCTCTGCGCGGTATATATATACGAAGAACTACCTTGGACATCGCAGATGCCCTCAACTACTCTGTTCGTCGGTGACGCAGCCGAGGCTTGCGCTCTTGACAAGCCGAATGTACTTCGCAAGAGTTCCCCGATCCGCTTTATACGGCGGCATCTGCCAGCGTTTCCGTCGCCTCTTCATCTCCGCCGCGCTGAGTTTCACACTGATCGTGTTCGTTTCGGCGTCGATTATGATCTTGTCCCCGGACTGGACCAGCGCGATCGGTCCACCATCCTGCGCCTCCGGCGTGACGTGCGCGACGATGAATCCGTGCGAACCGCCGGAAAACCGGCCATCTGTGATCAGAGCGACGTCCTTGCCAAGGCCGGCACCCATGATCGCGGACGTCGGCGTCAGCATCTCCGGCATTCCAGGGCCCCCCTTCGGCCCTTCATACCGAATCACAATCACATCTCCCTTCTTTATTTCCCCGCGTTCCAACGCGTGAAGCATGTCCTCTTCGGAGTCGAAGACATTGGCTGAACCCTCAAAGCGCAAGCCCTCTTTGCCGGTGATCTTGGCCACGGCTCCCTCTGGCGCGAGGTTCCCCTTCAAGATTTGGATGTGG
Source organism: Bryobacteraceae bacterium (assembly GCA_052148835.1). Lineage (GTDB taxonomy): Bacteria > Acidobacteriota > Terriglobia > Bryobacterales > Bryobacteraceae > Palsa-89. The sequence goes on from JBKQHJ010000171.1 coordinate 15,216, forward strand.
CTTGTTGCCTTCAAGGGTGATGCGAGTGGATGCACAATCTTCTGGTCGGCCGCCAGACCGGGAAGGCCCTGTACATTCTCGCGAAGCGTTTTTCCTGTGACGGTGAGGCAATCGCCGTGGAGAAGCTTGGCATCGAGCAGCATTTTGATTACCGCTGGAATTCCGCCGGCGTTATGAAGGTCCTCCATGACGTAGGGACCGCTGGGCTTGAAATCTGCGAGAAGCGGCGTACGGTCACTGACACGCTGGAAGTCGTCGATCGTCAGCGGAACGTCCACGGAACGCGCCATTGCGATCAAGTGCAGAACGGCATTCGTCGAGCCACCCAGCGCGCTTACGAGCACCATCGCGTTTTCAAATGCTTCCCGCGTCATTATGTCCCTCGGTTTTAGGTCCAATTCGAGGAGGTTTCGGATGGCTTCTCCTGCACGCGCGCATTCCTCGATTTTCAGCGGGTCCTCCGCAGGTGTAGATGAGCTGTATGGCAAGGACATTCCCAGTACTTCTATGGCCGATGCCATCGTGTTCGCCGTGTACATCCCACCGCACGCCCCGGCACCGGGACAGGAATGTTGCACAATCGCGCGCCGCTGGGAGTCGTCGATGTTGTGCGAAATGTATTCACCATAGCTCTGAAAAGCGGAAACGATGTCCAGCTTCTGTCCGTTCAGAGAGCCAGCTCGAATCGTTCCACCGTAAATCATCAGAGCCGGTCGATTGAGCCGGCCCATAGCCATGATGCAGCCCGGCATGTTCTTATCACATCCGGGAATCGAGATGTTGGCGTCATACCATTGAGCTTTCATCACGGTCTCGATCGAGTCTGCGATCAGATCTCGCGATTGAAGGGAAAAGCTCATTCCATCAGTCCCCATCGCCATGCCGTCGCTAACGCCGATCGTGTTGAAACGCATCCCGATCAGTCCTGCCGTCGACACCGCATCCCTGACGGCCGTCGACAAGCTCAAAAGATGGGAGTTGCAGGGATTTCCATCGAACCACACGCTCGAAATGCCAACTTGCGGCTTATCCAGGTCTTTGGACTGGAGCCCGAGCGCGTAGAGCATCGCCTGAGAGGCGCCCTGCGATTTGGCTTGTGTGATGTTTGCACTGTATCGGTTTAATTGTCCTGTCATAGTTGCGTTCCTTACGCGCATCGGCAAGCGTGTTGCCGAGGCACAATGTTGGGATCTTCAGCTCTTACTTCCGGGCGGACTGTCTGGTGGAAGGCTGCGAATAACACGAACAATTTCCGCATCTGACAAGACGATCAGGCCGTCGACCAACATCTCCGACACCGCCCCAATCGCGGTCTCGATCTTCGCTTCAGAATCGATCACCGAAATCATGATGGGAGGGTCGTGATGTAGCGCGAGGAACTGATCTTTGTGCGTGTGCCCCTTTAAGCCGTATCCGAGGATTCCGCGGTAAACGGTAGCCCCGGCAACGTCCAGCATCCGCAGGCGTTTTACGATTGTGTCGTAGAGCGGTCCGCCTTCCCCTTGGTCGGCTTCCCCCAGGAAAATGCGCATCATCTTGGCGGTGGCGCGCTGTTCCGTGTGATGATGCGGCTCGCGATCAGCATCTTCCTCTTTCACGTCTCGTATGATCGTCGTGTCCTGAACTTCGATGAGGCCGTCGCGGACCATGTCGTAGAGATTCGGCAGAACCTCTTGTACTCGCTCCGCGGTATCCACGAATTCGATCCGAATGGGCATGTGCTCCATCGTGGCTTCCATTCGGAAACTGTGAGTGTGGTGGTGAGCCCCGAACCCTTCGATTGGCCTCAGAACGGTAGCGCCGGATACGCGCTTGTGCTGGAGGAATTCATAGACAGCGCTCCAGAGCGGCCCCGCGTGATAGCGCGTGTCCTCGTTGATGTAGATCGTGACTTTCTTGGCGGGACCTTTCGGAAGCACGGCTCCTCCTCTCGTTTGCAACTCGAGTAGGAGTCATTGGTTGCCGGAGGCAACATTAGGCGAACCCCACCGCCATTGTCCAGCGTACCGCACGATACCGGACCTGGCAACGCGCTGTCGGGGCCGGCAGAATCGGGCGCGCTCGCCCTGCCGGGAACACTGACATCATTGCACGGGATATTATAAAGATCGTTTAAGGCGTTGGAGTTCGCCGATTGAACCGCCCCGCCTGCTGGGGAAGATGACTCCTACGGAGCCCGTCTTCCCATGATGCGCTTTCCGATCAGATTCGGCCGGACCGTTAGAAATCGGGCACTCGATGCCTTGTTCGAAAGCTTGTCTTTTTGGAAGATGTCCTCCGAGAAGGCGGGACTTTCGAAATGGACCTTCTGATTGCTGCGCTTGTTGCCGTGGCTGTCTTCATTTACCTTGGGCGCGCGCTTCCGAACGGTGCGCTCTACGATTCAAAACGGTGGCAATTCGACGAAACGGATGCGATTCCGACGAGCACTCTCTCCGCGACCAAGCTGTCGAGGTGGCGCGCCATCGCCATCTCGCTCGGGCTGATCGCGCTCTTCGGAGCGCTTTTGAAGTTCGCACCGAGTCTGGATGTCTTCGTTGCCCTCGCGATCGTGGCAATCAGTCTCTGGGTCACGGTCGATTCGCACAAGGTGAGACTGCGAACCTACCAGACGCGAATTGCGCTACACCCGATCGCTTTATTCAACGCGATGATGTTTCTGTGGCCTGTATTATTCCCTTGGTACCTCATCGTATGCAGCAAGATCGGGGACGGAACGCTCCCGAAAAAATCGGATCGTGCAGATCGCACAAATTGAAGAGGGAACGAAGACGCCTATGCGTTACCGGAGCGTGTGTACTCTTCTGTCTACACCACACGTGTGAGGGAGGCCCGCCAAACTCAAAGCGCGGTTTAGCGGGCCCTTTTGGGAGAAAAGCAATCCGCAATTCGCTTCGTCAGCGACGGGGGACCAAGCTGTACGTGTATCCTTCGCGCTGAGGGAGTTCCTGCGATGACGCCAAGTCGATAACTTGGACTTCCAAACCCTCACCGAGAGACTGAAGGAGGATCTCCTGCTTTCCTTGAACGCGCAGCCCGTCACGGAACTGCCCCCATGTGGCGGTGATCTCCGTGAAAATCACATCGTCGCCCGGCTCCGCCCGGAAAACGCGTCGGACGTTGACAGGTACAGATTGCACTTTCAAACGCGCGCCTGGCGGAACGCAAACAGCCGGAATCGGCGAGCGACTGGGCGGCTGCGCGAACCAGTTTCTCACCTTGCCCCAGAATGAAACCTCTACACGTTGTGGGCGAATGGGACTTGGCGCGCACAAGTCCATCGGTGACACAAATCCGATTGAACCGGTGGAAAACTTGTGCGTCACAAGGGTTTCGCCTTCGTTTGCCAATCGGTTCGGAAAAGTCATAAGCGAATAATCACACATAGGTTTCTCCTTCAAAACCGTCTGCAATAGCCACTCGTTTCCGCTACAGCGTCCTAGCCATGGGCCACGCTTCCCGCCGTGGCTGGCAGTTCCCACGGAAAATCAGCTCGGCCATAATGACCAAACGCCGCCGTGGAGCAGTAGGTCCAACCATTTGGGCGCTGCAAGCCCAGGTATTCGATGATCGCTTGTGGGCGCAAGTCCTTGAAGGTACTTGCCACCCAACGAGCGACATCCCGCGTATTCGATTGGGCGATAACGTGCACCATCTCGGGCTGTTTTTGCCCGACGCCAAACGCGAGCACTACTGTACATTCCTTGGCGAGCTTCAGGCCCACCGCCGCTTTTGCTATGTGCCTTGCCATATAGGCGGCGCTTCGATCTACTTTCGAGGGATCCTTTCCTGAATACGCCCCACCCCCGACAGGCACCCGTGGACCGTAGGCGTCCACAACAATTTTGCGACCTACGACACCGGCATCCGCTTTGGGCCCGCCAATCGTAAATTTTCCGGTTCCGTTGATCACTACGCGGGATGTGTTTGTGAGGAGCGGTCCGAGAATCGGTTCAATCACCATCGTTCTGAGAACTTTGCGCACCTCCTCGTTTGTAATCTGCACATCGTGGTGCGCTGCCAGAACGACGCTGTGCACTTTGTCTCCCGACAGCGTGACTTGACTCTTTCCGTCAGCGCCGAGCCACGGCACTTTGCCAGACTTGCGCAAATCCTTCAGCTTCTGGCACAGCGATCTGGCCAGGACGTATTCGCGAGGCAGCATCTCGGGCGTTTCGTCCGTGGCGTAGCCAACCATCACGCCCTGGTCTCCGGCTCCGCCAGATTCGACTCCATCGGCCCGGTTGTGATCGCCGCGAGCAATATCGGGCGATTGAAGTTTAATGTGATTGATGACGGTCAGTTCATCACCGGGGCCATATCCCACGACCGACTCCCATACGGCGCGTGCGATTCCCTCTACGTCGAGGTCGGCCCCGGTGCTCATTTCCCCTGAAACGATCAGCAAGTGGTCTTTCGCGAGGCATTCAATTCCGGCTCTGGTTTTCGGATCCTGTTGCAAGGCGGCGTCGAGAATCGCATCAGCGACCTGATCGCAAAACTTGTCAGGATGGCCATCCGTTACCATCTCGGCGGTCGCCATCGCGCTAGATGCGTCAAAGCGATCCAAGCCCGGTCTTTTATCCATTGGGCTAAACTCCTGAACCCGCTTAGTCTTTTTGGGAGGAACTGCCGGGGAGGATAATGCGATCAATTCCCGCAGCAATTCCTGCCACAGGAGTCATTGATCGCCGTTGGGCGATGATGGCGCGGACTCCACCGCCACCCACACGCTACCAAAGCAGTCCATCGAAGTCAAGATGAAAACGTTCAACGAATTTCCCTGCCCGCTCAAGCGGAGCATAGTACCTGCCTTGACACCGTGGAAACCGTCAGCTAAATAATACAGAGGCGTTGGAGTTCGCCCATCAACCGCCCCGGACGTCCGGGGAAGATGACTCCTACTGGATGGCATCTTCCTCATGTTGGACACTTACACTCCGCGCCACACCGCGTGCCCGGCCGCAAAGCTGACACCGGTTCGCTCTCATTCCCGGCCGCCCGTCGTTGCCTGGTTCTGTATCCGTGCGTCAAGTTATAGCCCTCGATCACGACGGAGGCCGGAATCTGCTCCCAGAACAACGATCTTCATCAATCGTTCGCCACAACCGGAGCTCTTGCTGGCCTGGAATCGTACGTGTTTACCAAGGCGTAATCCATGACGGCAAATTCGCGGCCCATTCGAATCGACTCGGTCCCAGCAGCACTCGCCGTTTCGGTCGGTCTCATTCTGCTATTGGCGCTCCTGCTGGCGTGGGAGCGGAGGCTGGCGCCGGTGGCGATCCTTACCGTGTTTGGAACCAGCATCTGGGCGGCGATAGACTCATTTCGCATTGACCTTCAGGCGTACAGGACCCGGATCGCGCTCCATCCGATGATTCTCTTCAATCTGATGTACCTGTTTTGGGTGCCGTTGTTTCCGTGGTACCTCGTCGTCCGAGCGAGAATTATCGCCGGAACACTTCCACGCAAAGGGCAGGCTTCAGACAAAGTGTCGGCGAAACCCCAGCAGTCGGTTACTTCATCACGCCGCCGACGACTTTAGAATCGGCCGTTCGTTAGACCCGGGCGCAGCCCGATAGACGTCTGCGCTCTACTTGAGTACTCAGAGAACAGGAGAAATCGTTGGGAATGGACCATCGGCTAGTTGGCGAATTTGTGGGAACACTGATTTTGATCTTCCTGGGAGATGGCGTCAACGCAAACGTGTTGCTCGCCAAGTCGGCTGCGGAGAATTCCGGCTGGATCGTCATTACGACCGGCTGGGCGCTTGCCGTGATGGCTGGCGTATTTGCGGCAATCGCCTGCGGCAGCCCGGATGCACACATCAATCCTGCCGTTACGCTTGCCTTCGCCATCGTCTCGGGCGATTATTCCAAACTGATCCCGTATGCCATAGCGCAAATCATGGGAGCCGTAGCGGGTGCAACGCTCGTTTGGCTTCATTATCTCCCCCACTGGGCTCACACGCCGGACGCGCTGCGAAAACGGGCATGCTTCTGCACGACTCCCAGTATCCGGAATACCGGAGCGAACCTGCTGAGCGAGATTTTGGGCACTTTTGTGCTCGTCGTAATTGTCGCTGCGATTTTCTCAAAAGCCCTTTCGACGTCAGGACCGGCGGCCGGACTTGGTCCGTTCCTGGTGGGCGCCGTCGTGTGGGCGATCGGGCTATGCCTCGGCGGAACGACGTGCTTCCCGGTCAATCCCGCGCGCGATTTGGGGCCGCGTATCGCACATTGGATTCTTCCAATTGCTGGCAAAGGCGATTCGGATTGGAAGTACGCAGGCGTGCCCGTCGCTGGCGCTCTTCTGGGTGCTGCGTTGGCCGGGGCCTTCATAAAGATGGCTTTCCGGTCCTGACGCGCCGCTTTTCCTTTGCCAGAAAACGACGTTGCAGTATACTCTTATCAGCACGCAGGCGTTGGAGTTCGCCGTGCAAAAAACCGCCCGCAAGGGAAGATGACTCCTACCAGTTGGCATCTTCTCTTTATGCTGCACGCTTTCGGGCTCACGGATATCGGCTGCGTAAGGCACAACAACGAAGACGTTTTCAGACTTGAGGACGATGTTGGCCTGTATCTTGTTGCCGACGGAATGGGCGGTGCACAGGCTGGCGAAGTCGCGGCCACCCTGGCGGCAGAAGCGGTTGCAACGCACTTTCGACTCAATCCCACGAAAAGCGTCGTTGCCCTGTGCCAAGCGTTCGAAGAGGCTCACCAGTGCGTCCTGAACGCAGCCGCCCACGACGAAGAGATCCGAGGCATGGGCTGCACCCTCGTGGCAGCGCTTTGCGACCAGCAGACGGTTTATCTCGCGAGCGTAGGCGATAGCCGGGCATACGTTTACGCGGACGGAAGCTGTGAGTACATCACCTCCGATCAGACGTGGGTCAACGAAGTGGGCCGGAAGCTCGGGCTATCAGCCGAGGAATTGAAGAAGCATCACCTTCGTCACGTCTTGACGATCGCTGTCGGTTCGGAAGGACCGTTTCGAGTGAATTCCGCGACGCTGCCTCTGAACAAAGATATGCGCATCCTACTTTGTACGGATGGGTTACACGACGTTGTTTCGGACGGCGATATTGCGGAGATCATGATGCGGAAAGGCCCTTCCGACTGGAAGTGCCATCTTTTGGTCCAGGCGGCGCGTGACGCCGGCGGACCCGATAACATTACCGTGACGGTTCTCCAGAATGGTTCTTGAGCGGTAGGCGTCCGAATCACAACGGGCGCTCTGAATTTGACACACGGCGATGGGGTTCGCCGGAACCGCCCGGACGGGGCTGATGACTCCTCGGTGCTGCATTTCGTGGCACCGACTGAGAATGCGATGCGTCGTTCGCCTGATGCCCGTGCGCAGAATCAGCAATGTTCGCCAAAGCGGCGCATGGAAACACTCGCGCGGTCGGCTGTATATTTCCTGGACCGCGCCCTTCGCTCCCTGCTGGGGATCATCGAATTCTGCGATTCCGATCTTTGCATCCTCCGCATCGCATTCCGGCGTGCACGATCCGACATAGACTTTGGTAATGGAGCGCGCATCAATAAATCCGATGAACTGATCGAACTCCACTTCTGGAACGAACATTTGCCGAGTGTGCGGGATTGCCAGTCTCCCTTCGGCTGGGCTGTCCGGTTCAGGTCCCAAATGCGGACCTCACTTGACCTCCTTGCTGCTTATGCTGAACGGGATCCGAAACTGCAAAACGCGCCGTTTTCTTCGCACGTCTTGTGCTTCCCCTTGATGGAAGATGGCGGAAAAGCGTATGCATAGCAGATGACTTCGGGTTCGCTGTGATCCAACCTCCACATACCCTAACCCAGCATTTTCACGACGCGCTTGAAAACGTTCTTATCCACGCTCTCGTCTGGGCGTTCTGTCCTCGCAAAATTCGGCGCAGACGCGCCGCTCTGGAGCGGGTTCATTGGTGGATTTCCCGGAAAGACCTCCTCGACCGCTATCGGAGCGCCGATTCGGTGGAGGCCGGTGCGGCATCAACTCCATCAGAGCAGCGCACACCTCGTCGGACCCGAGCTGACAAAGAAGCTGGCCCGGTCTTCGGTGGTCGTTCACAACCCGTTGACTACCGGGTGCCCGCAGTTGATAATAAAAATGGCGTTGGAGTTCGCCGCGAAACTGCCCCTCCGTGGGGAAGATGACTCCTACCAGGGAATTCTCTGGCGGGATCATTATCCTCCAATTACAACCCCGCCAGAGATCCCTGCAACATTTTAGGTTTGGCCAGTTCTATTGCCAGACGAGGAGGTTTGCAGTGGCGCCATCTTTCAAAGAATCGGTCTTCTCGACCCGCTTCCGACACTTCTATTTCCGAGGACAGCTCGAGTCGTTCTCGCCCCCCAGGTTTGGTTCCGTGAACGAAAGGGCGAAACAATGCGCCTGTTGAACGACCACCGGGCGGCAGTTGGAGCAGCGGATCAGGCCCCGCCGGACTATGGTCGAGCAGGTGTGCTCGACACCTTCAACTATGAGGTCATCTATGACGATGGCCACTCATTCGTACGCGGGAATGACCGTCCAGCTTTTTCGTTTCTCCTGCGCGACCCCGCCCAATATGCCTGGCTGCAACAAGCAGACCTTTATTCGGCCGCGACGGCGTTTATCCAGGGGAAGTTCGACATCCACGGGGACATCATCTCCGCTGTGCGCTTCAAGAAGCTCACGACCCAGTCGGGTATTCGGGACGTGTTTTTCGCCATCGCAGCGCGGTTTGCGCCTCGTCGGCTCGAGGCTTGGTTTCAATCACGCCGGCAAGCGGCAAGAAATATCCGCTTCCATTACGATCGCTCGAATGACTTTTACCAGTCGTTCCTGGACTCAAAGATGGTCTATTCATGCGCGTACTTCAAGGACGAGGCCAGGAGTCTAGATGAGGCACAAACAGCGAAGTTGGACCACATCTGCAGGAAACTCAACCTTCAGCCCGAGGAGTCTTTTCTCGATGTCGGCTGCGGGTGGGGCGCGCTAGCCATTCATGCGGCCGAAAACTTTGGGGCACACGCGACCGGATGCACCCTCAGCCTTCAGCAGGAGTTCTATGCTTCCAGAGCAGTTTGCAACAAGCATCTGGAGCAGCGAGTGCATATCACCGAGTGTGACTATCGAACGCTCGACCGCCGGTTTAGCAAAATCGCGTCTGTTGGGATGTTCGAGCACGTCGGTTGCAACCGACTGCGTCAGTACTTTCGCAAGGTATTCGATCTCCTGAACGACGAAGGCCTGTTCTTGAACCACGGAATCATTCGTCCGGAAAGCGCGTCGTACGGTCCGGAAACATTGTTCTTGCAAAGAAAAGTGTTCCCTGGAGGTGAACTTGCAACCCTCGCGACGGTTATTCGCGAGGCCGGCCGTGTTGGGCTTGAGGTGCTGGACGTTGAGAGCTTGAGGCCGCATTACGCAATAACCTGCCGTCATTGGGTGGAGAGGCTGACTGCGCATGCAGCGGAATGCTTGAATCACGTCGACCGCGAAACCTACCGTACCTGGCTTCTGTACCTGGCTGGGTCCGCCATTAGTTTCGAA
>JBKQHJ010000172.1:0-38427 GCA_052148835.1 Bryobacteraceae bacterium
GTGACGCTCGGTTACGACGAAAAGGTGCGCCGCTCGCTTCCGCCGGGCCGAAGCGGCGTGGGTTGGGGTCGCGATGATCACGGCATCGAAGTAGGTCGGGTTAATGACAAGGGGGTAGTCTATGGCAAAGTACCGATTGAAAGCTCCTGTATCCGCCGTATTGCACAGGTCCGGAGGGCAGAAAGAGTCCGTGGTGATTCCAGCGAGCGCTGTGCTCGATGACTCGTCTCGACATTCAGCAACTCTTGAGGGCAAGGTGGGCGTGTACTGGGAGGAAAGGCATTACTCGGTTTCCCTGAAAGACCTGCTCACGAAGACCGAGATGACGTCGGGGCAATCAAGTAACTCTTTTGGAATCAGCAGGAGGTTTGGTCGGGGCGGGGCGATTTGAACGCCCGACCCCCTGCGCCCAAGGCAGGTGCGCTACCAGGCTGCGCTACGCCCCGACATGTGAAGCTCTTTTGATTTTAAACCACTTCTGAACCGAACACCCGTTCCAAAACCCGCTTCCAGCCTCAGAACGTATCAAAACCCTCCCTCACTGCACCTTGACCGTGTCAAAACCCCGCTGCTCGTTAGCCCGCCGGTTGATCTTCTCCAGTGCCTCTCGCTTCATCTGTAGCTTCATCTGCGAGTACTTCTTAAAGGCTTTCGCGTCGCCTGGCCGAAGCATCTGCGTTACCCACTCATCGGCGACACCGCCAGCACTGAGCCGGGTGGCATACGTTGATCTCAGGTCGTAAATCCGAAAATACGGAATCGTCGTGGACTTGCCCCATTTTCTGCCACAACCGGTGAGCCTGTCGGAGAAATATTTCGATCTGAAAAATGTAAGCAGGTCTCGAAACCTGGCGCTGCGGGCAAGAATGGCGTCGCAGCTGCTCAACCAGCGGTCGTCGACCGGAATTGACTCGCGATCCGTGCGTAAGCGCTCACTGGGCGCCAGTGATGGCGGAAGAGCTTTAGCAGATTGTGGGTCGTGCAAATGATCCGCCATTCGGCGCGGACGCGCATCAAGCAGCGTAGCGCAAAGTATCGGAAGCCGCGGACGGTTACCAATCCTTGGACCATTCACACCAGCCTCATGCTGGGCGAGGGCACGCGCGTCCAGGAGTACGTCTGCGCCGAAAACAATCTGGATCCGGAACGCTACGAGAAACTCCTCAAAGACGGCGTGAAATTCACGCGCCAGTAGCCGCAATTACACGGTCGATGCCGCCTCTATCCACTTCTTCATCAAAATCCCCGCGCCGATCAATCCTGCCGCCAACGCAGCGAACAGCAACAACCAACCCCAGTACTGCACCGGATGCAGAATCACGCGGATGAAATGGCGTCCGTACAAATCGGCGACGATCGCGATGGCAGAGTAGCGAGCAGCCCTGCAAATGGACACCACCGCGAGGTACTTGCTCAAACGGTAGCCGGAAGCACCCGCCGCGGCGAAGACCATGCTGGTGGGGAATGGAAACGGAATGGCGGTGGAGGCCACCAAAGTTCCCGTACCCCACCTCTGAAACAGCCGAAGGAACCCGCGCACTCTACCTTGTCCGAACTTGCTGTTCAGATAAGCCGCTCCGGCTCCACGTGCCAAGCGGAAAGTGATATAAGCGCCGATTACCGAGCCCGCCGTCGCAGCGACTACGTATTCGTACCATGGGTCGCGGTGGCTGCCTGCGAGAATCGCAATCAAGATGTCCGGGCCGCCGAAGGTAGGCAGCGGAGAGCTATCCAGAATGGCGAGAAAGAACAGCCCTAACGCCCCAAAGTGGCGGAACGTAGAGGTGAACGATCGCGCCCGAGCTGGCTTCGCTGCCTGGAGAAGAACGTTCAACGCAAGATCACGCTACACGCTCAACACCGGGCACGGCGACCGCTGGATAATCCCGTGCGCGTGCGTCCGCAAGCGCCCCAGCGTCCCCTGAATCGCGCCGCGGCCCAGCACGATCAAATCCGCGCCCTCCTGCCGCGCTTCTTCAGTGATGGTCGGCACTATCTCGCCGACGGCAATGCGCAGCGGCAAATCCAATCCGCCAGACTGAAGCATAGCCTCGATGCGAGTGCGCGATTCCCTCCGCAGCTCCTCCTGCAGCGCCGCCTCGCTTTCGAGCGACAGCCAATCGCTGATGGTCCGTACTACGTGGATCAACTGCAGGCTCGCGTTGGCCTGGCGGCTGAAGTCGGCGGCCCACTGCGCGATCCCCAGGCTCCTCTCGCTTCCGTCCAGCGCACACAGAATCTTGCGTGGGACGTCATGCGCGTGCTGTTCTTCGGCGTGCGTAGCGGTCCACACCGGACAATGCACGTCGTGCAGAACCTTCGCCGTCACCGAACCCAGCAGCAGCCTGCGAAACGCGCTGTGTCCATGGGTCGGGGTCATCACCAGGTCCACTGCGTTATCGCGCGTGAATTCGGCGATCTTCTCGGCCGGGTCCCCCAACGCGGTCACCCGCAGAGGCGCCGATTCCAGTCCGTCCAGCGCCAGATTGTCCAACTGCTCCTGCAACGAACTCCGTAGCGCGTCCGGGTCCGCGACAGCCGTCGGACCAACAATACCCGGCGGTGAGACCCAGGCCGGAGGCACCACGCTCAACAGCGTAACTTTGGCGTGAAACTGGTTTGCCAGCGAGCGAAGGTAGGGGATGGCAGCCATTCCGGCGGCCGAGAAATCAAGCGGGAACAGAATGTGTCGAATGGTAAGCATGCGCCTCCACAATCTTACTGAATCTGGCTACTTGTGATAGTATGGCTAGCCGCGATGGCAACATCGCTGGCCGCCATTGTTTCAGCACTTATTCGACGGGCGGCATGAAAGGAGAGCCCCATGTCCGGCCTCAAACAACCAGTACTCGGCATTGCCGCGACGGTCCTCATTATTGCCATTTCGCTCGGCTTCATCTCGCTCTACGATTTTCCCAAGTTTTCAGGATGGGTTTCCGGCTTTCTGATTTGCATCATTCCCATGGAAATCGTCATGGGCGTCACTTGGGGAATGAAGCAGCCGCGATTCATCGCCGAGCGCTCGCAGCCGGTGCGCGGCATTCTGTTCAGCCTGTTTACTCTGGCGGTCGGAGCCGTTGTCGCGCTGGTGCATTGGGTCGGCGCTTTCGGCAGCGTGAGTCCGCCTACGCCGATGTTTACGCAGTGTATCATCGCCTCGGTGGTGGTGACGTTCTGCATGGCGATCATGTGGGGCGGCTGGCCGTTCACGGCGCTTATCAAGAATCCGCTGGCGGCCGGCTTCGCGCTGCTGGTGGGCTGTTACGCGGTGAATTTCGTCCTGTTTCGCATCTTCTTTAACTACGATTTTTTGAAAGGCGCGCCAGTCTACTTTCCAGCCCAGGATCCACAGGGATTGTTCAACGGCTGGAACTCCATGGTCTTTTATGTGACGGCCATCACGCCGATGTTCCTTTCGCTGTGCTTCGATCTGTGGCCCTTCACCAAATTTCCGGGGCTGATGAAACAGCCCGTGCTCGGCATCGTATGGACCATCCTCTGTCTGGTTATCGGCTGGGCCGCCATGTACATCGGCGTGAATGTGATGAAGATGGACGTGGTGGCGTTCATGGTCTCGGTTCCGATTCCGATAATTTTCGGCGTCATTTTCGTGTTGAATATGCTGCAGGGATCGCTGTTCGCTAAGTTCACTCAGCCGCTGAAGGGCGTGTTGAATTCGGTGACCGCGATCATCCTGGGAAATCTTTTCGCCCTACTCTATCGCGAAGTCGCGAGCGTAGTCACCGGAAAACTGGATGCGGGGCCTCCGGCGTATCAATTCGAGATTTGGCTTGCGTCGGCGCTGCTGGCGGTTACGTTTCCGTTCCTGGTGGCTTATGCCGATTTCTTCACCATGTGGCCGCTCCAGCGCGCGAAAACCGAGCAAGCCATGGAAACCGTCAGCGGCCGCTGATATATTTGCTAGCATGCGTACCGCAATTCTCGCGCCGGGCCTACTGCTTGCTTGGGGAGTGATGTTAGCGCAAACTCCCTCGGCTCCCACGCCCGCTCCAGCGCCATCCCCTGCGCCTTCTTATGCCCGAGCCGCGCTGTTGCCGGCGCGCATCGAGAAGTTCACCGCGACGCCCGGGTCCATCCAGCCCGGCCAATCCGTGATGCTGCAATGGGCGGCCGAAAATCCAGTGAGCGCGAGCATCGATCCAAGTGTCGGAAAAGTGCGTGCGCGCGGCACCAAGACGGTGTCTCCGAGCGCGACCACCACCTACACACTTACCGTCATGGGGCCCAAGGATCAGGTGATTACCAAAACGGTCACAGTCACCGTAGCGGGCACGGTTGCCGCAAACGTCGCGCCGGCATCCGCCTCCACCAGCGCTGAAACTCCCCGCATGCCCGATGGCAAGCCGAATCTGACCGGCGTCTACAATTCCGCCTTCGGGCGCGGTCCGATTCAGGCTACGCTCAAGCCCGGCGCCGAAAAATACAAAGTGGTGCGCGGCCCCACCGACGCGGGAGTTTATGCCGATTGCATGCCCACCGGCGTCCCACTCGCTTACTTCGTCCCGTATCAATGGGAGATCGTGCAAGGCTTGGACAAGGTAGTGATTCTCTACGAATACCTGCACATGTTCCGCGTGATCCCCATCAACGGCTCCCACCCGGCCGACCCCGATCCCACTTGGATGGGCGACTCGGTCGGACATTGGGAGGGCGACACACTGGTGGTAGATACGATCGGCTTCAACGATCGCACCGAGCTGCCTGGCGCCTATCGCCATAGCGAAGCGCTGCATGTGGTGGAGCGATTCCATCGTACCGATTTCGATCACCTGGACTGGGAAGCGACCGTCGAAGATCCCAATGTTTTCGCCAAGCCGTGGACTCTGACGCGCACCTTCCCGCTTCGCACCGACCTGGACAAGGTGGACGAGTACGTTTGCGAAAACAACAAAGACTACAAGGGCCTGTTCGGCAAGTAACGATTCAAATCACGTAGATTGTTTTTTGTTCTGGACAAAGCGGGTTCGGATGGAGTAGCCTGGGCAAAGAAAAGGCGAATCTATCATGAATTTGACGCTTGGCCTCGCGGAATCACCGGATCTGCTCGGTATCGCCCGGCGGAACAGCGACATCGAAACCTCGGTGGCCCGTTTCGAGCAGTGGATGGCCGCGCCCGATTCGCCGATTCGCGCCATCCGGCATCAGGCGGCCCGGGAGGGCGAGTACGCCGAGATCCCGGCCACGGCCGCTCCCGTGCTGCGGGACGCGCTGGTTTCACGCGGCATCCCTAAGCTCTACGCCCACCAGGCGGACGCGTTTGAGCGCTCGGTGGCGGGCAAGAACGTAGTGGTGGTGACGCCGACCGCGAGCGGCAAAACGCTTTGCTACAACCTGCCGGTGTTGCAGAAGTTGATGGACGATCCCCTCGCTCGGGCCATGTATTTGTTCCCGACCAAAGCACTGGCCGAGGATCAGCTGCACGAATTTCAGGCGGCGGTGGACGCCATGGGGTCAGAAATTCGCGCCTTCACCTACGACGGCGACACACCGCAGGACGCGCGCCGCGCCATTCGCGAGCGGGCGAATGTGGTGCTGACCAATCCCGACATGCTGCACAGCGGCATTCTTCCGCATCACACCAAGTGGGCGAAATGTTTCGAAAACCTGCGCTACATCGTCATCGATGAGCTGCACTATTATCGGGGCGTGTACGGCAGCCATCTGGCGAATGTGCTGCGGCGTCTGCGGCGCATTTCGGAGTTTTACGGTTCCAATCCGCAGTTCATCTGTTGCTCGGCGACTATTGCGAATCCGAAGGAGTTGGCCGAGGCGCTTACCGAGCGCCCCTTTGAGCTAGTGGATCGCAACGGCGCGCCCAGCGGCGAGAAATATTTCGTCTTCTACAATCCGCCGGTGGTGAACAAACAGCTCGGCATCCGGCGCGGATATTTGCAGGAAACGCGGCGCATCGCCGTCGAGTTCATCGAGCGGCATCAGCAGACGCTGGTGTTCGCCAATAGCAGACTCGCGACCGAGATCCTGGTGAAGTACCTGCGCGATGCCATCGAGCGCGGACCGCTGCCGGGCGATGCAGTGCGTGGTTATCGGGGCGGCTATTTGCCCCGCGAGCGCCGCGAGATCGAACGCAAACTGCGCGCGGGCGAGATCCGAGCCGTGGTAGCGACCAATGCGCTGGAACTGGGTGTGGACATTGGATCGCTAGATGCCGTGGTGATGGCCGGGTATCCTGGATCTATTGCGTCATCCTGGCAGAGAGCCGGCCGCGCCGGAAGACGGCGGAGCGCATCGCTGGCCGTGATGGTGGCGTCCAGCGCGCCGCTCGATCAATACGTAGTGGAGCATCCCGAATATTTCTTCGAAGGCTCGCCCGAGCACGCCCACATCAACGCCGACAATCTTGAAATCTTGCTCAATCATCTGAAGTGCGCGGCATTTGAACTGCCCATTCGCGAAGGCGAGAAGTTTGGTCCGCATGATCCCACGGAACTGTGCCGATTCCTGGCCGAAGATGCGGGCCTCCTGCATCGCTCGAACGGCTGCTGGCATTGGACGTCGGACACCTATCCCGCCGATGCGGTCAGCTTACGCGCAATTTCGAGCGACAACTTTGTGGTGGTCGACATCACGGGCGATCACAAAGTAATCGCGGAGGTCTCCTTCACGGCCGCGCTGACGACGCTGCACGAGAAGGCGATTTACATGCACGAGGCGCGACAGTTTCAGGTCGAGAAGCTGGATTACGAAGGCCGCAAGGCTTACGTGCGTCACGTGGACAGCGATTATTTCACCGATGCCATCGACTACACGCAGGTCAAGGAACTGGAGGAGTTCGAATCCGCTGACATGAACGGCGCGTGCGCGGCGCATGGCGATGTGCGGGTGAACACACAAGTAGTGGGGTTCAAGAAGTTGAAGTTCTACAGCATGGAGAACATCGGCGCGGGCCATCTGTCGATGCCCGAACAGGAACTGCACACCACCGCGTTCTGGCTGCATTTTCCCGAAAGCTTTCTGGCGCGCTTCCCCGATATGACGCCCACCGAGCGCCAGAGCGGCCTCACCGGCCTCGTCCAATTGATGCGAACCGTAGCGGCGCTGCTGCTGATGTGCGATCCCAGGGACCTGGGCGTTGCCATCAGTGAGGACATTTCCAGAACCACAGGCACGTTCGAACCCGATCTCTTTCTTTTCGATAACTACCCGGGCGGCATCGGGCAGAGCCAGCCGTTGTTCCAGTTGCGTGCGAAGCTGCTCGAAGGCACACTTCAGATATTGCAACGCTGCGGTTGCGAAGCGGGATGTCCGGCATGTGTAGGCCCAGTGGGGGAAGTGGGCGAAACAGGAAAGCAAGCGGCGTTGCTGCTGCTGCTGGAATTACTGGGTCAGCGAACGAACTCGTAGCGTTCGAGCGTGGCGGCAACTCCCGTTTCCGGGGAGAAGCGCACTACTTTTCCCAGACAGTGGAGCCGTACCCTGTTGTCACCGTGGTCCGGTCTGCTGGGAAGAGTGATCATATATTCCACAGCCTCGCCAATTCGTAGAGCGGCGTCGGCTGCAAAGAGTACTCCAACGGAGCTGAGATTCTTAGTCTCCCCGTGCTCGGAGAGTGCCTGTGAGCCCTTGCGGATCAATTCCAGGGGCAACTTCAACTCGAATCGTTGTGCTTTACGCTGTTCCATGTCGTCTCTTGTCTCTAAGACTCTAAACTGAGAGCAGGCTTGGGGTCAATAGCTGAAGACCCGCTTTAGTGCGATTCGGTAACGATTAAGTAACGATTTTGGGCCAGTACTTGCGACCTCCCCGATCTAGACGCAAGCTGACGAACAAGTTATGGCAGAATAATCTTTTGGCCAGAATCGATGTGTGGCGACTTATGAGCGAGATTAGCGCGGAAGAACAACTGCAAAAGATGCGGGAAGACTGGGACCAGCGGGCCAAGGAGAACGCCCGCTACTATGTCAACACCGCGACCATGGAGTGGACCGACGAGCAATTCTTTGCGTCGGGTGAGAAGACGGTAGCGGATGAGATCCTGACCGATCTCGTAAATGTTTGTCAAGGCAAACCCCAGCGCGAGATGAGAGTTCTCGAGATCGGGTGCGGCGCGGGCCGCGTAACACGGGCTCTCGCGAAGCTCTTCGGCGAGGTTCACGGTGTCGACGTCAGCGGCGAAATGGTCCGCCAAGCCAAGCAGGCCTTAGAGGACCGGCCCAACGCATTCGTCTACCAGAATAACGGCAAGGACCTGGACGTGGTCCCATCTCTGGAGTTCGACTTCGCTTTTTCTTCGATTGTGTTCCAGCACATCCCGAGCCGCGAGATCGTCGAGAACTATGTCCGGGAGGTGCAACGCCTGCTGCGTCCAGGGGCATTGTTCAAATTCCAAGTGCAGGGCGACAGTACTTTAAAGACCAAGGCGGACGACACCTGGCTGGGCGCCCCATTCTCGGAACGGCAAGCCATGGACATGGCGTTCCGCTGCGGTTTTGAGCCGCGATACAAACACGGCGCGGGTGGCCAATATTTCTGGCTCTGGTTCTTTAAGAAATAAGTTCTCTATTAAGACGCGCTGGAGTTGGCCTGTTGTTCTTCGCTGGGCGCTGGCGGCGGCGTGCGAAGCTTAGCGCGCCGGGCCTCCCAATACAACGTCATTCGCCTGGACACTTCCAACCTTTCCTCGGCACTCATACTTTTTCTGCCGCGGCGCCCTCGGCCAGGCTTCGTCAGAGGGCCGGTACGAGCAGCCTTTTTGCGCGCTTCGAGAGCAGCAATGGCCGCATCCAATCGTTTCTTCTCGTGGTAAAGCTCTCGCAGTGCTTTTACGATATCCATCTTGACAGTGGAACTCGGGGTTCTTTTATCGTAGACGACAACGCACTAAAAATCCAGCAATTTCGTCGTTTTTATGAACGTGATGTCCGCTCCTGATACTAATCCCTAGGGCTACATATCGTGTTGTCCCACTAGTAGTATTAGGCCAAAAGCGCTACTTCGTAAGGTACGGCCAATTGCTTATGAAATGTATGTGAAAATGGATCATCGCGAAGACAATGGCGCCGATGACGAGCAGCGCGCCGAGCACGATCGATACCACCTTGCCCCACGGCACCACGCGGCCTTCGCGGCGCATCACCAAGAGCAGACCCGAGAAGACGCCGACGAAATACAGTGCGCACATCGGAATGGCGAACAACATCAAATTGAAGACATCCGGAGTTGGCGTGATGATGGCCGCGACGATGACAATAGCCAGGATGGCGTAGCGCGAATGCCGCAGCAGGAAGCGCGGTGACAGCAGGCGCAGCAGGGTCAACAGAAATATCACAACCGGCAATTCGAATACCAGGGCGACGCCGAGCGTGACGTTGACGAACAGATCGAAATACTCGGTGATGGATACCACCGGCGTGACGTTGTTCATCATGCCTATGCCAAGCAGAAATTCCAGACCATAACGGAAGGCCAGGAAATAGGCGAAACAGCCTCCGGCGATGAAAAGTCCGGCGGTGAGCAGCACGAAGGGGAGGGCCAGGCGCTTCTCTTTTTTGTAAAGACCAGGGGATATGAACGCCCAGACCTGATACACGATCCAGGGCGAGGCCAGAAACACGGAAGCCAACAGCGGAAGCTCGACCCAAATCACGGAGAACGCCTCCATGGGCGTGAGTATCACTAGACGCGGCGGGTTGACGTGCAGATGCTTCAGCGCTTCGACGGCCGGGTCGCTGACGACATCCCACAGCTTGCCCGCAAAACCGAGCGCGAGGACGAAAGCAACCCCCAGGCCGTAAAGCGCTTTAATGATGCGATTGCGTAGTTCCTCGAGATGTTCCATGAAGGACATGCGCAGCATGCCTTCCTCTTCTTCATCTTCCGGAGCTACAACGGGTGGAGGCGGTGGTGGTGGCGGACGCCGGATCAAACCGGTCTGGGTCACCACCTCGACGGGCGGAGCGGTGACCACTTCAGTTTCAGAAACCGGCGGATGTACTTCAGGCGATCCCTCCCCGTCCGGAGAGGGAACTCCCGGCTTATCGTCTTCCATGCGGAGCTACGTTTTCTGCGATGTCTCTTACGTGTTGATGGATTCCGGCTCGGCGGGCTGGCTCACGGCATGCTCGATGATCGGATGATCCGGATCGCTGCCGCGATTTTGGCTGTTCCGCGCTACGGTTCCACTAACTGCTATTTCACTGGGAGACACGCTGGATTCGGCGCCCTGAGGTGCGGGTACGCTTACGGTGGATGGATTTGCTTCGGTGGATGGTGGAACTCCGCCGCCAAAGGCGCCGGAATCGTAATAGGAGTTGTCGTAACCAGAGTAGTGGTTGTAAATCTCGTTGGTATAACTACGAGTGACGTCCTTGATCGACTCGCTCTCCTTCTCCAACTCGCGCATGTGTGTTTCGAAAGTGGCTTTGAGTTCGCTCTGAGCGCGGCGAAACTCCGTGATCGCTTTTCCGATCGTCTTGCCAAGTTCGGGCAGCTTTTTAGGGCCGAACAAGACAAGGGCGACCAGGAAAATGACCATCATCTCCTGCACACCCACGGGACCCATGCAAAAACCTCCGACTCCATGATAGCAGGGGACGATAGTAGCGGGACAGGCGCAGTCCCAGGTTTGTCAGTGAAAAGTTACTTGCCGGAGCGCTTTCCGCTGCCCTACGACCAAGGCGGCACGATTCCGTTGACCCGCGCATAGGCCACCAATGGACCCGCCGGACGCCAGGCGTACTTCTCGGCCGGTACGGCTTCGGCGAGTCCGACCAGTTGATTCGAAACAGGGCGCCATACCCCGTCATAACCCTGCCAAATGCTGTCCAGCGGATCGACGCGCGCATATGAGCCGAGCGCGCTGAGAGCCAAGAGCAGCAGAATCTTCATAGCCCTAATGATCGCTCGAATTGAGTAACCTGATCGCGGGTTGAGGTAGCGAATGGCCTCGGAAGAGGCGGCGGTCAGCTGTGATGAAAGCGCAGTTTTGGTCGATTGCCAGCGCCAGGTAAACGCAATCCCACAAGGACATGTGGTTCTGAAGGGCCAGGTTCAGAGCCGGTTCCAGCAACGGGAGAGTCTCGAACAGCACTGGTGCGGAGTCTTCCAGGAGGCGAAAAGCGTCCTGAGCCTCCGATAGGGACATCTGCTTGCGCCTGGTCCGCTTCGCTAGCAGGCTGGCGAATTCCGTCAACAGAAGGTCGGGCGAGATCAGCGATACTTCGCCCGTCTTCTCCTGTTGCAATAGACGCAAGGCCTGAGGGCGGTCCGTTTCGTGAAGCACCCACTTTGCAGCCACGCTGCAGTCGACTACCAGGGTTTCCGGCAAAGATTCAGCGCCTCTGCCGTTCTTGGCGAATCAGAGGCGCGCTGTCATCCATTGGTGGCAGCGAGGCAGCGAATCGGTTTAACTTTTCAATTAGCTGGGGAAGTTTTCTCCGGCGCTCCAGATGGGCCGCCTCCAGTTCCAATGTCTGGATGATCTGCGCGTTCAGGCTCCGACCCTGTTCCTTCGCCGCCCGTTTCAGCGCTCGATGGACCTTCACCGGCACATTCTTGAGCGTGATGTTCATGGAACCATTTTGGAACCATTGGACCGTGATCGGCAAGCCCGCCGGCATCGGGATCGCACACGACAATGCGCGCACGACCAGGTATGATTGGTGCTGATTATGTTCAGGAACATCGCTCTTGCTATTGCCGTCTTGATCGCACCCGTTGCGCTGCGTGCCGGCCACAAACCGCCGGCTCCGCCGAAATCCCTGCGGCTTTACGTCTTCAACTGCGGTTCCTTGGATATTTCCGATCCCGAGCGCTTTCGATTCCACAAAGAAGAGCTGGCCACCACCAACATGTCCGTGGCCTGCTTTTTGATCGTGCATCCCAAAGGCACACTGATGTGGGACGTCGGCGCGGTGCCGGACAGCGCATTGAAGCCGGGCGAGAAATCGGCCACGGAAGGATATGCGACGATTACTGAGACGTTGCAGTCGCAACTGGAGAAGATCGGCTACGAGCCATCCGATATTGAATATCTGGCCTTCTCGCACTATCACTACGACCACATTGCGAATGCCAACGAATTCGCAAAGGCCACGTGGCTGGCGCGCCAGGTGGAGCGCGACGTTCTGTTTGGCCCCAAGCCGCCGGACAAGGTGAATCCAGCCAACTACTCGGCGCTCAAAGACAGCAAGACGATCCTGATCCCCACAGACGATTACGATGTCTTCGGCGATGGAACCGTAGTCATTAAGCTCGCGCCCGGCCACACGCCGGCCCATCAAGTGCTGTTCCTGAAACTGAAGAAGACCGGTCCGATCGTGCTCAGCGGCGACCTGTATCACTATCCCGAAGAGCGCGCGCAGAAGCGTGTTCCGACGTTCGAAGCGGATCAAGCGCAAACTGCGGCGACGCGCGAAAAGATCGAAGTGTTCCTCCAGCAGTCTGGTGCCCAGCTTTGGATCCAGCACGACTACATCGCGAACTCGAAGCTAAGGAAAGCTCCGCAATACTACGAATAGAGAGCATGCGAGGCATTCCGTTCTTATTGCTCTCGGCCACGCTGGCGTGCGCGCAAACGCACCAGCCGTTTCAATCGCA
Organism: Bryobacteraceae bacterium; assembly: GCA_052148835.1. Lineage (GTDB taxonomy): Bacteria > Acidobacteriota > Terriglobia > Bryobacterales > Bryobacteraceae > Palsa-89. Next base: position 12,577 of record JBKQHJ010000172.1, read on the forward strand.
ATCGCCGGCCGGCGTGGTCTACAGCGTCAGCTCAGACGGTCTGGAAACGGTGGAGATCACCAACGTCGCCTTCCAGGTAGCCAATCATCAACACTCATTGCTGCTCCTGAGGACCACAACGCGGACCAAGGAAGCGATCAACGAAATCGGAATGGAAGCGTCTACCACGGTGGAGGCCTGGCCGGTCGGCGTGGATCTGAAGCAGAAACCGGTCTACACGCTCAAGACCGACGGCATGGATTGCAGGACCGTGGACGATTCGCTGCTTGTAATCCTGCGCGGCGTGGAAGAAGTCCCCTGGTGGTCGGTCTACAAGCTCGAAACCGGGCAACGCCTCTTCGATACTTACGTTCCTCTGCTCGGGTTTTCCATCCGCCGCGACATACTGACCATGCGTTACGTCGGGCTGGAAGTTCCCGAGGACAATGCCAGCGACAAGCGCTTGAACGATCCGCACGTGGTCGGCGTGCTCACGTATGCGTCCGCCGAGCGTGTACTGAGAGAGGCTCTCATTACCAGTGACGATCCGAAGCAGGCGCAGATGCTGCGATCCTTCGCCGATGCCAGCAGGTCAGGCACTCTCGTGGAGACGCCCGCGCGCGGGTTGAAGATTTCCATCAGCCAGAACTATCCCTCAGCACCGGCGACGGTGACAATAACGGTACCGATCGTGAAAGACGATCTCGATCTGGTCCACGCGCAATTGCCCGCGCATCTCCACGTGGCAGTGTTCAAAAACTGAGCTGCGCCTGTGAGGAAGCGGGGCGTTTACGGTTGACGCCGCTGGCTGGACGGAGGCACCAAGCCCTTGATCCGCAGGTACACCACCATCTGCCCGTACATTTCGTTGTCGTGCGCGATGTTGAAGTTGAGCACGGCGATTTTGGTGGCCTTTCTGGGTCCGAACATCGTGACCATCTTGGCGGCGTCGGCGTCCGTCATGCCGTTATACGCTGCATCGCAATAATCGAAAGACGCTTTGAGCGCGGCCACCAGATCGGCCTTGGTGGTCTTGGTTTTCTCGGCGTCGCCCATCTTCTGCTCGCCCTGCGCGTTGCCGCACAATGCCATCTGGACGTCGGCAATGTGCCCGACGATTGCGCCATAAGTCCTTTCCATCGGACTGGCTTTAAACGAATAGTCGGCCTCGGCCATCTCATCAGCGGCTTTGGTGATGGTACCTTTGATCCCGTTGTAGCTGTTCTTCAGGTCGTTCGAAAGCGGATTTTGAGCGTTGAGGGCTGCGGCGCCGAGCAAAGCTCCCATGATTGTCAGAGTGCGGATATGATTCACGTGGGTCTCCTTGGACAATTGATTTCATGCCGAAGTATACAACAGGAGATCTGTAACGCGCGTGAAACGATGGCCGGCGCTACTTCTTGGCCGTCGAAGCAGGTAGCATCACAGCGGAAGGCCGTTCGGGTGCCGCGGGTTTCGCCGGGGCTGGGGCGGGAGCGGCCGCCATCTTCTCATCTTGTTCGTCCATGCCTTGATTGCGCACGATGATGGAGATGCGGCGGTTGGATGGATTATCGGGGTCCTTTGGCAACAACAGGCGCTGATCGGCGAATCCACGCACCTGGCTGATGCGGCTGTCGTCCAATCCTGCCTCGCTGAGGATTCTTCGCGCGGCGTTGGCGCGGTCCGCCGAGAGTTCCCAGTTGGAATAATCGGGCCGGCCGTAAGGAGTGGAATCGGTGTGGCCTTCGATGGCGATTTTGTTCGGTAATTTCGCTAGCTCGCCGGCCAGAACCTTCAGCAATGCCCCCCCGGCTTCGGTGGGCTTTGGATCGCCATTCTCAAAAAACAACCCGCGCTTGGTTTCCAGCAGATCGATGCGCAGCCCTTCGGCCGTCATGGTCATCTTGATCTGATTTTGCATATCCTTGAACGCGGGGATCTGCTTCATGGCCTGTTCGATTTTCTCTTTGATCTCTTTCAACTGCTTCTCGGAGAGCGTCAAGGTTTCGCCGACGCCGCCATTGGTGGAACCCACCTGCTTGCCCTTGCCGGTGGGATCCTGAAAGTAACCGCCTACGGCCTTTTGAACCTTCTCGCTCGCGCTCAGCAGCCAAAGAACGATGAACAGCGCCATCATCGCGGTGACGAAGTCGGCATAGGCTACCTTCCATGCGCCGCCATGCTCGTCGTCGTGATGATCGGCCTTCTTGTGAACGATGATTATCGGCTGGGCGCCCTTCTTTGCACTCAAGCTGCCGCCTCGGACGGGGGTGCGCCGGCTGGTTTCCGGCACGCCTTATCCATTTCCTGGAATGTCGGCCTGACGTGATGAGGGATGGCCCGGCGCGCGGCTTCCAGCGCCAGAATGGGCGGCACGCCCTTCATAAATGCCAGCAGTCCCATGCGCAGGCAAAGGAAATATTCGGCCTCCGCATTGGTCTGCTTCTTGATATTGGCGGCCATGGGTCCTAGAAATCCGTAGCACAGCAGAATGCCGAGGAACGTTCCCACCAGCGCCGCGGCAACCTTGTGCCCGATCTCCTCCGGCGGCCCTCCCAGCGCGCTCATGGTGATGACGACGCCCAGAACGGCGGCCACGATTCCTAATCCCGGCAGACTGTCGGCCATGGTGGAAATGGCAGCCGCCGGCAGCATCGCTTGCTTGTGCAGGACTTCGAGATCGGTCTCCATGATCTGGTCCAGGTCATGCACTTCCACTCCGCCAGCCAGCAGCGTCCGCATGGTGTCGCAAAAGAAGTGCATGGCTTCTTTGTCCTTGGCGAAGGAGGGATGGCGCTTGAATAGCGCGCTCTTTTCCGGCTCGTCGAGGTCGTTTTCCAAAGCCGTGATGCCGCTTTTGCGCGAGGTGCTGAAAAAGTCGTTCAGAAAGCGCAGGGTATCTAGATAGGTGGTCGCGGTGTAACGCCCGCCCTTGAACACGGCGAGGATACCCGCGACGATCGACTTGAGAATGTAGGGCGGGTTACCAATAAGAACGGTTCCAATGGCCGCGCCCCCGATTATAAGCAGTTCGGCGGGCTGCATGAGAACCAAAAGGTTCCCTTTTTCCATGAGATACCCGCCGGCGATACAGCCGAGGACGACCAGGATACCAATGATAGGAAACAACGGACAAGTCTCCCGCTCTACAGCAATTCAGTCTTTAGCTTGCACATGTTCCATCGGCGGATAGGGGTTGGCGCTGTAGGTGTACGAACGGACTTGGTGGGTGCGCCGATTTCATGAAACCCGGCGCAACGGAGCGGCTCACTCGCATCCGAGCGAAAATCGCAGTGCCGCGCAGACCTCGATCATGCGTTGGTCACTTAAGCTTGCCACCCTTCTGCCTAGTCGCCCCTGTGGAACCGTCAGAGTATTGTGAAGGTTTATGGCACATTGGTTTTTCATGCCATCGCCCACATCTAGAACCACTTCCGACGGAACACCCCGGATCGTGGACGTGATCGGCGCGACTGTTACAGTCGACAACAGAGCGATGGCGCTTGGACGCGTCAAGATGAGAACTGGTCGCTGCTTATCTGGCGATGCAAACTGATACAAGTGCACATCACCGCGAGTTAGTCTTCCGGCCAAACCGCCTCCGCTTCCCAAGGACCGTATTCGTCGAGCCGCTGCGGCTGGGCCTCATAACCACGACGTTCGCGCTCTTCGAGTTCCCGTATGCGCAAACGCTTCAGATGCTGCTGAAGCGCCTCGCGAATCAAGGCGGATCGATTCACCTTTTGCCGCTTAGCTGCGACGTCCGCGGCCCTCAGTAGTTTTGCGTCCAGAACAATTTGTATGGTTTCCACTGTGGACTCCCATCCACAGTATACTCAACAGCCTCGGCTCACGCGGCCAGCGGAGGCTTACCAATCCCTTTGAGTCAAGCCGCCACCTTCCGGACTCAGCGGCAATTCGCAAGACCATCGAGTCTGCGACGCCAATCACACCACCGCCGCGTGCATCGCGAAAATCAATCGCGGGCTCTTTGCGTCGAAGGCCCAGGACGATTCTTTGATTGAAATCCGCATCCGCCTGAAAACGTGGCGTCATGCGCCCGGATGATTGGCCTTCTGACGAGCATCTGCCAAGCGCGCGTAAAGACTCGGATTATTTCGATGGGCCTGTTGACGAAGGCGTTCAAAGTTTTCCTTGCCTTGGCTGAGATATTGGTCGATCTTGTCGCGATTTGTCAGATAAAAGGCCAACGACCCAAGGATCTGCTCCAGCGTAGTCTTTCGCCACACCCAAGCTCCTGATCCATTATTATGATTCGATTGCTGCGATCAATGGCATGCCAGTGACTGATCCTCTCTTATGCTTAAATCGATTGCCTAAAATCGCCACCCCTTCTCACCTCGCCACAACCGCCGCCAAATCCCAAAAAATGCGCCGACCCTCACAAACCCATCACCACCCCCTCTTGCGTCCCTTCGCGTGCCTGGCGCGCCAACAGCCAATAGCTAATCGCCAATCCGTTAGCCTATTTCGCGAAACAAACACCCCTGACACCACTGATATAATGAGCGTCGCTATGAGAAACTCGCGTTCGATGATTCCCGTTGGCCTCGCGGTCGTAGGCTCGGCCTGGATTCTGCTCGGCGCCGGTGGCAAGACTGACAAGATCGATAGCAAGGACCTGGTCACCGGCCAGCAAGCTTTCTCCGATTACCAAAAGGAAAAGCCCGGCCTCTTCCACAAGATCACCGCCGCCGACCTCCCGAAGCCCTACGCCACTAAATCGAGCGCGAATTTTCCGAAAGTGGTGCCGAAGCCCGACAACATGTGGCCCCTGGCGCCAGCCGGCTTCAAAGTGGAGCTATACACCCATGAAGGACTCACCGAACCGCGCCAGATCCGCCTGGCGCCCAATGGCGATTTCTTCGTCGCCGACAGCACGCCTGGCGAGATCAAAATCTTCCGCGGCCGCTCCGCCGACGGCAAGCCCGAGCAGGTTTCCACGTTCGCCACGGGATTAAAACGGCCCTTCGGTATCGCCTTCTATCCGGTTGGCGCGAACCCGCAATGGGTCTACATCGGCAACACCGATTCCGTGGTCCGCCTTCCGTATCACAATGGCGACCTGAAAGCGACCGGCGCGGCCGAGACCATCGTCGCCGAGCTTCCCACCGGCGGCTTCCACTGGACTCGCGACGTGGTGTTCTCGAAGGACGGCAAGCGCATGTTCGTAGCCGTGGGTTCGGGCTCCAACGTCGACGATCCCGACACGCATCCCAAGGAGTTTCATCGCGCCGATATTCTCGAATACACGCCCGACGGCAAGTTCGTCCAGATTTATGGCGCTGGCATCCGCAATCCCGTAGGGCTCGCTGTGAATCCTCAAACTGGCGAAGTTTGGTGCTCGGTGAACGAGCGCGACGAGCTGGGCGACAACCTGGTGCCCGATTACATCACGCATGTGCAGGAGGGCGGCTTCTACGGCTGGCCCTGGTATTACATGGGCGCCAATCAAGACCCGCGCCTGGAAGGCAAGCATCCCGAGCTCAAGGACAAAGTGATCGTGCCCGACGTGCTGATGCAACCGCACAACGCGTCGCTCGGCATCACGTTCTACGAGGGCAATCAATTCCCGAAGGAATATCGCGGCGATCTGTTCGGCGCCGAGCATGGATCGTGGAATCGTTCCACGCGCGCGGGCTACGAGGTTGTCCGCGTTCCGCTGGATAACGGTCATGCCAGTGGAGTGTACGAGGATTTCGTCACCGGGTTCGTCACGCCCGACGGTAACGCTTGGGGCCGGCCCGTGGCGGTAGTGGTAGCAAGAGATGGCTCGCTGTATTTCACCGACGACGGCTACAAAGCCATCTGGCGCGTCAGCTATGGGGGTAAATAAGCAGTGCCAAATAGGAGAAAATCAAAATGAAATCCTTGACCATTTTCGCGGCTAGCCTGGCCCTCACCGCCGGCGCCGCTTTCGCGCAGAATAAGGGTGGCGGGCCGCAGATTCCTTCGCCGCTCAAAATCACGGTGTCGGGCTACAGCGATGGCGGCGACATACCGGCGAAATTCACCTGCGCTGTCAACCCCGCCGGCGGATCGCCGCAGATCGATTGGAGCGGAGCCCCCGCGGCGACGATGTCGTTTGCGGTGATCTTCCACGACGGCGACGTGCACCCCGGAAAATCGTTCGACGACGTCACGCACTGGATCGCCTGGAACATTCCAGCCACTTCTACGGGCTTGCCTGCTGGTGTTGCGGCCGGCGACTTACCGGATGGCACTAAACAAGGCGCCAACATCGCTCGCCAGAACGGCTATATGGGCCCGTGCCCGCCGCCCGGGCTGCCGCACCACTACACGCTGGAAGTTTATGCGCTCGATTCGAAGCTGGATCTTCCAGCGACGGCCGGCCGCGACGACCTGCAAAAGGCGCTGGGCGGACACATCCTGGCCAGCGGCGTCTATAACGGCCTGTTCCATCGCTGATGCCTCCCGACGAGATCTCCCGGCGTGCAGTAATTGCAAGCGCTGCCCTGGTCCCGGTGGCAGCGCTAACCGCCGCGGCACAGACCACCACAGCCCCATCCGCGCTCACCGATGCGCAGCTTCGCCTTCTCGCGGCGTTGGTGGATCGCATAATTCCCAAGGACGAGCTTGGCCCCAGTGCGTCGGAGTGCGATGTGCCGGTGTACATCAATCGATCGCTGGGCGATTATCTTGCAGCGGAGAAAGGCGCGTTCATCGAAGGGCTGGAGTCCACCGATGCCTTCGCTCGACGCTCGCAGGGTCGGGCGTTCATTGATTTGACGCCGGAGAAACAGGACGCTGTCCTCACGTCCATGGACAACGGCACAGCCGACGGTTTTCCCAATGCCCGCGCCTTCTTCACTCGCGCGCGGCGGCTCACGCTCGAAGGGATGTTCGGCGATCCTTACTACGGCGGCAACAAGAATTTCGCGGGCTGGGATCTCATCAAATACCCTGGTCCGCGCCTCGCCACTTCCGCCGACGATCAGAAGATGGGCGTCGAGATCAAACCATATCATCACTCCGCTTACTCAGCCGGAGGCGGCGCTTCCGGGGAACATGGCCATTAATCTTAAGCCCGTGGATGTGGCCGTCGTGGGATTGGGAGCGGCGGGCGGTGTCGCCGTATTGCCGTTGGCGCGCGCGGGTTTGAAAGTGGCCGGAATCGAAGCCGGATTATGGATGGACCCGGCCAAGGATTTTAAGCCGGACGAAATTCACAACAACGTTCGATCCCTGGTGACCACCGTTCCCAAGGCCAAGAAAGAAATTCCGACCTTTCGCACCAGCCCGGACGCCAAGGCGCGGCAAGCGGCGGCGCATCCGATGATGAACGCCGTCGGCGGCACGTCGATCCATTATCACGGGCAAAGCTGGCGCTTGAAACCCTGGGATTTCAAGACGCGTTCGGAAACCATCCAACGTTATGGAGCGAGTTTGTTGCCGAAAGGCTCTACTCTGGAAGACTGGCCCGTCAGCTACGACGAGCTGGAGCCGTATTACGACATCGTCGAGCACGAGGTCGGCGTGTCCGGAAAAGCGGGCAACATCCAAGGCAAGCTCGATCCGGCTGGAAACGTGTACGAAGGCCCGCGCCAGCGCGAATATCCCATGCCCGCCTTGCGTACCTGCGATTTTCTCGATCACATGTACAAAGCCGCGCAATCGCTTGGTTGGAAGCCGTTTCACGCGCCTGCGGCCATCAATTCGCAGCCCTATCGCGGCCGTCCCGCTTGCGCCTATCACGGCTATTGCGATCGCGGAGGCTGCCATGTGCGCGCCAAGAATTCCACCTGCTTCACCACCATTCCCGAAGCGCAAAAAACCAAGAACCTGACGGTGTTCGACGGCGCGCAGGTGACGCGCATCGTGTCCGACAACAACGGCAAAGTCACCGGCGTTTCGTACATTCGGGAGGGCAAAGAATATTTTCAGCCCGCGAAAGTAGTGCTGGTGGGCTCCTACACCTACGAAAATACGCGGCTCCTGCTGCTTTCAAAATCCAAGGCCTATCCGAACGGACTGGCGAACAATCACGGCCAGGTGGGCAAGCACTACTTCGGCCATTGGGACGCTCAGGCCGGCGTCGGCGTCACGGCGCTCTTTCCGGAGGACATCAACACCTGGTACGGCGCGATGCTCTCGCAAGGTGTCACGGTGGACGAATGGGCCGACGATACGTTCGATCATTCGGGCCTCGGATTCATCGGCGGCGCGAGTTTGTGCGCGTTCATGGAGAAACATCCCATCGCAGGGGCCAGCATGAGCACGTTCGGGCGCGCACCGGCCTGGGGTTCGGCCTGGAAGAAATTCGTGCACGAAAACGCGGGCCGTTGGACCACCGCATATTTACAGACCAACAGCTTCCCGTACGAAAACACGTATCTGGACCTCGATCCGGACGTGATGGACCCGCTCGGCGATCCGGTCTGCCGCGTCACATCCGGTCCCAAGGAAAACGAAACGCGCGCGGCGCTTCACGCGCAGGACAAGATGGAACAGTGGTTCCGCGCGGCGGGCGCCATGGAAGTGATCAAGGGCCAGCCCTTCGGTCCCGCGCTCTCCACCCACACCTATGGCGGCACACGCATGGGCGATAATCCCGATACGAACGTCGTAGACCGCTGGGGCTTCTCGCATGAAACGCCGAACCTCGGGATGCTCGGCGGTTCGGTGTTCGGCACCAGCGGCGCGCGCAATCCAACGCTCACCATGCAAGCGCTGGCGTGGCGCACCGCCGATCACTTGGCGAAGAACTGGAAATCAATAGCCGGCTAAATTACTTGCCGCCCAGTTCCGTGAGCACCAGCTTGGCGTTGCGCGATGCTTGGTCTTGCATCGGATTGCTGATCGCCGCGGCCTGCTGGAAGAATTGCAAGCCCTGCCGGATCTGGCCACGATCGCCAATAGCTTTGCCGAGCTGATAGTTCGCCAATCCAAGATAGAACAGGCACATTCCACGGAGCTGTTCGTTGCCTTTCAGCAATGGCAGAGCCACCCGCAGCGACTTGTTGGCCGGTCCGTACTTGCCTTCCAGACTGTAGCCCACGCCGGCGTACCAATTGCCTTTGCTGATGATGTCCTCTTTCTTGCTGGCCCATTCGGCGTCGCTCATACCCTCTTCTTTGGTCCGCGAGCCGATAGACTCCAGCGCCTTATCCCCGTAAGTCACCATGCCGGCGCCCTTCTGAGCGCGCATGGAACAATCGGCTGCCACCAGCATCGCTTCGGCGTTCTTGGATGCGCCCCCGGACATTCTCTCCGCGGAGCCACACACCTTGCCGCCTTCGCCTGTTTTCTCGAGAGCGCTGAAATAGGTGGCGGACACCAGCGGCAAATACCGGCTCTTGGGATTCTGCTTGATCAGCGTGTCCACCAGATCCACTTGTTCCTTGGGCTGCGCCTTCAGCGCCACCACGTACAGAGCGTATTCGGAGTACTCGTCCACTTCCTTGGCATACTCCAGTTGATGCTTTGCATCGTCATCGGCGGGCGGTGTTGTCGAGCCGGTGATTTTACGCGCGGCCTCCGAAGTACGGGCCGACCATTTCTTGGTCTGCTCCACATCGCCTTTGGCGACCGCGGCCTTCAAAGCGTAATAGGCGCCATCCATGTCCGGACCATTGGCATAAGCCATTTCGGCTACTTCCAGAACCTTGTCATAGTCTTTTTGTCCCAGCAGGCCCAATTCCACTTGTGCCGCTACCCAGCCGGCAGCCTCGTGCTTGGGATACTTCGAGAGAAACTCCTCGCCGAGCGAAACTTTCCTGGCATCGTCGGTATCCTGACCAAGGTTTTGCAGAAGTTGCCCTTCCGGAGTGGCTGGGTTGAAGACAAAATTCTGCTTCTCCTGCGCAAGAACGGGCAGGACACAGGGCAGAGCCAGCAGGACCAAGCTGGCAACGTAACTTTTCATGAACGTAGCTCCTATCGGAGGAAATTTATCACAATCGGAGGCTCGGTGGTGCGCCGTCATGCGCCTTCCCGTTCCCCACGCCGCAAGTACGCGTCGTCTTTGGCGAGCCAATCCTTCCGAATCGGCGAGAAGACGTCGAGACTCAAAGCGTCCTCCAGGGCCACGGCGGAGTGCGGCACATGGGAGGGAATGAGCAGCACTTCGCCCTTGTGAACCACTACAACTTTCCCGTCCAACTCGAATTTCAGCGTGCCTTCGAGAACATAGCTCATCTGCTCGCTTTCGTGGTGGTGCTCGGGGACCACGCCGCCCTTCTTGATGAAGATCTGCGCCAGCATCGCCTTTTCGCCGGTGATGATTTTCCGCGAGATGGTATCGCTCATCACCTCCAGCGGAACCGAATCCCAATTGAAATGTTCCATGGAAAGATGATAGGCCAATGTCAGATGATACGGGAATGAAAAACTTTCACGGCAGCGTCACTGTGAATGGAGTGGGAACGGAGGCGCCATTGGCGTCGACGATGTTCAACGGTTCATAAGAAAGGGGCATCACCTTCATCGTGTTTCCCTGGATGTCGACTTCGAGAAAATGATTTTGCTTCGCCCAGGCCTGAATGTGTGCGTTCTTCATGTTCTTTTGGACGTTGCCGCGCCGCAGTTCGCCGCCGGCGCCGCTGACGAAGAAGTGGATGCCGCCGGTGGCGGGGCTCACTTCGCTGGCCTGAAAATTATGCTCGTGGCCGGAGAACACTACCTTGACGCCGGCGGTGGTGAATAGCGCAAACCAATGGCGGAGCTGCTGGAGGCTGGAAGGGTGGTCGGGCCCGGCGGTGAACATCGGATGGTGGAAGTACGGAATGACCCATAGCGGATGCGGATTGGCAAATTCCGCTTGCATCCAGTGGAACTGCGGGCTGTCTTCCAAATAGCTGGGGCGCGCCTGGCCGGATTCCGTGTTGCTAGTGCTGTCGAGCGCGAAGAACCGGGCCAAGCCACCGTAATTGAAATCGTAATAACGTCCGGGTTTGTTTTGCGGGAACGCGAAGTTGTCGAGGATAACGTCCATATCGTGATGCCGCTCGGTTTCGTTGCCGTCGTGGTTGCCGAGGGACGGAAAGAAAGGAAGGCGCGCGAGCAGAGGCTCGTAAGGTTCGAAGAATTTTGAGCCCCAATCTTCGTCGCTCGATCCGGTATGGCGTAAACCGAAAGCCAGTCCGCGGATATCTCCGTAGACGTTATCTCCGACGCTGAGCACAAAGCGCACCGGATTGGGGGTGGAGGCGCGGCGCTGGAACTCCTGCCACATAGCGCGCGCGATGTTGTACTCGGGACCTTGGCCGTTGCCGAAGTCGCCCACGACAAAAAAAGTAAGCTGCGGCGAGTTGGCGGCCCAGGTTCGGACTTCGCCTTGGCCGAGCAATTTGCCGTGTAGCGAGACAGTGTACTGGTAGGAACGATCGGGCATCAGATCGCCGATCGTGATGGAATTGCCGACCGATATCAGTTTGCGATTTGCGATTTCGACGGTGGCGTCGCCGAAGGAAGGCGAGGAGCGGCCGATAGTGTTCTCACCGCTGGTGGTACCCCAAGCCAACTGGACGTAATCCGGCCCAAGGTCCATCACATAGGTGTAGAATTTTTGGGCGTTGGCGTGGAGCGCGAACGCTAACAGAAGCAGCGGAAAAAGCTGCTTGGGCACTTACTGCTGTTTGGCTCCCGCGCCGGTTTCTTTGGCTAAACGAACCTTGGCGTCTTCCAGCTTCTTTTGCACTTTGGCAAACTCGCCGTGGTCCATATCGCTGGGCGGGCCAGCCTGATACTCGCGCAAGGAGCTTTGCCACTGCGCGATCGCATCGCGGATTTTACCTTCGTGGAAGTAGACCTCAGCCAGGTGATCGTGCACGGTAGGGTCACGCGACATGTAGCGCAAGGCTTCGCGCAGTTTGTCTTCGGCTTCAGGCAGTTTATTCAGGCGGAAATAAACCCAACCCAGGCTATCGAGATAGGCGCCGCTGTTGGGCTCGTGCGCCACGGCTTTGGCGATCATATCGCGGGCTTCTTCCAACCGGACATTGCGATCCGCCAGCATATAGCCGAGATAATTGAGAGCGGCATCGTTCTCCGGATTCATCTCGAGCACTTTGTGAAATTCCGCTTCGGCCTCCTGATAATTCTTCATGCGTTCGAACATGGCGCCGCGGCGGAAGGCGATGTCCTGCTTGTCCTGGCTGGATTGCGAAAGGGCGTCGGCGGCATCCAGCACCTTGGCCATTTCGGTGAAGTTCTTGGCTTTTTCGTAAATGTCGGCGAGGGTCAGATCCACTTCGCGGTCGTTCTTGCCGTCCATCAGCCTGCGCGCTTCGGCCACTGCCGCATCCGTCTTGCCCAGGTCCGATAAAACCGTGGAACGGGTGGCGGATATAACGCGATCCTTGGGGAACTTCTTCACGGCCGCGTCAGCTTCTGCTTCGGCCTTGGGATAATCCTTCGCTTCGCGGTAAGTTTCGATGATCTCGGCTTCGGCGCGGCCCGCGGTGTCCGGGTCCAGATCGGCCCACTGGCGGAAGGCGTCCACGGCGGGACCATACTGCTCGCTGGTTCGCTCCAGTTCGCCCAGCGTTCCGAGCAAGGAACTTCGGCTGGCCTTCTCCGACACACTGTAGGTCTTCTTGGCGGTGGCATCCAGGATGCCTTTCAGAGTCTTGATGGCATCCGGAATCTTGCCCTCCGATTCGAGCAAGTTCACGTCGTTGAACTGGACTTCCAGATCGTTGGGATCGATTTCCTTGGCCTTGTCCGCCGCTTCGCGGGCCTTGGCGAAATCGCGCTTCTGCCGGTAGATCTGCGAAATGCGGAGTTCAGCCTTGATGTCCTTGGGATCTTCGGCGGCAGCCTCCTGGTACAGCTTCAAGGAATCGTCCAATTGATCGGAGAACAGGAGATCCTCGGCCAGAGCGGCCTTCAGTTCCGAATTGCCGGGTTGTTGATCGAGCGCGCGGCGCAACATTTCGGCCGCCAGCGAATAGTCTTTCAACTGCTCATAAACTCCGGCCAGGCTGGTGAGGCTGCGCGGGTTGGGGTCCTTCTCGGCCACCTTGCGAAGCATTTCGGCCGCGGCTTTGTTGTCGCCCAGGTCGGCATAGACGGTGGCCAGGCCGGTCATGGCATCTTCATTGTTGGCGTCCAGTTCGAGCGCCTTCTTGTAAGCGGCCATCGCTTCGGTGGAATTCATCAGCGCCTTCTCGAGGCGGCCCAGCATGATCCAGCTGTCGACGTCCTTGGGATCGACCTCGGTAATTTTCTGATATTGCTCGATGGCCTTCTTCACCATGTCGGCGTCGGTCTGGTTCTGATCGCCGATCAGGTGGGTGTAGATACGGGCCAACAGGCGGCGCGAGTTCAAGTCGTTGGGGTTCTGTTTGAGAGAGTCTTCGGCGTCCAGCACGGCTTCGCGCAGGCGGCCGGATTGAATGTAGAGATCGGAAAGTTCTTCGGCGATGAAGGTGGCGCTGGGGTCGGCCTTGAGCGCGGCGCGGTAGGCGTCGGCGGCCTTGCTGAAGTATTCGCCGCGATTGCCGTAAGCGGCCGCCATTTCCGCATACAGATGGCCGAGAGAATATTCGTAATACGCAGTGGCCTTGCTGTCCGATTGCGCCGGGGAGGGCGCGGGAGGGGCGGCTTGTTGGGCGAAGGCAGCTTGTTGGACAAAGGCAACGGAAGCTACCGTCAGGAGACAGGGGAGGCTTACCAACCGGCGCGCTGGAATCATCGAAGAAGGCCCTCTTTCCGATACCCTGGCTTGGCTGAACCAGTTGGCTAAACCAGGACAAACTTACTCGCTTTCAGTATAACCCCGAAGCCGGGAAGTGGTCGCGAAGGACGGATTGGGCGGCCGCGGCGTATCATATATGAGTTCAACCCGTGAAAATGGCGTCCAAGAAACCGATCACATATCAAGACGCGGGAGTCAGCATCGACGAGGCGGACCGCGCCGTTTCGCTGATCCGGCAGCACGCCCGGGGGACGTTCACGCGCGCCGTTCTCACCGACATCGGCAGCTTCGGTGGCGGCTACCTGCTCTCCGGCTGGAAGAACCCGGTGCTGGTGAGCTCGGCCGATGGCGTGGGGACCAAGCTGAAGATCGCGTTCCTGACGGGCCGGCACAACACCATCGGCGAAGATTTGGTGAATCACTGCGTAAACGACATCGCGGTGCAGGGCGCGGTCCCGCTGTTCTTTCTGGACTATTTCGCGGTCGGGAAACTGGACGCTCGAGTCGCGGGACAAGTGATCGAGGGCGTGGCGCGAGGTTGCCGCGCGAACGGTTGCGCGCTGGTCGGCGGGGAAACGGCGGAGATGCCGGGGCTATATCAGGAAGGCGAATACGACCTGGCGGGGTTCATCGTGGGCGCGGTGGAGCGCAAGCAGATGTTGACCGGGGCGGGGATTCGGGCGGGCGACGTGCTGCTGGGATTGCCATCCAATGGGCTGCACACCAATGGCTACTCGCTGGCGCGCAAGCTGCTGTTTGAGACGGCGCGACGGCCGCTCGATAGCGCCCTGGCGGATGAACTGCTGAGGGTGCATCGCAGCTACTTGAAGCCGATCCGGGCATTGATCGACGCCCGTTTTCTCAAGGGCGCGGCGCATATTACCGGCGGCGGCATCACCGATAACACGCCTCGAATTCTGCCGAAAGGCTTGGCGGCGCGCGTGGATGTCTCGAGTTGGACGATTCCGCCGTTCTTCGAAGAGCTGCGCGCGATCGGCAACTTGGATGTGGCCGATTACCGGCGGACGTTCAATCTGGGTGTCGGGATGATCCTGGTGGTCGCAAAGCGGAATCTGGGAAAGGCGCGGGCGCTGCTGAGCGGCATGGGCGAGGCGTGCTTTCACATGGGCGAAGTGGTGGAATCGCGCGGCCCTCGCGTGGAGTATGTGTGAAGCGGCTGGGCATCCTGCTTTCCGGCCGGGGCTCTAATTTCGAGGCGATCGCGGAAAACATCGAGTGTGGGAGGCTCGCCGCCGAAATCGCCGTTGTAATTTCGAACCGCGCCGAGGCTCGCGGGATTCAGATCGCGCGCGAGCGAGATTTGCCTGCCGTGGTGCTGCCTTCGAAAGGCGTACAGCGAGAAGAATATGACCGGCGTTTAGTGGCTGAGCTTCGGAACCGCGGCGTGGAATTGGTTTGCCTGACGGGTTTCATGCGGCTGCTGACCGCCGAGTTTTGCCGTGCGTTCCCGCTGCGCGCGTTGAATATTCATCCCTCGCTGCTGCCCGCGTTTCCTGGCCTGGACGCGCAGAAACAGGCGCTCGAGCATGGAGCTAAGATCAGCGGGTGCACGGTGCATTTTGTCGACGAACATCTGGATGCGGGTCCGATAATTTTGCAAGCCGCGGTACCCGTGTTGGAAGGCGATACCGAAGAAACACTGGCCGCGCGGATTCTGGAGCAGGAGCACCGCATCTACTCCGAAGCGATCGAGGTGATTTTGTCCGGGCGCTGGCAGATTGTTGGCAGACGCGTGATCGCAGGATAAAGAAGTGCGAAGAATCGTCCGCGCGCTGCTGCCTACTTTTCGTTATTGGATGCAAACCGAGGTGCATGTGTTCGCATTCTCAGTGTCGGCGGGCTTGCTGCTCTCCTTCTTTCCGTTTCTCACCGTCATGCTTTCCATATGCCGCTATGTTTTGAAGTGGAGAGCCGGCGTGGGCGCGGTGTACTTCGCGCTGAATGATTATTTCCCGGATCCGTTCGGACAGTTCATCCGGCGGAATTTTGAAGTGACGGTGGCGTCGCGCGGGCCAGTGCAGGTGATTTCGCTCGTGCTCTTGTTTTTCACTGCGAGCGGAATCTTCGAGCCTTTGGAAGTGGCTCTGAATCGCGTCTGGAATTGCCCGAACAACCGTAATTATTTCAAGAACCAATTGGTCAGCCTGGGGCTGATTTTCGCCTGCGGCGCCCTAATGCTGGTTTCGACGACGCTGACCGCCTTGAACAACGAGTTCCTCCCAAGCATTACGATGCGGAACACGGCGCCCGTGGCGAATTTCATCGGGCTTCTGCTGTTCAAAGCCGCGGCGATTCCGATGTCGATGCTAATGCTTTTCTTGATTTACTGGCTGTTGCCGAATTGCAAGATCCAGCCTGCGCGAATGGTTCCGGCCGCGATTGTGGTCGGGTTGTTGCTCGAGATCCTAAAATACATCAATCTGTGGACCTGGCCGTATCTACGGACCAAGTTGCAATCCGAATACGGGCCTTTCTACTACACGGTGACGATTATTCTGTGGGGTTTTGTTGTCGCGCTGGTGGTGCTAGCCGGAGCGGAGTGGACGGCGAGGCGATCGCTTACTCCTCCCGAGACTAGACCCGCTTGTCAACCCCGGAATTCAACCTAATCAAAAAAGGACCAAGTTCCTATTGCGCGAGACAAGTTAAAGCTCCACACTGGACTTTCACCGCCATGCAGTTCTTATCCGTCCAAGCTCCTCCCCACGCACAAGAGTTCGAAGCCGGCGCCGAAAGCGACCTGCAACTGCTTTCCCGTTCCGTCAGTGCGGCACCGGAACAAGATGCCGAAAGCGGGATCGTGGTGCCACCGGTGCCCGAAACGCTGGAAGAAACGGGCCTGGCAGCATCCACTCTGCAACAGCTGATTCTGAAAATGCTGTACTCGCGGGGCGACGTGCTGGGCCGCGAGTTATCGGAGGCCATGGGTCTGAAGTTCAGCCTGATCGAAGGAATCATCGAATTTCTCAAACAGCAGCATTTCCTTCAAGCCAAGAAATCACTCGGGATGGGCAACAGCACGGTGTTGTTCGCGCTGACCGAAACGGGCCGGAACCTGGCGCGAGAGTGCATGGAGAGCAATCAGTACGCCGGTCCCGCGCCGGTGCCGTTGCATCAATATTCCGTGATCGTCCGGAGGCAACGGCGCGCCGACGGATGGCTGACTCCCGAGGCGTTGGAAAAAGCATACAGCGGGATGGTACTTACCGCTCGGACTTTGGCTCAGATCGGCCCGGCGGTCAGCTCCGGAAATTCGTTCTTGATTTACGGCCAGCCGGGAAACGGGAAGACGTACCTGGCCGAAGCATTGATGAATCTGGATGACTCGTGTGTGTACATCCCGCACGCTCTCGATTGTCAGGGCAATATCGTTCAGGTGTTCGACCCGCTCTATCATCAGCCGGTGAACGTTAGCGAGGAGCAGTCCGTGTTCTCGACCGGGCCGCAGTATGACCGCCGCTGGATCAAATGCCGTCGTCCGTTCATCGTCACCGGAGGCGAGTTGGCGCTCGAGATGCTGGATTTCAACTACAACGCCACGTCGAAGGTTTATGACGCGCCGTACCAGCTGAAGGCGAACAACGGTATTTATCTGATCGACGACTTCGGGCGCCAGCAGTGCACTCCCGCCGAAGTGTTGAATCGCTGGATCGTCCCGATGGAGCGGCGCGTGGACTATTTGAAATTCCACAGTGGCGGCAAAATCACGGTGCCGTTTGAGGCGTTCTTGATTTTCTCGACCAACCTGAATCCGGAACAATTGGGCGATGAAGCGTTCTTGCGGCGTATTCAATACAAGATGCTGCTGCGCAGTCCGGACGAGAACGAGTTCGGCACGATCTTCCGGCGGTTCTGCGAATCGAGAAGACTGGCGCATCACGATGGGCTGGTGGCGCGCTTCATCGACAAGCATTACCGGAAAGCGCGGCGGCCGTTTCGGCGCTGCCATCCGCGCGACATACTGTCGCATGCCATCGATCTGATCCATTTCGAGAAGTTGCCGTTTGAGCTGACGGACGATTTGATGGATCGGGCGTTTGAGAGCTGTTTCTTGGAGGAAACTGGCGATTAAAACGCTCGCGTGAGCTCGCGCGGGGTTAGGGATTGGGGATTGAGTCTACGTTTCCTCCCGAAAGAATTACCCCCAATCTCTGAACCGGGATCTTCCGCATCATGACGGCGGCGGCGGAGGCAGCGCCGCTGGGCTCAACCAAGATCTTCATTCGCAGCAACAGGAAGTTCATCGCATCGCGAATTTCAGGGTCGCTTACCAGCAGGATGTCTTCGACGTGCTTTTGAATGATGGGGAACGTGAGTGCGCCGGGCTGGGTGGCGCGAAGGCCGTCGGCGATGGTGTCGGGCACGGCAATCCCGATGCGCTGGCCCGCGCGTAAGGAGAGCAGGGTGTCGTTGCCCAGCTCCGGCTCGACGCCGAAGATGCGAATTTCTGGACGAATCGTGTGGGCCGCGATGGAGCTGCCTGAGATCAGCCCTCCGCCGCCGATGGGGACGACCAGTGCGTCGAGATCCGGTATTTCGTTGAGCAATTCCAGAGCGGCGGTGCCTTGGCCCGCGATGGTCCAGGGATGATCGTAGGGCGGAACAATGGTGGCGCCGGTTTCATTCGCGATGCGCCGTGCGATGGCTTCACGATCCTCAGTGGCGCGATTATAGGTGACGATGCGAGCGCCGTGCGCACCAGTGGCGGCCCGCTTAGCGGCAGGGGCGTCGGCGGGCATCACGACAGTAGCCGCAATACCCACCGATTCGGCGGCAATGGCAACGGCTTGTCCATGATTGCCTGACGAATAGGTGATGACGCCACGCGGCAAGTCGCCCTGAGGAATCGACAGGATGAAGTTCGACGCGCCCCGGATCTTGAACGCGCCGCCTCGCTGGAAGTTTTCGCACTTAAAGAAAACGTTGGCGCCAGCTAAAGCGTCAAAAGTGCGCGAAGTGAAGACCGGCGTGCGATGGACCAGCGAGCGCGTACGTTCGGCGGCGGCTTGTATATCGGCTAGCTGAATTTCCGGCACCGGGATTTAGTAGCCCGCCTGTTTGTCCACGATGAATTCGAGAGGCCGCCCGGTGCTGAAACGCTCGAAATTTTCGATGAATTGTTGAACGGCCAGGGCCATCCAGCCGGTGGTGTGGTCGGCGCAGTGGGGCGAGAGCAGCACGTTCTCCATGCGATAAAAAGGATGATCGGCGGGAAGCGGCTCGGTTTCGAAGACGTCGAGCGCCGCACCGCGGATCATAGCTTGGTTGAGCGCTGAAACGAGGGCTTGTTCGACAACTACCGCGCCGCGGCCGACGTTGATGAACACGGCGGTGTTTTTCATGAAGTGGAATTCGTTTCCGCCGAGCATCCCTTGTGTTTCGGGCGTCAACGGCGCGGCGGCCAGCACGTAGTCGGAGAGGCTGAGCATTTCGGTTAACTGCTCGCGCGTGAAGGAGCGCTCCAGAATCGGGTCGGGCTCCGAGGACGGCGGACGACGGCGGAGCGCGATCACTTTCATGCCGAGCGCGTGTGCCAGGCGCGCGGTTTCGCGTCCGATGCCGCCATAGCCGACGACGCCAAGCGTTTGATCGCGCAGGAAAGCGACGTCGAACTGCTCCCAGCGCCCGGCTTGCTGCTGGCGAATCAAGCGCCGCAGATCTTTGGCGAAGAAGAGCATGGAAGCGATCGCGAATTCGGCCAGCGCGGGGCCGAAAACGCCCCGGCCGTTGGTGAGAGGCACGGGACTGGCGATCAGTTCGGGCGACAAAACCTTTTCGACGCCGGCCGACAGCGCGTGGATCCACTTCACATGTTCGGCCAGAGGCAGAATCGCGCGCAGCGCGGAGCCATCGTGAAAGCCGTTAAGGATGACGTCGGCTTCCGGAGCGTGCTGCTTCAAGAAATCCAGATCGTTGCCGGTGTGTACCGTCACGGGCTGCGGAAGACGGTCCAGAAAGCGCAGGAACGGATAGTGGGGGCTCGAAATGACGAGGAGCGTGATGGGGTCCATGAAACCAGGAAGATAACACGAAGCTGTTAAGATCGTGGCGTGAGCGCTCCCCAACAGCTGCGCGATCTACCGGCGGTGGACCAGGTGCTTGCCGAATTGAGGCACTTAGAGGGGAGGTTTCCGCGGCGTTTGATTGTCGATGAAGTGCGGCGTGTGCTTGAAAAGACGCGCGAGGAAATACGAGCGGGAAGGTACACTAACTCTGTTCCGATTGAAAAGCGCGTGGAGCGCAATCTTGCCAAGCTGGAAACGCCGTCGCTGCGGCGTGTGATCAACGCGACGGGCGTGGTGCTGCACACCAATCTAGGCCGCGCGCCGCTCGGGCCGTTCGAGCCTCTGTTCGGTTATTCGAACCTGGAATACGATCTTGCGGCTGGGCGGCGCGGCAAGCGCGATGTGCACGCGTCGGAATTAATCGAGCGGCTGACCGGCGCGCCCGGGATCGCGGTGAACAACAACGCGGCAGCCATTTACCTGGCGTTGAACGAACTGGCGGCGGGCTTTGAAGTGGTAGTCTCGCGCGGCGAGTTGATCGAGATCGGCGACGGGTTTCGGATCCCGGAGATTATGCAGCGCTCGGGTGCCATTCTGCGCGAAGTAGGAACGACGAACCGGACGAATATCGACGACTATCGCGAGGCGATCAACGAACGAACGCGGCTGCTGCTGCGCGTGCATCCGAGCAACTTTCGCATCGAGGGTTTTACGGCGAGACCAGAGCTGAGCGAACTGGTTGCACTTGCCAAGGAGCGCGGCGTGCCGTTGTACGAGGACCTGGGCAGCGGATGCGTCGCGGATTTGCGGGCGTTTGGCGTAGAAGAGCCATTAGTCGCGGACAGCATTCGCGCCGGGGTGAACCTAGTGTCGTTCAGCGGAGACAAGTTGCTGGGCGGCCCGCAGGCGGGAATCCTGGCCGGGGACGCGAAGTTGGTCGCGCGGTTGCGGCGCAATCCGATGTTTCGCGCGCTACGGCTCGACAAGTTGATTTATCAGGCGCTCGAAACGACGCTACGTAATCTGGTTTTGGAACGCTGGGACCAGATTCCGGCGCTGCGAATGATTGCGCAATCGAGCGAGGAGCTTGGGGCACGGTCGGAGCGCTTTTGTGGACGCCTGGATAGTCCGCGGGCGTCGGTGATCGAAGGAAGTTCTGTGATCGGGGGAGGCGCGACGCCCGGGCGGCCGCTTCAAAGTTGGGTTGTGGCGATCGATTGCGACGATGTTGTCGAGGCGGAGAAGCGCTGCCGTCTCGGCAGTCCACCGGTGCTGGCACGCATCGAAGATGGACGGTTGCTGCTCGATCTGCGGACGGTATTTGCGATGGAAGAGGAAGAGTTGGCGGCCGCGATCAGAGTTGCGACAAAAGCATAGCCAACAAGGCCGTGCGATCGGCAATGCGATCGAGCAGGATGCTTTCGTTGGCCGCATGCGCGCCTTCGCCGACGCCGCCGAGTCCATCGAGCGTGGGGACGCCTAGCGCGGCGGTAAAATTACCATCCGAGCCGCCACCGGTGGCGGATTCCTCTAGCGTCACGCCTAGTTCCTTAGCGCACGCCCGCGCCTTTTCGAAGAGACTTCGAATACCGGGCGATCGTTCCATGGGCGGGCGATTCACGCCTCCCTCAACTTGAATGGAGCAGCGTTTGTCGATGGGGCGCAGGGACCGGAATTTCTTGTCGAGCGCCGCGGCATCCTTCATTTTCGCGATCCGGATGTCTACTTCCGCGCGCGCCTCGGCCGCCACTACGTTGGTGCGCGTGCCGCCGGCGATTACGCCCGGGTTCACCGTGATCCCCTGTTTCAGGTTGGTGAGTGCCGCGATTTTCGGTATCTGGCGCGCCAACTCGAGCACGGCGCTGGCGCCCGTCTGGAAATCGACGCCGGCGTGCGAGGCTTTTCCCTTTACGGTGACGGTGTAATCTCCGACGCCTTTGCGCGCGGTCTTCAGTTTGCCCTTCAGTCCGGTGCCTGGCTCGACGAGGAGCGCGATGGCGCTTTGCCGCGCGGCCTGTTCGGTGAATTGCCGCGACGACTCGCTGCCGACCTCTTCGTCCGAATTCATTTGAAACAAAATAGTGCGGCGCACGGGGATTTCGAGCATGCGCAGCGTGTGGACGGCGAAAACAAAAAAAGCGATGCCAGATTTCATATCCAGCACGCCCGGTCCCCACAGACGGCCCTGTTCTTCGCGGAGCGGCATTTGCGCAAGCGTGCCGAGCGGCCAAACCGTATCGGAATGCGCCAGCACCAGGATCTTGCCGGCGTTGGATTTGGCGCCAGGCAGCTTGAACTCGCAACGCAGATGATGGCCGAAGCGTCCGCCTGGCAGCGCCTTCATATTGGTGGCGCCTTCCAGACGCTCAGCGACCAGGTTCACGAGACGGTTCACGGCCTGAGGCTGATCGCTCGGCGACTCGCAGCGGGCCAACTCGCGAATGAAAGCGACGATGGCCGGCTGCTTCGCCTCCGCAAAAGCAAGGAACGGATGCACTGCCTGTTATAATAGCCAGTTCGCATGCCCCTCCTCGACATCCAGGAAATTCGCGACATTTTACCGCATCGCTATCCGATGCTTCTGGTCGACCGGGTTTTGGAATTGGAGGAGGAGCGCATCGTTGGGATCAAGAACGTGACGGTGAATGAGCCCTTCTTCGTGGGCCATTTTCCGGAGTTTCCGGTGATGCCGGGTGTGTTGGTGGTGGAAGCGATGGCGCAAGTAGCGGGCGTGCTGGTGCTGAAATCGGTGCCGGACCGCAAGAACAAGCTGGTGTTGCTGGCGTCCATCGAGGAAGCCAAGTTCCGCCGTCCGGTGCGGCCGGGCGATCAGCTGCGAATCGAGATGAAGGTCACCAAGCGGAAGGCGAACATTGCGAAGATGCACGGACAAGCTACCGTGGATGGAGTTGTCGTCGCCGAAGCCGAGCTGATGTGCGTCCTGCAGGATCGCGCGCCAAAGGTGGCCTAAGCCGCGCGCATGGCGATCCATCCGGCGGCTCTCGTCGATCCACAAGCCAGGATCTCGGAAAGCGCTGAAATCGGCCCGAATTGCATCATTGGCGCGGGCGTCGAGATCGGAGCGCGCACACACCTGATGGCGCACGTGTACGTGGAAGGTGTCACGCAAATCGGCGAAGACAACATCTTTTATCCTTATTCGACGGTTGGAGTGGCATCGCAGGATTTGAAATACAAAGGCGAGCGTGCCGAGACACGCATCGGGAGTCGGAACAAAATCCGCGAATTTGTCAGCATTCATCGCGGTACGGCGGGGGGCGGGCTGATCACCCAAATCGGCGACGACAATCTGGTGATGGCCTACGCGCACGTGGCGCACGATGTGCGGATCGGCAACCACACGCAGCTCGGAAACGCGGTTACGTTCGCCGGGCACGTCGTCGTGGAGGATTGGGCGGTGATTGAGGCCTTCAGCGGCGTGCATCAGTTTTGCCGGATCGGGAAGCACGCGTTTATCGGCGGCTATAGCGTGGTGACCAAGGATGTGCTGCCGTATTCGATGACGGTGAGCCCGCGAGAATCGAAAGTATTCGGGGAAAACAAAGTCGGACTAGAACGGCGCGGCTTCAGCAAGCAATCCATAGAGAGCCTGCACAAGGCTTTTCGCCTTCTGACGAAATCGGGCCTGAATACCAGCCAGGCGGTGGAGCGGATTCGCAAGGAAGTGCAGGACTGTCCGGAGGTGTGCGAGTTGCTGGCGTTCATGGAACGGTCCGAGCGCGGGTTCGTCAAATGAGCGCGCGGTAAGTTTTCCCCGGTGAGTTTTCAATGACCCGATACGGCATGATCGCGGGCAATGGCCGCTTTCCAGTGCTGGCGCTCGAAACGGCGCGGGCGCTGGGCGATCACGTGGTGGTGTTGGCGATCAAGGAAGAAGCCTCGCCCGAGGTGGAGCAACTTGCGGAACGCTGCTATTGGATCTCGCTTGGCCAGCTTTCCCGATTGATCGAAATCCTGAAGCAAGAAGGCATCACCGAAGTGATGATGGCGGGGCAGGTGAAGCACGCCAAGATTTTTTCATCCATCCGGCCGGATTGGAAACTGGTGAAGCTGCTGGCCGGTCTGAAACAAAAGAACACCGATGCGTTGATCGGCGGCGTGGCGCAAATTTTGGCCGACGAGGGCATTCGACTGGCGGATTCCACGCTGCTGCTGAAGCCGCTGCTGGCGGGCGCGGGAGTGCTCAGCAAGAGGAAACCAACTTCGGAAGAGGAGCGCGACATCGCCTACGGGCGAAGAATCGCGAACACGCTGGCGGGGCTGGACGTGGGCCAGAGCGTGGCAATTTGCGACGGTGTCTGCGTGGCGGTGGAGGCGATGGAGGGCACCGATGCCATGCTGGAACGCGCGGCGTCGTTGGTGAACGGGAAGCCGCTGCGCTTGGTGAAGGTCTCGCGGCGGCGCGGGCATTTGCTGTTCGACGTTCCGGTGGCCGGGCCTGGGACCATCGAAGCGATGCATAAGGCCGGCGCGACGGCTTTGGCGGTGGACGCTGGGCAGACCTTGCTGTTGGATCGCGAGGCGATGCTGGCCAGGGCGAACGAACTTCACATCGCGATTTTAGGTTGCGAGCCGGAGGCCTAATCGCGAGACTATTCGCGCTTGTCGCCGATCAAGAGCGACAGCAGGTATTCCTTGGCGGCGGGATGCGCCCGAACGGTTGTCCAATTTGCGAACGCATCGTGGACATCTTCAACCAAGACGCGCGCATCTGCCGAGGACCACGTTTTTGTATTATCGTAATCCGCCTGGAGACGCGCCTCCTGCAGTTCAACGAATGCCGCCGCAACAGCTTCCAGGTCAATAGGAATAGCAAGTGAGGGTGTGCTCCACCCGCGCCACTTGCCTCGCACAATCGAATTCGAGACTTCTTTCATCGTCCTGTGCTCGAATCTGCGTTCCAACCCCGATCGTGCCGAGGATGAGCCGTTCCAACTTTGCACGGCCTCCTGAATGAGAAGATGAAATAGGGCGTAATAGGCGGTCGATATAGCGCGTCTAAAAGATGCCTGTTGTGGTTCGCCAGCCATTGGTTGAGCAAGACGGTCGGCAATGGCCAGCAGGTCGTTCGCTATTCCCATTCAGGATCCCTTAGCTGTTGCTGTTCAGCCTCCGTTCTGAAATTAAAGTATGGGATATAGATCGCGTACTCCGACTGGTAAAAGGCCAGGTCCTTCATGAGAGCGCTCTTGATTGCTCCCGTCAGCTCCGTTAAGTGCCGATGGCGTAAAGCCTCATCCGCCAGCACGACGCGAAAGTAAATCGCGGGATCGCCATCCCAGTCGCGGCTGAACGAGTGCCGGATGCGCACTACTTCGCCGGGGAACTTCTTGGCCACTTCCTCGACCTTTTGCGCGAAATCCTTCAATTGCTGCGGGCTAAGATACGTCGTCGCCATGGTTCACCTACATACCCATGATAAGTTAGGTTGTTGAGCAAGATTCGAGTTGCCGTCATTGGCGCAGGAGTATTCGGCCGCCATCATTTGCGCGTTTTGAGTCAGTCGTTGAACGCGACGCTGGTGGGTGTCGTGGATGCCGATCCGGAACGCGCCGCGCAAGCCGCCGCGGAGCACAATTGCATCACGTTCGCGACGCTGGGCGAGCTGGCCGGCAACGTGGATGCGGCCGTGGTGGCGGTGCCGACATCGCTGCATGCTGAAGTCGGCTGCGAATTGCTGGAATCGGGAATCGATCTGCTGGTCGAAAAGCCGATCGCGGGGAATCTCGCCTCCGCGCGGCGATTGGTGGACACGGCGGCCGAACACGGTCGAATCCTGCAAATCGGTCATCTGGAACGCTTCAATCCGGCGGTTGCGGCCCTCAAGAAAATCACGTCCATTCCGCTCTTCTTCGAGATTCACAGGCTCAGCCTCTTCAGCCCGCGCAGCCTGGATGTCGACGTGGTGCTCGATCTCATGATCCACGACGTCGATATCGTCCTCTCCCTCACCCGCGCCGAGCCCGTCGAAATCCGCGCCGCCGGCATCCAAATCCTTTCGAATAAGGATGATATCGCCAACGTCCGGCTCCAGTACCCGAACGGCTGCGTCGCCAACTTCACCGCCAGCCGCATCTCCACCGAGCGCGTCCGCAAGCTCCGCCTTTTCCAGCCCCGCCAGTACCTCTCGCTCGACTACACCCGCCAGGACTTGGCCATCTT
>JBKQHJ010000173.1:0-2511 GCA_052148835.1 Bryobacteraceae bacterium
CTCTGGGATCGGGAATCGGGTAGCCGATCGCGAAATGGTAGATCACTTGGCCTTGTTCCGGCTTTATGTCGAGGTAGCGGTGCACTTCGTCATCGAAGAATGCGCCGATTCCCGTCGCGCCCAGGCCCAGCGCTTCGGCGGCGAGATACAGGCGTTGGCCGATGGCGCCCGCTTCGAAATGCACGTAGCGGTAGCCGCGGTTGCCATAAGCGCGAACGGCGCGGTCGATGCCGGCGATCATCGAAAACGCCACGCAGGCGTTGCCCGCCAGGTCCTGGCCGAGGCTTAGGCCGGCGGCGGCGACGCGCTGATCGCCGCGCTTGAGCAGCTCCAAGTCGGCTGTCTCAGGCCAGAATCGGTATAAGCCGGGTTCCAAGCCCCCGACGCGATGAGCATATAGATAAAGCTGAACGAAGCATTCGGCCCCGAAATCGGCGTGGAGGGGCTGGACCGCGTCGGCGAGAATGGCCGATAGTTGCGCTTGCGAAATTGATTGCGACCCTCCCACGAAATCGAGCGCCGACCGGCGAGTACGGGCCACTTCGCCAAAGGCGCGTGAAGAGATTGCTGGAGTTGGGAGCTTGATCTCGCCAGAGCCTGCGGGGGCTGCTTCGGCGGGCCTGCCGTCGTGGCCGAGTTTCGTGGCCGCGTGAATCGCATCGATCCGCGGGTAAGCCGTTATTTCATGAGAGAGCTGATTCGCGGTCCCGCCGTACCAAAAAGTTTCAGAGGCGGTCGGCTCCGACACTGGAATCGCCGCGCCGCGCAGTTCGACGATCAACATCGGCCACTCGTCCTCACCGAAGCGGCAGCCTTGCGACACTTGGTCATCCGGAAAATGGCTGGTTGCGAAACTTTCGCATCCCATCGCCCGGGCCGCGAGCGCCAGCGATTGCCAGGCGTGCCCGATATCGTGCAAACAGTATCGATAGGCCCGGTCGCGATACTTCCAGGCCTCGCGCCACGCAATGCTGGTCAGGATGAATGTGAGCGGCGCGGCGTCGGCCAGGTTCAGCTTGAGATCGCCGGCCGCGCGCTGCTCCGCCATATGCGAGGACGGACGGTAGTGATACAAACCATCCGGCCAACCCGTTAATCCGCGCGTGATGAAATGGAATTCGGTGGGATGCAGATTGCCGGACGATGGATTCACCCGCAGCGCATAACGGTACCCGGTGGATGGAACCAGCTTCGACGCGCTAATCGCGGCGGAATGAAACAGAAGCTGCGATAGAAAGGCCGGTCCATCCGGAGCCGGGATGCCGAGGCCGGGCGGGTCCGAGGGAAGATCCAGCACCGGTACGCCCTCGTAATGCCGGAAGGGATCGGGCATGTTCGCCCAATCGAGAACGTGCCGGGATCGACGCAGGGCCTCAGCGGTGTGCTTCGTAGACTCGTGGTATTCGCGCCAGGTCATCGCCGATCGGCGCAGGGGCTCGCTCTTAGGCTGTTCCTTCCGCGGGAGCCATCCATCGAAACAGGAAGAAGTGGCGTCCGCAAAGGGAACATCGGTAGGGCAAGAGAATCCAGTGGAGCGCCTGCTCGACGCCGTTTCGCACGCCCACGCCTCTGAAATCGACAGATCTGCAATTCGGACAATGGGGAGCCAGCATGGGTTCTTTCTAGAGTGTCAACCGTCAGTCTTTGCCGCGCTGCCCGTCGATGGTGGACGGCTGCCTCGAAAGGAGGGCGCGGCGCCAGGAGCGTTCGATTCGTTGCCGCGCGCCGCCGGAGCACGGCTGGCCTCGCGAGCGGCCTTGATCTGTTCGGGCGTCCGTACGTCCGGTTCCGATAGCTTGACGTGCTGTTTTGCGCGGGCAACTTGCCGCTTGTGCCGTTTTGCCAGTCGCTTGTCCATACCAGCCCTCTCCGCAGGCGTC
Source organism: Bryobacteraceae bacterium (assembly GCA_052148835.1). Lineage (GTDB taxonomy): Bacteria > Acidobacteriota > Terriglobia > Bryobacterales > Bryobacteraceae > Palsa-89. The sequence continues at coordinate 1,881 of JBKQHJ010000173.1, forward strand.
AGCTGGAGGGAGGCCGACGCGCTGACTTCTTCAGTTTAGCCGCGTCTCGCTCCGCCGCACAATTGACCGCGTGGATGCGCATCTCTTCTTCCGTGAAGGTCAGGGTGTGCTCTTCGGCCGTAATATCCCGGCGCTCCAGAAGCCCCCGGCATAAAAGCGGGAGCTCCTGCATGCGGATTCCATATCTCCGAAGCAACGAAAGATCGGTCCTGACCGCGAACTCGGTCCGCGTTCGATCCTCTTCGACGCCCTGGAATTCGTACACCCGGAATTCCGCACCGGGAGTAAACCCTGTAAGAAGGAATTGCATGGATTCGCTCCTTCGCTATGCTTCTACTTCTTCCTCTGGAGCCGAACAGATCATCGCTTCCGTCGTAAGCATCAACGACGCGATGGAAGACGCGTTCTGCAGAGCCGTGCGAGTCACTTTCGTAGGATCGATCACGCCGGATTTCACCAGATCCTCATACTGATTGGTAGTAGCGTTGAAGCCGAAGTTTGCGTCGTCCTGCGTCTTGACCTTCTCGACCACAATCGCGCCTTCGATCCCGCCATTTAGCACGATCTGTCGAATCGGCTCTTCGCAAGCGCGCCGAACGATGTTAACGCCGAACTGTTCGTCGCCTTTGAG
>JBKQHJ010000174.1:0-47432 GCA_052148835.1 Bryobacteraceae bacterium
CGAACGTCCTCCAAGAAAGCCAGTACTTCCTCTAAGCTCGATCCATACTTACGCTTTAGACGCTCGATCAGAGCCAAACGCGACTCGATTTCATCCAACCGCTTCGGATCGGCTTCCAGCGTGTCCATATAATCGCGAATCGCATAGGACGCGTCGTCCACGCCGATGCTTGCGCTCTTCAGCGTCTCCACCACGCGCTGCAAGCTCGAATCGATTTTCGCCAGCTCCTCCACTTTCTTCAGCGCCGTGCGAAGCTGAGTGGAAACGCTTTCCTGGTCTTCATACAATGCCGCGTAGGCCGCGTTGGCATTCTCCTGAAGTTTTGCGACATTGCGCAGCACCATGCGTTCGTGCTCCAGGTGCGCGTCTTCACCGGGCTTCAGTGCGGCCGCGTCGATTTCCTTGCGCTGAAAGCTCCACAGGTCCGCCATTCGGAGCTTTTCCTGTTCCGAGCGCTGCAACTCCTCCAGTTGCCCTTCGATGCTTTTCCAGCACCGGAATAGTTCAGCCAGTTCCTCACGCTGCCCGGCCAATCCGGCAAAATCGTCGAGCGCGAGCAACTGCGCTTCGGCCGAGAAAAGCTGCTGTTGCTCGTGTTGTCCATGGATATCGCCCAGAAACGGCGCGATCTCGCGCAACAGCGCCATTGTTACAGGCCGGTTTCCGAGAAATGCCCTCGATTTGCCGCCGGAGAGAACCTCGCGCTCGATCAGTAACTCGCCGTCCTCCACCGGAGCCCCCGCCCGCTCCATCAGGCTCAGCAACGCCGCGTCCTTGGGAGCTTCAAAAATAGCCGCGATGTGCGCCCGTTCGGCATCGGAGCGCACCATGTCGGCCGAGGCACGCCCGCCCAAAATCAGTCCAAGTGCATCTACCACAATGGATTTGCCGCTTCCGGTCTCCCCGGTCAGCAGGTTCAATCCGGCGTGAAACCGCACCCGGACGCGTTCCACCACGGCATAATTCTCTACTACCAGTTCCAGCAACACTCGATGAAATTATACGAGGTTTCCATCCGTCTAATTAGAGGATGAGTGTCCGTCCGCGGGGTTTTGGGGCATACTGGAAAGCGGAGCAGTCTATAAAACAGAACGCTCTAGTTCTGTTTTATGGCAACATGGAGAAAGAGCGGCGGCGCGATATCATGGTTTTGGTGGCTGGTTGTAGGGAGTTGATGTTGAGCCAAAAGGAGCTCGGTTGATATTTTCCTGCGTGGGCGGTTTGTTCCTGCAATTGGAAATATGGGACCTGATACAAAGCACCGGTCCAATTCCCAAGGCGGTCCTGGTGATTCTGGTGGGCTTCTCGCTGGTATCCTGGGCCGTCATTCTTTCCAAGTGGGCCGCCTTCCGGCGGGCGCGGTCCGCGAATCGCTCGTTTCTGCGGGCCTTCCGCAAAGCCCCGGCGCTCGACACCATCGCCGCGGCGAGCGAACAATTCCACCGCTGTCCGTTGGTGACGGTCTTCGATTTTGGATACAGCGAGGTTGCGCGCCAGATGAAATCGCGCGGCAGCGTCACCAATCCGCTGGCGCTCGAGCGCACACTGCAGCTCGGCATGAGCGAAGAGATCACGCGGCTGGAACGCAGGATGAGCTTGTTGGCCACCACCGCCGGCGTCTCGCCCTTCATCGGACTGTTCGGCACGGTGTGGGGCATCATCGACGCATTTCAGCAATTAAGCACGGCGGGGGCGGCCAGCTTGCGCGCGGTAGCGCCCGGCATCTCCGAAGCGCTCATCACCACTGCGATGGGGCTTTTGGCCGCCATCCCCGCGTACATTTTCTACAACATCTTCAACAGCTCCATCAAGGAATTCGCCGCGCGCATGGAGGACTTTCAACTCGAATTCCTGAACCTGACCGAGCGGAGCTTGGAACGATGACTTTGCGAGCGTAAACTAACATGGCTTTTTCTCTAGGGAGTTCAAGCGGGGGCAGTTCCAGCGGACTTGGACGCGGGCGATTCCGTCAGGGCACCAATTCGCTCGCCGAAATTAACATCGTGCCCTTGGTGGATGTCGTGCTGGTGCTGCTGATCATCTTCATGCTTACCGCGCACGTGATGGAGTTCGGCTTGCAGATTGAGGTTCCCAAGGTGAAGCCGGTGAAGGAAAACGTGCAGGAGTTGCCTGTGATCTCCATTTCCAAGCAAGGCACCACTTACTTGAACGATAAGCCAACCAACATCAACCTGCTGGCCGATGCCATTCATCAACGCTTTCATAATGCTTCCTCTGTATATGTGCGGTGCGACGCCAGCTCTAGGTTCGACACGTTCGCGCAAGTAGTCGCCACCTTGGGAGAGGCCAAGCTAGGGGTGAATGTGGTGACGCAACCGGAAGATAAATCCGATAAGCGCCGCTAGCGGAGAAAGCATGCAGCAGCACGCCGGCATCCATCAGGACATCTTAGAGGAGCGAGATTCGCTCGGCGGTCCACTTATGCAGTCCGCGTTGCTGCATGTTGCCGTGGCGGGCGCGCTGGTGATAGCGAGCATCAATTTCGAGCATTCCCGCCAAGTCTGGGGATCCACTAACACCGGCGCGGGCACGGCGGTCGCGATTAATTCGGTGAAGACGATCCCGCTTCCCTCGCGCGCGGGCAAAATAAATCCGGTGGCCAACGACACCGATTCACAGGTGCCGCAAGATCTGACTCCCAAGCCGCAGCCCAAGAAAGAGGTCAAGGTTCCCGACGCCGATGCGATACCTCTGAAGAGCCGAATGGCGAAGAAGCAGCCCAAGCCAGAGACTTCGAGGGTTTATCACCCGCAGACGATTCCCGAAAACCAGCTTCTCAGCCACGTGGGGCAGGCCGCGGTTTCGCCGATGTTTCAAAAGCCTGGCGCGGGGGGCGTGGGCGTCGGTCCGAATAGCACTTTCGGAAATCAGTTCGGGGCTTATGCAAGCTTAGTGATCCAACGCGTTACCGATAAATGGCAGTCCAGCGGCGTCTTTCAGGGCCAAACGGTAGTAATCACCTTTGACATTATGCGCGATGGCTCGGTCAGGAATCCGAAAATCGCGCAACGCAGCGGCAACCCAACGCTCGACTATTCTGCGCTACGAGCGGTTACGGACGCGGGTCCGTTTCCTCCACTTCCCGCAAATTACAACGGCAGCTCCACGAACGTGGAACTTCAATTTCTCCCACACCAATGAAACGACTTCTTCCCTTTGCTTTCATTTTGGCAATCGTGCCAGTTGACGGACAGATCAAGGGCGTGATCGAGCCTGGTAAGATCCCCACCATCGCCGTTCCCGATTTCCGCGGCTCCGGCGACGCGCAAAAGTTCATGGACGTCTTCAACCGCACGCTCTTCCACGACCTGGATACGTCGGGTCAGTTGCAGATGGTCCCGAAGACGTCATATCCGCTCCAGGTGCCGCAGCAGCCATCGGACTTTCGTCCAACGAGCGGCCAAGGTCTGGCACTCGCCGATTGGTCCGGGCCGCCGCCCAACGCCAATTACCTCGCGTTCGGATATACGGCCGTGCAGAACAACCAGATCGTGCTTTATGGATTCCTGTTCGACGTCCGTCAGGCCAATCCCAGCTCCGCGCAACTGATCGGCAAAGTGTATCTAGGATCGCTCGATGAAGCCGGCGCGCGCAATGTGGCCCAGCAATTCGCCGCCGATATCTTGAAGCAATTCGGCGCCACCAGCCTGATTGGAACGCGAATTTATTTCGTCTCGGACCGCAGTGGCCATAAGGAAATCTGGTCCATGAATTACGATGGGTCGGATCAAAAGCAGTTCACCAGTTACCGTTCGATTACCACTTTCCCGGCCATTTCGTCCGACGGCACTAAGATCGCTTTCACCACTTACCCGCTGCTGGCATCGTCCCGAAATCCGAACGCCTCGCAGTTTGGTAAGCAGAGTCAGAACCTCGGGCAGCCGCAAATCTATCTGCATTCGCTCGAAACCGGGCGCAAACTGGTCTACTATAATCAGCAGGCGTCCATGAACGCGGCTTCCGATTTTTTGCCCGACAGCCGCCACTTACTCATTTACTCCACTGCGAATGGCGGTTTTTCTCAGATCTATGAGACCGATCTGGACGGCGGCGACCTGCACCGTGTTACTCACTCCAGTTCTCTAGAAGTAGAGCCTAAGGTAAATCCCCGCACCGGCATGGATCTCGTCTTTGTGTCGGGGCGCGGCGGTACGCCGCAAATATATAAAATGAATATTGACGGAACTGATGTGAGCCGCTTGACTACCGGTGAGGGTGACGCCGTGAATCCCGCGTGGAACCCCGATGGCCAGCACATTGCCTTTGCCTGGACGCGTGGCTTCGATCCGGGAAATTTCAATATCTTTATCATGGACGTTGCCAGCCGCGAAGTGGTGCAGCTAACTCATGGTGCTGGACGAAACGAAAATCCGAGTTGGGCTCCCGATGGAGTCCATCTGGTGTTCTCCTCCACGCGCGGCGGGAGAACCGAGCTTTACACGATGACGGCTGATGGTCACAATGTTGAGCAACTCACGACGCAAGGAAACAACGAAAAACCTGTTTGGAGTAAAGCAACACAATAAAAAAAGATCCACGAGACTAACAAGAGGAGATTCTCAGGATGAGCGATAGTTCAAGATTGCACGCGTCATTGGGGTTGTCCCAGGCGGGGCGGTTGTTGCGGGCGGGGCAGTTGTCCCGAGCGACGGCCGGCATGCTGCTGCTACTGTCGGCGCTGGTGTTGCTCGCGGTGGGTTGCGCGAAGAAAGTCCCGCCGCCTCCACCGCCTCCGCCACCGACACCCACGGCCACTACTGCACCGCCACCTGCGGCGCCCGTGATCAACCGTTTCACCGCCGAGCCTTCTACCGTGGAGGCGGGGCAATCCTCCACGTTGAGTTGGTCTATCACCGGCGCCACCGATATGTCGATCGATCATGGCGTCGGAGCGGTGCAGAGCAGCGGACAGCGGCAGGTTTTCCCCAGGGTCAGCACCAGCTATACGCTGACGGTGCGCGGTCCTGGTGGAATGGATTCGCGTTCGGTCACCGTGCAAGTGTCGAGCGCTCCACCGCCGCCGCCACCGGCCGCCAACACACCGAGGCTCTCGAGCGCCGACCTGTTGCAACAGCAGGCGCAGGATGCATTCTTCGATTACGATATGAGTGAGGTCCGCAACGATGCCCGCGACGCATTAACGAAGGATGCGGCGCTGCTCAAGCAAATCTTCCAGCAAGACCCGAATTTCTCGGTGATCGTGGAAGGCCATTGCGATGAGCGTGGATCGGCGGAGTACAATCTCGCGCTGGGCGACCGCCGTGCCACTTCAGCCAAGGATTTTCTGGTGCAGTTGGGCGTGCCGGCGGATCACTTGAAAACGATCAGCTACGGCAAGGAGCGGCCGCAATGCACCGAGGCGAGCGAGGAGTGCTGGCAGAAGAACCGCCGCGCTCACTTGTCACCCGGACAGTAGAGCCCGGGCAGTAGGATGAAAAAGAGGCCGCGGGTATTATTGCACCTGCCCGCGGCACCACAGGAGCGATCATGAGCTTGTCACGTGTCGTCATTGTATTCTTCGCGTTGTCGCCCTTTGCCTTCGGGGCGAGTAAAGAAATTATGGAACTGCAGCGCGATGTCGCTTTGCTACAGGACCAGGTGCGCACGCTGCAAAGCGCGCTGGATCAAAAGGTCGCCTCCGTCCTCACTCTGACCCAGCAGACCCTGGACAGCGTCAACCGCACCAACACCGCCGTGGCGGTGATGGAAAACCGCTTCAATGACGCCATGAAGCAGCAGCAGCAAACCTTGGGCGCTCCGGTGGCCAACGTGGGTCAGAAGCTGGATCAGATGTCGGAGGATTTCCGCGCCGTCCGTGAATCCGTGCTCGACATGAACACTCGCCTGGGAAAGCTGGACGCCAAGATGGCCGACCTGCAGAACCTGATCAACACGGTCCGAGCGCCGGCCGCGGCTCCGCCACCTTCGGGTACCGTGCCTGGCGGCGACTCAAATTCCAGTCCAGCGCCCGGCCCCGGATTCGGTAGCGCGGCCGCCGGTCCTCCGGCAGGTCTTCAGGCCGGCACGCTTTACACCAGCGCCTACAGCGACGAGAGTGCGGGTAAGTACGACATCGCGTTCCAGGAATTCAGCGAGTATTTGAAATATTTCGGCAACACGGATCTTGCTCCTAACGCACAATACTACATCGCCGACATTTACTATCGCAAAGCCGACTACAACAACGCGCTCACGGCCTTCGACGCCGTGCTCGAGAAATTTCCGGAGGGTCCGAAGACCGCCGACGCGCGCTATATGAAGGCCATGTCTCTGATGAAACTCGGCAGGAACGACTCAGCGGCGCGCGAATTTCGCGAGATTTATTCGCGCTATTTGAACGACCATCCCGACATCGCCGCCAAGGCCAAGGAGCAGTTGCGGGACATGGGCCTCTCGGTAGGGGTGGCACCCAAGCGGCGCCGAGCATCCAATTAGAAATTAGCCCACCAAGCGATCTTCGGAAAACGCAGTCCCGCGGCACGTGGCTAGCGCCGCTAGCCAATGACCAATAGCCAATTGCTAAATAGCAGGGTTCTCCCTGTGTTATGCTGTTTCCTCCCGCGCTCATGTCGCATCCATCGTCGCTACCTCGGATCTGCATCGCCATGGGCTTTACCGACGCGCAGAAGTTGTTGGAGAATGCACGCCGCGAAGTCAACGCGGGAGAATCTTTCTTCGAATTCCGGCTCGATTACCTTCCCGCGCCTGAACAAGGCATCGTCCTAATCCGGAAGTTTCTCGCCGCCCACCCCGATTGCAGCATCCTGGCCACTTGCCGCCGCCATCAGAATCATGGAAAATTCAACGGCAGCGTGGAGGATCAGCTTCGCGTTCTGGATGCCGCGCTGGACGCGGGCGCGCGCGCCGTGGACATTGAAATTGAAAGCGCCGAGAACTGCGTTCCACGCCTGGAGGCGCTGCGCGGGAAAGGCAAGCTGATACTTTCGTATCACAATTACGATGGCACGCCATCGCCGGAAGCGGTATTACGCCGCATGTTGCGTCTTTCCGCCGATGGCTACAAGATCGTCACCACGGCCCGCAAGCCTTCCGACAACTCGCGCATTTTGGCGCTGACCAAGTCGCACCCGCGCACACCCCTGATTGTTCTGGCGATGGGAGAAATTGGATTTCCGACGCGCGTGCTGGCCACCGCATGGGGTGGGATGTTCACTTACGCCGCGCCCAACGCCGCGGAAGGAACCGCCTCCGGACAAGTTTCCGCTCGCGTGCTGCGCCATCTTTATCGCGCCGAAAAATTTTCGCGCGCCGCCAAGATCTACGGCGTGATTGCCGATCCGGTGCGTTACTCGATCTCGCCGGCGGTACACAATCGCGCCTTTCAGGCGCATCGTTTGGATGCGGTGTATCTTCCGTTTCTGGTCCAGCCCGCTCAATTGAAGGATTTTTTCATCCTTGCCGAGTCGCTTCCGGTGGCCGGCTTTAGCGTTACCATCCCGCACAAACAGAAGATCGTACGGTATCTCGATGCGATCGATCCGCTGGCGAGGCGCATCGGCGCGGTCAACACTGTTTGGAAAAAAGCGGGTAAGTGGCGGGGCGCGAACACCGATGCCGACGCGGTTACTGTTCCTTTGTCGCGCAAACTGCGTTTGTCGAAATCGTCGGTGCTGGTGGTGGGCAACGGCGGAGCCGCCCGCAGCGCGGCTTATGCGCTGGTCGCGAGTGGCGCAACGGTGTCCATCGTGGGCCGCAATCCGGACCGGGTGCGATCGCTGGCCCGTGCTTGCGGCGCCGAGTCACTGCTGCGCGAGCAGTTGAATGGGCGCAAGTTTGACGCCCTGGTCCACGCTACGCCGCTCGGAATGTTTCCTCATCCCGAAGCTTGTTTTTTTCCGGACGCCATTCCCGCGGAGCTGGTCTTCGACATGGTGTACAATCCTCTCGAAACCACGCTTTTGCGCCACGCGGCCTCGCAAGGATCGGCGGTGATCTCGGGCCTCCAGATGTTTCTGGAACAAGCGAGCCGCCAATTCGAAATATGGACCGGCGCTTCGGCCCCGCGTTCCATCATGGAGAAGGCGGCGATGGAAGCTCTAGCGCCGACATGTCAGTGAACTACACTAGATTCTATGAGTAAGTTCACTCGGCGTGAACTCGCCGCTGCGCTATCCACTTCCGCGGTATTGCTGGGGCAAGTCCCACCGCCGCCCGGCGACGAACTGAAAACATCGCGCGACCAGCTCCGCGATAGCGCGGATCAGCTCGACAAGTTCCCGCTGCCCATGACGGCCGAGCCCGCTACGATTTTCAAGCCCTAGCAAGCCATGATCTCGGACGACATTTTCTTCGCGGGCATTACCGAAATCAACCAGAGGCTCGCCAAGAAGGAATTTTCGGCCGTGGAACTGGCGCGCGCATTTTCCGATCGCCTGGAGAGCATCGGCCCGCGTTATAACGCCCTGGCGCTTTCGCTGCGCAAGGACATGCTCCGCGACGCCAAAGACGTGGACGGCGATATCAAGCGTGAGCGTCTGCGCGGCCCACTGCAAGGCATTCCGTTTGGAGCCAAGGATCTGCTGTCCTACGCCAAACACCCCACCACCTGGGGGGCGAAGCCGTACGAGGAGCAGGTTTTCGATTACACCGCCACTGCGCTACAACGCATCCAGAAACACGGCGGACTGCTCGCGGGCAAGCTCGCCATGGTGGAACTGGCCGGCGGCCCGAGCTATCGATACGCGAGCGCGTCGCTCACTGGCCCGGGCTTGAATCCCTGGGACACCACGCGCTGGTCCGGCGGTTCGTCGAGCGGCTCAGCCATCGCGGTCGCTGCGGGGCTGGTTACGTACGCGCTCGGATCGGAGACATCCGGATCGATTCTCACGCCCAGCGCGTTCTGCGGTGTCACCGGACTTCGCCCCACTTACGGCTTGGTATCGCGGCATGGCGCCATGGCTTTGTCTTGGACGCTCGATAAGATCGGGCCGATTTGCCGCTCGGCGGAAGATTGCGGCATTGTACTGGAATCGATTGCCGGCGCCGATTATGACGATCCAGAGTCGGCCAAAAAGAGCTTCCATTACACGCCGCAGTTCGCACGCGATTTGAAGGACGTGAGGGTAGGCTACGCGCCGGTGGATTTCGCGGAAGGCGCGGATCCGGCGGCTCGCGGCGACTACGCCAAAGCGTTGGAGACGATTCGTTCGCTCGGCGTGGAAGTGACCGAAGCCAAGATGCCGGAGTTTCCGTATGGTGCCGTCATTAGCACCATCATCTCCGCCGAAGGCTCGGCCGTGTTCGAGCCTTTGATCAAAAGCGGCAAAGTGGATCAACTCGCCGATCAGCGCCAGATCGCCGGGCTCAAGGCCGGTTTGGAGATTCCAGCGAATGAGTATTTGAAGGCGATGCGGATTCGTGCGCTGATACAAGAGGCGTTTCGCGATTTGCTTTCCACCATCGACGTGCTCATCGCTCCGACGCGCTTCGATCCGGCGCCGAAGATCACAAGGCCGCTCGATGCCCGAGGCAACGATCGTCCAACACCTGCCACGCCCGGCCTTACTGGGCTGATTCCGGCCAGCAATCTGGCGGGCCTTCCAGCGTTATCGCTACCATGCGGATTTGCGAATGGCATGCCGATGGGGCTGCAACTGGTGGGCACGCCGTTTTCGGAAAACATGCTGCTCGCCATTGGCAAAACGTTTCAGGATCGCACGGATTGGCACAAGCGCCGCCCACCTGTTACGTCCGGCTAACCGCACGGAGCGCCTGTCTGGCCGCTTCCACGCCGCGGTATTGGGCTTCTTCAAAGATGGAAAAACCGCTGAGGTCGGAGTTGGCGAAGAAAATGTTGCCCGCCGGTTTGAGCCAGCGCGAGCGAGCTTCCGAGAAAACGAATCCGGGCGATGGACGCGCCATGGCATGGCCGATGCGCATGATGTCGATGTGCGCGACGCACTGCCGGATGTCGGGGTGGGCGCGGGCGAGATCGTTCAAGATCGCCTCTTTCCAGTAGCTCCAGTCGTTGGCGAGCAGGAGTCGGCGAGCGTTGTCGGGCGTGTGTTCGGCCAGCGACCAATAGAACGTCCATACCGTTTTGTCGATGTGGGTTGCCAGGCTCATGTGCGTCGCGTTGACGTAGCCGAGCGTGGGCGAATCGTAAATCACGTTGTCCCAGGCCGGCTCGGGATTGTTTTGTACGGGGATGCGATCGAGCGTTAAATTGGCGGTGAGCCAGGGCGAATACTGGAAGCCTTCGGCGCGCGGCGCACCTTCGATAATGAAGGACGCGAGAAATGTCGGAGCGGCCCAGATGACGGCGTCGGTGATGAATTCGGTCTGCTCGGTTAGAACGCGAGTTTTATTGCCGTTTCGCGTGACACGATACACGGGGTCGCCAGTGCGCAGGTATCGTTTGAGTTTTTCGATCAATCGCGCGGCGATCCAGCCGTTGCCTTCGGGCCAAGTGAGCGGACCTTTCTCCTCGGGCTCGCGCGACGCAAAGTATTGAATGCCGGCCCATGCCGAAGTGTTTTTCGCCAGAGCGCCGTAGTCGTCGCGGCAAGCATAGTTGATGTACCAGCGCAAAGGAGCGGAATCGAAACCTTGCTGCATCATCCAATCCGCCATCGACATCATGTCTAACGGCGATGGTTTCAAGCCGTGTTTATACAAGGCTGGCTCCATCGGCACGGTGAATTGGCCCGTGGCGCGGAATTCGTTGATCCTGTCTTGGAAGCGGTGAAACTGAGCGCGATCGCTGGGGCGTGCGCCGTCTTCGGGCTCGATACCATCTTGCCAATGACCGTTGATGAACAGCCGCTCCTGAGGATCGAAGCACAGCACGCGTTCGTCCCATTTGCCATCGTTAAAAATGCTCAGCTCTTCGAATAGTTCGCGCGCGAGCGATTCGCCTTTGGCGGGCACGGGGACGTAATGCGCGGCCCAGGGAAATTTCGAGATCTCATTTTCACCCGATCGCGAGTTGCCTCCGGCCTGGTGTTCCATTTCGAGAAGAACAAAATCGCGAAAGCCGCTCTTATCCAGATACCAAGCGGCATTTAAACCAGCCATGCCGCCCCCGACGATAACGACAGGCACGCGGAGTTGCTGAGCCGGCGCGCGAAAGGCCGCACGATCACGCAGCCGATGTCCGAGCGGGAACGAATCGTTGACGAATCCGCCGGTGATGGCGCGATCGGTCTTGCGCCACAGGCCAATCAGCGCGGGGGCGCCGAAGAACTCGCGACGCGACAGCATTAGTGCGCGACGTCCTTCCATTCCTGCTCGTAATATCGAACTAGAACCTGGTCATTTAGGCGGTTCGGCTCGGCGGGCACGGGCTGCATGTCGACCGGAAAAATGAACAGCTCGCGGACGTTGGCGGTGGAGAGGAATCGAAGGCCGGAGGGCAATTGGCGCGGCGGCTCGTAAGGACCGAAGCTGCCGATTACGTAGCCCCATTCGCCGAAGGACGGCACATATACGTGATATGGATAGACGCGCAAGCCGGCCTGTTTGACCGATTCCACGATGCACCAATACGATTGCCGTGCGAAGAGTGGAGACGTGCTTTGGACCGCGATCAAACCTCCGCTCGCGAGATGCTTGGCAGCAAGCCGGTAGAACGCCGTGGTGAAGAGCTTGCCGAGAGCGTAACTGGTGGGGTCGGGAAAATCGGCGACGATGAAGTCGTATTGCTCGGTGTTGGTGTCGAGCCAACGGAAGGCGTCGGCGTTGATCACATGAACGCGCGGGTTGCTAAACGAATGTTGGTTCAAAGCGGACATCACTGGATGCGTCGTGAACAGGTGCGTCATTTCGGGATCGAGATCGACCAACGTGACGCTCTGGACAGATGGATACTTCAGGATTTCACGAACCGCGAGGCCATCGCCACCGCCCATCACCAACACGCGGCGGGCGCCGGGAAGCGCGGCGAGTCCGGGATGCACGAGTGCTTCGTGATAGCGGTATTCATCGCGCGAGCTAAATTGTAGATGCGAATTCAGGAAGAGCCGCAGGTCATCTTTCCACTTCGTCAATACGATGCGCTGATACGGGGTAGTTCGGCTGAAGATCACTTCATCGGCGTACAGGCTATTGTCGGCGGCGTTGGAGATGCGATCGGCGAAAGCAGTTCCGGCACAGAGAAGCGCCAGGACCACGAAACAACTGACGCGCAGTGAGCGGGTGCGGCCGATTTGTTCGCGGAATAAGTAAGTGGACCAGAGCGCGACCGCAACGTTGAAGATTCCGAAGACCAGCGCGGATCGAACCAGACCAAGCTTCGGGACCAGCAGAATCGGGAACAACAGCGATGCGCCGAGCGCGCCGAGGTAATCGAATGTCAAAACGTGCGAAACGAGCTCGCGAAACTGAAAGCGCTCTTTCAAGATCCGCATCAGCAATGGAATCTCGAGGCCGACCAAGGTGCCGACCAGAATGACGACGGCATAGAGGACGAATCGAAACGCTTCGGTGTACGCGAAAGCCAGGAAGAGCATCGAAGACGAAAATCCGCCGACCACGCCGACCATCAGCTCGATGGAAACGAAACGCGCGACTAATCCGCGATGGAGGAAGCGCGACAGGTAACTGCCGATGCCCATCGCGAACAAATAACAACCGATGATGGTGGAGAATTGAAAAACTGTGTCGCTGAGTAAATAACTCGCCAGCGTGCCGGCGATCAACTCATAGATCAAGCCGCAGGCGGCGATCAAAAAGACAGAAAGAAAAAGTGCGATGGACACTGGTTACTACTTGGTAGCTCTTTAGTGCACGGCCGCGGCGATGATGATGCACATGCCGATGGACAGCGCACCGACGAGAATCGCAAGCGCGACGTTCTTGTCATCCACAATTTCTTTCCAGAGATGGTACGGAGTTAGTTTGTCGATCAGCGCGAATGCGACGACGAAGATCACGATGCCGAGGACTGAGTAAGTTACTGCGTTCACGAGAGCATGAGTATCCACTTCACTTGCCTCCGATGTATCGGGAATAACCGCCGTAGGACGAGCGGTACGCGCCTGGATTGTCGCGGATCGATTTCGGCAGGACGCGCTGCTGATTGATGCGGTTCCAGCTCCAGCCGCGATATTCCGCGACGCCCGTCGCGCCCAGGAGTAGAACGCCATAAAGCACGAACAAGGGAGTGTTCAATCGTCACCTCCGGAACTCGAAGTCGCGGGTGCATAGTCGCTTTCGCGCCAGCGAGCCGCTTCAAAACTTCCTCTACGAAAGGTAGTCAATACCGGGGGAATCAGCAGTAGCAGCGCTGCTATTCCAAAGAAGCCATAGTTGGGAACATTGCGCCGCAACTCAAGTTCATACCTCATGAAGGGCGTTCCCGTTTCCATTTCCGGCTCCACTCGTAAATAGTATTGCCCGGACGGCACGCCTGGAACGATCACGCTGTTATTGCGGCTCCCTTCGCTGCCGTCGGAGTCATGATAGTAACTCACTTCGCGGGCGAAGTCGAAGGTCTGGCCGGTCTGGTCGTTTATCAGGGCGAAGTTAAAATAGGCCCAATTGTTGTCCAGGTCGGCGTGAACGCTCAGTTCGACGTTGGATTCGCGGCCGTCCAGGGTAAAGGTTGGAGTTACAAAGGCACTGTCGGTTTTCACGCTCTGCGAGTAGGCGTAATGATCGCTGAACGCGACCCGGCCCGGAGAGATGACCATGAACAGGAAGACCAGTGCCGCGAGGCCGACATTGAGCCACAGCCAGGTGCGCCACGAGGAGCCGACGTTTCCACTATAGGGTGAGGGCTGATTGGCAAAAATGCCGTATGCAGGCGGCGGATAGCCGGGAAGTTGGAATGCTCTCCAGATTTCAGCACCCGTCATGTATCGGGCGAGCGACCACGTGATTTCGCCGCCGGTGGATTCCGACGACAGCATCATGGGCGGAGAAACGAAGTCCTGGCAGGCCGCGGATTCACCAACCCGGACCCGCCAAGGGAATTCGCCCAAAACATAAACGGTGCTGGCCGTCATGGAGTCGAACGCGAGATAAGTTTTGCCGCCGTAGTACACCGCTGGCTTTCCGCGCGCGCGGGTTTGCTCAGGCAGCGCTGTTTCAACGTGGACGAAATTCCAGTGGCCGTTGTACTCGGTGAGGTAGCGGAAGCCCTGGTATGGATTGAACAGCAGGTATTCGCTCCAGCCGTAGGATTGGCCTTCTTCGGCGACTTGCCGCATCTGAAAGCCGATCACCTGATATTGCGTGCCGTCAATTTTGCCGCGCGCCCCGAGAGGGATGGTTGGCTGAATCTGCGTTTTACTTTGGAATGTTTGAAGAATCTCTACTTCTGGCGTCGACGCATCAAGGACGCTGTGGCATTGCGGACAGACGACACTCAGGGTGTGCGCGAAGCCGCGGAGCTGGACGGCGCCCCCGCAGTTAGGACACGAGATCGATCTGGCTTGGACGGCGGCCATCAGCTCCAGCCCTCGAAGTCACGCAGATTTTTCAGATTCAGTTCGACGAATGCGACCGGCCGGCCGAGAAACAGCAGCGGCGGATTCTCGCTGTAGTCGATGGTTCCAAAGTCGCCGCTGGTGGTTCTGAGATCGGCGAAGAGCAAATCGGATTTATCCCAGTACTCGAACGGCAGCTCGCCTTGCACTCCCTTGTAATGGGCCTTGGTGACGGACGTCACTTGATAGTTCTTGCCTTGCCACTGGAAAGCCTGGCCCTTGCGAGTATTGGGCGGCAGAGGCTCGGGCGGTTTTGCCAGCCACGAAAGATCGTATTCTAGCTGCGCGTCGGAGAGCCAGCCGCTCGAGCCGTCGTTAAAGACGATGTGCCATTCGTTCCATCCGCCTTGCTCGTATTCGTAGATGATGCGGCCGACTACGACGAAGCTCTTGTTCTGATAAACCCCTTCGGTCGCGATTTGGATAGGCGAAGCGTCGGGCGGCAGGTCGGCCACCACGCCCACTTTTTTCAGGTCGACGTCGGTACGGACCAGGATCGAATGGCAGAATTCGCAAGTGGTCTGGACGGCGCTGGACCAAAGAAACTTCACCGGCGCGCCGCAGTTGGGGCAATGGGCGGCGGGCATGGTCATTGTTTGATCCGCAGCGGGCTGCTCATGGCTGATAAGGCCGCTCGATTTGGCGCACGGAGACGCGGGCGGCCCCGAATTCTTTCTTGAGTAGCGCGTCAAAATCGGTCGCGGGGCGGGGGCGGCAGCAGAAGATGTTGAGGCATAGCGAGCCGAACTCCGGGAATGTATGGCAGGCCAGGTGCGATTCGGTGAGCAAAGTGACGCCTGTGATGCCGCCGGTATTTGGGAACTGATGCCAATGGCTCTCGTCGAGCGGATGAAGATCGAGGGCCTGGATCAGGTTTTGAAACAGGTCCTCGATGCGGCGAACTTGGGCGAGCGAGGCGGGATCGCAACCGTGCGCCTCGACGATCCACTCAAGACCGGACATTTAGTTATTGTTGGGCGGTGCCGCACTCCGGACAAAATTTGGAGGAGCGCGCGATCTTGTTCCCGCAGTTGGTGCAGAACTTGGTGTCGGACATCGGCGCCACGGGCGCCACCGGGCCGGCGGGAGCAGCGGGTCCGGCGTTGGGACCTCCACCGGATGGGGCGGGCGGCGGTTGTTCGCCAGGCTTTATCGCGTTCAGCATGCTATTCGCCATGGTGAGGCCGGCGCCCAATCCAACGCCGATACCGGCGGCGCCTCCACCTTCGTTCCCGGCTGCGATTGGCATGGATTGCGCCACCTGGAACTGCGTGTACTTGCCCATGTCGCCGAGCATGTTCATGCTGATGCGCTGATCGAGCATCTTCTGCAGCTCGTCGGGCAGCGAGATGTTTTCGACGACGAAGTTTTCAAGCGATAGCCCGAGCTCGGCGAAAGATGGCTTCAGGTTCTCCACGATTTTCTGGCCGAGCGTCGCCTGATTGGCCGCCATATCGAGGAACGGCACGGAGCTTTGCGCAAAACTGTCGGTCATGCGCGCGACGATGGTGTTACGCAGTTGGCCTTCCAGCTCGGGCACGCCATAAAGGTCGCGAGTGCCGCTGACTTTTTGGTAGAACAGCTTGGCATCGGCGATCTTGTAGGCATAGATCCCGTAGCCGCGCACGCGGACGGCGCCGAATTCCCGGTCGCGAATGGTGATCGGCGTCGCGGTGCCCCAGCGCTGATCGGTCTGGAGGCGCGTGGAGAAGTAGTAGACGTCCGATTTGAATGGCGACTTGAAAGCTTTGTCCCAATTCATTAGGTACGTGAGAATCGGCAGGGTGTTCGTGTTGAGCGTGTAAAGGCCCGGCCCGAAGACATCGGCGATGCGGCCCTCGTTGACGAACACGGCCATTTGGGATTCGCGAACGGTGAGCTTGCCGCCGTTCTGGATCTCCATGTCCTCCATCGGGTAGCGATAGGCCAGGATTCCGTTCTCCGGTTCGGTCCATTGGATGACATCGATGAACTGCTTGGAAAGGAAACTCATACGCTTGTACCCGAGTATACGGCGGAAACGGCCAGTTTGTTCAACAAACTGGCGGGATTGGGGGTTAGGGATTGGCAATTAAGGTACTTAGCTCATGGTTTGGCGCTAGGGTGAAGCCCCGATAATTCCGCTAGGCGTCGTTTTGCGTAGACGTCGTCCGGGTTGGCGGCCAGGATTTGGCGCAGATTGATAATGGCTTCGTCGATCCGCCCGGTCTTAGCCAGTGCGGTGGCCAGGTTGAAGCGGGCGCTCGAATAATCGGGGCGGGCTCGCAATGCCATTTCGAATTGCGGGATGGCCTCCGCGTTCCGGTTCAGCGTTGCCAGGCCGAGGCCCAGCATGTTGTGTATTTCGGGTCGCTTGGGTTCCAGGCGCGCCGCGGTACGGAGCTCGGTCACCGCCGCCTGCGGATCAAGCCGCGAGAGCAGGATCGCGCCCAGGTTCATGTGCGCAATAGCATCGTTAGGATTCTTTTCAGTGCGATGGCGCATCACCGCTTCTTGTAACTCGCGGCGATGGTCGCCCGGTTCGCGCGGCAGGATCTGGAGCCATAAATGGCCCATTTCATCGGTAGCTTGATTGCCTGCACGCACGCGCTTGGGCGGGTGGTTCGGATTGCGCGGGTTGGCGGACGAGTTGTCGTAGTGGTACCGCATGTGGATCACGGAGTCCTTGGGCAGAAAGACGGGCTCACGGTAATAGAACACCGCTTGCCAATTCTGATCCCACGCCGGGATGCGGATCAGCCATTTCCTGGAGCCATCGGGAAGCGTGGCGTAGGCTTCGAGCAGCTTGCCCAGATAGTGGGCGTGCGGATAGACAGCCAGGATATCGGCGTCGAGCGGGAGCCGAAAATCGTCGGAAATGGGGAAATCGCGCGCGCCGGCGGGAATGTCGAGGTCTTGGTCGTCCTGGAGTTGGACCAGAAGCGGATACTTGGTCCGAGGGTGATCGGTGAAATACAGCCCGATGGAAGGACGAATTTGCTCTGGTTTGCCGGAAGGCTGGAGGTGCATATTGAGCACCAGTTCGTTGCCGGGATCGAGGCGCCAGGCAAGGCTATCGGACTGGAGGGTCGGCTCGACATGTGGCGCGCCGCCTGGCTTCCAAAACAGAAAATTGCCATCGGGATCGAAAGGGCTGCGGCCAAGCACCAGGTCCATTCCAGGAAATCCCTTGCCGGGCGAGGCTTCCTGGAGGTGCGCCGATCCCGCGCGGTCCACCAGCAGGTTGGCATGATGAACGACGCGCGGCAAGCCGGGGCGGATTTCGATGGCGCGCACCCAGCGGCGAACGGCGAGGTTGGGCGTGAAGATGACGTTCCAATAGATGTCGGGGCCTGAGGCGGGCAATTGGACCGGGTCTTTGGCTTCGAGCACTAAGTCGGGCTGGCCCAGCTGCCAGTCATTTGTCTCAGCGGTGAAAGAGGGCGCGGGCGGGATCTCGTTAATCGCTCCTTCAGGCGCGCCGGCGCGGACCCATTCAGAAATAGTTTCGATTTGCGCCGAACTGAGGCGGCGATCGCCCTGAAATTCGCCGAAGCCCGCTTGGGGCAGCCAGGGTGGCATGTAGCCTGCGCGCGTCGCGGCGGCGATCTGGGAGGCGCGCTTTTTGACGTCTGCATAGGTGAGCAGCGAAAACGGCGCGGCATCGCCGGGATGGTGGCAGGACGCGCATTTTTCATAGACGATAGGCGCGACGTCGTGGGCGAAGGTGGGCGCCGGGGGGGACGCGAACACGGCTGGCGTCACGGTGAGAACCAGCGCCATCCGGCGTATCGTTATTGCGACCGAGATCAAATACCATTTTAGGGTCCGCTTGATAGGTATAATTGCTGCAATGCGACTCACGATTCATTTGCTGCTTGCGATATCCCTCACAATTGGGCTTTCCGCCGCTACTGTGGACGGCATCAAGATCCATTCGAGTGTGACTGGAAAAGGTCCCAAGACTGTGATCCTGGTGCATGGCTGGACCTGCGACGAAACCACCTGGAACTCGCAGGTGCCCGAACTGGCCAAGCAATATCGGGTGGTAACGGTCGATCTGCCCGGTCATGGACAAAGCGGATCGCCGAAGGATGGCAAGCTCTCGATGGATCTATTCGCGCGTGCCGTCGATGCGGCTAGGAAAGACTCCAAGGCTGACCGCGTCGTGGTGGTGGGCCACAGCATGGGCACGCCGGTGGTGATTCAGTACGCCCGGCTTTATCCTCAGCACACCGCTGCATTGGTGTTCGTGGATGGCTTGGTGAATTTACGGCCCGGCGCCCCAGGTCCAGATCCCAAGGCGATGAGCGGCTCCGACGGGCTGAAGGCGCGCGAGACCATGATCCGAAGCATGTTCTCCGCGTCGACCACTCCCGACATGCAGAAACATATTCTGTCGATGATGTTGGCGGCGCCGGAATCGACCGCAACGGGCGCCATGCAGGCCACCTTCGATCCGGCCGTCTGGAAAGGCGACGTGTTCACCCAGCCCGTGCTCGGCCTCTATGCCGATCATTCCCGGGCGGGCGACCGTGAGTACATGAAGACGCATTTCCCCAACATGGACTACGAGGAGATCGCGGGCACGGGTCATTTTCTGATGTTAGAAAAGCCGGAAGAGTTTAACCGGCTGCTTATCGCGTTTCTGGACAAGCAATCGTTTTAGCCGCAGCCAAAACGCCGCTACAAACACTGGCACCTTGGATCAATACACTAACGGCCGTCTAACTCCAATTTCACTTAGATCTAGAGGGACAGTCTGCGCCAAATGCCACAAATACTTCTGGTTTGCCATTCGCGGCCACGGGATGCCTTGATTTTCTCAGATGGCCGTCGAAGTGCTCCTGGAACTGCGTCAGGTGGGGAAGAGCATCCACTCGGAGGCGAAAACGTGACTAAGAATTTAAAAGGACTGCTGAAGGCGCTTCAACAATCCATCAATGAAGCCATTCTGGAATCGAATGATGTAGCCGCAGCCATGGCGGCGCTGAAGCGCACTGGGAAGTGTCCTGTGTTCACGATTGATATTTCGATGCAAGATGCACCTCCAGCGACCCGCGTGTCAATAAGTGATGCGATAGACCTCGGGGAAGATGATTTGGCTGTTGACCCAATGGGCGATCCGAAAGCCGATCCGATTGTATCGGGTCTTACGGAAGACCTGGTGTTGAGTGACTGGGATGTGCAATTCTTAGGCGCTATTGGAATTAGCGATCCGAGCTGGTGCCAAAGTGCCTCTAGCCCGAGCAAGGACTAAGGCCATCTGACTACCTCCTAACAGCCTGCTTAAAAAGCTCAGCAGCCCTAAAGAAGTCTCTGGATTTCGGCGATAACTGAGAAGAAGCGAATGGACCGCCGATTCCATCAGCGTTACTCTACGGATCTGCCGGTTCTGCTTACCCTGTTGGACGACGGGGTGGAGTCGTCGGGGCAACTAGAAGACATCTCGGACTCTGGGATTTGCTCGCTCTTCCCAATATCGCTGGCGCCAGGCGCCATAGTGAAACTGGAGATCCTCGGCCTAACACTCTACGGACAAGTGGCCTACTCCAACCCCGAGGACGGCACATTCCGCACCGGCGTCTTCGTCGAACCGGCGCTGCTTGATTCGTCTAACATCACGGAACTGGTTCAGAACTATATCATCAGCACCGCTGGACAGCGCTAGTCGTTTTCCGCGTGTCCCTCCAACGCCACAACCTCCCGGTTCGGACTGAAGTAGAATTGTTCCGACGATAGGAGGTTCCGATGCGGCATCTAAGAATTCCTCGAGACATTTTGATCGCGCTAGCGCTAGCGTTGGCGGTTTCAGCGCAGGACGCGCCCAAGATCTACAACACGGCTAAGGCGAAACTCGCGGCGGGCAAGCCGATCACCGGAGCGACGGTCTTCTCGCCCGATCCGAATATGTATTGCGCGGTCGCGAACTCGGGCTACGATTTCACCTGGATCGAGATGCAGCATAGCCCATTGACTTTTGAAGACGTCGCGCACATGATCTGGGCCTGCCGCGGCGCTTCCGCGATGCCGTTTATCCGGGTGCCGGATGCTACCGAAAGCGATATTCAGAAGGCGACCGATATCGGCGCGCTCGGGATCATTGTGCCGACGGTGGACACGGTGGAGAAGGCCGAGAACGCCGTGAAATGGGCCAAGTATCCGCCACAAGGACGCCGCAGCATGGGCAACGGCCAGTACGGCGCGCTTTATGGCAGCAATTACCGCCAGACGGCCAACGACAACATGCTGGTGGTCATCATGATAGAGACGCCGATTGGTGTCGATAACGCCGAAAAGATCGCGTCCGTACCGGGTGTCGACGTCATCTTCGCCGCCAGTGTCGATCTGGGCAATTTCTCGGGGCACAAGCAGGGCGATCCGGAATACGAAGCGATGGTGAAGCGCATCCACGACGTTACGCTAGCTCACGGAATCAGGCTGGGAGGCCCCCAAGCGTGGAACAAAAAGCCCGGGTTTTCGTTCTTCCAGGGACCCGGTGAGACGCAATTGATCCGCATCGGCGCCAAGTCCAATCTGAACAACGAAGTGTTTACCAATGAAATAGATACGGCTCCGCGTCCGGCCCAAAAGTAGCTCCAAAGGGCCACTAACCTGGGGGCCCGCGCCGCCATCTCTACTACCATATAGCTTGAGCTGTCTATGTGGATTGTCCGATTAGCGCTTCGCCGCCCTTATACCTTCGTTGTGATGTCATTGGCCATTCTTCTGTTAGGGATAGCGGCGATTGTGACGATGCCGATCGACATTTTCCCCTTCATTGACATCCCCGTGGTGAGTATCGTGTTCAACTACGCCGGCATGTCGCCGTCGGAGATGGAAAGCCGGATTCTCACGGTTTTCGAACGAGGAATGACCACCACCGTCAATGACATCGAGCACATTGAATCGCAGTCCTATTATGGCGTCTCGATCGTGCGCGTTTACTTCCATCCGAACGTGAAGATCGAAATGGCGATGACCCAGATCACCGCCATTGCGAACGTAACCACGCGGGCCATGCCACCGGGGATTTTCCCGCCCAACGTCATTAAATACGACGCATCCAGCGTTCCGATTATCCAATTAGGCCTGGAAAGTAAGACCCTGAGCGAGCAGGAAATCTACGATCTGGCGCAGAACTTCATTCGTACTCCACTGGCGACGGTGCAGGGCGCGGCGGTCCCAGGACCCTACGGAGGCAAGCAGCGCCAGGTGGTGGTGGATCTCGATCCCAACGCGTTATACGCCAAGCAGCTTTCGGCTATCGACGTTTCCAATGCGTTCGTTCTGCAAAATCTCATCGTGCCGGCCGGCACTATCAAGGTGGGCGATACCGAGTACGCGGTCCGCGTCAACAGCAGTCCGGAACTCATCAGTGAGATGAACGATCTGCCGGTAAAGACGGTGAACGGCGCCACCGTTTACCTGAAGGACGTGGCCACCGTGCGCGACGGCTACTCGGTTCAACAGAACATCGTGCGCACCAACGGAACGCGCGGAGCGCTGTTGACGATCATGCGGAATGGCCAGGCGTCCACGCTCGATATCGTCAATAAGGTGAAGGCCCAGCTTCCGATGCTGGAGGCGGCCATGCCTCCAGCGTTGAAGATCCGGCGGCTTTTCGATCAGTCGCTCTTCGTGCGAGCCTCCATCAACGGAGTGGTGAAGGAAGCCACTACGGCGGCGATTCTGACGGGGTTGATGATTCTGCTGTTTCTCGGGAGCTGGCGCAGCACGGTAATCGTTTGCATCTCGATTCCGCTGTCGATTCTGACCTCGTTGATCATCTTGAAGCTGATGGGGCATACCATCAATGTGATGACTCTGGGAGGGTTGGCGCTGGCGGTCGGCATCCTGGTGGACGACGCCACAGTGGAAATTGAGAATACGCACCGCAATCTGGGGATGAAAAAGCCGTTGGTGCGCGCGGTGCTGGATGGCGCACAACAAATCGCGATTCCGGCGTTTGTTTCGACGCTTTCGATTTGCATTGTGTTCGCCCCGGTGTTGTTGCTTACCGGTGCGGCGAAGTTCCTGTTCACGCCATTGGCGTTGGCGGTGGTTTTCGCGATGCTCGCATCGTATATGCTTTCGCGCACCCTGATCCCCACCATGGTGCACTACATGCTAAAGCCGGAAGTGGATATGTATCGATCCGGCGAACATGGCGAGGGCGGGACTGCGGAGGGCCACCCGCTGATTTGGCGGATCCATTTTGCTTTTAACCGGCGATTTGAACGTTTTCGGGCATCTTACACGGGATTACTGGACTGGGCGCTCGATCATCGCGCCCCGGTGTTGTCCGGATTCCTTATTTTTGCGCTGGGATCGTTGGGCTTGGCTTACCTGGTGGGACGCGACTTCTTTCCCACCGTGGATTCGGGGCAGATTCGCTTGCACGCCCAAGCGGCGGCGGGAACGCGCCTGGAGAAAACGGAACTGATTTTCGCCGAAATCGAAAGGGAAATCCGCAACGTGATCCCCCCTGGCGAACTGGACACCATTCTCGACAATATCGGCGTGCCTCCGGGCGGGTTCAATCTGGCTTTTGGCGATAGTGCGGTGATCGGTGAAAACGACGGCGACATTCTCATCTCGTTGACCCAGAACCACACACCCACCGAGATTACCACCGAACGGTTGCGCAAGCGGCTGCACGAAAAGTTTCCCGGCATCATTTTCTTCTTCGAAGCGGCCAACATCACCAACCAGATTCTGAACTCGGGACTGCCCGCGCCCATCGATGTGCAGGTCACCGGCCGGGACGAAGGGCCGAATTACCAGATCGCCCAGCAGTTGGAAGAAAAAATAGCGCGCATTCCGGGCGCCGTCGATGTTCACATTCACCAGGTGGTGGACGCTCCCGAATTGCGTGTGAACGTGGATCGCGTGAAGGCGGGACAGCTTGGCCTCACCCAGAGCAATGTGGCCAGCGCCTTGCTGATTTCGCTCAGCGGCAGCAGCCAGGTGGCGCCCAGCTTCTGGTTGAACTGGAAGAACGGCGTCAGCTACAACGTCCTCATCCAAACGCCGCAATACAAACTGGATTCGATCGCCAAGCTGATGCGAACCCCGGTCTCGGCCGGTGGCTCGCCGGAAGCGTACAACACTGCCAGTTCCATGCAGGGCGTGGCAAATCAAGGCGCTGCCGCTACCGGCGCGTCACCCAATCAAGACTCCGCGGCGTATGGCAACCCGGGGGCTCTGCCTTATCAAACCCAGCTACTCTCGAATATCGCGACCATCGAGCACAGTACGGGACCCGAGATCGCGAATCACTACAACGTGCAGCCTGTGTTTGACGTATATGCCAACATCGACCGCCGGGACCTGGGCGGCGTCGCTTCCGAGGTGGAGAAAATCATGCGCCAGACCAAGATCCCACCTACCACGCAACTTATTTTGCGCGGGCAGGCGGAGACGATGCAGACCTCGTTCTATCGTCTGGGCATGGGTGTGCTGGCGGCGATTGTTCTGGTATACCTGTTGATGGCGGTCAATTTTCAGTCCTGGGTGGACCCATTCATCATTCTCACAGCGCTGCCCGGCGCGCTGGCCGGGATCCTGTGGATGCTGTTCGTAACTCAGACTACCCTGAACGTCCCCTCGTTGATGGGCGCGATCATGTGCATCGGAGTGGCCACCGCCAACAGTATTCTAATGGTCGTCTTTGCGAATGACGAAAGAATGGAAGGCAAGAGCGCGCGGGCGGCGGCGCTTTCGGCCGGATACACTCGCTTGCGGCCGGTGCTGATGACCGCGGCCGCCATGATTCTCGGCATGCTGCCCATGGCACTCGGAATCGGCGAAGGCGCCGAGCAGAACGCGCCGCTGGGCCGGGCGGTCATCGGCGGCTTGACGCTGGCTACCGTGGCGACCTTGTTGATCGTACCGATTGTATACAGCTATATGCGCAAGAAACCGCCAGTGGATCACGATAAGCAGATTGAGGAAGAAGAGCGCGAGGGTCTGCCCGAGTCCGAGTTCCAGATGTACTGATTGCATTACTAGAGATGACGTTACCGACTATCAACGAACCTGAGGACCCGATCGAAGGTCAGCCGCGCGCTACCGAGGCCGAGCTGCGTGCGGAAATCGAACGGCTGACGCGGCAACTGCAGCAAAAGAATTCGCACGGAGCGCATGGGGCGTTCGCAGCTCCCAAGCGGCCGTCGTCAGGAAAAATCGCGCTGCTGCTGTGCGTTGTTGCCGCGGTCTTTGTGGCGGCGTTCTTTCTGGGCTATCTTCCGCGGCATCGGCGGGATCTGCAGGTCATCGCGGAAGCCAGCGCACTAAACGATGCATTGCCCGATGTGACGGTGGTGGCGGCTAAGAAAGCATCCGCGGTTGGCGACTTAGTGCTGCCGGGCAATATTGAGCCCGTGACCGAGGCGCCGATTCTCGCGCGCGCCGAAGGCTATGTGCAGCGCCGCTACGTGGATATCGGCGACCGTGTGACAGCTGGCCAGCTTCTGGCCGAAGTGGAGGCGCCCGATCTGGATCAGCAAGTGCGCCAGGCACAAGCGTCGGTGGTGCAGTCGCAGTCGGATTTGGAACGCGCCACCGCGGCTCTGGAACAGGGCCGAGCCAATGAGTCCATCGCCAAGGTGACGGCGGCGCGCTGGGATAATCTGGTGCGGCGCGGCGCGGTCTCTAAGCAAGACAACGATCAGTACCAAGCGCAGTATCAAGCCCAGGCCGCCAACGTACGGGCTCTGGAGCGGGCCGTGGACGCCGCCAAGAGCAACATTGCCGCCATGCAGGCGGGCCTGGGGCGGTTATCGGAGATGCAGGGATATCTCAAGGTGCGCGCGCCCTTCGCGGGCGTCGTTACTCTGCGCAACGTGGACGTAGGAACCTTGGTCAACACCGGCAGCACCATGCTGTTCCGCATCGCGCAAACCAATCTGCTTCGAACTTACCTGAACGTCCCGCAATCCAGCGCGTCCGATGTGCACGTCGGCCAGATGGCGTCGCTGGCCACGCCGGAGCTTCCGGAACGCAAGTTCTCCGGCACCGTGACGCGCACGGCGAACGCGTTGGATCCATCCAGCCGCACGCTGTTGGTAGAGGTGCAGGTGCCGAATCCGGAAGGCAAGCTTCTGCCAGGAATGTATGTGGAAGTGGACCTCCATCTTCCGCGCAAAGATCCGCCGCTGCTGCTTCCGAGCGACACGTTATCGGTGCGGCCCGAAGGCACCATGGTGGCGGCGCTGGACTCCAGCAACGGCGTTCATTTCCAGCGCGTCGTGGTCGGCCGGGACTATGGCAGCCAGATCGAGATCCTCTCGGGGCTAAGCGCGGGACAGCGCGTGATCGCCAATCCGAACGATTCCGTCCAGGAAGGCGTCAAAGTGCATCCGGTAATGATAGCGGAGGGCGACGGAGGCGCATCCAAACGCTCGCGCTAGTTCGCTCGCGCCGTTCCTTCCTCTCGCGTACTCTGAAAGAACATCCCAGCGTGGCCGGTATCTCCGGACGCGCTCTTTGGAACAACATCATGAAAAAGATCATCGTCGTATTTCTCTGTTGGCTTTTGCTTGCGCCGGCGAGTTTTCCAGCGGAAATGTTCCACTGGCTGTCGCAGCCTTATGTGGAACATCCCATTGCGCCAGTGGATCTGTCCAATTCGCCGCTCATCCGGCAGTTGCTGCGATCGGGGAACATTTATCTTTCGCTTTCGGACGCGATCACGCTGGCCATCGAAAATAATCTGGATATTCAGCTCGAACGGTACAATATGCCGGCCGCTGATACGGAGTTGTTGCGCGCCAAAGGCGGCGGGGCGCTGCGGGGATTGCCGTATAACGTGTTTGAAGTGCCGGTGGGAGTGGGCGGGCCGGCCAGTCCGCTGGTAACATCGGCGGCGGCGCTCAGCGTAGGTGCGGCCGGGTCGGTACCGACCAATCCTTCCGAGCTCGGCGCGCTGTCCGAGCAGTTGGATAATCTCTCCGTTCTGCAGGGCATCCAGTTTTCCACCGGCCCGGCGGTTCCACAGTTTGACCCGGCGCTCACGGGACAGCTCAATTGGACGCATTCGAGCGCGCCCGACGTCGATCCGCTGGCCTACGGCGCCAACGCTCTGACGGGGAACACCACCAACGCCAACGCAGCCTACACACAAGGGTTCGCGCCGGGCACCGAACTGAACGTAGGATTCGACAATTCCCGCTACACAACCAACTCGCTGCAGAGCGCCTTTAGCCCCTACACGACATCCAGTCTCGGATTCACCGTAACCCAGCCGCTGTTGCGCGGGTTCGGCCTGGCGGTGAATCGCCGATTCATACGCATTTCGAAGAACGAGCAGAGAATCGCGAACCTGCTGGTGCAGCAGCAGCTCATCGCGACGGTCTACGGCGCGGTGCGCCTGTACACGGATCTGGTGGCGCTCTATGAAGACGTGAAGGTGAAGGAAGAAACGCTGGCCTCCGCCGAGAAACTTTACGCCGACACCAAAGCGGAAGTAGATGAAGGCACGCAAGCGCCGGTGGAGCTGACGCGCGCCAATGCGCAGGTATATTCCATCCGCCAGGATCTGATCGATTCGCGCGGGCTGCTGGAGGAGCAAGAGGCGATTATCAAGAACGTGATCACGCGCCGTACCGACGACGATCCCGCGGTGCTGAACGCGCGCATTATCCCAACCGATACGATCGAGGTTCCTGGTTCCGACCAAACGCCGCCCCTTGAAAATCTGGTCGCACTGGCATTCAGCAACCGGCCCGATTTAAAGCAGGCCGGAGTCCAGGTAGAGAACACGCAAATCAGCTTGCAAGGCTCGCGCAACGAACTGCGGCCGGAGGTGGATCTGGTGGGCACGGCTCAAAACAGCGCCTTGGCCGCCCAAATCAATCCACTGCTGCCGAGCTTCGATTCACCGCTCATTGGGGGGTACGGCAACGCGCTGGAGCAGCTTGCGACGCGCAAGTTTCCCACCTATGGAGTCGGACTCAATATCACCTTGCCTCTTCGCAATCGGATCGCGCAGGCTGACGTCGCGCGCGACGAGATTCAGCTTCGGCAGGGCCAAGTGCTCCAACAGCAGCTTCGCAAACAGGCGCAGCTGGAAGTGGAAGACGCGGTGATCGCCATGCGGCGTGCCCGCGCATCTTATGAAGCGGCGATCGAGACCGAGAAGCTGCAGCAAGAGTCGCTCGATGTCGAGCAGGCCAAATTCGACGTGGGCGCGTCCACCAGTTTCTTCATCATTCAATACGAAAGCTTTCTGGCGCAGGCGAAGTCCACGGTGGTAGTGGCCCAGAGCTCGTATCTAAAGGCTCGCGCGGCGTTGCAGCGCGCCACCGGCACGATATTGGAAGACAACCACGTGTCGCTGAACGATGCGATTCGCGGGCGCTAAGGGCCTGAAAACCTTAGCCCGCGGCGCTAGCCGTAAAAGAAATGCAAACAAATTGTAGAACCCTTGGTATGAGAAAGCGCGGCCCGTATACTGCGATTAGGACTCCCATAATTCGGGGCCTTTATTGCTGTGTCTACCATCAACCTCGAACCCCTGGAACGTCCGCTCCTCGACCGATCGGGCGTCTCGAAAGCTTTCTCTTTACCGGAAACCATTGAGCGAGCTGCCGGCCTCGTACTTCTAGCGGCAGCGGCGCCCGCGATCGCGGCCTCGGCAATTACTGTCGCGGCCTTGTCTCGACGGTCGCCCTTTATCGCCCATTTGCGCGTCGCCAAGGACGGCAATCCGTTTTGGATGCTGAAGCTCCGCACCATGTGGCCCGCGAATGAAGAGGAGGTTGGTGAGCGGAAGGCTTGGATCGAGCGCATTATCGCGGACCCCGAGGAAGACGGCAAAGACCCTTCCGACTCGCGCGTCAGCAGCAGGTTCGCATGGTTTTGCCGCCGCCATTCCATCGATGAACTCCCGCAGCTGTGGCACGTCGCGCGCGGTGAGATGTCACTGGTGGGGCCCCGGCCGTTAACGCGGACGGAAATCGATCGGTATTACCCCCATAATGCCATGGAATTATTGTCGGTGAAGCCGGGCCTTACGGGCCTCTGGCAAATCCATGGACGCAGCGCGATCCGATTTCCCCGCCGCGCCGCAATGGATTTGGAGTTGGTGCGAAGCCTTACTTCTAGAACCTATTTCAAGATCCTGGTGCGGACGATTCCAACGATCATTCGGGGAATCGGCGCCTGGTAACCAAGCGCCGCTGAGATGGGATGGGATGGGATCCGTCTATTGACTGACGGCCATCGTGATGCTGTTGGAAGTCGTGATGCCACCCAACATAATTTGGAAAGGAACTTTGTTGCCGGGTGTGACGTTCGGCACGGTCACATTGAGCTGATTCACGCCTACAAACTGGGGACTGAGCCCGGAGAACCCAACCGGAGCCGACACGCCGCCAATTAGAATTTGTGGCGTGACCAAAGTGGGGCGCAACTGGTCCTCCGAATTCGCGCCGTCGGCGGGCGGGTGAGCCACAGCCCCCAAGCCGGTGGCGTAAACGATCACAACATCGCCGATTTTAGCCGGATGGGTGGTGAGTCCGGGAACAGCGCCGACGGGCCAAGCGAGCGTTCCGTCCTGGTTGACCGCGATGGCCAAGCCATTCGACGAGAACACGCCAGGCGAATACGGCCCTACCATCACCTGAGCCGGCGCCGAGGATGTGCCGTGGTTGTTCACGATGACGCTAACGTTGGCAGTCGCGCCCTCTGGAACAATCTCCCACGGCACCTGGACATTCAATTGCGCGCTGACGTTATTGGCCGGATCGGCCGGCTGAACGAAAAGCATCGGGGCGCTGATTGTCGTGTTACCGTTAACAAACTCCACCGTGACGCCGCCGAGGGATTTCGATAGCGGAATCGAGTCCGCCTGCGAGACCTGCGACGCTAAATTTGTCCCAAAAATCGAGACCAGCGCGCCCGGGTTCACTGGTTGGCCTTTCGTAAAGCTGGCCCCGTTTAGAACGCCACCCGTATCAACCGATGGAGCCTGAGCGAATGCCGCGCCCGCGAAGACAATCAATAATGCACCCTGACGAATTTTCATAAATGTTTCCCTGAGCTCACTATAGGGGGCGCGCCTGGCATAGACAATGCCAGAATCGTAAACACTTTGTGAAAAATCAGGGCAATTACTTGGCTTGAGTTCGCGATTGGGCCCGTAACTGTTTCCAGGTCTCGACCACTTCTGGATCCCGGCCGCCGTCGCACTCCACCGCGATGCGTGCTTGCTCCGTCGCTTCACCGCCGTGCCCGGCAAGGGCGAGCAGCCGGGCCAGTGCCCAATGCGGCTTGAACCAGTGCGGGGCCCAGGAGATGGCATTGCGAAGCGATCGTTCCGCGCCGGCGGCATCGTTCTGTTCGGCCAATAGCATCGCGAGATTGTACCAAGCGTTTTGGCGATCCTCGGCGCCGCGCACCGCCCGAACGCCAGCATCGAGC
The DNA here is from genome assembly GCA_052148835.1 of Bryobacteraceae bacterium. Taxonomy (GTDB): domain Bacteria; phylum Acidobacteriota; class Terriglobia; order Bryobacterales; family Bryobacteraceae; genus Palsa-89. The sequence goes on from JBKQHJ010000174.1 coordinate 29,877, forward strand.
GCCTGTTGGCGCGCAAGAACCCGAGTAGTGAAGATGGGCGTACGTGCGGCGGCTTGCTGCATGGCGCGGGAATAGCTCAAGTCCGATGTCGTACCCGGCGGTTGCCAGCGCAAAACGGTTTGGTACGATGCAGCGGCACCAGCGATGTCGCCTGTGTCGATGCGTCGCCAGGTGAGTGCCAGCGCGCGGTCGGCGGCTACGGGTTGAACGCAATACACAAGCAAGACAAAGATCGCCAAGCCGGTTGGAATCAGGGGCCAAATTGGTAGCTGGAAGGATCGCCCAGCTTTCGGCGGAGTCCACGCTGTCACTACCAGCATAGCGATGAGTAGATGAAAATAGAGCGACGTAGTGAAGACGAAGACGGCGAACTGCTGTGCGACCAGGAGCCCCACGAACGCAGCGGCTAGTGGCGGACCGAGGACACGTCCAGAACGACAGGCCTGGATCGCACTCCAAGCACCTAAAGCGCAAAGCCCAACTAACGCCAGCAGTCCGAGCAATCCTTGCGACGTTAGAGCGTCCAGGAATATGTTGTGTGGCGATTCGTGATAGAAGTCCGGATACGCGCTCGCAAGTTGTATCGATTCGAAACGCGGAAACTCAGTGGCGAAAGTTTCGGGACCAAAGCCCAGAAGCGGCCGGTGCGTGCTCATTTGCAGGGAGTCGCGCCACAGCAGCAGCCGGGCGCCGCCGCGGGCATCTTCGATCGACCAGTGCAGGCGCGCGCGCAGCTTTAGACCCGCGGGCGAGAAGAAGAAAAATGCCATGGCTGTGATGCAAGCCAAACTGATCGCGACACCGCGCATTCGGATCGGGTTGCGCCGTGCAAGCAACAGGACGACAGCACCGACCGCGGCGCCCAGCAGAGCAGCGCGCGTGCCGCTCAAGACGATCGCGATGGCCGCCAATCCGGCTGCTGCGACCGCCGTGGATCGATACAGCCGTTTTTCTTCGAGCTGCGCGAGGGCCAGAGCTAGAAACAGTATCGTAATCAACCAGGTGCCGAAATAATCGGCATGGCCCAGTGTCCCCGGCGGCCGCACGATCGTGAACACGCCTTCTCCTACTTGATATGCTTGGGCCGGCAACAGGGGATCCCATCCGAAGTACTGCGTGATGCCGTAAACGGCCGCTAACGCGCCACTCCAGGCCACGGCTCGAAGCAGCTTACGCACACGATCTTCCTGCGCCGCCAGCCAGCCCGCGGCCAGCAACACAAACAGCAGCAACCCCGCTTCGGGAATCAACCCTAGACGCCGCCAGGAACCGCCATCGAGCGACAAAAGACGGTCGGTAGAGAATAAACTGGCAACGGCGAACGCGATCGCTTCGGCGGCCAGGAGTCCAACCAGCCATTTCCCGAACCTGCCGCCGGCGAGCAGCCGCAGGTTGGATGAATTTGTTCGCGTTTGTAATAACATTAGCGCCGTTCCTGTTAGGAGAAGCGCTATTTTCGGCGTAATATCAAAATAAGCGAGCGTGCCCGGAGTTATTAGTAGCGGAACCAGCGCCGCGATCAGCGGCACGAGCGATAGCATACCGAACTGACGAGCGCGGACCTCCGGCGGTAACAACAATCCTGTAGGGGTCATTTTATGTACGAATCATTTGACGCATTCGAATACATCGATTATCTTCGCCGTCATTGGTGGGTGATAGCGATCGCTTGCGCGGCAGCGGCGCTGCTCGCCGGTGGTGTCAGTTTACTGCTCCCTAAACAATACACAGCCACCGCCAATATTGTCATCGAGCCGCCTGGAGGCAGCGATTCCCGACTTACCACGGCGGTGAGCGCCATGTATCTGGAGTCGCTTAAAACGTATGAGCTGTTCGGGAACAGCGAAACGCTGTTTGCGCGCGCGGCTGAGAAGTTCCACTTGCAGTCGAACGGCTCGCAGTTTTTGGAATCGCTCCAACATCGAATACTGAAAGTTTCGAAGCTAAGGGACACAAAAGTTCTGCAAGTGAGCGCGACGTTGCGCGATCCTAGGCTCGCCCAAGCACTGGCGCAGTATATCGCCCAGGAAACGGTGAACATCAGCCGTGGCGAGAGCCTGGCGTCGGATCGTGACTTTACCGATCTGGCGGAATCGCAAGTGGCTGAGGCCCAGCGGCGTTTGGACGAGGCGCAAAAGGCCTGGAACGAGTTGTCTGTTCACGAGCCGCTGGAATCGCTGCAGTCGGAAATCGACGCGGATATCAACGTGCGCGGGAAGGTGGAAGAACAATTGGCCGCCGCGGAATCGGATGCGGCCGCATACCAGCAGCAGGCGCAGGACGGGCCTTTCGCGCGCGAGCAGTGGAATGCGGCGCAGGCGCGAGTTGCTACGTTGGCCAAGCGTTCGCGAGAGTTGCAGGAAGCGATTGCACAGAAAGCTACCACGTTGGCAATGCGGACTTCCAAAAGGCAAGAGTTCGGGACCGCGCTAAAAGTGGCGCAACAGGCGTACGAGACCGTTGCTGGGCGCTTGCTCGAATCTCGCGCCACGGCGGGTACGCACACCGAGCAGCTTCGGATTATCGATCCGGGAGCAGTCCCGCAACGCCCGAGCTGGCCGAATACGTCGCTGAACGTAGTAACGGCTCTTTTTGCCGCGTGGTTCTTGTCGACTGCTTACTTGAGCTTCAGATTCGTGTTTGGCCGCAAGCGGGTCCGTTATGAAAGGTCGTTCCTGGATGAGGGAGCACGCGAGATACATGCATGATTCCCGCGGCGCGATGGCAAAGTCGTAATCAAACCGTGGCAGGTCTGGCATTGGGGGCCTGCGCGGCGGCCATAGCCCTCGGGCCTGATTTGCTTACGAAGGCGTTGTTGTGCGCGCCTTTCGTGGCAATCCCGATCCTCTGGCGCCTGCTCCGTTCGCCCACAGCTTGGCTCAGCTTGTTCTTCGCGTGTGCGCTGCTGACTCCGCCATTACCGATCCACTTGGGAGATTCGGGCCCGCATATCGCGATGGCGGTCGCGGGCGCCGGCCTGTTTATCGGTTGGCTACGCCTTGGGGAATGGCGATTTCAGGCGGATGCCCTGGCGTTGTGTCTCATCGGACTGTGGGCTGTCTTTGTGTGCAGCATTGCGATGGCCGCCATCCATTCCGGTGTCGCTATCGCGGCGGCCAGCTTGGCGCGCGTAGTGCTGTTTGGAATTTCCATCTACGTTTTCCTGTATGTTCGCGATGGCCCCGGCCGCCTGACGACGCTCGCATCGTTTCGCGGCATTCGGTGGCTGTTCTGGGCGGGCGTACTTTCCTCCGTGTATGCCTGCGTCGATTTCTATTTTCAATTTGCACCGCCGGCCGGTTATGAGCAGCAATTCGTATGGCTCGCGAGCGGCGTGTATCGCCGTGCCCAGGGCTTCTTCTACGAGGCCAGCACGTTGGGAAATCTGTGCGCGTTTTTTCTGGAGATGATCGCCGTCGCGCTGTTCATGCGAAAAGAAGATCCGAGCGAAGGACAGCCCATGTCGCGGCTCGCGCTGTTTCTTGGCGCCGCGCCGCTAGCCGCCGCACTGGTTCTGTCGTTTTCAAGAGCATCCCTGGTGAACTTGGCCGTCGCGCTGACGGCTCTGATTTGGCTGCGGCGCGATCGCGTCCCCTGGCCGCGTCTGGCGGTTGGAGTGGCTGTCTTTGGAGTCGGAGGCGCCGCTACTCTCTGGACTGTGTTCCCCGTGTTCGCACAATTCGCCTGGCTGCGCATCACCGCGGCATTCGAGTATTTCTCCGAATCGCCGAACGCCGTGCTCTCCGGGCGCATCGACGCCTGGCAAACGCTGGCGAATTACCTGATCGCATATCCATGGCACGCGATCCTCGGTGTCGGCTACAAAACCTTGCCTTATTCCGAATTCATCGGTGCGAAGGCGGTGGGCGACAACACGTATCTTACGCTGCTGACGGAAACCGGGATCGCGGGATTGCTCGCTGTGGTTGCACTCAATATAGCGATCCTCGCATGCGCTTATCGCGCGGCCCGATCGTCGGACTCCGTTCGCTCGTTCGCAGGGGCCTGGATGTTTTGCTTCTGGGCCGGGCAAAGCGTGCAAATGCTCTCGGCCGATCTTCTTACCTATTGGCGAGTTTTGCCCGTGTACTTCTTCGTGCTGGCGCTCGCGGCGCGGAGGAACGCGTGAGGATTTTGTTCCTCGATCAGTTCAGCGAATTAGGCGGTGCGCAACAAGCGTTACTCGATACCGTGGACGCCGTCCAACAGAACGGCTGGGATCCGAATGTGTTGGTGCCCGGCCGGGGACCCTTGGTGGAGGCGCTTCAATCGCGCCATGTTCAGATCGGCGACATTCCGTGCGGGCCCTATAATTCTGGACACAAGAGCGCCGCGGATTCCGTGCGTTTCGCGCGAGATCTCCGCCGGCAGGTGCGCATCGTTCGCGACTGGATTGGCGGGGCGAGCATCGGACTGATCTACGTGAATGGCCCGCGGTTATTACCCGCGGCGGCCCTTGCTGCGCGTGGCGAGGTGCCGGTGGTGTTGCACCTTCACAGCCACTTACATGGTTCTGCTTTGCGGCTAACCCGATGGGTTCTCGGCTGGACCGCGCCGACTGCTATCGCCTGCAGCAATTCCGTAGTGAAGCCTCTCGGACGCCACATCGACAAGCGTAAGCTGCATGTAATCCCGAACGGCGTTCGTGACGCCGGGTATCACGAGCGTGACTTCGGCCGCGGCGGATGCCTCCGGATTGGAATGATTGGCCGTATTGCTCGCGAGAAAGGACAGCTGGCGTTTGTGAATGCGGTGGCGTTGTTGAAGCACGAGTTTCCTCAGGCCCATTTTGTGATCTGTGGCGCGCCCCTATTTCAAGCGAGCCGTGATTACTTCGACGCCGTGCGCCTGCGAGCGCGCGATCTGCCGGTCGAGTTTGTCGGATGGCAGGAAGATGTAAATGCTGTGCTCAGTGAGTTGGATTTGCTGGTAGTGCCATCGCTGAAAGAAGGAATGGGACGCATCGTGTTGGAAGCATTTTCGGCCGGCGTGCCGGTGGTCGCATTTCCGGCCGGCGGCATTCCTGAGGCAGTAGTCGATGGCGTTACCGGGTTCCTAACGCGCGAATTCTCAGACTGTGCGCTCGCAGCGCGAATTCGGGAGGCGATGACAAGTGAGCCGGAGACTTTGCGGCAAATCGCTCGGAATGCGCGCCAGGCGTGGGCGCAATCGTACACGCTCAGCGCCTTTCAAAAACACATCACGAATTTATTGGAGACACGAGCGAGGGCTTCCCGAGAAGAGCGCGTAACAGAAATGCCGCTGCAGCGCAGATAACGGCGCCCGCGGCCAGCACGGGCGGGTACCCGAAGCGCGCCAACATCCAGCCAGCCACCGAAGCAGCGATGGCTTGGCCCGCGAAGGAAACCAGAAAGTTGAGAGCGGAAGCGCTGTTGCGCTCGCCCGCCGTCACACCGTCCATCAATAGTGTGAACATGGCAGGCTCGCTCATATACTGAAACGCCATATATCCGGTATACGCTCCAGCGGCCCAGAGTGGACCGCCCGAGGCCGCCAATGCGATTAATCCAAGCGCCGTGGCCAGTTCCATGCCCCAAATGGCGCGAACAGTGCCGAACCTGCGAAAGAGGAACGGCGCGCAAAGAATCGCGGCCACCTGCGCCAACTGGGACGACGAGAAGACGTAGCCGATCTGTTCCACCGGCATGCGCATTCGTGCCAAGAAGACGCTGCTAAATGGATTGAACACGCTCGTGCCAAGACTCCAGATGAGCATGGCGATCAGGAAACGCAGCACCATCGGGCTGGGGCGATGCAGCTCGCGTGCGGCGGGTACTGCGGCAGTGCTCATCTTTACCTGCGATAGCGGCCATAGCGAAAGCAATACGATCGCGCATCCGACGAGCAGCGAAACCCGATAAGACGCGACGTCGGAGGAAGCCATGTGGAGGCGCAAAATCCAAGCGGGCAGGTGCGCTGCCGCCAGGCTGCCGAAAATTCCGATCGCAATTCCGGCGGAACATATGAAACTGAATCCGCGCGCCCGGCTCTTTTCCGTTGTCACGGCGGCGATCACTGGAGCCAGCGCGACAGGCCACGCCGAGAATGCAAGTCCCGCGGCGGCCGCCAGCAGTAACAAGGCCGGACCGGAGAGGACGGAAGCGCGCAATGCAGACAGCAACGCGGTCATGGCGAAGCCGGCCATCAAGACTTTTCGCAAGCCGAAACGCTGGATTGCGAAGACGGACAAGATGGAGCCGGCAATATTAGCGGCAGTCATTACCCCGGACATGAATCCCAGGAAATCTTCGCGAAATCCGAGCTTTAATAAATATAGATTGTAAAGAAAGAAGAAGACGAACATTCCGAAGTCGAAAAAACCTTCAGAAGCCAGCAGAAGCCAGTATTCAGATGCTAGTTCAAGCCTCAGTGAAGCTCCAGCGCTGAACCATCGCACCGCGCTCCAGGCGGTTGGCGGCAGTGCACGTGCGTGATGTGAAACGCGCGATGCAAGATACTTGAGGTAATCAGCTCGGTTGCGGATGCGCATTTGCCAGCTGATCTGGCTATCGGGAACGTGCGTCGCTCCGAACGATCCGGGCAAGCGCTCGGGCACCAGCCTGCGGCGCAACATCGCCACGCGATCCCCCCTGGACTCGATGAGCGACCAATGCAGCCACAGCTCGTGCTTGTTGGGGTGAAACAAGCTTTCGATTGGAGACCAGTGGTACGTCCGCAGCCAGCGCTTTACATCCACCGGCAAACGGCCCATTTCTTCACGCGGGGCCTCGGGCATCCGGCAGGCGAACCAGCTCTCGGCGAGGGAGAAACAGATCGCTTCCAGCATCCGCAAGGATGGATCGTGCAGCTGGAACCAGACCTCCCAGAACTTGGTGTCATGCGCGTAGAGGTGCAGCACTTGCGCGAGTTCGTAGACATGAAAAACGCGAATGTCGCCGCGCAGAAGATGACGCAGCGAATGCAACGCCGCATATCCGATGGCGTCGGCCGGATGCAGGGCGGTGAATTGCAGCCCCTCCAATTCCCTGCGCCGGCGCCGCTCCCAGAAACAATCCAGTCCCGGCGGGGTGAACCGCTCGGTGCTCTTATCCCACAGCTGAAAGTGCAGTTCGAGCGAGAGCGGCATCTCAGGATCGAATGGGTCGCCTCGCCACATCCAGCCCGTCTTTCGGATCATGGCGGGCAAGTGGTCGGTTGGATGCTCATCGTGTTTTTCGATCGGCTGGTAGCCCAATTGCACCGCGACATCCTGCGCGCGCCTCGCGTGATCGCGAGGAAGCAGCAAATCCAAATCGCCCTGCGCCCTATGGCGAGGATCGCGGACGAAAAGAGGACAGTGGCTGAAGCCTTTGAGGATGGCATGTTCGAGCCCTTCGGCTTCCAAGGCGAAGGCTACCTCGCGGTACGTGGCCTGCGTGCGCTCCCAGCGTTGGGTGTTATTTGCAAAATGGCGATTTATGCGGAGACGCACCGCGGCGGGCAAATAGTCCAGGCATTCGACGCCCAAGGGCAAAGTTAATTGCGTTCGTTCGCAGAAGGCGAGCGCCTTTTTCCACGCATCGTCGCTCCAGCCGTAGACCGCACTCCGATCCGGCGAGGCAAATTGAAGCGCACCTAGCACCGTGCTGGCGTAAGATGGGATGCGTGGATTGGGCGGTTTCAAAAATCGAATCTCAAGGCAAACTGCTTTTTCGATTCACTTCAACAAAAGCGGGCGACACGGTCACGGCCTGAAATATATCGTGTTGCGCTGCGACCGTGTACGCCCTGGGAAGAAAATCGTCGATGCGGAAGGGGCGCATGGTTGGATTACGGTCCGGCGTCCACCAGGCGCTTGAGCCGCGCCACGGCGTCATCGAGATCGGAATATTGCATTTCCCAAAGTTGTGCACCGAGCATCCGCTGGTGGCAACGACGCTGCGCTTGGCGCACCTCGCTGGTCCCGTAGACCGCATATTGCGCCCATTCATCGAGCAATCTTTCTTTCGCGACATGCCTGAGACGGGCTGGACCGGGCTGTTCGCGATTCAGACAAACCACGTGATCCACGTTGCAACTGGGCGCGATCTTTAGGCCCAGATCGGAAGTGAGAAGCTCGATGGCAACCTTCCCATTCGGCCGAACGATGGGCAGACAATCCGCCAGTTCGGGAAAGAATTGTGTCGCATCGGGACGAAGGCGGACGCTGAATGGATCCCCGATGGCATGCCGGTCATTTCGTTCGCGCACCAAGAAGGCTCCATCGTCGCTCACATAGGTCCAACCCGCGCGTGCGCACGCATAGGCCAGCGTGCTCTTCCCAGCGAAAGAATCACCGGTTAGCATTACCCCACGTCCGTTGCGTACCACCAAGGCGCCATGTAACGATGCGAAGGCTCGTTGCTCCACCAGCGTCGCGCCGGCAGCGATCAGGAAGCGATAACGCAGCAGGGGATGATCGGCGGCCGTGTTCTCCGTCACCCATCCAAACGCAAAGCCGCGGTTGAAATCGCAAACCACGAAGTTCTCGGGATCCGCGACGATCGACATCATGTGCTCGCGCGATCGAATCACGGATTCCGTCGCCAGCGGATCTCCCATCGCTCCGAGGACGCCAAGACAAAGCCGCAGCGGCGTTCCGTAAAACATTTGCGGAAACTGGTCCCAGCCTTCGGAAGCCGCGGCGATCACTTCAGGCGAATTGGTTTCTATTTCAAGCGGAAATCCGAGCGGATACAGAGTACGGCGCAGGGGTAATTCAAATGCCGAGAGAACGGGATCGGGAATCACTTTTTCCATGGGCGAGGAGTAGGACATAACAGCCGCTTCGTTGTCAGGGTAGCGATGAAAAAAGCCAATGCCAAGAGGTAAACCCGATAAACTGCAAGATTTTACAAGAAAGATACAAACCAGAAACAAGCACCTGTTCGGGAGGGCCAATTCACGTGGCATACTGCTGTTGACGGACCTAAGAAATGCGCACGGCAATTGTCCATTACTGGCTGATGAACAGGCGCGGCGGCGAAAAAGTTTTGGAGGCGCTGTGCCGAATGCTGCCGGATGCCGACATCTTCACGCTACTCTACGATCCGAGTCACACTTCAGAAACAATTCGCCGGCATCGCGTACAGGCGTCCTTCCTGCAGCCGCTGCGCCGAGTGTATCGATCGCTGCTTCCCTTGATGCCAATGGCGCTTGAAAGCTTCGATTTGCGCGGGTACGACTTGATCATTAGCAACGAATCGGGTCCGGCGAAAGGCGTGATCGCCTCGGCCCATACGCGGCACGTCTGCTACTGCGAAACGCCGATGCGATATCTATGGGAGATGTATCCGGCCTATCGCAACGAGTGGACAAGATCCCGCCTAAAGCGCGCCCTGATCACGCCTCTAACAAATTATCTGCGCTTATGGGACTATGCGTCCGCGGCGCGCGTGGACGAATTTGTCGCTAACAGCGAAAACGTGCGGCGGCGTATTTGGAAAACGTACCGGCGCGAGTCCCGCGTGGTTCGTCCACCTGTCGCGGTGGATATGTTCCATTGGAAACCGGACGAAGATTATTACTTAATCGTGTCCGAACTGGTGTCGTACAAGCGGGTGAACGCTGCCGTTCGCGCGTTCAATCAGAGTGGACGCCGGCTCCGCGTGGTTGGCGACGGACCCGAGTACAAGTCTCTGCGTAAAATCGCGGCATCGAATGTCGAGTTTTGCGGGCGTGTCCCCGACGTCGACTTGAGGGAACTGTATGCGCGATGCCGCGCGTTTATCATGCCAGGCGAAGAGGACTTCGGCATGACGATGGTGGAAGCGCTGGCGAGCGGCAAACCCGTGATTGGCCTCGCCATGGGAGGGGCCCTGGAAATCGTGCCTGATTTCGGAGGGCTGCTCTACGATGAGCCCGAGGGCCTGGGGCAGGCGATCGAGCGCTGGGATGCAAGGGAGGCCGAGGTGGAGCCGCGCGCATTACAAGCCTATTCACGACAGTTCTCGGAGGCGGAGTTTGTAAGACAGATGAAGCCCATCCTGTTTGAAACGAACTCCTATGATCGCGATTTTGGCCGCGTCCACCGCCACAGGACGGCCCTAAGAATCAGCATCGAAACGCCGCAATAAAGATCTGACGTTGGCCGGGTCGACGGCCCCTACCGACAGCCGGGAGCTGCGATTCCCGGTGCGCGGTTTGCACGGCCTGTGAGATCATTGCTCCTTACCGCGCCATGCTCGCTTACGCCTGTACCATCTTCCTGAGCGCATTTCTACTGTTCGCCGTGCAGCCGATGATCGGCAAAATCATCCTACCCTGGTTCGGCGGATCGGCGGCCGTGTGGAGCACTTGCCTGCTATTTTTCCAAGCGGCTTTACTCGCCGGCTACTTGTACGCTCATCGCTCCACGCAGTCTCTCAAGCCGAAGCAACAAACCGCGCTGCATATTGGCTTGATGGCGCTTAGCCTGGCGCTGCTGCCGATTCTGCCATCGCCAACTTGGAAACCTTCTCAAGCCGGCGATCCCTCGCTACGAATTTTGCTTTTGCTAACCGCCACCATCGGCCTTCCCTACTTACTGCTCTCAACCACCAGCCCTCTGCTGCAAGCCTGGTATGTCGCGGCTAAACCCGGTGCGATCCCGTATCGTTTGTTCGCGCTATCGAATTTTGGATCGCTGCTCGCGCTGCTCAGCTATCCGTTCTTGGTCGAGCCGATGTTCACCACCCACGGGCAGGCGTATGGCTGGTCCGCCATCTACGCCATTTTCGCCGTGATCTGCGCGGCCGTCGCGTGGAAGGCCATGCGTGCGTCGCCGTCGAAGGTGCACCAGACCGACGCTCGAACCTCCTCCCCGCCGCCTAGTTGGACCGTGCGCGCGATTTGGACCGCGCTCGCCGCCTGCGCCTCCGCGCTGCTGCTCGCCATCAGCAATCATCTCAGCCAAAACGTCGCGCCAATTCCGTTCCTCTGGGTGCTCCCGCTGTCCGTCTATTTACTTAGCTTCATCCTGTGCTTCGAGCGCGACAAGGTTTACAACCGCGGCGTCTTCCTTCCATTGCTGGTCATCGCGCTGGATGGAGCCGCGTATGCGATTTACGCCAACGAAGGCAATCCTAACATCGCATGGGCGGTTCCGACGTTTGTCGCTGCCCTCTTCATTTGCTGCATGGTGTGCAACGGCGAACTCGTGCGTCTGAAACCCGACCCTCGCCATCTCACCAGCTTCTATTTAATGATCTCGCTTGGCGGAACATTGGGCGGCGTATTCGTGGCCATCGTGGCGCCGCACGTTTTTCACACCTACTTCGAGCTGCCCCTATCGATGGTGGCCTGCAGCGCGCTGGCCGCGGTCGTTCTGTGGATCTCGCCACGGAATTGGAAGGGCAAGATTCCGATCGCAGCGGTGCGGATTGCGATGCTCGCCTTCACCGTGGGTCTCGCGATTCATCTGGGCTATCAGAAACATCGCAGCGATAAAATCTTCCGCCTGTCGATGCGCAACTTCTACGGTGTCCTGCGAGTTCGCGACATTCCCGCGGATGAACAAGACACCGCCGTTCGCCGCTTGATCCACGGGACCATCAATCACGGCACGCAGCTTCTCGACGCCCGCCATCGCGACGAACCCACCAGCTACTACGGCCCCTTCTCCGGCATGGGACGCGCGATGGGATACTTGCAGCATCGTGGCCCGGTGCGCGTGGCTGTCATCGGACTCGGCGCCGGCGTTACCGCCAGCTTCTGCCGCCCGGGCGACTTTTTTCGCTTTTATGAGATCAATCCGCTCGCCCTCTCCATCGCAAGCACTTGGTTTACTTTCCTGCACGATTGCAAGGCCGACCATCAGGTGCTGCTGGGCGACGCGCGCCTCACACTGGAAGCCCAGCCCCCGCAGCAATTCGATCTCATGGCAATCGATGCCTTTACCAGCGACGCCATTCCCGTACACCTGCTCACGCGCGAGGCCTTCGCGCTCTACTTCCGGCACCTGAAGCCCGCCGGGATTCTTGCAGTCCACGTGTCCAATCGATATCTTGATCTGGTGCCCGTGGTGGCGCGCAACGCCCGCGATTTCGGCAAAACCGCGCTGGACATCGATGATGAGGACGAAGAAGCGGATTATTTTTCCAATAGTGACTGGGTGCTGGTGTCAAGCGATGGCGCGATCTTCCAGGATAAGGCCTTCAAATCCTCGGGCGCCGAACCCGCTCGTCTCCGGGCAAACCTGCGTCCTTGGACCGACGACTATAGCAATCTATTCCAAATCTTGAAAATCCGGAATCAGTAATCCGAACTATTTCTTCTCGGCCCCGGAAACGGAAACCATCACTTGCCCGTTGGTCCAGCAGCATTGGAATCCGGTCCCCCCTTCGCCGGACCAGTCATAGGCGCCAACGCGCAATACGTATTCCCCAGGCTCGCTGAACGTCGCCGCTGTAGATGCGTTTCCTCGAAAAGTGGCGATGGGCGGCGCCGGAAAATCGCTGGTCTCCACCTGAGGCCGGCCATTTGAGAAGGTGACCTTGCCTGGCCCCCGAAATTTACCCCACGCCAGCGTGACGGCAGGTCTGTACGGCCGATCTTCGCCAGGGGTCAGGTGGGCATCGTCTGCCACCCAAACCTGGAGAGGGAGGGGGACGCTCACTGTTGTTTTCATTGCCGTGCTGATTCCGCGCGGACCCTGAGCAAAAGGCCCTTTTTCAGAGAAACCAACGAACGGCGGCGTGTTTCCCGAAGCGTCCTTAAACGGAGCCACTTCGTAAAGAGGATTCAGACCGGCTGGAATCGCCGTTGTAACGCCATTGGCGGTCAGGGTCCAGGTTAGTTTATTCGATCCGAAGTCCTTCGGTACCGTCACGGTGAACATGCCCCATTGCCGACGGGGCAGGAAGTGGGTCGGTTGACCATGATCTGGTCCGCCCGGTTCAATCTTGTTGTCGGCGCCAATGGGAATATCCAGTTCCTCGATTGCGTTCCGATTAAAATAGCCCAGCAGGATGCTAAACGTCCCGTCCGGATTGGCAAACCAACCCTCGAATGCTCCCGTCACGCTTTGTCCGGAATTGTGTACGGGCTCTACGCGAACTTGCTGAGGCTGTGCCCAGCAGGCGGCCGGAGGAAAAAGCAAAGACGCGCCCGTCCACAGCAGCAGGGCCCCGCCAATACAGTTACGGGACTGCGGTTGCCACCGTGTGCGGCTCATGCTTGCTTAACCATTCTTTGTAGTCCTCCTCGCTGATGTAGGTGACGTTCACCCACGCGTGCGCCATTTCATCCACTGTACGATCGCCCCAACCCACCCATTGATCCGGATCCGGATTGTTTTTATTGTTCACCGTATTGTCGTGCCAGGCCACCACGTGAATCACGGTCCCTTTCGGCAGCACCGGCGCAGCGTCGTCACTGTAAATATAGTTGGTCATCCAGTTGAAGTTGAAATGATCCACATAGCTGAGCGTGCGCTTGGTGCCATCCGGCAGAATGGCTTCCAGCAACATGGCCTTCCCGCGCAAGTGCATGTGGGGCTGGAAATTCTCGAGACGCGCCGGGGCTTTCAGCGTTTGATAGCCCTCCGATTGCACAACCGAATTTGGCGGAATGTCGAGCACGCCAAGTTCCGCTCTACCCGGGCAGCCGAGAAACGCTGTTAGGATCGTGCGGTACTTGGGCTCTTGTCCCTTGGGATAAAGATAAATTGCGAGTTCCACATTGTCGCGAATCTCTTCGCCCACCGCGTGGTAGTGCATTTCCCACCAAATGCGCGCGCCGGGCAGCAAAAGCTTTCCGGTGTTGGGGCGATAGATATCGTAGTTCTTATTCACCGCCCACTCCATCAACAATCCCTGCGTGACAATTCCGGTGTGCGAGCCGGGTTCTTCCTGCTGCAAAAACGCCAGAACATGATGCGTAATCCTTCGTCCCGCCGCGGTAGCAGGGCGGATTTCGACGGCGCGCACCCAGCGCGGCTCCGTAAGCGGAATGGGCGTCACCGGTCTGAACCAGGCGTCCTGCGCTTTGGCCGGCATGGTATAAGGATCCGACTTGATCACCAGATCCGGCTGGCCGAACTGGCTCGCCAATTTCCAGCCCTTATCTTCCGGCCATTGCTTCGGCGCCGGCATGTCCTTGGGATCGCCTTCCGGGGCTCCCGCGGCCACCCATTTCACGATCGAATCGATCTGAGCACTGGACAACGACATGTCGTTCTGGAAGGATTGAATGCCCACGGTGGGATCCAGGTGCCAAGGGGGCATTTGACGCGCGGCTACGCGCTGCCTTATATCCTTCGCCCACGGCCGCACCTGCTGGTAAGTGATCAACGGCATCGGCGCCATTTCTCCCGGACGATGGCAGCCCTCGCACTTGTCCTGAAAAATCGGCGCAATGTCTTTTGTGAAGGTGATCTCGCGCGTGCCGACGCTGGCCGGAAACGCAGCGTTCGCGCACAGCAGGGTTAACACCAACGTCACGACGCCGAACCCTGGCTGGAGTCTATAATGACCGCCACAGAAAATCGTCATGGACCCTACCTCCCCGGACGCTATTCCAAGCCTGTCGCTCTTTTGCTATCGATTATGGCACTTTTGGCTGCTGTCTAGCGATTCCCGCGGGGATCTTCTGCTCGGCGCTCGGCGTGATCTGACCTGCCGCGCCGGGCATTTGCCATCGCGCGTTACAATAAGTAAGTTCATGCCCCAATTGATGGAGGGCAAGGTTGCCCTTGTTCTCGGAGTCGCGAACCGATGGAGCATCGCCCACGCAATCGCCAGAGCTTTTATTCGCGAAGGCGCCGACGTGATCCTTACTTACCAGGGCGACCGCCAGAAACAAACCGTGGAGGAACTCGGCGCCGAACTCAAGGTCCGGCGGGTGCTGCCTTGCGATGTAACCCAGGACGCGCAACTGGACGCCTTAGCGGTCATGCTGGCGAATGACCTGAAGGACCGGGGCGCCGTGCTTAGCGCCGTGGTTCACGGTATCGCGTTCGCCAACCGAGAGGATCTAAGCCGCCCGTTTATCGAGACATCGCGGGCGGGTTTTGGGCTGGCTCAGGACGTCAGTGCGTACTCGCTGGTGGCAGTGGCACGCGCGACGGCGCCGCTCATGGCCCCGGCTGGGGGCTCCATCATGACACTAACCTACCTGGGGTCCACGAGGGTGGTTGAAAACTACAACGTTATGGGCGTGGCCAAGGCGTCGCTCGAAGCTTCTGTCCGATACCTGGCGGCCAATCTCGGTCCATCTAACATTCGTGTTAACGCAATCTCCGCCGGAGCCGTCAAAACAACGTCGGCGCGCGGAATTCGCGACTTTTCTAAGATGCTGGAGGGCGGAGCGAAGGTAGCTCCTCTCCGGCGTAATACCGACCCCGCGGAAGTAGCGGACACAGCGGTTTTTCTGGCCAGCGACCTTGGTCGCGGCGTCACCGGCAACATAATTTTTGTCGATGCAGGCATGCAAATTATGGGTTTTGCCTTGACGGAATGATATTAGCTACGTCTAACATATCGAGAGAGCCTGGCAGCAGTAGCCATCCCGAAGTCTCTATTAAAATTGACATTCGCCTCGATCGATTTTTATCATGTGATTGCAGCAGCCTGATCGGAGCTGGCCTCTTCGGAGGCGCTCCCGATGAGTCATCGCAGTTCCTCTGAGTCAAACTATGATTACAGTTCAAGGCCTCACGAAGAGATACGCCCGAACCCTCGCGGTGGATCACATCTCATTTGAAGTACAGAAGGGCCAGATTGTGGGATTCCTGGGACCCAATGGCGCGGGCAAGACCACAACCATGCGCATTCTGACGTGTTTCCTTCCGCCTTCGGAAGGCACCGCCAAAGTGGCCGGCTTCGACGTGCTGGAACAGCCGATGGAAGTAAAGAAAAGAATCGGGTATCTGCCGGAAACCCCGCCCGTCTATCAGGAAATGGAGGTGCAAGAGTACCTCACATTTGTCGGAAAGCTCAAGGGCATGTCCGGCCAGAGCCTGGCGAACCGGGTGACCGAAGTGGCTGAGCGCTGCGCCGTGGCCGACGTGCGCGCCAAGCTCATCGGCAAACTATCGAAAGGCTACCGGCAACGCGTCGGATTGGCCCAGGCGATCATTCACAATCCAGAGGTTCTGATTCTCGACGAACCCACCGCCGGGCTCGACCCTAAGCAGATCATCGAAACGCGCGATCTGATCCGCGGCCTGGCCGGGGATCACACCATCATTCTCAGCACCCACATCCTGCCCGAGGTGGAACAGACCTGCGAGCAGGTGCTCATCATCAACAAGGGTAAGCTGGTGGCGACGGATTCGGTACACAACCTGCAGAATCGAGCGCGCGGCGCTGAATCGGTGGTTTTGGAGGTGGAGGGACGCCACGGGGCCATCGACGCGCAAACCATCCAGCATCGCCTGGAAACGGTCAACGGCGTCAGCCGCGTCCTGCTGAAGGATTCGCGCGGTAGCCGGTCGGTGTTTGAAGTGGAGAGTTTGAAAGACCGCTCCATTCGTGGCGATCTGGCGCGCGCCGTGGTCGAGTCCGGATGGAATCTGAATGAGCTGCGCCCCTCCGCCATGAGCCTGGAAGAGATCTTCCTGCAATTGACCGGCGGCGAGAAAGCGGCCGAAGAGCCGAGCGTCGAGGAGGCACTGGTGCAAGGAGAGATCCAATGAGGAATATTTGGGTAATCTGCCAAAAAGAGCTGAACAGTTATTTTGTTTCGCCCGTGGCTTATCTGCTGCTGACGATGTTCGCCGTCATTTTCGGGTTTTTCTTTTGGAACTCGGTGGCATATTTCAACGACGCAGCCCTCAGGATGCAGATGTCCGGACAGGCCATGCCCTTGAGCGTGAACGAATACGTCATTCGCCCGCTCCTCTCCAACATAAGCGTGGTCGGGCTGTTCTTCATCCCCATGATCTCCATGCGGCTGTTCGCCGAAGAGAAGCGCCTCGGCACCATCGAACTGCTGGCTACCTCACCCATTCGCGACGTCGAAGTGATCATCGGGAAGTGGCTGGCGGCGATAGGCCTGTACGCTGTGATGTTGCTGTTCAGCGCCATTAATTTCGCGTTCCTGTTCCGCTATGGCAATCCCGATTGGAAGCCGCTGGCGATCGGATACTTGGGGCTGCTACTGCAAGCCGGCGGACTGCTCGCCGTCGGGACGTTTATTTCGACGCTGACCAAGAATCAGATCATCGCGGGCGCCGCTACGTTCGGCGTGTGCCTGCTGCTGTGGGTGCTGGAATGGCCTTCGGGCTCCGATAGCGGCAACGTGGCGAAGAGTTCGGGACTCCCCTACGGCCACACCGAGGAGTCTCCGCGGCGGAGCGCCCAATATTCGCCTGCATTCCCGCCGTCTTCAAGGCTTCTTTTGTGGGACGAGAATGATGTTTTCGTCGGCGGCTTCCTTCGCCGTTGATTTCGCGGGGATCTTTCCGCCCAGGGCCCGGAGGTAGTTTACCAAATTCCATAACTGTGGCTCCGTCATGCGCCCCTTCTGGCTTGGCATGGGATCCTTCCCCGTGCTGATAATCGCAAGAAGCTCGCCGTCAGTGCGCTTGGCCAAAGTGTCGGGTTTTGTGAAATCAGAAAGGGTCAATGTCATCTC
>JBKQHJ010000175.1:0-35833 GCA_052148835.1 Bryobacteraceae bacterium
ATCCATTCTCCGGCATTTTGCGGTGACGGGATGAGAATGTCGGGTTTTTGACGTCATCATGGTCTCGCGATTCGACCTCGGTCCAAGGCACGTTGCAGGTCGCTGCGTAGTGGTTCGACGGCGAAGAATGGCGCTGCTGGAGCTGCCCCCCGTCGTCCAAGCCCGGTGCGTGAGTTCGTCTGCAATGCTCGCCAGCCTGGCCTAAATTACTTGACGGCCGTACCCGCCCGGCCGATTTACGCTTGCAGGAACCCTGCGCAAGATCAGAACGACTGCCACCACGGTTGCAGCCAGAGTCAACGCTCCCACAGCTGCATGCACGATAGTCACGACAATTACTGCCTCGGGGTCGATATCAGGCGCTAAACCCATGGAGAACAGCGCGAGTCCTATGAAGAATTGTGCGGCCGTGATGATCAGCAATGTAACCCCGGCTGGACGCAGCGGCTCGTTCTCGGGACGGTAAAGCAACACCATGGCTAGCGCTGCGACGAAGATCGCAACCACCAATGCTCCCAGAACATGCGGTATCACGTCGATGATGCCGTGACGGAAGGCGACACCCAGCGCGGCTTGCCCCAGCACGATTGCGGCGGTGATCATCGCCAGGATTCGCAGCGATGGACGGCCGCCGGCGATGATCGGGACCCGCGCACCAGCGCTCGATGTGAACACAGCGATGGCAGTTGCGGTCGCAAAGAAAAGCTGAGCCAGAGAGGCATGAGCGAATCTCACCGCGGGTGGTTGGGGCACGGTGATGAACCCCAGCAAGGTCTCGACGATCACGATGGCCAAGGCGATCCAGGCGAGCCGCCGCATCCAGAGGCGCCGCTCTCTTTGTAACAGCCAGATCACGAGACCAACCGTGAGTATCCCCGCGGCCATTCCCACCATGAGATGGCTTTGTCCGAGGGAATAGAGCGGCCGTTCTTCGTTGGTGGTAAATGCGGCGCCCGTCACTATGGAGACGAGAGCGGCGGCGGCAATGAGAAGGGCGCAGCGGTGCAACCATTGGCTGCCGATTGGAATCATTGCCGCTGGCCAGATTCGGCGTTTTGAAGTTCGAGCCCCACCCGCTCGCCATTGATGAGTACGAAACCGGCATTGATTAACTGCTGGCCAGTGATGTCGTACTGTTCGTAGCGCCGAAGTTCAGACATCGGGAAAAAGAACTCGACCGACTCGGTTAGCGCGGAATCCTCGCTTTGGCCCGGCAGGTGGACGGTAGAACTGAAGACAATGCCGTCGAACCGAGGGTCCTCATTGAAAAAGGCCAATGTTGGCCGTAGGAGATGGGACACGTGACGGTCGAACGCCAGCGCCGCGATGCGGTATTGCGAACCGGAATCGGAAGGCGCGAGCGTGGTGGTAACGGACAACTGCAGATAGGATGCATTGCGGAAAGCGATCAGTGTCGGCGGCGCGTACGAAATGAAATGCGCCTGGGCGTCCAATTCGCGCACCATGCGGTCGAGCAGGGTTTGAAAGGATGCCTGCGCTTGCTGCAACGCCTCTGCCGAAAGGTCGCGCGAGGGCAAGGGCAACTTCACTGCGGCGGCTACCGGACTCGGCGCCGACGGCTGTTTGGCCGGCAACTGCGCCGCCACCTCAGGTTGCTCGGGCGCCGGTTCTCCCCACAACGCGTAGGGCTCGCCGTCCACGTACTCACTGCACTGGCTCAGAACCGCGATCTCATCCTCGGCGCCCTTGCTCGCCGCCAGTTGTGCCGCGACCTCGCGGGGGACGATCAACACCACGTTCTCCGGCCTTTCCATCCCAATTCCCATAACCTGCTTGCGCACGTGATGCGATACTTCGATCGCCAGAGCGGTCACTTCCGGCTCGTTCTGAAGAACGGGCACGGTGGCGCGAAGTATCGGCAGCATCACATCGGTGTAAGTGCGCTGGAAACGCTGTCTACGATCCATGGATTGGTCCGAGTAAGCGGCGAAATAATTGCCCGTCACTTGCAACACCGTGTGGCCTTGGAACTGGGCGAAGCGAATGGAGCGCTGATCGGTTTGCAGCTCCTGCTTTTCGGTCACATCGAGCGTTCGGCTCAAGTAAAACTTGTAAGGATATTGATGCGCGGTGATGTCCACTGCCGCGGCCTTCAACTCCTGGAGGTACTTTTGCTGGAGCGCGCGCAGGGCCGGATCGACAATCTCGGCCGGCGATAGCACTTGCGAGCGGATTTGTGGAACAGCAGCGATCAAAGTTGCGACGGCAAGAACCAATTTACCGTTGCGCATAGACAACCTCCCTGGATTGGTATGGCGGATCGGCGACGGCCCGAATGTAAGCGGCGAGCGCGGCGATGTCGGACTTGTTCAAAGTATGTTCGTAAGGCGGCATTTCAGCCGACTTACCCAGCGCGGGTCCACCATGCGAAATGATTGCGAGCAGATCTGGATCACTCATCTTGTTCAGGAACGCGCCATCGTCGAATCCGTGAGGTTGCGCGACCAGATTGTCGTGGTTGGACACGCGCTCCGGCGTCGATTCGGAATCGTGACACCGTCCGCAGTAGAAGTCGCTCAGCTGGCGGCCCTGATTCTCTTGGAATCCAAGGGCGAGTTCGGCGATTCGAATCTCGACTGCCTTTCCGCCGGCCCCAGTTGTAAAAGCTGCGATCTGATAGCGGCCAGCCAGGGTGCCGATCGTCACGGCCGTCGTAAACTGGCCATCTGATCCCGTAACGCCGAAGTCGGGCTCGAAGGCCGTTCCATTGACGGAACGGAACCAAACGGAGGCTCCGGCCACGGGCGCCCCGTGCCCATCGTTTACTTGAACCACGAGCGGTTGATCCAAGGGTGTTCCGATGGTCGCGACCTGCTTGTCGCCGCTGACTGCAACAATGGCCGCGGGCGGCGCCGAGGGAGGTTTCGCGGCCGGTTGCGTGCCAGGGCGTGTGCAAGCGAGGGTGAATGCGAAAAACGTGGCGACGAATCCAGCCAGAACCTTTCTCATTTGCGAGAGCCTTTCTGTGCCATCAAAAAGGCGGTCAGCGACGCGGCATCGGAGTCGCTCATTTTCCAGTCCGGTTCAAGCGTGCCCGGGCGCAGTGCCTGTGGGCCTTTCAACCATTGATAGATCCAGGCGGCGTTCAACCGGTCGCCCACCTGCGTCAGGGTGGGTCCCACATATCCTTTGTCCTTCTGGGGATCGACGATGTGGCAGGATTGGCAGGCATACTTGGAATAAAAGAGCTGGCGTCCTTGCTCGACGGAGGCAGCATCCGAGGCGGGCTGGAAGGAATCTCGGTCGAACGCCGGCGTCTGATATGCGGTCAGAATGTAATCGGTGAGAGTGGCCGCTTCCGCGTCGGTGACGTTGAACTTGGGCATGCGCCGGATGAGCGCAGGGCGTAGCGTGTTGGGATTCTTGAAGAACTTCAGCAGCCAGTCACGCTGGACGGCGCTGCCCTCCCAGGTCAAATCGGGCGCCATGTCGCCGCCCCGCGCGTTGATGGTGTGGCAACTGAAGCAGTTCAAATCGCGCATCAGCCGCCCAGCGGCGCCAGCAGGTTCGTAGTTACTCGCAGGATGTCCGGCGATCCGCAGGCGAGCGGGAAGGGCGGCCGCGCGATCCGTCTGGGCTAATAACGCGGTGACGAGGTTGTCCACCTGAGTGGTCGACAGATTGAATTTCGGCATCTTGAGTGCGGTTCCGAAGCTACGCGGTTGGTTGATCTTGGCCGCGATATAAGCCGGCAGCGTCTGCTCCATGCCTGGAACGAAAACGATTTTGGCTAGCGGACGGGAGCCAACGGTCGTCAGATCGGGTGCGAAATCTTCGGGCCGGCGAATCCCGTTGATCTGATGACAAACAGCGCAACCCATTTCGGTGGCGAGCTGCTTTCCGTGCGCGATCTCG
The DNA here is from genome assembly GCA_052148835.1 of Bryobacteraceae bacterium. Classification (GTDB taxonomy): domain Bacteria; phylum Acidobacteriota; class Terriglobia; order Bryobacterales; family Bryobacteraceae; genus Palsa-89. The sequence continues at coordinate 3,877 of JBKQHJ010000175.1, forward strand.
GGCGCGGTGGCAGCTTCCAGGTGTATGTTCGCAACGAAATCGGGCTCGGTCTTGGTCCCGAGAAAACCGGCGATCAATGAAAGCTGCTTGTCATCGAACCGGTAATGCGGCATGAGGGTTTCCGGATCGTAGGCTTTGGGATTTCGAATCCAATCGCGCAGCCAATCCGGTTTCACTTTCGTGCCGATGCCGGTCAATTCGGGACCGACGTTGCCGCCCACCAGGGTACCGGCCGCGTTTTGCATGGCATGGCAGGAGGCGCAGAACGATTCGCCGTAGGCGCTGGATCCGGCCTGGGTGTCGGCATCGGACGGAGCCGGGGTAGTGCTCGCGGGAGGCGTGCCTCCTCCTTCCACTGGCGTCGATTGCGAGATCAGAAACGCCGAGATGTCGCGAGCATCGTTGTCGCTCAACTGAAAGTTGGGCATGGTGGCCGCGCTCGAATACGCCTGCGGGTTCTTGATCCAGGCAAAGATCCATTCGCGGGTGGTCTTCTGGGAGACGTGCTCGAGCGATGGGGGATGATCGGCGGGAGTGAGCCGCGCTCCATCGGGCAGAGTCAACGCGTGGCAGTGTACACAGCCGTAACGGGCCAGCAGCGCGCGTCCGGCATTCAACCGCGGCGTTGCCACCAGCTTGCCCATGTGGCATTGGCCGCAAGAGGCTTCGAAATACCGCGCGGGGAGCAGCGGCTCCTCCCACGCCTGGGTGCTGCTGTGTGCCTCTATCACGGTGGTGGCGACACCCTGGCCGCGATGACAAAGGACGCATCCGAACTCATCGAGCGAGTGCGGAATGGGCGGGTGCGGCCGGAAGGGCTGCGTGGACACGTTGCGGAGGCTGGTCTCCTTCATGGCGACGTGGCAGGAGGCGCAACGATCGACCACGCCGAGTTCCGGAATCCAGGTCTGATGGACTCCGCCCTGGAAGCGGCGCTGCAATGTGAGGGCGTCGTCGTGGCCGCGAATCAGCCCGAGATAGCTTCGCTGATAGCGGTACCATTCGCGGAAATGATCCCGGTAGGGAACGATGGCGAGCAACAGCAGTAGCAGCAGCCCCAACGTCCCGAAGGCGCGAGCACTGTCGCCGAACAGAGCTTTTCGGATTGCGGCCAGCCTGAGGCGAATGGTCATCTCATGCGCTCCAGGGCCAAACCCACGACCATCCGGGGCCGCGGAAGAACGTACCGATCGCCGTGAGAACGGTGGCCGTCACCAGGAACCACGTCATGATCCAGAACGAGAGCGGATGAGAGGAGAGCCAGCGGTGGGCGCGGCCCGAGTGCTGCGATTCCCGAGCCGCCAAGAGCATGGCCACGCCGATGATGACCGTGGGTGCGAGCACCGCCCAAACTTCAAACGCGATCAACAGTGCGATCAGCGCCAGCCAGACGACGGAAAATATTTGGAGCCGCTTACGGCGATTGCGTGTCCACACGCCTTCGGCCTCAACGTTGACGTTGAAATATGGGATGACGATCAGGGCGATGACCACCAGCGTAGGGATCAACACGCCTCCCACCACGGGCGGAAAATAGTGCAGCAATTCCTGAAGGCCCAGAAAATACCAGGGTGCTTTGGCCGGATTCGGAGTCTGCATCGGATCCGCCAGGCCTTCCAGCGGTGCGTTCCAGAACAGCGCCATCAACACCAACACGATAGTGAGCACTTCGCAAGCGACTGCAACCCGGAACAGGCCCTCCGGCCACGTCATCACGAACGGGTCGCTTTCCGCTTTCACCTGAGGCGAGGTTCTGCGCGTAACAAATGCGACGCGCACGGGCGCCTTGCGGCTGTCGGATTCCACCACGGCTTCGAACGGTTTCTGTTCACTCATGCGTCGTCGCCTTTTCCGTGTGCAATCCGCCGTCCTTGCGGATGCGCCAGAAGTGAATGGCGATCAAGAAAGCCGCAACCAGGGGAAGGATGACGCAATGAAGCACGTAAAAGCGCAGCAATGCGTTCGCGTTCACGGTGTTGCCTCCGAGCATCAGGAAGCGGATCTTCTGCCCGACCACGGGAACCGCGGACATGATATTGGAGCCCACCGTGATGGCCCAGAATGCCAGTTGATCCCAGGGAAGCAGATAGCCGGTGTAGCTGAGGAACAGCGTGACGATCAGCAGCACGACGCCAATCACCCAGTTGAACTCGCGCGGCGTGCGATATGCGCCCCGGTAGAACACTTTGAACATGTGCGCGAACACCAGAAACACCATGGCTTGCGCCGACCAACGATGCAGATTGCGCAGAAACACGCCGGCCGAGACGACAAACTGCAGGTCCTTCATGTCCGCGTACGCCTGCGGAACCGAAGGATGGTAATACAGCATGAGCAGGATTCCCGTGCCGGTGAGAATGAGGAAGGTGGCAAGCGTGAGAGTCCCCAGGTACCACGTGGCGCCGAATGCCAGGGATCGGCGCCGCATTTTGACCGAAGCCAAATGCAGGAAGACGTTCTGCTGGACTGACAATGCGCTGTGCAGATTGTCTGAGCCCGAGCCGCCGCGGAACACCGAGCGCCAGACCTTTGTGTCGCGCAGATCGTTCCAGTAGCTCTCGATCACGTTGGCCATTTCTTAGGTCCTCAAGAACTGGTCCGGCGTCACAATGGTGGAGCGATCCACCAGCAGGTCGCCTTCATCGCTGATGGAGATCTTCAGCCAGGGGAGCGGCCTGGGCGCGGGCCCGGCGATTTTCACGCCAAGCGTGTTGAATTTGCTGCCGTGGCAGGGGCAAGCGATGATGCCGAGTTCCGGCTTCCAGGCGGTGAGACAGCCCAGATGGGTGCAGGTGGCCGACAGCGCGTACAGGCCCTGAGCTGCGTGCACTATATAGATTCCGGCCGCTGGATCGGGAGTCACGGAGTCGAGCGGGAATCGATCCGGCGGGCCGGCGTTGGCAATGGGCGACGGCTCATACAGCACGTTCGGTGAAAGGAATTGATAGCCGAACGCGGCTGCACCGCAGCCCGCGACGGCCACCGAACCGAGGCCGATTTTGATGAGCGTGTCGCGCCGCGTCAGCTCGCTTTTTTCGTGTTCCATTTCTTCTCCTGTCATGGTGCCTGCTCCACGGCTTCCCGGCGCGGATACAACGATTGCGGTGGAATGAGGCCGGTCGGGCTTTTCACCACCCAGTGGTACGCCTCCATCGTGATCACGTCGACGGGACAACGCGCCGCGCAAAGCCCGCATCGGATGCACCTGGTTTCGTCCTTGAGCATGGCCGAGCCAGTGATGACGCCCAACTCGTCGGCGGCCACATCGTCGAGTTCCACGCCGTACAGCTCGACATTGCCACGGATGTGCCGCAGCGCCGCGTCAGGGAAATGAATCTGATCGAGCGGCACCAACTGAAGACAGTTTTCCGGACAAACATCCGCGCATCCACCGCACAAGATACAGCGCGAGCCATCGTCTTCGTTGCCTTCGAAGATGGTGTTTGTCCAGCAGCGCAGGCAGCGTCGAGCCTCGCGCATGGCGCTCTCTTCATCGAATCCGATCTCGACTTCGGTCACGCCCGTGCGCCGGTCGAGCGGCAACATCGGCACGGGCTGGCGGGAGTAATCCATGAAGTCAGCGAACATGTGATGGCGGTCCAGCACCTCGACTTCGATCTCCGGATCGGGGTGCCGCGCACCGCGCAGATACTCGTCGATGCTAATCGCGATCTTTTTGCCATCGCCAACGCTATCGATAATGAGGCGCGGTCCGAAAACGCAGTCACCCCCGGCGAAAATGCCGGGCGCTGTGGTGGCAAGCGACTTGGGGTTGGCGACGATGAGACCGCGCGGGCTCACTTCGACGCCATCCTCGGGCCGCAGAAAATCCAGCTTGGTGGTCTGTCCGATGGCCAGAATCACGGTGTCGCATTCGATCACAGATTCGCTGTTTTCGTAGAACACGGGGTTGAAGCGGCCGTTGGCATCAAAAACCCATTTGGTCTTCACCACCTCCAGGCCTGCTACGCTGCCATTTCTGCCTACCACGCGTTTCGGCCCGAAACCGGCGTGCATCACGATGCCCTCGGCCTCGGCCTCTTCGATCTCCTCCAGGGCGGCCGGCATTTCATGGCGCTTCTCCAGGCAGACGATGTTGACCTCGCGCGCTCCCATACGCAATGCGGAGAGCGAGATGTCCATCATTTCGTGAGTGGCAACAGCCGCAATGTTGTCCTCGGATGGGACACTGCCTTCCTGATCGCCGGCGTGCTGGCGCAACACCTCGCGCGCCGCGGACCGCGCCACATCCATGGCGACATTGCCGCCACCGATCACCACCACTCGTTTGCCGATGCTGAACCGGTAGCCGAGGTTCGAATTCAACAAAAAGTCGATGCCTTTGAGCACGCCGTCCATATCGATGCCTGGAATCCCCAGATCGCGGCTGCGATGCGCGCCAACGCCGATCACCACGGCGTCGAATCCTTCGCGGCGTAGCTGCGAGATGGTGAAGTCACGTCCTGCGGCATGGTTGAGCTTCAAAGTGATGTCGCCCAGATCCAGAATTTCCCGGACTTGCGCTTCCACCACGCTGCGCGGCAGGCGATACTCCGGAATGCCCAGACACAGCATGCCGCCCGCTACAGGCGCAGCCTCGAAAATCGTGACTGTGTAGCCCATGAGCGCCAGATCGTGCGCGGCCGAAAGGCCCACCGGACCGCTGCCCACGATGGCCACGCGGTAGGGCAGTTTCTCGGTACTCCGCTGCACTGGCGCCACGGGATGGCGCGACTCGGGCCCATGCCGCTCGGTAAGAAAGCGCTTCAGCGCGCGAATGGCGATCGGTTTGTCGATCTCGCCCCGCCGGCAAGCCGTCTCGCAGGGGTGCGCGCAAACTCGGCCGCAGATGCTCGCCATCGGATTCGGGTCGCGCGCATAGCGATAAGCTTCTTCGAACTTCCCTTCTGCTATGAGTGCGACGTACCGGCCGGCGTTGGTCTGCGCGGGGCACGCCATCATGCACGGAAAGTTCGTGTTCAGCCAGTCGCTATCGACCTTTTTATTGCGAAACCGTGTGCGCATGAATGACGGGCCCTGGAAGTCGAAGCTACTTGGTCAGCGCGAAGTCCACCGTCGCGGTTCCAGAGATGGTGACGGGCTTCGATTGAGGCTTCATGCCTTCCCGCCACGCCGTTACCGTGTAGCTTCCATCCGGAACATTTTCAATCTTGAAAGCGCCGGATGCCTCGGCCTCCCCATAGTAGGGTGTCGGGACGACGACGATGAAACCGGACATCTCCGGATGCACGTTGCACAGCAGCGGAACCACGCCGGGAGTGTCAAACTTGAACGAACGGATTTCGCCTTTGGGCCAAGTGCCCATATTGTGGCTCATCTTCTTGTTGCCCGAAATCGCGGGCCAGAAGATGTTGTGCTGCACCGTATCGCTATTTAAGAAGTCCACTGTCGAACCAGCCAGAACCACGATGACGTGCGGCTGGAACAGTAGCGACTTCTGGTCCTCGACAATATGTTTGTCCGGCGCCGGGAACGTTTTGCCCGGAATGGCATCAATGTAAACCACCGCCACGCCCTTGCCGCCGGTGACGGTTCCGGTCAGGGTGGCGCCATAAGATGCGAGTCCTCCGGCCAGGGCGAGAATCAACGCCTTCAAAAAATGTGTTTGGATTGCAGTCATAATTTTCCTCTTGGGTTAGTAGGCATGCTTAGTACACAAACTCGAGCGCGGTTAGCGCCGTATTCACCCGGAACGGGTTCATCGCAAGCGGATTGCCGTTGGGAAGGCTTCCCAGCGTGACAAACTGCCACGGCCGGATCTGATATTCGAACGAAAGTTTGATGTTGGCGTGAATCAGGAACTGCACGCCCGGGGTATAGCGGTTGCGGCTCGTGTAATAAGGAGCGAAATAGGATGTGTCCGTCGCGAACGCGAGACCATTGATGCGATCCGCCGAAGAGTTCACTTGGTCCCAGCGCATGATCGCCATCACCCAGGGGAGCACCAGGTAATCGGCTTGTGCGAAGCCTCCGCTGAAGGTGGCGGGAATGCCCCGCACAAATCCAACTGGTGTCGGGCTAGTCGAACTGAGCGGTAACGGGATCAGCGCACCCGTGGCATCCACCGGCAGCATGTTCGCGTCGTGACCGAACATATACAGGCCGTAGACGTTGAATGTCCGGTAGTTGAAGCTGAAGTCGCCGCCGACCCGGTAATAGGGCTCCCGGTTATTGAGGATCGTGGTGAGGGCACCCACCACCGCTCCGGGAAGTCTCTGGAGCGAGTCGCCGTACATGTAGAATGTTCCAAGGTTCAAGTACGTGTGGTCGCGCGGGCCCATGGGGCCGGCGGCCTGAATGTCGTGCCGGCTTTTGGGATCGCGCTCCAGATTAAATCGGTACGACGCGCGGGCATAAATGTTCTTCAGGCCTGAATCGGAACTGAAGCCCACTCCACCATTCGCGCTAGCCGTTGCGGAAGGAACATAAGGGAACTGATTGGAGGCCTGAGAGATTCCGGTGGTGTTCTGATCGAAAATCGCGACGGAATAGTGATACCCGCCGTAGAGATGGCCGCCGCTGAGCTCAATGCCTCGCGCCACGTTCGCGAAGCTAAATTGGTTGCCGACGTTCTGTTGCCGCGCTCCGGGCAGCCCGGCACCGATATTTGCTTCCTGATAAATGTCGTAAGGGCTCAGGTTGATCGTCCGCGCCTGCGTAAACGGCAAGTCCAGCTCGAACTGTCCGGCACGGAGAGACAGCGAGTCCTTGGGCAATTTCATCACGCGTCCGATGTTGACAAACTTCAGGTAGCCGTCTCCCAATCCCCCCGCGCTGTTGTCGCCGGAGACGCTGAGATCGTCGTCCACCCACCACGCGATGTCGCTTCCGAAGTTTCCCGCGGTGAAGATGCTGAAAAATCCTGCCTCGAAGTCTGTCGCGGGAATCACTCCTGGAACGGTGCCTGGCGCTGCCAGCGAATTGAACTGGTTACGATTCGATCCCGTGTATTGAAAGAACTGGTTATAGCGCAGTCCTATGGGGGGCATGCCGGGAATCTCGCCGGGCCAAATGGACTTGGGAAACGTGTCTTTCGTCGCCTCAGCCCCTAACAGGACCGGCGGATTCTTCACGTAATTCTCGTCGTCCATGGGGAACTTGAAGCCTGCGTCCTTAAATGCCTTACCGAAATCGTTCAGCTTCGGGAAGTCGAGATGGCACGTGCTACAAGAAGTTTGGTACTTGCGGGAGAACGCAGGAATTGCATACGCCTTCGGAGCGATCAAACCGAAGGCCGCTGGCAGCACGACGAGGCTCGGCACAAAGAACCGCAGACCAGATGGTCGCATCAGTATCTCCTTTGGGGACACCCAACTCCGGCTTACTAAGGCTTAAGAAAACCGAAATTTGTTATGAGCTTCTCGCACGTCGTTGACCAGACGAGGGATGCACGCATGGGTCAAATTACTGCTCAAAATGCGCGGTACGCAGTTCTTGGCTAGTCCGATGTGTCAAATCGCACACTTCCTGGGTGTTATGGCGCTCTCTTTCGAGGGAGGGCCACGCCAGGTCAGCTCGTTGGCTGGATGCAGATCAAGAAACGGTTGACGAATGTGATCCGCCGCCGGTAAGCACGCAAGGTCGCCTGCAAGCAGTTTCGACGATCGACTTCCTCGATCACCGGTTGCGAAGATCCGTCATAACCACCTCCTGGGCGAAACGTTATTCCTGCTCAGACCATCACTGCTGACGAGCCGGCATGCGAGACGTCCGTCGCTTCGGCTTCGTTCAAATTCGTTCTCGCTCGACGCGATCTATGTCGATGTGAGATCGGATGCAACGGACTTCGAGCCCCTACGCAGACAAATCGAGGCTTGGCCCCGATCCGATCAAAAATAGCGAGAAGAGAACGAGGACAGTCTTCAGGACGTTGCGGGGAAGGGCCGCTAGCGTTCGACTAGCCTTCCGCCATATCAACCAGAACGCCGTCTATCGTGGTCAAGACGCTGGCAAACAACGCGAGCTTAGCTGATCGGGATCGAAGCGGGTTCCGACGGACGTTGCCGCGAAACGCACCGCGGTAGCGCATCGCGAAGATGAACATGATCCAGTGGTTTCGCTAGGTAGGCACGTTCGGGCTTTTGATGTCTACGTCGTTCAAATGCGCTCAGCGCTGGGGACTGGTTGCAAGCAACCCGATGCAACGGTTCGCAAGACGGAGTATTCAAGTGACTCCGTGCCGATAGCGCCGGAGCTAGTGAAAGAGTTGATGGAGTATCGTTCTCGTTGTTACCCCACGGAGGAGGGCTGGTTATTCCCGAATCCTTTGACTGGTAAGCCCTATCAGCAAGAAGAAATCCAGAAGAAGCACATTCGTGGGGCGGCAAAGGCGGCGGCGATCAAGTCCCAAGTCGGATGGAAGACATTCCGCCACAGCTTTAGGTCATGGCTCGATCAAACTGACGCACCGATTGGAGTGCAGAGAGAGAGCTAATGCGCCACGCCAGCATTCAGACAACAATGAATGTCTACGGCAGGGCGATGACGCACAGCAAGAGCCAGGCACACAGCAATGTAGTTGAGATGGTGTTAGACAGCAGCAAAACGAAGGAAACCGCTGGCCGGAACACCCCGGCTGCTGCTATTGGGAGCTAATGGGAGTTTTTGGTGCGCTCACAAATCCGTGCAACTGATTGATTTGGTTGGTTGCGGGGGATGGATTTGAACCACCGACCTTTGGGTTATGAGCCCAACGAGCTACCAGACTGCTCCACCCCGCAGTCTGATTCTAGCGCAGCAAGCCGGGAGCGTCAAACCGAGTTGCTTTTGCAATTGACTTTTGGCCGTTGGCGCCATAGCGGGCTAGCGGGACGATCCACGCTCGATTTCGTCTCTGACCAGCAAGTTGAGGATCACCGAAACAACGCTAACGATGAGCGCCCCGAGAAAAGCAGACCAGAATCCGTCCACATAAAACCCCACACTAAACCAGCTCACTGCGATCTTGGAAGCCACCCACAACGCGACGCCGTTAATCACCAGCACAAAAAGCCCCAAGGTCAGAATGATCAGCGGGCAAGACAAAAGCTTCAGCACCGGGCGTACGACCGCATTGACGAGCCCCAGGATCACGGCCATGGCGGCGTAAGCGGTCCAGGCGTCTTGGCGGACCCGAATGCCCGGCACCAGCCAGGCTGCTACAAACAGCGCAAAGCTCAAAATGACCCACCGGATAAGAAGCTTCATGCAACCACCCTCTTGACTATAGTAATGGCGGCGCGATCCAGCAAAGACCGACAATGAAATAGTCGGGAGTGCATGCCGAGGACAACCAAGCTTCTCATCATCGTTGGTCTGGCTCTGGCGGCGACGCCCGCCTGTTTCGTGCGGAGACGCTCCGTGACACCGACCCCGGCGCGCCAGAGCAGTCCGTTGCTGGCCGCCACCAGGGAAGACCTGATCCAGCGCCTGCACGATATTGCGGATCCCATCCAATCGTTCCTGATGACGGCGGATCTCTCGCCGTCGGTTCTTGAGCCATCCAAGGGAACTGCCACCGACTATGCCACCGTCAGCGCTTACGTTCTTTTTCGAAAGCCGGACAATATCCGCATCCTGGGGCGAGATCCCGTGATCGGCAGCACGATCTTCGACATGGTTTCCGACGGCAAACAGTTTAGTGTCTCCATCCCGCCGAAGAAGCGATATATTATCGGGACCAACAATGCGCCCCAAAGGCCCGGAAGCAAATTGGAGAATCTCCGTCCTGAGGCGCTTCTGACGTCCTTGATAATTTATCCGCCCGATCCGGAGGCTGACATCACGCTCCTGGAGAATGATAATGAACGCGCTATGTACATCCTGTTGATTATCCGGCGCAACCACGACCAATTTATGCTTGCGCGCCAAGTCTATTTCGACGGCCGAACGTTGCAGGCTGAGCGCCAAAAGACTTTCGATATGTCCGGCGGAATCGTCAGCGATACAAGATACTCGGGCTGGAAAGGTTACGAGCGTGCTTCTTTTCCGTCGGAGATCGACATCCAGCGTCCAAAGGATAACTACGAAGTTCAGCTAAGCGTGGTGACCATGCGAATCAACTCGCCGGACGTCACGGCCGACAAGTTCGTTCTCAAACAGCCGCCGGACTTCCAGGTGCAAGAGTTGAAGTAACGGACGACTCAACCCGCCGCGGCGGACGAATCTGGTTTATCCAGACGGTGCTTCTTGACCTTGTAACGAAGCCGGTCGCGGCTAATGTGCAAAATGCGCGCGGCCTCGGTCTGATTCCCGCCCGCCTGTTGGAGCGCACGAACAACCAGCGACCGTTCCTGTACCGCGAAGCTGTCCGCTTCCGGCACAAGCAGCGGCTTCGCCGATCGCTCTCTGTTCGCGGGCGGCGCCTGTAAATACCCATGCAGGTCCGGGACGTCAATCAGGTCGCTGGTTGTCATCATGGCGGCGTATCCGATGACGTTCTCCAATTCGCGCACGTTCCCGGGCCACGAATGCTCGGAGAGCCTCATTTCGGCGCGGGCCGTCAGTCCGCGGATCTCCTTGCCGTATTGAGCCGCGAAACGCGCGACGAAATGGCGCTGCAGCACAGGGAGGTCCTCTTTCCGATCAGCCAAGCGCGGCATCTCGAGTTCCACCATGGAAAGGCGGTAGTACAGATCCTCGCGGAAACGCTTCTCGGCGATCGCGGTGCGCAAGTCGTGATTGGTCGCGGCGATCACCCGGACATTCACCTGCTGGGCGCTCAAAGATCCCACACGCTGCACTTCCTGGTTCTGCAGCACCCGCAGCAGTTTGGCCTGAGTGGCGAGCGGCATATCGCCGATCTCGTCCAGAAACAGCGTGCCTCCATGCGCATGCTCGAACCAGCCAGCCTTGTCCTTCGTTGCGCCGGTGAAGGACCCCTTCACATGGCCAAACAACTCGCTTTCAAACAGAGTTTCCACGACGGCCGAGCAATTAATTACCGCGAACCGATGGGAGGACACTGGACTGAGCTTGTGGATGGCGCGGGCGACCAGGTCTTTCCCCGTGCCTGTCTCGCCCGTGATCAGTAGCGCGCGATAGTGCGGGGCCACGCGCCGGATGCGCGAGAACATCTCCGACATAGGCGGACTGCGGCCAATGATCCCCTCGAACTCGGAATTAGCGTGGAGCTGTTCTTCGGCTTGGAAGGAAACTTGCCGCGTGCGGGCGTCCTCCAGCAGCTTGCCGAAGCGCTCGCGCAAAGTTTCAACAGAAATCGGATTGTTCAGACAATCGCTGGCGCCCTTCTTAATGGCTTCAACAGTCGATTCCACCGAGTGGTGTGCCGCCATCAAGATCACAACCGCGGCCGGATCCAGTTCCATGATCCGCTCCAGAACTTCCATGCCGCTCATCTTGGCCATCGCCAAATGGGTAAGCACGATTTGTGGGCGGCGTTTGCGGAACAGCGCCAGGCCTTGCTCGGAGTCCAAAGCTGCAAGAATCTCGAGGCCAGGCTGCAACAAAGCTGTCGACAGCAGTTCCAGGCTGCCTGGATTATCGTCGATGATCAGCAGCGACACAGGCTTAGCCATCACTGTGAACACGCCTTTAATCGTACACCCTTGGCTCGCTCCCAGGTTAGCGAATATATCCCTCCTGGTTCTCCAGGCCCTTCTACTGTGGCCCGAATCGGCAAATTTTCTAGCGATCGCGCGGTCAGTGAGTATGCGCGCGATACCTGGGAGATCGCAACGCTGTGAACCCCTGGTACGTCAAGTAGGCTCCAAGAACAAATGAAATCGAGGCGTACAGGTAATAGAGCTGTTCGTAGCGCATACTCTCCCAAAATCCGATCGTCGTGCCCGGCGACAACAAGAGCACGCCTTTGATCAGCGCTATCCAGCCGAGCAGCGTGACCACCACCGGCAGCGCGCCGCCCGACCACACATTGTGACTGAGGACGATCGCCAGGCCGGCAACCAGCGTAATGATCCCGCCGATGAATAACATCGCTGGGTTATGAACAAGAGTAGTCTCAATGTCCACCATGGCTTGCTTTTGCGAGAACATGACGAGCGAGACAAGGACGCAGTAGAGACCGATCAATCTACTGATAAACAGGGTGCGTGAAGACATAGCTTCCTCCTTCATTCGATGGTGCCCGTCTCTAATGCGGCGCCGAAACGTACACCCTGCCGCTATGTACCAGCTCCGCATTCGGTACCTCGGTGGTCAGCCGGACGGATTGGAAACCAGACTTGTTGCCAGGCGTGGCGAGGAACGTCACTACGTATTGATGTGCCAAGTGTTCGGATATCTCCGCAAGATAGGGAGCGAACGAAATTAGCGGCTCGAAACCAAACATGTAGCATTCGCCGCCAGTCTCTTCGGCGATCTGCGCCAGGTGATTCTGGCCCCAATTCATAAGCCAAAAACTGTGGCCTCCGTGACCGGCCGCCGGTTCGTAGATCGAATAAACGATAACCCCCGCTCGTTGGGCATGTTCGATAGTGGCATCCAGGTACGGATCCACTACTCCGCCGTCCAGCGGATCAATGCCGCTCGACACCAGAATGACTTCGTGACGCGCCTGGCTGGCCGGCCACCGTCTGATCAGATCGCTGAGCGATAGATACGGGCTCGGCATCACGCCTGGATAACCCATCGGCAATCGCAGACCTTTGGCCGCCTGGGAATGATCGGCCGTCAGCGGTTGAGTGAACTCCACCGTGCCGTTTCGCATGTAACCGACCCCAATGGACGTCCCGGTCGGCTGAGTTTCAATGAACTGCTTCAAATCGTTGAACTGAGAGCCCAGGTTCGCGCTGGACGCATCGTCAATCAGGATGTAGAGCTCCAGTGCCGTGCGCGCGTCCAAATCCGTGACTGCAAGGCGCTGGTTCTTCTGAAATACCATGATGTCGCCTGGCTTCATCACCGGAACCTCTTTGCCGTGGCGCGCTTCCACCGTCACAGTCATTTGAATTGGCACTATAGGCGGTGGAACATCTAGTCGGGCCAACAGGAGCGTGCCTCCCATGGCCAAGCCTGCCGCTGTCAGATGTAAGCTGCGCATGTACATTTACCTCCCCGGGGAACATAAACACAGTGCACCTACGGCACCATATTCCTTAGCTTTAGTGGTAAGACGCATGCACGCAAACAAGGGTTGGAGTGTCAACAGTCGCTGGATATATACGGTTTGGACCGCGCTCGCTTGGCTGGCTCCCCTCGCATTCACTGCGTTGATTTACGGAGTTGGGATGCGCCGCATCGCGCAGGTGAGGGGTCCCACCTCAGGAATGCTTAAGCCTCCTGAAGCATCCAGTCTGTCGCTCTCGGAACAGGACTTTTCGAGTCGCGATGTATGAAGATTCTCGCCGCTGCTCGCGCGCAGGGCTCCTATGGATAGCTCTAACGGGCTACAACCATCCTGGCGACGCTTGGATGTATACTCGATCAAACCACGTGAAGGAGGCTAGACCATGGAGTCACTGTCGAAACTGAACCGTAGATGCTGGATGAAATGGGGTGCGATCTCAGCCGGGCTTGCTCCGTTCGTTTCACGCGCTCGCGCGCAGGATGCGGGTTCGGAAGCAGGGCGCTTGGGGGTTGTCGGCGGACGGGCTGAAGAAGAGCTGTATCCCGGAAAAGGGCTGCCTGGCGGAGGGCAATTGGAAATCCGGTTGTCGGCTACCGTCTACACCAGCGACGCGGATCAGCTCGAAGTGGCGCAGCGGCTGAAGCCCTTCAACCTGGCTTCGTGGGTCGAAGAATGGACGCGAGTGGCGGAGCGGAACGAAAAGCTGGCCGAGAAGTTCGCAAGCGAAGGCTTTAAGGTCACGGCCAATGACTACTATTCGCGGGCTTCCAACTTTTATCGGGAAGCTTGTTGGCCCATGCCGGTGACCGCGCCTCGCATGCTTCCACTCTATAAGAAGATGCGTGAGACCTTCGACAAGGCCTGGCAGCAGACGAAGCCGCCATTCGAACGCGTCCAAGTGAACTATGAAGGGCAACTGCTGGATGGATATTTTAGAAAGCCGAACGGCCCGGCGGGCAAGAAGTTCCCGACGCTGATTGCCTTCCAAGGCGCGGATACGATGGCGGAGGCCACCATCTTAAATGGAGGCGCGTACATCAGCCGGGGCATGGCCTACCTGGCTCTGGACTTCCCCGGTCAAGGTGGCGCGCTGCGGCTTAAAGATTTACATTTGCCGCCGGACACGGAGCGAATCGCCAAGGCCATGATCGATTATCTGGTGACGCGTCCGGACGTCGACGCGAATCGCATCGGGATGCAAGGCATCAGCATGGGCGGCTATGGTACGCCACGCGCAGCGAGCGGAGAACCGCGGATTGCCGCGGCGTTGATGAGCAGCGGATCGTCCGATTTGGGCCGCGATCTGTTTGATTACTATCCACCGATTCAGGAGCGGGTGCGCTGGATCATTGGGGCGCGGGATTTGGCTGACGCACGGAAGAAGCTCGCCGAATACACGCTGGAGGGCCGGGCGAACCGGATCGAATGCCCGATGCTGATCGGCTACAGCCAGGATGACCGCATCATGGACCCGCAGGGAGCTTTCCGGCTGTATCAAATGGCGTCGAACTCGAAACGCGAAATGGTGGAAGGCACTGGCCACGCGCAGGCGTCGAATGCCGGAGGTCCGAGAGCGATGCGTCCGCCGGCGCTAGCGGATTGGACAGCGAAGCATTTGGTAAGTGAAGGGTAGGGCTGGCGCGGTTAGCCGAGTTGCCGCTGCAGCGATTTTCGATCCAGCTCGTTTTCCCAACGGGCCACCACCACAGTCGCCACACCGTTGCCCACCATGTTGATGAGCGCGCGGAACATGCTCATGAAACGGTCGATTCCCAGGATGATCGCCATCCCGGCGACTGGAATCGTCGGAATCACCATCATGGTCCCAACCAGCGCGATGAACGCAGCTCCCTGCACGCCGCTCGCGCCTTTGGACGTGAGCACGGCTACCGCGAAGATCGTCAGTTGCTGTGACAACGTGAGGTGGGTGTTGGTTGCTTGTGCCACAAAAAGCGCAGCCAGCGTCATGTAGATGCTGGTTCCGTCGGTGTTGAACGTGTAGCCCGTAGGTACCACTAAACCCACCAAGGCCCTGGAGCACCCGAGCCGCTCCATCTTTTCCATCAAGGTCGGCAGCGCTGGCTCGGATGAGCTGACCGCCAGCACCAACAAAATCTCTTCCTTGATGTACAGAAGGAATTTGACGATGTTGAAGCCCGCGAGTAATGCCACCGCACCCAGGACGATGATCACGAAAAGAATGCAGGTGATCCAAAAGGTCGCGATCAGCCTGGCCAAGGGTCCCAGCGATGCCACGCCATAACGGCCAACGGTGAAGGCCATGGCTCCGAAAGCGCCGATGGGCGCCAGCCGCATCAATATGTTGATTACGCCGAAAACGGCGTGGGTGAGCGCGCCGAACACGTCGACAATCAGCTTCGACCGCTGGCCGACCATCGATAATGCAAAGCCGAACAGGATGGCGAGCAAGAGCACTTGCAGGATGTCGCCCCTCGCGAAAGCATCGATCACGGTGTTCGGGATAATGTGCATCAAGAAGTCGGTCACGCTTTGCGCTTTGGCTTGACCGGCGTACTCGGCGACCGCCTTCGGATCCAGAGTCGCCGGATTGATGTTGAATCCGCTGCCAGGACGTACGACGTTGCCTACAATAAGTCCGATCAAAAGAGCGATGGTAGATACGACTTCAAAATAGAGCAGCGCTTTTCCGCCCACGCGCCCCACTTTCTTCATGTCCTGCATCCCGGCGATGCCCGAGACCACGGTACAGAAGATCACCAGCGCGATGATCATGGTGATCAGACGGATGAACCCGTCGCCCAGCGGCTTCATGGCGATCGCCTTGGCCGGGCTGATGTAACCCAGAACGATGGCCACCGCGATGGCGAACAGCACCTGGGCCGAGAGGCTCTTGTAGATCGGCCGTCGGGGGGCCTTTTCCCTTACTTCAGGTGCAACAGTCGCCATGAATGATCACGGTCAGAATATCAGTTTCAGACCGAGTTGGATGGCGCGTGGGCCGCCCGATCCGAGCACCGCGTTCGAACTGACCACGTCGGGGGTGGACGGCAGGAAACCGAACCCCGCGCCGCCGGTACCGCTGGGGTCGGTGACGCCAGACTCGAATCCCCCTGGCCCTCCCTCCGGATTGGCAATGTTCGCATGATTGAATATGTTGAAAAATTCGGCGCGGAACTGAGCTGTCACGCGCTCCTTAAACCGGAACGCCTTGGTGATCGACATATCTACGTTGTAGTACGGTATCCCGCGGAAAATATTGTTACCGGTGGTGCCATAACTGCCATAAGGAGGAGGTATCAGAATCGACTTACCATTGGCGTAGCAACCGAGGTTAGTAAGCGATGCCACGGCTAACTGCCCCATTGCGGTTGCTTGGGCCAGACAAGCCGCATTGCTGGTTCCCGGGTAATACGGAATGCCGGTGGTGCATGTCCCGTTGGAGCAGCCGTTGGTGTCGTTGAATGACTTCCTGTCCTGAAAGTCACTTGGGTTGCCAAAGAAATCCCACTGTTCGCCGTTGGATCCTATCGGATTATTGATTTCATTGGTTCCACTGAAGTCGGTGGTGAGGTCATTGATGGCCCACGGTGCGCCGCTTTGGAACAGCATGATGGAGTTTATGGACCAACCGTCCAGGAGTTGGCTCTTAGTCTTTTTGCCCGGAAGCAGGTACGTCACGGAAGCTGTGAAATGGTGCCGTATGTCGAACATACTGTCGCCATAGATCGATTTCTGACTGTCGCTGTTAATGGGAACGACGTAACTCCAGTTATCGTAGTTTTCGGCCAGGGCGTGGGAGTAGGTGTAACCCAACACGAACGACAGGCCATGCGATTGGCGCTGGGTGAGCGACACCTGAAGAGCGTTGTAATTAGAAACGTTATTGTTCTGCAGGTAATCGATAAAGTTCAGATATGGAAACTTACTATTGTAGGGCTGCGCCGCAACTTCGGCGGCACCGTTCGGGGCGCAGTTGTTGTAACCGGAGGAAGCGCTCGCCAGGCATTGCCCAGCGGGGCTGTTGGGATTGGCCGGATTTCCCCACCCGGCGCTAAAGCCTCCAACCTGTTGCGGCTGATTCAGGTCTGTAACTCCGAATAACCGCTGCG
Organism: Bryobacteraceae bacterium; assembly: GCA_052148835.1. GTDB lineage: Bacteria > Acidobacteriota > Terriglobia > Bryobacterales > Bryobacteraceae > Palsa-89. The sequence continues at coordinate 21,016 of JBKQHJ010000175.1, forward strand.
CGTCGTTGCCGACATAAGTGGCTTCGAGCGACAGGCTCCTGGTGAGTGCGTGTTGAATACCCAGGTTGAAGGTGGCTACGTAGGGGGTCTTGAGATTTGGATCAACCCCGAGAATCGAACACGGCTGGGGAGTAAATCCAGTGGATAGTGTGACGGTGCCATCGCCGCAAGCCGAGTTGAGGGAGTAGAGCGGCGTCGTCGAACTGTTGTTCGCCCATCCGTACGCGATGCTTCCCGGAGTGGTGGCGGAGCCCAGCGATGAGCCAGAGTAGGTGATAGAAGCAACATTGATTTTTCCGCCGGCCGTGGTTGGCGTGGAATTCCCATTGGTATAAAGCGGCACGCCGGTCGGAATGGTACGCAGGCCGTAAAGATTGGCCACGGCCATGAACGCGTCGAAGCTGGCCTGCGAATAATACACGCCAGCGCCTCCACGGAGCACGGTCCTGCCGTTTCCGAACATGTCCCACGCGAAGCCGACACGAGGCGCGAAGTCTTTATGATCCCCATTCATCACATTGGGAAGCTGCGTGGATCCCGCCTGGAATATCCCTTGCCCAGGAAGGAAGTTGCCGATCAGATCCTGGTTCGCCTGCACTACGGTGGTTAATTCATAGCGCAACCCCAGATTCACTGTGATCCTCGACGTGAGGCGCCAATCGTCCTGAATGAATAAGGCATAACCCTCATCGCTCAAGCTTCGAGCAGTGTCGCCACTGGTAATGTGGGCGCTCTTGAGGGTCCCGGTGAAGAAGTCGTCGAGACTCCTGAATGCCACGGGGCCTTTGTTGTTGCTGGTGACGTTGTCGTCGCTCCGATTCAACAGAACCTCGCCGCCGAACTTGATGGCGTGTTTGCCCCTTTGCATGGAAATGCCATCGTTGAATTGGTAAACGCTGTCCGGCCCAACCGTTTTCGGCCAGCTGACAGGGCCACCCAGCTGAAAACTCGGAAACCCGTTGATTTGAATGCGAGGAAAGCCCCCGAAAGTAGGATCGGTTTGCCCGGTGTAGAAATGGTAAGTGGAGCCGTTGTACGAATAGTCCGCCGGGTTCTCTCCAACATCGGGCGTCCCGAAGATTTGATGATAGCGGGATATACCGATCCGCAAAGAATTTACCACGGTGGGAGTTGCGACATAGACCCAATTTCCCGATATGACTTGCGATCGTGCGTATTGCGTGGTCACCCACTCCGGGGCTATTTCATGAATGGCGTCGTCAACGAAAGTACCGCTCCCCGGGCTCATGAAAAATAGCCCGTTCAGCGTGTTCTTATCGTTGATGCGGTAATCCAGCCTGCCAACTCCCGAGAAAATCGAGTTCGAGCTACCTAGCGCCGTGGCGTAGGTTCCGGTGGAGCTGCTCGGGAACAATCCGGGATAGTTCGAAAGCGGTGCACAGGTGCTGCTCAAGCCGGCCAGTTGCGCACTGAGCGCGCTGAGGTTGCCACCCGCCAATGCGCTCTGGCAAGCCCCGACCAGGCTGTTCGTTGCAGTTCCAGAGCCCGGCGCTGTGAACGGGACAGAGTGGACAAACGGGCTGCCGACGTTATATTGCTGCGACTCGAAATTGCCAAAAAAGAACAGTCTGTCCCTGATGATGGGTCCGCCTATGCTCGCGCCGTATTGTTCGAGGGCCAGCGGAGGAAGAGGCTGCCCGACTTCGTTGCTGAAGAAGTTATTGGCATCCCATGACGACGTGCGCCCGTAGGCGTATGCTGTTCCGTGGAACTCGTTGCTGCCGGACTTGACTCCGACGTTTACCACTGCCCCGGGTTTCCAGCCATATTCCGCGCGCGGGTTCTGCTGTGTCTGGAACTCGTTAATGGCATCAATGGGCAGCATGGTGCCCGCGTCCCCAGCCGCCATTACCGCATTCATCATGCTCTGCGCCATCCACGGATCGTTGGCATCGATTCCGTCTACCATGAAGAAGTTGTCGTGGGGGCGAAGACCGTTGGTAGCCTGCGTCCAGCCGGCATTGCCCGGATACTTCACCACGCCCGGACGTAGGTCCAGAAGGTTTTCGAAGTTTCGTCCATTGAGTGGCAGGTCGTTGATGACTTTGTTCTCGAGCGTTCCGCCGAGTTCGGCGTTGGTGGTGTTCAGGGCCGCGGCTTCAGCCGTGACCACTACCGTTTCGGATTGCTCGCCGGTCTGAAGCGAAACGTCCACGCGAAGGTCCTGGGCGACATCCAGGACAAGATCCCTGCGGTCGGAGCTCTTGAAGCCCTGAAATTCGACATGCACGTCGTAGGTGCTGGGGAGCAGATTGGGGGCCGAGTATGAGCCGCTAGAGTCCGTGGTCAGAGTGCGCGGAACATTTCGCTGCTCGTCGGTGACGATTACCTTGGCTCCCGCAATCGCTGCGCCGCTCTGGTCGGTGACGGTCCCCGAGATGCGTCCTTCGCTGCCTTGGGAAAACAGTAGAACCGACGCGAGAATCAACAACACACAGGCGCCAGGGACACAGAACTTACTGCTTCTAACTCGATCAAGCCTAGCGCGCGTTCGGCAACTCAACATGGAGACCCTCCCCTAAGTCGTGCTCAGAAACACTTACCCCACAATACGTCTAAGTGGGTATATCACTGACTAAGATAAATGTCAATACACTTCCTCGACTTACAGAAATTTTCAGCTAATTTTCAGGTTCGCGATTAGAACGTACGAACCGTTGTCGCTCCGCGCCAAATGCGCAGCGCGTCAAACAATGCCGGCCAGACCGCGACTTACTAACTCAGCACCACGCCAAGCGTTATTTCCAAGCGGAGTAGACCGGCTTGCTTACCAAGAGCGCCTGATTCACACCTGGCCTGGGCTTGAATTTCTGTACCCGTCCGTTATCCACTTCCGCGACGTAAAAATTGCCTTCCTGATCCACGCTAAAACCGTGAACGCCCCAAAAGCCGCCTGGGAAATCGCCCCAAGTGCCGAAAGAATAGAGGAAGTGTCCCTCCAAATCATACTTGAGCATCTTAGACGTTCCGCGATCGAAGGCCCACAAGCTTCGGTCGGCCCCGATGTAGATCAGGTGGATGTCCGACGGCTCCTGCCCCATGCTGAAGTCGTAGAGGAATTTTCCATTTTCATCGAAGACCTGGATGCGATGATTGGCGCGGTCGTTCACAAAGACGTGCCGCGTTTGCGGGTCCAGCGCCATGCCGTGGACGTTGTTCATGTAGTAGGGCCGCTTTTCATTCGGAGGCGTGCCCTTCATGCCCCAGTCGAGCAGAAACTTTCCGTCCTTGTCGAATTTCGCAACGCGTGTCCCGTTGTAGCCATCGGAGACGAACAGCGTGCTGTCCGGCAGCCAGTTGAGGAACGTCGGGCGATTGAAATGCGTCCCGTCAGCGCCCTTCACCGTCGGTGTGCCGATGGTCTGAACCAGTGTCTTGCCATCGTGGGTGAATTTGTAGATGGCGTGCATGTGATCGTCTACAACCCAGACGTGCTTCTCGGGATCGTACGGATTGATAGCGATAAAGTGCGGGCGCTTGAAGATCTTGTCCCACTGGGTCCACTGTTCGATGATGTTGCCGCTGGCGTCCACAACTGTCAGGCAATGTTCCCACTTGGCGTCCACACCCACGGTGCCTCGCCACAGCTTCGGTCCGTCGTCCGGATCCTGGCCGCTGCCTCCTGCTCCCGGCAGCGCGGCGACCGTCGCGTCACGCCACGGCAGACGGCCGATCGGAAATGACAAGCTGGGGCCGAACTCCGGAATCAACTTGGTCTGGGGCCGGGGGATGTTTGGCAGCTCTCCGCGGAATAGGAGAAAAACGCGGTTCGGGTTTTCAGCATAGATGCTTTGCCCCGCGCCCCAAGTCCATTTCTCATTTCCCGGCAAGGTGTCGATGTTCTTCGGCCAGCCCTTGTCCACCTCGTAGGGCCCAAAAATATCTTGAACGCCCATTTCGCCTGGCATCGCGGCGAAACCGGTGCCCGGTTTTTCCTTGGCCTGAACGGGCGAGAGCCTGGTCCCCGCCCAGAATCCCGCCCCAAAAACCACGGCTACACCGGCCAACAATGTTAGATATTTACGCACGGAACTCTCCCACCAACTTTATCGATGCACGTCGGGAAACAACAATATCACCACGCTACGACGCTTGCAAGGGATAGGAGTTAGCGCATGCATTAATGTCCGCTGTCTCGAGCACCCGCTTCGGCCATTCGTTTCGAGCGGCCTGTAGCATTGCTCGGCCGATCTGCTCGGTCGTGGTCACGTATTTTGGAAAGCGCGCCTCTAGCAATGGCAATAACGGCCGCAGGATCGTATAAAAGACGCGATAGAGTTTGGTCCTCGATTGTATGCCGTGCAATGGCACAATCAGTCCGGGGCGAAACACGTAGACGCCGTGGAACTGCATCCGTAGCAGCTCGTTCTCCGTTTTGCCCCTGACGCGCGCCCACATAGAACCACCGCGCTCGGAACTATCGGCGCCCGCCCCGGATACATAGATGAACGTCATCTTCGGATTGACTCTCGCCAGGGTTTGCGCCGCGGCGATGGTGAAACCGTATGTGATGCGCTGGTAGCGCTCCTCGCTCATTCCACTCGAAGAAACGCCCAGGCAGAAGAAACACGCGTCGAACCCGGAAAGCTGGTCCTCGACGCGCGAAAAATCGAGGAAATCGTCGTGCAATAGTTCGCGCAGTTTCAAGTCATGCTGGCCGGTGCCGCTGCGCCCGACGGCTACTACGCTCTCGACATCCGCATCCAGCAGGCATTCGCGCAGAGCACCCTGGCCCACCATCCCCGTGGCGCCGAAGAGAAGAACGCGCATCTCTTCATTAGAGCCCAGTCGTTAGAGCCCAGTCATTAGAGTCTGTCGTCCTGGAATCCCCCGCCAAGCTATTTGTGAATCAAGAACTGCTGGTACAAATACACCGCGGCCATCGCCAGACCGATCGCTACCGTAATCACTGTCAGGATTTTGCCCCAGCGATCGATGGCCTTGAGCTTTGTCTCCAGCGCCACCTGCCGGGGAATTTGGCGCTCTTCTCCGGGGCCCAGATGGATCAGGTCCTCTTCGCCGGCGGAGATCAACTTCCGATACAGCGCCAAGCCCAGGGTTGCGATTGCCAGAATGATCCAAACCACTACAGCGGGTATCAAGTTGATGTCAGCCATTGTCGTCCGCCTCCGCTGCACTACGAGGCAATCATCGATCCACTGGCTGCGCTCTGTAATTTCAATCCCTTACGACGTTGACCCGCGACCCATCGCGCTTTACCCCTGCGTAAAATGGCGCAGAAACTCCAGAATCTGACGAATAATCTCGCGCGAGGTTTCCGAATCGTCCAAGATGTCGAAGGCGTGCGGGCCGGTAGGATGATTCACCAATGTAATCGGCAAATTGGCGGCTAAGGCATGCGAAATAAACCGGTCAATCCCCTCGTTCATCTGTGGCCTGTCGCGGCCCGCCCTCGCGATGAACAACGGCACGTTCGCCGGCAGGTCGCTAACCGATTTCCCGGCCGTCGGATTGGCGAATTTCCACGTCTTGGCCGCTTCGGCAACGCCTGTCGAACCGTCCAGATCGAGCGTGCAACCATAGCAAAGCGCCGCGCATTTGACGTGTCGGTCCTCCATCAGCAGCCCCAGCGCCCTGGGAACATTGCCGGAGCCCGACCACACGCCAATTCGCTGCTCGTCGATTCCCAATATCCGGGAGTTCTCGCGAATATACCGGAACAGCGCGACCAAATCCCCCATCGGATCGTGATTCATAAGTAATGCCGATCATGCCCGACGCCGCCACCAATTTCGCCCACGAAATGTAGGCCTCCATCTCTTTCAATTTGCAACCGAGCATAATCTCCGAGCCCAAATCGGAATACCCCATGACGAACACAACGGCGGGCAAACGCGTGGACACACTAGAATCGGGTGGACGATAAATATCCATCGTGAGCGCGGCGTTGGCCTGTGCATACGGGACGTCGCGCTCCACCGTGACCGCCTCCATGCCGGGAATTTGCAGGACCACCGGCTTCGTCGCCATCTCCACGCGGGCGGTCTTTTTGGTGGCCTCCGGGGGGATCGCGATCGGCCAGAAGATTTCCGTCTTCCAGTCCTTCGGATCGGGATAATCGGCCGGGTCAGTGACATACGATTCCCAGGGCGCCCCGGCGGCCTTCAGCCCTTCGGCTTCAATCCATTGCTGCACCGCGGCGTGTGCTTCGTTGAGCCGATCGTACGAGCCGGCATGCGTGGTGGTGACGACGAACCCACCCACCAGCGCGTCTGGCCGCACATCGGTATCCGTCCGGACTTCCGCGATCCTGGCCGTCACCGGCATCCCAGCCTCAATGGTCCACAATCCCGGTCCCCATTCCACATAGCGCGTGAAGGGCGGGCCGGCCAGCGCGATGCCCTTCTGTTGCGCGTGCGTGAACACATGCCCCAGCGCCTCGGCCAGCGTTGCCGCAACTTCGGACGGCTTGATTCGCCGCCTCACCACGATGGCCGGCTGCGGCGCGATTTCTTTCTTTGTAATTGAATACGCCATGTCGTTCTTCCGTGGTCTCCAATTTTGCTGCGTGTGAACCAACCCGATGCACGGCCCCACACTGTCGACAATCGCCGCGTGCTCTACCGCGTCCGTCGCCTCGATTCCGCCCGCGAACCCGCGCGCGCGATACGCGCTGGGTGTGATCCCGAATCGCCTTCGAAATGCCCGCGAGAACGCCTCGTGGCTCTGGAAGCCGCACGATAGTGCGATATCCAGCACCGAATCCCCGCTGGTCAGCAGCATCGCCGACGCGCGGCCCAGCCGCAACCGCAACGTAAATTGCTTGGGCGTTTCTCCCGCTACGGCGGAAAAGACGCGGTGCAGATGAAACGCCGACAGCCCCGCCTGACCGGCCAGCGCCTCGAGCGACACATCCTCGTCAAGATGACCCGCGGCGTACGCTACAACCTTCTGGACTTGCTTCAGCACGTCCCTCTGAATCTAACCCAGGCTGGCTGGCGTTTGCTTGATCTTTCTTGCGGTCGTTGCTTGCCGAACTATTCATTCAAACGCAACCAGAATTCCACTCGCATACCGTCGGGATCGTCCAGCCAGATGTACTTGGTCACGCCATCTTGCCACACCTTGATCCCACTATGAAACATTCCGGCGCCATCCAGCTGTGCACCAATGCTTTCCAGCTCCATTAAGGTGCGCACTCCAAGCCATGTGATTCAGGCCGACGTTTTCTTTGTGAAACGTGCCCTGCCGGGATTCCGCGGAACATGTAAAAAACAACCGGGTATCGCCCGCCATATACATGATGTAATCCTCTTCCTTCAGAGGTTCCCCTAAAAGAGCGCTATAAAACCGCTCCGTCCTGTCCATCTCCGCTACACGGAAAACCAGATGGTCGACAAAGTTGGGACAAAACATCCGCGTTTCTCCTATTTTGACGCTCGCCGGTGCAGAACCATCAACCGGCTCTTTTTAAATAGCACCATTCTGGTGCATAATGGTGGAATGAAGCCTGCCAGTAAAACAGTGCGGCTGAGCGTGAGCTTACCAGCCAACGTAGCCGCGCAGGCTCGCACCCTGGCGAAGTCCCGCAGGCTCAGTGCCAACCGTATGCTCGTCGAGCTGATCGAGAACGGAATGGAAGCTGAGAAGCGCAAGCAGAAGGAGTTCTTCGATTTGGCCGAACGCTTCCGTAGCGCCATCGATCCGGAAGAAGTCAAGAGCCTGGGTGACCAGATGGGCCGGATGGTTTTTGGCGGGTGAGTGCCGAAAATTACGAGCTGGGACCAGCTACCGGCTGGTGTTCGTCAGCATCTCATCACGCGCATGCGCGACCGCAAGATCAGCATCGCGGACCTGAATCAAACTTCGTCTCTGGATTGAATCTTCGCCCGAAGTGCCGGACGGCGACTGGTACAAAGACTTTGGCTCGTGCAAGCTCTGCGCCCGAGGATCCCTTCCGAAAACTTTTCTGCTGCCCGGGCCAGCGGCTAAAGGAGAGGCCGTCTAGCTGAATCTGGCTTACCGCAATTCCCAATCCCTAACCCCCCAATTTCGGCGGGGCCAACGGCCTCGCCGTTGGTATACCCTCGAATGAAGGAGTCCTCCATGAGAACCTCGACGTTCCTGATCCAAGTAGCCGCTCTATCCGGCGGCGCCACCCTCGCTTTTGCGCAAACTCCCTGCGAAAATCTGAGATCGCTCTCCATCCCCGGCGTCGAGTTCACCGCCGTCGAAACCGTCGCCGCTGGACCCTATACCGCCCCGCCCCGCGCTGGACTTGGCGCCGGCGGTCCCGCCGCCCTCAATAATCCGACGCCTAATCCCGCGCCAAACCCCGCGGGACAACCAGGTGCTCGTCCCCCCATTCCGCCCCAGATGCTCCCCGCCCATTGCCGCGTCGCAGCCACCTTGCGGCCCTCCTCGGATTCCGACATCAAAATGGAACTCTGGCTCCCCGTCGAGAATTGGAACGGCAAATTCGAAATGGTCGGCAACGGCGGCTGGGCCGGCATCATCAGCTTCCCGCAAATGGGCGCCGCCGTGCGCGATGGATACGCTAGCGCTTCCACCGACACCGGCCATGAAGGCGGCAACGGGATGTTCGCCCTCGGCCATCCGGAAAAAATCACCGACTTCGGCTGGCGCGCCGTGCACGACACCGTCGTTCAGTCCAAAGCTCTCATCAAGGCCTACTATGGTGAAAACTCGAAGTATTCTTATTGGAATGGCTGCTCCACCGGCGGCCGGCAGGCTTTGGTCGAAGTGACCAAGTTCCCCGACGATTTTGACGGCGTCCTGGCCGGAGCGCCCGCCAATCCCCACATCCATCTCCACGCCGCGGGCGTCGAGCGATCCATCGAGTCGATGAAGAACCCGGGCGGCGCGCTATCCCAGGCCAACGTCGAGGCGCTGCACAAAGCGATTCTCGCCAAATGCGATGCCCTCGATGGCGTCAAGGACGGCTTGATTGGCGACCCCTCTAAATGCCACTTCGATCCCGCCTCCCTGCTCTGTAAAGGCGAGGAATCCGACGGCTGCCTCACCCCCGCCCAAGTCCAACAGGTGAAGATCGTGTTCGCCGACGTCAAGGACAAGAAGGGCAACATCATCTGGACCGGCTTCCAGCCCGGTGGCGAGCTGCAATATGCCGCTCTGAAAAGCACCCCCACGCAGCCCGGCGGAGGTTGGGACAGCATCCGCATCCTCGGCCATCAGGATGCCGATTACGATTTTCATAAGTTCGATCTCGATGCCGACGTCGCGCTCGCCGACAAGTCCGGCATCGACGCCCATACTACCGATCTATCGGCCTTCAAAGCTCATGGCGGCAAGCTGCTCCTCTATCACGGCTGGGCCGATCAAGCCATCCCTCCCGGCAACACCGTCAACTTCTACAGCGCCGTGCTCAAGACCATGGGTCCCGATCAAAGCGATTGGCTTCGCCTGTTCATGATTCCCGGAATGCAGCATTGCGCTGGCGGCCAGGGCACGGACCAGTTCAACAAAATGGCGATCATCGAGCGCTGGCGCGAAGATGGCAAGGCTCCCAGCGAAATCGTTGCCACGCACGTATCCAACGGCCAGATCGATATGACTCGCCCGCTATGCCCGTATCCGCAGGTAGCCGTATATAAAGGAAGCGGCCTCACCACCGACGCGGGCAACTTTACTTGCAAGGCGAACGCGCGGTAATTTACATGCCCAAGATCGTTCGCTTCCATGGTCTCGGTGGCCCCGAGAATCTCAAGCTAGAAGAGCTGCCCTCCCGTGAGCCCGGCGAAGGCGAAGTCAAGTTGCGCGTACAAGCAGTCGGCTTGAATCGGGCTGAGGCCTTGTTCATGCGCGGACTCTACATGGGGCCGCCCGAGCTGCCGTCGCAAATCGGCCTGGAAGCAGCCGGAGTGGTGGAATCCGTCGGCCCAGGCGTCGATAACAGTTGGGTGGGCAAGCAAGTGGCTACCGTTCCCGGCGTCTCGATGAGCAGGAACGGCGTGTTGGGAGAAGAAGCCATCGTGCCCGCAAGCTTGCTTGGTGAATATCCAGCCAAACTCTCTCCTACTGAGGCCGCCGCCATCTGGATGCAGTACCTGACTGCGTATGGCGCGCTCGTTACCTACGGCGGATTAAAGCGCGGCGATTTTGTCCTGATCACCGCAGCCTCCAGCAGCGTGGGTCTCGCCGCCATCCAGATCGTGAACGCCGAGGGCGCCACGCCGATCGCCGCCACCCGAAAATCGAACAAGCGCGCCGAACTTCTGGAACTCGGCGCCAAGCATGTCATCGCCACCGAAGAAGAAGACATTGTTGCGAAGGTCCAGGAGATCACCGCCGGCCAAGGCGCGCGCCTGGTCTTCGATCCCGTCGGAGGGCCGACTTTCGAAAAACTGGGGGAGGCAGCGGCCTACCACGGGACCATCTTCCTTTATGGATGGCTTTCCATGCAGCCGACACCGTTCCCGCTAAGACCAGCGCTGAGCAAAGGCCTTACTATTCGGGGCTACTCACTGAACGAAATCCGCCGCGATCCGCCGCTACTGAAAACCGCCAAACAGTATGTCTTCGATCGCCTGGCCGACGGCCGATTTCATCCCAAAATCGCAAAAACATTTCCGCTCGCTCAATCCGCCGATGCTTATCGATACCTGGAATCCAATCAACAGGTAGGCAAAGTAGTGATCACCGTCTAGTTCAACCGAGCCGAATTCTGAATTCTGAATTCTGAATTCTTTTTTCTGAATGCTACCCTCTGGAAGGAGTAAACATCTTGTCTATTCGACCCGTGAAACGGCTCATCAAATCCAAGCCTACGCTCGAAGGCGCCGGCGTCCATCTGCGGCGCGCGTTTGGTTTCGGCAACACAACCGACTTCGATCCGTTTCTTCTTCTCGACGATTTCCGCAACGACGTTCCCGACGATTATCTCGCCGGCTTTCCCTGGCATCCGCACCGCGGCATTGAGACCATCACCTACGTGCTCGCCGGCACGGTGGACCACGGCGACAGCATGGGAAACCAGGGCACCATCGCGGCGGGCGACGTGCAATGGATGACGGCCGGGCGCGGCATCATTCATCAAGAGATGCCGAAGGGCGATCAGAGCGGCCGCATGCATGGCTTTCAATTGTGGGCTAACCTTCCGTCGTCGCTCAAAATGACCCCGCCGCGATATCAGGAAGTGAAAGCCGCCGAGATTCCGCTGATCACCGATGACGACGGCACCGGAGTGCGCATCGTGTGCGGAAGCTTTTGGGGCAAGCGCGGACCGGTGGATGGAATCGCGGCCGATCCCATGTACTTGGACGTGTCGGTGCCTCCCGGAAAGCGCAAGGTGCTGCCCGTCGAGACCACGCGGCACGCCTTCGCCTATGTTTTCGCGGGCGACGGAAAGTTCGGCAATGCGTCGGGGCCGCTGGCGGTGCCCACCGAGGGAGTAGGCTGGCTCGACACAGCGCCTCCCACCGACGCCGACAATCGGTCGCTGGTGTTGTTCGATCAGGGCGATGAACTCACGGTGCAGGCGGGCGAAGAAGGCATCCGCTTCCTGCTGGTGTCCGGGCAGCCGCTGGAAGAGCCGGTGGCGTGGTACGGGCCGATCGTGATGAACACGCAGGATCAGTTGCGCCAGGCGTTCACCGAGCTCGAACAAGGCACTTTTTTAAAGGCGGCCGCCGATTAGGACGATTAGTCCGATGTCATGCCGAACCTAGATTTATCCAAACTGTGGGAAGAACACACCAATCACGAATTTTCAACTCGTGATACGGAAGCCACTCTCGCCACGATGGTCGACGACGCTTACGTGAATCATATTCCGGTGATGACCGGAGGAATCGGCAAAGCCGCTCTGCGCGAGTTTTATGCGCGCGAGTTTATCCCGTGCATGCCGCCCGATACCACGCTCACGCCGATTTCACGTACCGTGGGTGAGGACCAACTGGTGGATGAGATGATCTTCTCGTTCACCCACACTCAGGAGATGCCGTGGATGCTGCCGGGCGTCTCTCCCACGCATCGACGAGTGGAGGTCGCGTTAGTCGCGATTGTGCGCTTCCGGGATGGTAAACTCGCGCACGAACACATCTACTGGGACCAGGCCTCGGTACTCAAACAAATCGGATTGATTAACGATCCGTCGCTGCCGGTGTGCGGCGTTGAGGCGGCTCGAAAAGTCGCGTCCGGAAATTAATTTTTCGCCGACTCGTTTGCTAATGAGCCAGCGGATCGGGCCGCACCTGGAATTTTACGATCTTGCCCTTGGTGCCCTTGCCGCCTTCGATGTGCCAGACGAAATGCGTGCCGTAGTTGGAGTAAAGCGCCCGGCCCTTCCAACCGGCGTTCGGATCGTCGATGCGGGCGTCCATGCCGCGGGAGTAAAAACCGAGCGGATAGGGAATACGGAAGTAAGTCCACTTTTTGGTCTGCGGGTTGAGCGCAATCAACGCATCGGAGTTCGATCCGGTGGCGAAGGGCGTATCAGCTCCCAATCCTATTACGTTGTGTTGGTCCACCCAGTTGTAGTAGTGGAAATCGGCCGGAACGTCGGTGCCTTTTAGCTTGGGGCCGGTGGTTTGATACAGCGTCCAGCCTTCGCGGCACTGGCTGCCATCTACTTTCGCCGGTCCATTTAAGTCCTTGCACTTGCGAACGTCGAAGCTAGCCAAGTCGCTGGAAGCGGCCAGGGCCGTCCACACTACACCGTGGCTGTCGATGTCCACGCCGCGCGGATCGAAGCCCGGTGCCGGGACTTTGAAGAGCTGAGCTTTGCATGACTCGGGAGGATTGTTGCCACGCTGCAGCCGCACCAGGTAACCCGGATAGATCTCGGAGATACCCCACACGGAATCGTCCACCGGGCTTGGAATTACAGAATACATGCTAAAACTGACGAGAGTATCCAGCTTGGGATCGAACGGGACGTTCGTCGCAGTCGCGCTGGGGCGCCCGCCGGGTCCGGACGCGGTATCGCTGGTGTACAGTATCGATACCTCGCCGCCGCGGCTCGGCCGCATAATATTCCATGGTTTGGTGATCTTGCCATCGCCGTTGGTGTCGAGCACCTGGCCGCACCATCCCGCGGCCTTCTGTTCGTCGTGGGTCTGGTCGTACACCTTGGTGTCGATCCAGCCGAAGATGGGCCCGGTCAGCTCGTTGAAATAGAGAGTCTCGTCCGGATCGTTGTCGAATTGCAGATGGTGCGTGGAAAAACACGTATCGATCAACGTGAACTCACGCGTTTTCGGGTCGAAGAACGAGGCTTGCCGCCCGCTATTGCGGAGTGGGAACCAGGCGGCGTATTTGTTGCCCGGATCGCTGCACCAGGCCGGATCCTGATTGCCGCGGATCTTCGATGTCATCCAAACGCGGCCCTTGCTGTCGATCATGGGATTGTGCGGATCGGCGGGATCATAAGGAGGGTTGGCCCACAGATGTTCCATGCCCCAGAAATTCGACGGGCGATTGGGCGCCGGGAATCGCGAGGGGACTTTATCCCGGGGTTCCCGCGTGGGAATGTCCAGCGTGAATGTGCTGTTCTCGGCCGTGTCCAAAATCACCAGTTGACCGTGACCGGCGTTCACCGCATAGTTGCGGCCGCCCCCGTTGACGGTGGGGTCCTGCTTATCGGTGGAGATTTGATCGTGCATGAACGAGTGGTCGTCGCCCACGTCCCAGAGAGTGGCCACGATGTTGCGCTCAATCCCGGCCGGCCGGGGCGGCGCAGGCGGCACTTCACCCGCGGCAATGCGTTCGGTCCAGCTGGAAAATGCCTTGAGCGACGGCTCTTTGCCCTGATTGATCAGCACTGAATACATGTTGGTGCCGCGAACACCCAAGCCGAGCCGCCATTCCCAGGCCTGCTCGTGGGTGGTGAACTCCGGCTTCGCCTTCATCACGTCGTCCACGGTGCGCGTCAATTGGTTGCCAAGCTGATGGCAGAAATTGCAGTCCGACTTGAGCGAGTTGATCCAATGATTCTGGGTCAGCATGCCCGTTCCGACGCCGTTGCCTTGAGGTCCCGTGCCTGGGAACAAGCTCTTGTCCGGCGGCTGCAGCAACGAGAGCCAGTAATTGCCCGGATAAACCTTGGCCGCCTCTTGCGGAGTCTTCGCGGAGGTCACCTTTAAGGCTACGTTGGTGGCGCCGGGTTTCTCCTCGATGGGCGACGAATCGACGATGCCATACCCGCGCACCCAGACTTTGTAATTCGCCGTGGGCAGCTCGGGCAGCACGAACCGGCCGCGGTCGTCGGTAACCACAATCTTGATGAAATTGGTGGGCAGATCTTTGGTCTCGGCGATCACCCACACCCCGGCCTCGGGGCCCTTTTCACCTTGGACGGTCCCCGAGATGTAACCGGGCGGGCTGACATACTTGGTTTGGGCGTTGATCAGGCCAACGATGCCGGCGCACAGCAATGCAACCCTTGCGCTGGAGCGGAGGATCTTCATGAGGGCTCCTGTTCTTGAAATATGCGGAAATGCAACTGTCCAGTATATTAGCGTGGGTCCAAGGGATGCAACACGGGCGCGAACACTCGTGTCTGTGGCGCACGGGCTCATGCGTGCCATGTCGAGACTCATCTCGACACGTTTGGCAAGGATCATGGTCAGTCGTCTTTCGTCGCGTGACCGCTGCCCGACTTCCCGGTCTTAATCTGGACAAGCTCCTTCGAACGCCGTTCCCGGACCGCGAGTGGCACAAGTCACCAAGGGCGACCATACAGCCAGAAGCCTCTAAGTAGGTCGTTGCGACAATGGTGGATTCTTTGAACTGCGAGTGAGGCTACGGCAGCGAGGATGTATGACAATTGCGGAAAACTCGGTACCCGTGCAGCAAG
>JBKQHJ010000176.1:0-3296 GCA_052148835.1 Bryobacteraceae bacterium
CGGGCATCACTGCGCCGTTGGTCCACACTTCTAGCGTCAGCTTGTCATAGTCCGTGATTTGTCCCAGACGCGCCGCATCCACCGTGAAGTTCACCTTGCGCACCGGCGAGTGCACCGAGTCCACGGGAATGAAGCCGATGCCCAGATCGGAATCGAAGTTCTTGTCGGCGGAGACATACCCGCGGCCGCGCTTCAGCCGCATCTCCATGCTCAGCCGCCCGCCTTCGCTGACGGTGGCGATATAGACATCCTTGTCGAGAATTTCCACGTCCCCGTCGGCTTCGATCATCCCGGCGGTCACCACTCCCGGCTGTTCGGCATTCAGATAAAGGGCTTTCGGCCCGTCTCCATTCAGCTTGAACGGAATCTGCTTCAGGTTCAGCAGAATGTCGGTCGCATCTTCCACCACGCCCGCGATCGACTGGAATTCGTGCAGAACTCCCTCGATACGAACCGCAGTGACCGCAGCGCCTTCAATCGAGGACAGCAGCGTCCGCCGCAAAGCGTTGCCAACCGTTGTGCCGAATCCGCGCTCGAACGGCTGCGCGCTGAATTTGCCGTATTTCTCGGTGAGCGTCTCCGTGTCCACTGCCAGACGCTTGGGTTTTTGAAATCCTCTCCAAAGCATATCGATATCTCCGCACAGCGAGCGCCGCGATGCATTTTGCAGCGGCTGTGCCGTTTCACTCCGTGATTGATTTCCGCCTCGCGGCGTCCTGCTTGCTCCCGGCTCGCTTTATGCTCGCTTCTCGCTCGCTGTTGGCTCGCCGTTCGCTGCCTTACTTGCTGTACAACTCCACAATCAGCTGCTCGTTCACCGGCAGGTTGATGTCTTCCCTCTTCGGCAACGACAGCACCTTGCCGCTCAGGGCGTTCGGATCGATGCTCAGCCACGTTGGCGCCGGCTGATGGCTCGCGAACTCCCGCGCACCTTCCACCAGCGTTAGCTTGGTGCTGTTAGGCCGAATCTTGATCTCGTCCCCCACGCCCACCTGGAACGATGGGATGTTCACCTTGCGCCCATTCACTTCCACGTGTCCATGGCGTACCAACTGCCGCGCCTGGCGCCGCGAGCTGGCGAAACCCAGCCGGAAGGTCACGTTGTCCAGTCGCCGCTCCAGTTGCTGCAACAGCAGCTCGCCGGTCACGCCAGGCGTGCGCGCTGCCTTCTCGTAGTACTGGCGGAACTGCCCTTCAAGGGTAAAGTAAATCCGGCGCGCCTTCTGCTTCTCGCGCAGCTGCAGGCCGTAGCCCACAATCTTCGCCTTGCGATCGCGGCCATGCTGGCCTGGGGCAAAATTGCGCTTCTCGATCGGGCACTTGTCCGTGAAACACTTCGCGCCCTTCAGGAACAACTTCATGCCCTCTCGCCGGCACAACCGGCAGACGGGCCCCGTATAACGTGCCAATGCAATTCTCCTTAATTCAGAGGCCGACCGGTTTACGGATCAAATCCTTCGTCCCGGTCCATCTACTATTAGTGTAACCCAGCGTACCGCGGGTGGCGTTTAGCGGTTAGAAAACGCCCGGCTCAAAGCCCTATCCGCTGAACGCTGTCCGCTATACGCTGCTTTTCTAAACCCTTCTTCTCTTCGGCGGCCGGCACCCGTTGTGCGGAATCGGCGTAACGTCCCGAATCGACCGCACGTCGATCCCCGCCGCCGCCAGTGCCCGCACTGCGGATTCACGCCCCGAACCCGGCCCGCTCACCCGCACATCCACCGAGCGGACGCCGTGATCGCGCGCCATATTCGCCGCGTTCATCGCCGCCTGCTGCGCCGCGAACGGCGTGCCCTTACGCGACCCGCGGAAGCCCAGCGAACCCGAGCTTTTCCACGACAGCGTGTTGCCCTGCTGGTCCGTGATCGTCACAATCGTATTGTTGAACGACGCCTGAATGTGCACCAGGCCGAACGGCACATTCTTCCGCTCGCGCGTCTTGAACTTCTTGTTCCGCGCGGCTTTGCCCGTTGCTGTCTTTGCCGGTTTCTGGTCCGCCATTAGGTCTTCGCGCTCGCTTTCTTCTTGTTGGCCACTGTGCCCTTACGCGGTCCCTTGCGGGTGCGGGCATTGGTGTGGGTGCGCTGGCCGCGTACCGGAAGCCCGCGACGATGCCGCTGCCCCCGATACGACTGGATGTCCACCAGCCGCTTGATGTGCATGGTGGTGTCCTTGCGGAGATCGCCTTCCACATCGCCCTGCTCTTCGATCACCTGGCGAATCCGATTGACCTCGTCCTCGCCCAGATCCTGAATCTTCTTGAACGGATCGACTTTCGCGATGCCCAGAATCTTCAGCGCCCGCGGATTGCCGATCCCGTAAATGTACGTCAGCCCGATCCTTGCCTGCTTGTTGCGGGGAAGATCGACGCCTGCAATACGTGCCATACGGTGTCCTTCATGGTGCCCGGGAAAAATCCCGAAGCGGTTATTCCGGCCGAATCTCGTGCCGGAGTTGTAAGAGCCTGAGTGCAACAACCTCGGGGTTCTTCGCAAGCCTTACCTTCGGCTAACTCGCCCCAGCTTCCGCGACCTGCTCAAGGAAGCTAAACTCTTTCGATAAAGCTTTTCTGAGCCCGGTGCCCGGAGCCCTGCCTTTACCCCTGCCGCTGCTTGTGTTTCGAATTCACGCAGATCACCCGCACCACTCCCCGGCGATGGATGACCTTGCACTTATCGCATATCTTCTTAACCGACGCCCGAACCTTCATTGACTCCCAACCATCCCGCATCAGCTTTCAGTCCGCAGCGCCTTTGTCTTTCTGAACGCTGTACGCTGTACGCTGAACGCTGTTATTTGTATCTGTACACAATCCGTCCGCGATTCAAATCGTACGGACTCAACTCCACCGCCACCCGGTCGCCCGGAAGAATGCGGATGAAGTTCTTCCTCATGCGCCCGGAGACGTGAGCGAGCACTTCGTGCCCGCCGCTGCTCTCGAGCTTCACCTTAAACATCGCATTGGGCAACGTCTCGAGCACCGTTGCCATTACTTCAATCGCGTCTTCTTTCGACAATCGCTATCCTTAACTGCGGTTTTTCCCGGCCTCTGCCCCGTCTCGACCCGAACCCCTCAGCCGAGCTACTGCCGCTTCCACTTCTGCTGCCACAGCGCTGACCGGCTTGCTGCCGTCTACTGCCGCAAACCGCCCCTGAGCACGGTAATGCTCCACCACCGGAGCCGTCTGCGAATCGTAAGTCCGCATCCGCTCCCTGAAAACTTCCTCAGTATCGTCTGAGCGCCGCGTCAGCGCTGTGCCGTCCCGGTCGCACTTCTCATCGACCTTCGGCGGCTG
>JBKQHJ010000177.1:0-77035 GCA_052148835.1 Bryobacteraceae bacterium
TCGACGATCTGCGCATCGTGTCCTTGACGGTGGCCGTGGCCGTTGCGGAAGCTGCGGTTGAGGACGGTCTGGCGGGCGTGAAGTTCAGCGACATCGTGCAGCAAATCGGCGACGCGATGTGGGAACCGGAATATCGTCAGATTCGAGCCGTTTAATGCGAGCAGTTCTACGCGTGACACAGTGCATTTTGTTCGCGAGCGCTGCCGTGCTCCTCGGCTACTGGGGGGTTGTTGCCGCGGACACTGGAATTTTCCAACACCGTGAGAGCGGCAATCTGGATCGTCTGCTAAAGTTCCCTGCCGCGCCGGGCCCGGCGGCCGTTCGATCCGCAGGCCTGATTGGCCGTCTTGAAATTCCTCGTCTTGGACTCTCCGCGATGCTCATGGAAGGGGACGACCCGAAAACTCTGCGTCGCGCGGTGGGCCACATTCCTGGAACCCCTCTGCCCGGGCGCCCTGGCAATTTTGCTCTCAGCGGACACCGTGATACATTCTTCCGTCCCTTGCGGAATATCCGGGAGAACGACATTATTGTCGTCACCACGCTCACAGGCGAGTTTCGTTACCGCGTCGTCTCCACGCGAGTGGTCAGTCCCGACGCCGTCGCGGTCTTAAACGCCAGCCAAAGCGAAATCCTGACGCTCGTTACTTGCTATCCGTTCTATTTCGTCGGTCCGGCGCCCGACAGATTTATTGTTCGCGCCGAGCGGCTTGCTGCAACACAATCAGGGCCGGGAGGCCTCAACTTATGAAAATTCGTCCGTTATATGACCGCGTCGTGATCAAGCGCGTCGAAGAAAAAGGAGACGCCCTGCGCGGCGGCCTCTATATTCCGGATTCCGCGAAAGAAAAACCCCAGGAAGGCGAAGTGATGGCTGTCGGAAAGGGCAAGCGCCTGGAAGACGGCACGGTGGTGCCGCTGGACGTCCAGGTCGGCGACCGCATCTTGTTCGGGAAATACTCCGGTAGCGACATCACGATCGAAGGCACCGAATGCATGATTATGCGTGAGGATGAAATCCTCGGCATTTTGAGTAAGCAGCCGGTGGCTGCGAAGAAAGCGAGCTAACCAATGGCAAAACAAATTATCTACGCGGACCATTCGCGGCAGGCGATCCTGCGCGGAGTGAATCAACTGGCTGACGCGGTGAAGGTCACCCTGGGCCCCAAGGGCCGCAACGTTGTGCTCGAGAAAAAATTCGGCGGCCCCACCATCACCAAAGATGGCGTCACGGTAGCTAAGGAGATTGAGCTCGCCGATCCGCTCGAAAACATGGGCGCGCAAATGGTGCGTGAGGTGGCTTCAAAAACCTCCGATGTAGCCGGCGACGGCACCACCACCGCCACGGTGCTAGCGCAGATCATCTATCGGGAAGGCGTGAAAGCCGTAACTTCCGGCGTGAATCCCATGGCGATGAAGCGCGGCATCGATAAAGCGGTCGTGATCGCCGTGGAAGCGGTCCAGAAGATGTCGAAGCCGGTTTCCGGCGACATGATCGCACAGGTGGGCACCATTTCGGCCAACAGCGACGAGACCATCGGCCACATCATTGCCGAGGCCATGAAGAAGGTGGGCAAAGACGGTGTCATCACCGTGGAAGAGGCCAAGACCATGGTCACGGAGCTGGTTACGGTGGAAGGCATGCAGTTCGACCGCGGTTATCTCTCCCCGTACTTCGTCACTGACCCGGAACGCATGGATGTGGTGCTGGATGATCCATACATTCTGATCCACGAGAAAAAGATCAGCAGCATGAAGGACCTGTTCCCGCTCCTGGAACTGATCGCGCGCTCCGGCCATCCGCTGTTGATCATCGCTGAAGAGGTGGAAGGGGAAGCGCTGGCAACGCTGGTTGTGAATAAGCTGCGCGGCACGCTGGCCGTATGCGCTGTCAAGGCCCCAGGTTTTGGCGATCGCCGCAAGTCTCTGCTCGAAGACATCGCTATTCTGACGGCGGGCAAGTCGCTGGTGGAAGAGACCGGTGTCAAGCTCGAAGGCGTGAAGCTGGAAGATCTCGGCCGAGCCAAGCGCGTAACGGTCGACAAGGAAATCACCACAATCATTGATGGCGCGGGCGAATCGAAAGCTATTCAAGGCAGGATTAAGCAGTTGCGCTCGCAAATCGACGAGACCACTTCCGATTACGACCGCGAGAAATTACAAGAGCGGTTGGCAAAGCTCGCCGGCGGCGTGGCCATCATCAAGGTGGGCGCGGCCACCGAGACCGAAATGAAGGAGAAGAAGGCTCGTGTGGAAGACGCCATGCACGCGACGCGCGCCGCGGTGGATGAAGGCATTGTGGCGGGGGGCGGAGTGGCTCTGCTTCGCGCGGCCAAAGCGCTGGCGGATCACAAACTGGAAGGCGACGAGCAAATTGGGTTGAACATCATCGCGCGCGCTTGTGAAGAACCTCTACGACAGATCGTGCTCAACTCCGGACTGGAAGGCGCGGTTGTGGTCGAAAAGGTCCGCGAAAATAGCAACCCGCTCTTCGGCTACAACGCCGCCACCGGCGTGTACGAGGACCTGATCGCGGCCGGCGTGATCGATCCGACGAAAGTGACCCGCACGGCTCTGCAAAATGCCGCTTCCATTGCATCGTTGATGCTGACCACGGAAGCAATGATCAGCGAGATTCCCGAAGGCAATTCAGGCCAGTTGATGAATTCGAACGGACACGGTGGCCCGGGCATGGATTACTAAGAATTCCGCGTTGTTGCGGCATGTCGGCCCAACGCGCGCGCGTCAAATGAACCTAAGTTAGCGCCGGGCGCAGCGGTCCGGCGTTCAACTCACTGGCTCAGTGCGACGGTGCATCCGAAGAGAGAGCATCGTGATGTCGTCGGATTGCGGGGCGCCGTCGGTGAAAGCCAGGAGTTCGCGGGTAATGCAATCCAGAATGTCGCGACACGGTAAAGAACCGGCGGCGCGGAGGGTGGACGCAAGCCGTTCGTCGGTGAAATCGTCCAGCGCATTGTTGGTAGCCTCCGAGACGCCATCAGTGTAAAGAAAGAGTGCGTCGTCTGGCGCAAGATGCACCACTCCGCCACCGTAAGGCCTGCCGTCGAAGAGGCCGAGCGGAATGCCGCCCGTGAGATCGATACTTTCCAAGTCGCCGGAAGCGCGCAGCAGATAGGGCGGATTATGGCCCGCGTTGCAGTAGCGGAACTCGCCGGTCCGAGTATCTAGCAAGCCGTAGAAACAGGTGGCAAACATCGACGAGACTTTCTCGCGAACCAGAACGCGATTCACTTCTGCCAGACATTCCTCAGGCGCTTTACCCTCGAGAGCCGTGGTCTTGATCTGTGTGCGTGTAACCGCCATGTAGAGTGCCGCTGGGATCCCTTTGCCGGAGACGTCGCCGATGACCACGCCGAGATGATCGCTATCGATCAAAAAGAAGTCGAAGAAGTCGCCGCCCACGGCCCTGGCCGATGTCATTTGAGCGTGGATGTCGAAGTCAGTTCGTTCGGGGAAGGGCGGGAAGGTGCGCGGAACCAGCGAGTGCTGGATGGTCCGCGCCGTGTCGAGTTCCTTCTGAATCGCCGACAACTGCGCGCGGTCGCGAACCGCGTCCACCATTTCCGAGCAAAGGAGCGAGTTTTCGATAGCCGCGGCGGTTTGCAGCGCGATGGTGTTGAGCAGTTTGAGATCGGCGGCGGTGTAAGGAGTCCCGTTGGTGTTGGCGAGGGAGATCACGCCGACAGTACGTTGTTTGGCGCGCAAGGGAGCACAAATCAGCGAGCGCAAGGTGGGTTCCGAGCCAAGCACGCGGGGATCGGATCCGCAATCGTTCACGATCTCGGCGATGCCGCGTTCAACAATCGCGGCGGCGAGGGGCGAGTCCACCGGAAGCGGCGACGCCCCAAAGCAGGCGATGGAGCGAAGCGGGCCTCCCGGATTTTCCATGACCAGTATCCCGCCGTGTGAGGCGGCGATGAGCCGGTGCGCCTGGTCCAGGGCCGACTTGCCGGCCGCGCCCAGGTCCAGCAGCGCCGCGAGTTGTTCGGAGAGCTGCTCAATCAGATGAACTTCGCGGTATAAGTGCAACACTTCGGCAGCCAGGGCGCGGCGCTCGGACTCCCGGGCTGCCAGATGGTTCAGAAGACTGGCGACTGCCGCGGCGGCGAGCGGCGATCCAGTGACCCAACCGAGATCGGCACCATCGAAGGTCACGGGCGAGCGCGCAGACCCCGGGGAGGAACTGCCCAAGAGCATTTTGCCGCCGGCGTCCTCAATACCGACATCGCCGCCCATGGCATCCATGAGAGCCGTGAGAGCGGTGAAAGCGCCAGCTTTGGGAGCAACCAGTGTTTTGAGGTTAAGGCCAGCCATGTGATGCTTAAAGACCCAACACGCTGCGAGCCTTCGCGAGCAGAGCATCCGGATCGAAGGGCTTGGTCATGTAGAGATCAGCGCCCACTTCCTGGCCGCGTTGACGATCAAATTCCTGCCCTTTGGCGGTGAGCAGGATGATGTGGATATGGCCCATGCCAAGCTCGTGCTTCACCGAGTGGCAGACGTCGAAGCCGTTTTTCTTGGGCATCATCACGTCCAGGAACACCAGGTTCGGTTGCTCGTCGCGAATCGTATCGAGCGCCTCCTCGCCGTTGGTGGCGGTAAGAAGTTCGACGCCATCGTCCTCCAGGTCTTCGAGCGCCTGCTGGATCAGCATGCGCAGATGCGGTTCGTCGTCAACAATTAGGATCTTCATATCGGCCATCGGGTTTCTTATTGATAGATGAGAAAGAGAACGTTCTCCAGCCCTTTCTCGAAGCGAAGCGAGCGGACCACATCTTTGCTCGAAAGCAGGGAACTCAAGATGATGATGTCGGGTTTGGACGAAACGGCCTTCGAGACCAGCTCGGCGCCGTTGGATTCCACCACCTGGTAGCCGCGCGTCTCCAGCACATCGGCCAGGATGCGGATGGTGGAGGCGTCCTCGTCCACCACCATTACTTTCTTTTTGGACTTGCCCTGGTCCAGCAGCGTGCCCACTTCGCGGAACAGCGATACCGTATCGATGGGCTTGGTGAGATAGCGGTCCACTCCTAGACGGAATCCCCGTTCCTTGTCCTCCAGAATGGACAGGATGATGATAGGGATGTCCATGGTCTGGGGGTCGTTCTTGAGAACCGCCGCTACATCGAAGCCATTCATCTCAGGCATCATCACGTCCAGGATCACCAGGCCGGGAGCCTCCTCGCGGATGAGCGAGAGCGCTTGTCGGCCGTTTTCAGCCAGACGAACCACGTAGCCTGCTTCGATGAACTCCTGTTGCAGCAGCGAACGGATATTGGGGTCGTCATCCACCACTAGAATGGACTCGCGGTGCGGGTGGTTGCTGGTGACGTTCTCGCGCAACTGCCGAACCAGCGATTCAATATCGATGGCGCGCGGGGAAATCGGAACGCCGGTCTTGAGGGGCAGAGTGAAGGAGAAGGTGCTGCCTTTGCCGGGCTCGCTTTCCACCCAGATTCGCCCCCCGTGATACTCGACGATTTCCTTGCAGATGGGCAAGCCCAGCCCGGTGCCTTTCGGTTTATCGGTGAGAGTATCGCCTACCTGTTTGAACTTCTCGAAAACTTTGGGCTGATCGGCCGGGGCGATGCCGATGCCGGAGTCGGTCACGCTGACGACAAGTTCCCCGTCGCGGTGGCTGGCTGAACAGGTGACCGAACCCGAATCCGTGAATTTGACCGCGTTCGAGATCAGGTTGATGACCACCTGAATGAGACGGTCACGATCGCCAGTGACGGTGGGCAGGCCGGGTTCGACATTCCGCACCAGGGTCAACTTCTTGGCGTCGAACAACGATGCGGTGGCCGAGACAGCGCGCTCGATCACATCCTGGACGGACAGGGATTCCATGTTCCAGGTGAACTTGCCGGCTTCGATCTTAGCGAGGTCGAGAACATCATCGATGAGCTTGGTAAGTCGCTCGCCCTCACTGACAACCACATTCAGGTTGTCGATGACCTGCTGCCTGGTTTGCTGAATTTTGCGATCATCGGCCGGAAGCAACGGGAATAGCCGTTCTTCCAAGCGGCGGCGAATGATCTTGGCGAAGCCCAGCACGGAAGTGAGCGGTGTGCGGAGTTCATGGCTGACGGTGGAGAGGAAGGAGCTCTTGGCGGCGTCCGCGTCTTCGGCGGCGGCTCGGGCCTGCCGCGTTTCGTCGAAAAGTCTGGCGTTGTGGATGGCCACGCCCACCGCGGATGCGATGGTCGACAACAGGCGCTGATCCGCTTCGGTGAAACGGCCTTCTTGGTCCGTAGTCTGTACGCTGATGACGCCGATCATTTCCCCGCCGGCCGGAATCGGCACGCCCAGGTAAGAGGCGGCGTGGCGGCCGAGCGGTTGGACGCCCAGGCGGGCGCGGCTTCCATCCAGATCCTCGTTGATGAGCAGGGGCTGGCCGCTGCGGATGATCTGCGATGTAAGTCCCTCTCCGAAAGGTTGCGAAGCCGCATCCTCTCCGAAGGCGTAAGGGAAATGGAGCATCATGGTGGAGCGATCGAGGAGCGAAACGTAGGCGATGGGCGCATGAAAAACATCGCGCACTTGATCGCCGACCAATTGGATCAGCCGATCCATTTCCAGCTGCGTGGTGAGCGCCTGGGTGATGCGGTTGATGGTGGCCAGTTCGGCCGCGCGTTCCCGGATCTCGTGCTCGCGCGCGTTGATGAGATGGTAGGCGCCGGCGTTGTCGAGCGCAATGGTGGTGTATGCCGCGAGGTTTTCGAGCAGGCTGAGGTGCTGCTCGGTGTAGGCATTTTTCTTGAAGCTCTGGACGCTGAGCACGCCCAGCACACGGTCCTGCGCGATCAGCGGCAGGTAGATCATCGATTGGGGCGGCTGTGCCGAGCTGCCGTCTTCGAGCACCCGGTTGGCGTGCCGGTAGGCGGGGACATATTTCTGCGACTCAGTGGCGACGTCGTTGATCAGAACCGGTTTGCGATGGTCGATACACCACACCGCGAACTGATTCTTGTCGCTGGTGTCGCGAGTGTATGGCGCATAGCGTTTGCCGTTCTCGATGGCCAGGCTGTATTCGATAACGTTCTTCTGCGGCCGGTATAGCCCTACGCCGAAGACGCTGGCGTCTACGATCTGGTTGACGCGCTCATAGAGCTTGAAGAGGATGGTGTCCAACTCCAGCGACGCGGTGATTTCCTTGCCGATCTCGCTCAGCAGTTCGACGGTCTCATATGCCTGCTGGAGATTGTCCTTCTGCGCGGCGATTTCAGCGGCCTGGGTGCGAATCTCCTGCGTGCGTTCGGCGACGGTAACTTCCAAAGCCTTGGCCTGAGATTCCAGCGCTTCCGTCTCGCGGCGTGCTTTCTCACGCTCGTGGTTGACCACTCGCTGGCGCGCTCCGACGGCGCATAGCAGGAAAAGCAGGCCGTAAACAGAATAGGCGAGAGTGGTTCGGTACCAAGGCGGAAGGATGGTAAAGCTGTAAACGCCTTCCTCGCCGATGCGGCCTTCCAGGTTGCGCGCTCGCACGCGGAATCGATAGGAACCGGGACCGAGGCTGCCGTAGTTGGCCTCCTTTTCCTTGCCCCAGGCGGACCAGTCCTTGTCGGCGCCTACCAGAAAGTACTGATAGTTCGTTTCGGCTTCGTCGCCATAGGTGGGCGCGGCGAATTCAAACCGTAGCGAGTTTCGGTCGTGCGGGAGACTCAAGGTGGAGTCTTCGGTTGGCGATGTGCCGCCGAACAAGATGTCGTTGGACCCGGAGCTGACCTGGCGCACCAGGGTGGTGAAGGTCTGTTGACCGGAGAGCTTCACTCGCGGGTCAAAACGGATAATCGCATCGCCGGCCATCCAATAACCATCGGGCTCGGACCGGACCTGGTTGATATTGAATCGGGACACCAGGCGAAAGGATTCCTCATCGAGCGCGTAGGTTCCATCGGGCTTGCGGCGAAATAAACCCTGACGCTGATCGTTTGAAGAGCCCGTCTCCGACCAAACGTCACCGTTATCCATCGCAATCAGGGCGGCTTGCGCTTGGGGATCCTTGGTGGGAAGAAAGAAGCGATTGTCGGCGACAAGTTTGCGGGCAGCACCATCCCAGCGAAGCAAGTTCTTGGGAGGTTCGGGAAGGACGAAGATATTTCCTCCTGCGAATGCGACGAACATGTCGCCATCCACCAGGCCGTCTTTCGCAGTCAGAAACTCTCCTTTAGAATCACGCATGCCGGTGGAGGCCACTTTAATGCGCAGAACTTTACGGTCGGTAGTTGCGGCCCAAAGCCTGCCGTCGGGTTCTTCGGCCATGGAGCTAATGCCCTCGACGAAGTTGGGAAGCCGGCCCTCACCAATCCATTTGCCGCCTTCCCAGCGAATGGAGGAAAGTCCTCCAAAGTGGCCAACGAACACCCGGTTGGGGGATTGGCGGGATTGCAGCAATCCATAAGCCCCCTCTGTAGGGCCCTGAAGTCCGGCAACCGCCGGAGAAGAAGTGTCGCCTTCGATTTTCAGGACGCCGATTCCCGTTGCAGCGAGTAGCTGATCGGGAACCTTTCCGCCGGCGCCATGAATCGGAAGCAGGTTAAAGGCTTGGGAGGCGGAAGTCGGGATGGGCTGGAGAGACGGCAGGCCGGTTTTGCTGTCGGGCGTAAGGCGGAAGAGGGGAGTGCCTCCGGCCGAGTCGGCAATGTAATGTGAACCCTTATAACTAGCGACATCCAGGGCGGCATTCCGCGAAAAGATAGAAATCGGGGAATTGATTTCGACGCGGGCGAGTCCGAGGCCGAGCCCAAGCCATAGGGCTCCTTCGCGATCCGAGTACGCGGTCAAGACGGATTGATTTTGGAGGCCGGCATCCTTGCCCAGGATCCGCCGGATGCGGCCGTCGCGTTCCAGAATCACCGCGCCGCCTCGCAGGGTATTCAGGCAGAGGCTGCCGTCGGGGAGTGGTGTATAGGTGTAGAGTTCGTTTTTCTTTAAGTAGTCATCCGCTTGCGTAGGAAACGGAGTTACCTTCTGGCCGTCATAGAGTGTCAGCATTCCGGCGCGGGCGGAGACCAGGATTCGCCCGTCATCAAAGGGATACATAAACAACTTGGTGGAATCCTTATAGGCGCCGCCGCCGGGGGCTTCACGCAACTCGTCACCGACAATCTCCTGGAGACCAATGCCACCCTGCGACGTGTAGATGTGGCCGCGAATTTCCGAGAGCGCCTCAAAACGCGTATTCGTGGTCCAGACGTGCATGCTTTTCCCATCCCAGCGGAAAAGGCGTTCATAGGATCGAAAGAAATTTCCCCGCGGAGTGATCAGAACCTGCCAGACATCGTTGAAGGCGCGATGCTCGGGCGGTATCTTCTCGAGCAACGAGACGTATTGCATCGTTCCCTTGGCGTCCGGCTCCAAATAGCCGAAGCTTGCGTTCGCGCCGACCCAAATCTTCCCCGTGGAATCCATGGCGAAGGAACGGACCACGCTGGAGGGCACAGGCAGTTTGCGCCAGGTAGCGCCGTCATATTCGATGACAGCGTTTGCGGTCCCGAAGAAGAGTACGCCGCGGCGGTCCTGTAAAATGGCCCAAGCCTGGCCGGGGACATTGCTGTCCTTGGAACTGTAGCTGCGCAGAACGGGCAGGCCAAGATCGGTTTGCCGCTGGGCGTGCGAGTGCGCAGGCAGGATTAGCGCAACGAAGAGAGCGGACACAAGATGCCCGCGTTGAGATGCAAACGTTTTCACAGAAGCTGTTAGTATACTCTAGCCGGTTTCCGCGGCAGTTGTTCCTTTGACACCAAAGCAGTCTATGATGAATCAGAAATGCCATTGGAGAACTCAATGAAAAGCCCTTACTCAAATGTGATCGCGGTATCTGCCATGCTGCTCGCCACGGCCGCGTTTGCCCAAGTCGCACTTGCTCAAGTAACGCTGAACTCGGTGCGCGTGGGCGCGAAGGACAGCGTTGCGTTGGCGAAGTTCTATCAAGCCGCATTTGGCATGCAGGAGGTCAATCGGATCAATGCACCCGGAGGACCGGAAGTCTTTGTGAATTTCGGCGCGACGGCCGACGCCGCAAAAGCCAACAAGAGCGAACCGATCGTGATCATGCATCGCGATTCTGACGACCTAAAGGATCCGATCGCCCATGTGATCCTCAACGTAAAGGATATGAATGCGACCGTCGCCGCGATCAAGGCCGCCGGCGGCTCAATGGCCGGCGATCCGCGTCCGTTCGGAAACACCGGCATGGTCATCGGCATCGCGATCGATCCGGCCGGCAACCGCCTGGAGCTGATACAACGGCCTTAACGGCAGGCGAGCAATGCCATACCTGTTCTTTTCTCGACGCAAAACCCTAGTGACCGCCGTTCTCGTCACTCTGAGCACGGTCTCCGCGTCCTCTCCGTTGGCCGCTCAATGGCTGAAGTATCCGACCGCGGGAGTGCCACGCAAGACCGACGGAAAGGTGGACATGTCGGCCCCCGCCCCTCGCATGCCAGATGGCAAACCCGACTTTTCCGGGATCTGGACCACGGGAGAGCCGTTTGATCGCCGCGGGCATGGCTTGTCGAGTCCCAAGGATCTGCCCGCTCCGAGGGATCCGCAAAGTTCGCCCGACCTGCAGACTCCTGGTGACCCCACTGCCATCGTGGGCTCGCGCCAAATGGGCAATATCGGTATCGATCTTCCCGGAGGGTTGCCTTATCAGCCTTGGCTTGCGGCACTCGCCAAAGAGCGCACCGACAATCTGGCGAAGGACGATCCACACATCCGGTGTCTGCCGGACAACTTTATTCGCGCCTACGGGATGCCGCATTTGCTGAAGTTCGTCCATAAGCCAGGTCTCTTGGTGGTGCTCAACGAAGTGGATGCCGGCTACCGCCAGATCTTCACGGACGCTCGGCCGTTGCCCGACGATCCGAACCCCTCGTGGCAAGGATATTCGTCGGGGCGATGGTCCGGCGATACCCTCATCATTGACACGATCGGATTGCGTGACGATACCTGGATCGATTGGAACGGTAGCGTGGTGACCCAAGCAGCCAAAATCCGGGAGCGGATCCGGCGTCCGGATTATGGGCATCTCGCAATCGAGGTCACGGTCGACGATCCCAAGGCCTACACCAAGCCGTGGACGGTCCAGTTAAAGCAGCGCATTGTGGTCGACACCGAGTTGGTCGACGAAATCTGCGCGGAAAATGAGCAGTCCCTCAAGCATTTGAAGTAAGGACATGAAGAAGTTCCAGCACGAGTGGATTCTCGAAGCGTTTGCCGAGCACCCGACCTTCTTCACCAAGAGCATGTTCGGCGGGCTGGCCGCGTATCTCTTCGAGCGTCAGGTGCTGTTGTTGGTTGAGCCGACCAAATCCGGCCGCTGGAACTGGCATGGCGTTTTGCTCTGCACGGACTACCAGCAGCACGCTTCCATTCAAGCCGAGTTCCCCGCGCTGAAGCCGCATGAGATTCTAAGGAAGTGGCTTTTCATCGATTCGAGCCACGAAGATTTCGAATCCACCATGGAAGCGGTGGCAAAGAAGATAGCGAGAAATGATCCGCGCTTCGGCGTCTTGGCCAGGAATCCGAGGTCGAGTCGGCGGCGCGATCAAACGCAAAGGTGACATCCATGACGTCCAGATTTTCCCCTTCTCAAGCATTGCGGATTGGCGTGATAATGACCGGTCTTAGCGCCCTCGTTTTGGCGCAAGCCGTTTCAGTCCCAAAAACCAGCGGCCCGATTCCCGTCGCGGCTGATTCGGTCCCCTTCATGGCCGCAGCCAACAATTTGGAGCCAAGCGACCTCTCCAAGTTTGGATATGTAGAGGAGGAATTCATCCTCAGCGGTAACGCCAACGTTTATGATTGGGCCGCGGACGGCACGGTGAGCATCAAGACTCCCAACGTCCCCTACGCCAACCGTATTCTGATCCGGCATCCTGCCGATCCCGCGCGTTTTAGCGGAACAGTCATCGTCGAAGTTACCAATGCGGCCCGGCGTTATGACTGGCCCATGATGTGGGGCTATGGGCGTGATTATTTTCTGGAGCACGGCGACGCTTGGGTGGGTCTAACAACGCCTGGGGCGATCAATTCCCTGAAAAAGTTCAATCCCACCCGTTACGCAGCGCTCTCCATGCAAAATCCGACGCCTTCCGCCGTATGCCCGGGCGCGAATAAAAGTAGCCCATCACCGATCGAAGAGGGATTGCGATGGGACTATTACAGCCAAGTGGCCGCGGCCCTCAAGAGCGGCCAGTCCGGCCAACCCATGGCCGGTTTCAACGTCAGGCGGATCTTCATGACTACGCAGGCCGGCGATATTACCACCTATATTAATGCCTTCCACGATCGGTCTCGGCTAGCGAACGGAAACCCCGTTTACGATGGTTATCTGGTTCGCAATCCGCCCGCGCCCGCACGAATAAATCAGTGCGCTACCCCCATTGCCCCTACCGACCCTCGACGCCAGATAAAGGACATCGATGTGCCGGTGATTGCTGTGGTTGCGCAGGGCGAGGTCCCTGACTCGATGAAGGCCCGCAAACCCGATAGCGACGATCCCAAAGGCCGCTACCGCCTGTATGAAATTGCCGGAGCGGCGCACATTGACGCTTTCGCCTACGCTGGTCTCCCATCGTTCAATGAGCAGAATCTTATTGGACTCGCCCAAGGTACTCCGGATTGGCCGTTCAACTTAAAGTGCGAACCCGAGATCGCTCTCAGTCGCCAGCCGTTGCTGATGTATGCTTTTCACGGGGCTTACAGGAACTTGGACGAGTGGGTCGCGAAAGGGATTGTTCCCCCCAAGGCAGCGAGGATTGAGACCAAAGACGGCGCACTCGTGATGGATGAATTTGGCAATGCTGTTGGGGGTGTGCGAAACCCTTGGGTGGACGCGCCGCTCGAAACCATCCTCACCACTAGTCCCGGACCGGGGACTTGCCGCGAGTTGGGTCACACTGCCCCGTTTGACGCCGCTCGCATTTCGCACCTCTACCCGTCGGCGAAGGACCGCGCGAGCAAGGTGAACGATTCCGTGGATAGAGCCGTCAGCGCGAGGTACTTCACGAAGACCGACGGCCAGAAGATGAAGGCCAGTCTTGCAAAAGACCTGGCAAGTAAGTAAATTTCGGTCAAAGCCTCCTGCTGATTCCAAAAGCGTTATTCGACCGGCGGCGCTCCATTCTCCTAACTGTCATGGGACTTGACTAGTCCCTCTAGTACTTCCATACCGGCCGGTTTTCGCGCCTTAGCGGGTTATACTTGGCGAGACAAGGCGACCGGCATCATCGAGGAATCATGCGGCGAATCATAATTGCGTTCCTATTTGCGAGCCTCACTTTGCTAGCTCAGGTCAACACCGGGTCGATCTCCGGCTATGTTCTCGACCCTTCGGGCAAAACCGTCCCCGGAGCTTCGGTGACTTTAGAGGATGCGGCCCGTTCGCTTTCCCGATCGCTCACCGCCAGCCCGGCTGGATATTACGAATTTGATGGCCTCCCGCCGGCCGAATACCGGCTTGCGGGGAAGGCCTCGTCGTTCGCCCCAACCACCGCACAGCCGGTTCGAGTAGAAGTGGACCAGCACCTGCGCGTCGATCTGCCGCTGACCCTGGCCGGGCGCGGCGAGCACGTCGCTGTTACCACGCGCACGCCCGAGACCGACAACGATTCGAGCGAGCTCGGCGCGGTTCTAAATCAGACGCTGGTGGACGGCCTTCCGCTCAACGAGCGCGATTTCCTGCAGCTGGCACTGCTACTTCCCGGCATCACGACGCCGGTACAAGGTTCGCAGCTATCGACGCGCGGCGGATTCGCCATGCACGCCAACGGCGGCCGTGAGGAAGATAACAATTTTCTGCTGGATGGCGTGGATAACAACGATTCCGACGTCCGCGGCTATGTGCTCCAACCCTCCGTCGACAGCATTCAGGAATTCAAAATTCTAACCAACTCCTATAGCGCCGAATATGGCGTGGCGTCCGCCGGACAGGTGAACGTCGTCACACGCAGCGGGTCGAATGAATTCCACGGAACTTTATACGATTACTTGCGCAATGCCGACCTGGATGCTCGCAACTATTTCGACGGGTCCCAGAAACCGCAATTCATCCGCAACCAGTTCGGCGCCGCCCTGGGCGGTCCCATCAAAAAGAATTCCACGTTCTTCTTCCTCAGTTATGAAGGTCTGCAGGAGGAAGAGGGCCAAACGCAGCTTGGAACGGTTCCGACGCTGGCCGTCCGCGAAGGCAATCTTTCGAGCCTGGGCACAACCGTGAGCGATCCCTTCACCGGCCAGCCGTTCCCCAACAACACGATTCCCGCTTCACGCATTTCGCCTTACGCGGCCGATGTTCTGGCGCTTTTTCCCCTTCCGAACCTTCCCGGAAGTTCGGGCAACTATCTGGCCAACCCGATTGAGAACGTGAAGTACAATCAAGCCAGCGCGCGGGTGGACCAGCGGTTAGGCGACAACTCCCAACTCACCCTGCGCTACAACTTCGGAAGCCAGAATCTTTTCGAGCCCTACGCCGAAAATCAGACGGAACTGCCGGGCTTCGGCGATTACGTCTTTAACCGCGGCAACAACGCCCTGATCCAGTATCTGAAAACGTTCAGTCCCCGAACGATAAATGCGGTTACGGTCGGCTTTAATCGAGAGATACGCCAAGTGTTCGCACAGAACTATACCACCAACGTGAACGCGCTATGGGGCGTGGATTACTTGCCCACCGTACCGCGCGACTACGGCTATCCCGGGATCGACGTCACCGGTTACTCGCGCGTGGGAGACGTGGCCTCGCTGCCGATCGATCGCGCCGATAATACATTCCAGGTTGCCGACACACTAACGCTCATCCGCGGCGCGCACAGCGTCAAAATCGGCGGCGAATTCCGCGATCTTCAACTTAACGGGTATATCGAGGTTTACGCTCGCGGACAGATCGACTTTACCGGCGCGCTGACTGGCAGCGGCATCGGCGACGCACTGCTCGGACTTCCGACGCTCGGCATCCAATCTCAGTACACCGGTCCACAGACACTCCGCAGCAAGTCCTGGAGTGGCTTCGTTCAAGACGACTGGAAAGTAACCCCGAACTTCACGCTGAACCTCGGGCTGCGCTACGAGTACGACTCGCCCGCCACCGATCCCACCAATCGCATGGCGACCTTCGATTTTGCCACCGGTACAACCGCGCAAGTGGGAACCGATGGCATCTCCCGGTCGGGCATTCAACCGAAGTACGACGACTTCGCCCCGCGCGTGGGCTTCGCCTGGTCTCCCATGAAAGATACCGTGATTCGCGGCGCCTACGGCATTTACTACGACTCGGGAATGTTTGTCGTCAACTCCTCGCTCTACTACAACCCGCCGTTCTTCACGATTTCGGTTTTCTTCCCGAGCCAGACGTCGCTGATCACGTTGGCGAATCCCTTCGCCGCCTCCAACGGTTTTGTGCCACCCGCCGCGCTGAGCTTCGTCGATCCGAACTTCTCGCCGGCGTACGTCCAGCACTGGAATTTCAACATCCAGCGCGAAGTGGAGCGCCTGGGTACGTTCAGCGTCGCCTATGCGGGGTCTAAAGGAACGGACCTGCCGCGTTCCCTCGATATCAACCAACCCTATCCTGGATCGAGTCCTATCGCGTCGCGCGCACCCTATCCTGCTTACAGCAACATCCTCATGACTGAAAGCGGCGGCAACTCCGAATATCAGTCCCTGCAGATTATGTTCAACCGGCAGCTTGCCAGAAGACTGCAAGTGTTGGCGTCGTATACGTTCTCGAAATCGATCGACGACACCTCGGCGTTCCTGCCCACCAGCGCGGATCAGAACTTCCCGCAGGACAGCCACAATTACCACCTGGAACGGGCGCTGTCGAGTTTCGATGAGCCTAATCGCGCGACTATCGCAGCCGTTTACCAGCTTCCCGGATCGTCGCCCTGGACGCGCGGATTCGTTGCGAGCACCATCATTACCGCGCAGTCTGGCGAGCCGTTTACGCCCGAGCTCTCCACCGACAACAGCAACACCGGCAACACGGGCGGGAACTTTGGAATCGATCGCCCCAATGTTCTGTTCAATCCCAAGCTCTCCAATCCCTCGCCGCAGGAGTGGTTCAACACGGCGGCTTTCGCCATCCCACCCCAATACACCTGGGGCGACGCGGGCCGGAATATTTTGCGCGGGCCCGGGCTGGCTAGCGTCGATTTTTCGCTGCGGCGTGTTTTTAACCTGCGCGAAAGGACCACCCTGACGGCCGAAGCGCAGGCCTTCAACATGCTCAATCGCGCCAATTTCAACCTGCCTGACGCGTTTGCCGACCAGCCGCTGACGTTTGGCAAGATTTTTTCGGCGCAACCTCCGCGGCAGATCCAGTTCGCGTTGCGGCTCACTTATTAGTTCGTCAGGCGGGCAAAATCACGGCTTGCGAGCCTTAGCAAGCCAGTGCGGCAACGGCGGTGGAAGCGGGCGAACTTCGAAATCCACGAAGCCCGCTTCTTCCAGCCACGCTTTCAATTCGTCCGCCGAGAACACCCACCCGTTTTCCGTCGTCATCGCCATTGTCAGCGCGAACAGGGCGGAAAATTTCGGAGCCGTGTGAGTTTCATCCGTCATCATGTCCATAACATGCACCACGCCGCCCGGTTTGAGCGCTGCAAACCCTTTGCGCGCGAGCTTCCGGATATCCTCCGCGGATTCCTGATGAAGCATGCCGAAGAAATTGATAGCGTCAAGCCCCGTGGGAAAAGGCGTCGCGTGATAATCGCCCGCCAGCACTTGCACCCGTTCGGCCGCGCCCTGCTGTTCGATCAGTTCGGCGGCCACCTTCACAACTTCCGTCAGATCGAGCACGGTACAGCGGATCTGGGGAAATGCCTGCGAGATCAGCACGGAATATGTGCCCGGGCCGCCGCCCACATCGAGCAGGGTCTCACGGTTCGCGAGATCGAGCAGCGGTACAACGCTCCGGCCGATTCCCAAGGCCCTGCCATGCATCGATAACACGAACGTTCGCGTGCGCCGCTCATCCTCGCCCAGATGGATCTGCGGCCGTTCCACCGGTTTTCCGGTTTTCGCAAGGTCCGCCAGTTTGCCCCACGCGCCGTAAATATCGCGGTTGTACCGGATGGCAGTGGATAGATCCGCGGGACTTCCTGGAACAAGGAAAACCCGTGTGGCCGGGGCATTGCTGTAAGAGCTCCCATGCTTTGTCAAAAGACCTTCGGCTACGCAGGCGTCCAGCAGGAGCTGTAAACCACGCAGGCTGCAATCCAGATCGCGCGCCAGAGCGGCGGCATCCAAACCGTCCTGCTCCGCGAGCCGTTTGAAGATGCCAAGGTCGGAGGCAACAAACAACACACAGGAATCGAAGAACGCGTTGGCGAGATCGATGATGGGTTGTGGATTCGCCATTCTTCCCGGAGGAGTCATAGTGTCCTTAAGAAAGCGATGAGATCGGCGCGCTCGGCTGGCGCGAGTTTGAGGCCGAACGGGTGACCTTCCACCGCGTGCGGCTTTGTGATTGGCGCCCAATTCGAGGAGCGGAAATCCGGTTTGAGCCGCGCGGGGTTGAACATTTCTTCGAGCGTTCCAATCGACCCGTCATGGAGCAGGCAGGCATCCATCCAAACCATGCGCAGCGACGGAACCCGATAGAAGCCAGTGCCTTTGCGCGTTTTAAGCGCCAGGTTGGGGTCAGTTCCAACTGAAAGATTCATGGCGCCGGTCAGGCTCATGACAGATTCCGAGGGATGATATCCGAGGGCCAAAGTCAGCCGGTTATTGGTGTACAACGGCGGCGTATGGCAGTTGGCGCAACCTTGTTCCTGGAAGATTCGCTGGCCGCGCTCGGATTCCGCGCTTGGCCGGTTCGGGTTCGCGGGCGGCCGCAACGACTCGACGAAAAGCGCCAGGGCATATAACAAAGCGTCGGGAGTCCGCTGGATTCCATTTTTCAGACCCATGTTCGCGAGGTTGATCGTCTTGTCGGGACCGTCGCCATACTCCGTCAGCGCGTCGCTGACATCGGCGATCGAACCGGCGTAACGCATCAGGTCGGCGATACCGCGGTTACGAGCGGTGCCGGTGCGGTCGAAGAACTTCATGTCCTGGATGCCGATCAGGTTCGCAATCTTGACGGGATATAGGAGGCTGGTGTTCGTTCGCGGGTGAACGCCCAGCGGATTCTCGTCATAAAGGCGGGCGATTTCTTCAGCTGGCAAATCGGCCGACGCGAGATTCGGATCGGGGTGAAGGAACGGAACCCGGTAATCCTCGCGCATCTGGCGCCGGCGGCGTTCTTCCAGGAAGGTTTCGCCGAACCCCGCGTAACGCCGCGTCAAATCGCCCATCAGAGGCCCGAACGGCGTGTGGACGTTCGCCGGGCCTTCAATCACCGACCCATCCGGCTGAACGCGAACGTGGCACATAGCGCACGTGTCGGTTCCCAGCTCAACCTTGCCCTTTTCCCGGACCAAATAGCGCAGCCCTAGGAGCACGCCTTCTTTCGTGGTCTGGAGTTTATAGGCCTCCAGAACCCTGGGATCGCGAATTAGCTTGAGATTGTCTTCGCTACCGCTAAAGCGGGGGAGCTCCCGTCCATAGAATACTTCCCGGCCAGCCGCAATCCAGTCTTCGCGAGTTTGCAGCCTGCCAATGTCAACCATCGGGGCCGGGTCCCGGGACTCGAGCCAATCAAGATAGCCTTTCGGTTCTTTGTCGGGAGTGTAGACGGGATAAGTCTTTAGGTTGGCTTCCGGAAGCGCGTAGTAAGCTTTACCGGAAACCATCTTGGGCGCGTGGCCGAGCCCGGCGAGCGGCAGCCTGTAGCCGGCGATGGAGGAGTCGCTCCAGGGCGATGGCACGTCTTCGGCGGACAACAAAACAGCGCATGCAACACCCGCCAGCAACAGGACCTGAGAGCGCGCAAACCGAGTCAATCTCTCTCCATGATCGCTATGTTCTCACGAGACGAAGCTCCATTTTCAAACGTAAGCGAAATCTTGGTACGAACGACTTTTGGAACTACCAGTACTTTGCCCCGCACCCCCACTCTTGATGTCGGATGCTTCTCAAGCCATGCTGGGAGGCGGTACTAGATAGTATTGACGCGAACTGTTTTCGCGCCTAACTTGGATAGAGCTTCAGTATCGGAGGAGAGCTTTGATTCCACGGGCCGTTCATAACGGGTGGAGCAGGTTAGCGGCATTGTGTTTCTTAACGATGTCGTGTCTTCTTCCCGTCTGGGCAAGCCTGGGTGGTAGCGTATCCGGCACCGTTACCGATCCGGTGGGCCTCGCCGTCGCCGGCGCCAGCGTGACGGCCATCAACACCGCCACTAACGTTCGTCAGACGGTTACCACCAATTCCGTGGGCGTTTATTCGTTTCCCGAACTGGCGGTGGGGACTTATCTAATTGAAGTAGAGGCTACATCGTTCCGAACCTACCGTCACACTAATTTGGTGGTGGACACCGACAGTAAACTGCTAGTGGATGCGCGGCTGGCGCTGGGCGATCAGGGCGAGACGGTTACCGTGGCGGCCGCGGCGCTCAGCGTC
The DNA here is from genome assembly GCA_052148835.1 of Bryobacteraceae bacterium. Classification (GTDB taxonomy): domain Bacteria; phylum Acidobacteriota; class Terriglobia; order Bryobacterales; family Bryobacteraceae; genus Palsa-89. The sequence continues at coordinate 19,534 of JBKQHJ010000177.1, forward strand.
GACACCGCGAAGACACAATTAGGCGACGTCATCGACGGCGCCATGATCGTCGCCGTTCCGCTGAACGGCCGCAGCTTCACCGATCTGCTGGCTTTGCAACCCGGCGTCGCCCCCACCACTACCATCACCGGCAACTCGATCCAAGCGGCGGGAGCGGCGATTCTTTCCCCCTCGGGCGATCTCAATCCGGGCACCATGTCCATCAACGGACAGCGCGAATATGCCAATGGCTTCACAGTCAATGACTCCGACGTAGTGGAGCGCTTCACCATGGGCGCAGCCATCATCCCGAATCTCGATTCGATCGCCGAGTTCCGTGTTTTGACGGGCAACTTCGAGGCTCAATACGGCAACTACGCCGGCGGCCGGATCAACGTCATCACGAAAGCTGGCACCAACCAATTCCACGCCGAGGCTTTCGAGTTCCTGCGGAACACCGATTTCGACGCCCGTAATTTCTTTTCTCCGGAGCGAGGCGTTTTTCAACAGAACCAGGTGGGTGGGCTGTTTGGCGGGCCAATCGTAAAGAGCAAGGTCTTCTTTTATGCCGACTATCAGGGAACACGGCTCAACGAAGGTGTCGACACCGGCCTGATTAGCCTGCCCTCGCTACTGAACCGGCAAGGAAATTTTTCCGATGTCACGAGCCAGATGACGGGGACGGTGTCGGGCCAGTATTGGGCCAATCAACTTGCCGGCGAACTCGGCTATGCGGTTTCTCCCGGGGAGCCCTACTATACGCCGGGATGCGGTAGTTCGTCCCAATGCGTGTTTCCCGGCGCAATCATTCCGCGACAGATATGGTCAAGCCCCGCACAGAAGCTGCTGCAATATATTCCCACCCCAAACCTTCCGAACAACTACTTCTCGACGTCGTCGATAGACGAGACCCTTGCCGACGACAAAGCCGCCATGCGGATGGATGCCAGCACGCGCTTGGGCATGCTTTCGGGCTATTATTTCGCCGACAATTATACGCAGAGCAATCCCTATCCAACCCTGCAAGGGGGAGCCAATGTTCCCGGCTTCGGTGCATTGAATCTGGGACGGTCTCAACTGGCCACCATTGGCCTCACCACAAGTTTGGGGCCCAGCACCGTGAACGAATTTCACGTTTCTTATGTTCGCGCGGTGAACGACGTGGGAACGCCTCAAGGAACCGTGGGAACCAGCCTTGCCTCACAGGGCTTCGTTTCGCCCTCGGGCCAGCCCAGCATCCTGCCGCAGCGGCCCAACATCGTTGGCGTGGAAAACGTGACTTTCAACGACTTCGTCATTGGTTCCACCGTTACCGGGCTCAACCAGACGGACAACACCTTTGAATACCGCGACAACTTCTCCCACATCGTGGGTACCCACACCTTCATGACCGGTGGCGAGTTGATGTTCAGCCAGGTGAATTCGAGCGCCGACATCCAGTCCAATGGAACCTTTGCGTTCACCGGCTCTGAGACCGGCATCGACTTCGCAGACTTCCTGCTGGGCGCCCCTAGCTTCTACAAACAAGGCGACGCGCAAGCGTTCTTTATGCGGAACCGCTATGGGTCGCTTTTCGCGCAGGATAGCTGGCGAATTCGTCCGCGTCTGACGTTGAACTATGGCTTGCGTTGGGACGCCATCATGCCCTGGTACGAAAAGTACAATCAGATTCAAACGCTCGTTCCCGGGGAGCAGTCGGTGGTATATCCGGGCGCGCCCACCGGTCTGGCTTTTCCAGGTGATCCCGGAGTCTCGCGGGCCCTCGCGCCTGTCCGCTGGAACGATTTCTCTCCGCGCTTTGGCCTGGCCTGGGCTCCGCACGGTGATAAAGGTTTCGCTCGCTGGCTATTCGGGGATTCGGACAAAACCAGCATTCGAGTCGGATTTGGACGGTTCTTCTCGGCAATCGAAGGAGTCTCGGCCGGCGTGATGGCCGGGGACGCACCCTATGGCAGTACTTATATCAGCCCGGCTCCTCCGCTGTTTACCGATCCATTCGTCACCGCTTCGACTGGCTTTAATAATGGACAACGCTTTCCGCTCCAATATCCGCCTCTGAATGCAACGGCCAGTAACCCGGATCCCAACGTGAATTGGGCTAACTTTCTGCCGATATCCGGCCTCCCCGGCTACAAGCCGGACGGCGTCACTCCCTACACCGAGCAGTACACGTTGTCGATTCAACGCCAATTTAAAAACAGCACCGTGGTAACCGCAAGTTACGTTGGCAGTGAGTCGCACCACTTACTAACCTTGGTGGAAGCCAATCCCGGCAACCCGGCGCTGTGCCTCAGTCTGAGCCAAGTAAGTCAGGTGGCGCCCGGAAGTCCCACCTGTGGGCCCTTCGGCGAGTCGAACGTTTTCACCACGCCCTCCGGTCAGGTGATCAACGGCACGCGGGCCCCGTTCGGGCCAAATTTCGGCAGTGTGGACTGGCTGACCACCATCGGCAACGCCAACTATAACGCCCTGCAGCTCAGCGTCCGGCACACCGGCAAGCGCCTCGAATTGTCGGCCGGCTACACCTACAGCAAATCGCTGGATAATTCCTCCAGTATTTCGGAACAGCTGAATCCTTATAATTATGGGGCCACTTATGCTCCGTCCGCCTTCGATCTGAAACATAACTTCGTGGGGAGCTATCGCTACGAGCTGCCGTTCGATGAATTATTTCACGCGCGCAACCGGTTGACCCAGGGGTGGATCCTGTCCGGTATTACCCGCTTTTCCACCGGGTTCCCGGTTACTTTCACCAACGCCGCCGACACTTCATTGCTCGGCACGCAGCCGGATGGCGTGAATGCCTATGGTGTGGACTTGCCCAATATGGTCCCGGGACCTTTCGATATCAACCATAACCCGCGCAATGGTCAGCCCTACTTCAACACTTCTCTGTTTAGCTTGCCGCCTCTGGGATCGCCCGGCACCGCGCCCCGCCGGCTGTTCTATGGACCTGGAATCGAGAACTTCGATATCGCACTTTCCAAGGACATCCGCTTAGGCGAATCCAGTTCGCTGCAGCTCCGGATGGAGACGTTCAACACCTTTAATCATGCGCAGTTCTTCGGTCCGGCGTCTGTCAATGGAGAGATCACCAGTCCAGCTTTCGGCCAGGTGGTCTCCGCGGACTCACCCCGGCTGGTGCAACTGGCTGCCAAGATTCGCTTTTGACATCGCTGCACCAGTTATTGGCTGCCAGACCAAGTAGATAAAATACTAGTACTTTTGATCGCCATGGTCGATCAAAAAACCGATCGGCAACGTGTCGCACTGCCGCTTAGATTCTAATTAGCCTGTCAAGCTCTTGAAGGCACTATGCCAGCCTCCAGTTAGCTCCCCGGCCTAAGGTCCAAATGTCACAAACCGTTTATTTCCTGTTATGTCAACGCTTAGCAATGATAGTACTCTTTAGGTACCCGAACCTTAGTTTGCACCTTGACCTTCCGCACTGTGCGAGTAGAATCAGACAGAGGAGATTAGACCTTGAAACCTCGACTACTTCTATCAGCCTTACTTCTTTTCACTATCATCCTGGCGCCGGCAGCATTTGCGGACCCTGCTCTTCAAGATTGGGGCTTCAACATCGACGGGACCTGGTATGCCGACCAAACCACCAATACGGGTGGCTTAAATCTCAGCGGATGGAATCAGACCACCGGGCTGGGGACCATCACTTTGACCACCACTACAGGCGGGAATTTCGACTTTTGGGTCTTGGATCCAATCAGCACCCCGGACTATAACGAATATGGGGCCACCAGTGGCACTCCAGGCAGTGGTCAATCATGGCAGATCGACGTACCGGACTACGACTCGATCGGGGATACGAACCACCCGAGCACGAGTATTATTTCGAACGCTCAAGCGGACACGCTGAACAACACGAATGGCGTTCCGGGCAACGCCAGCAACTACTTTGGAACTTGCTCCAGCGGCGGCGATTGCAACGACATCACCTCTCTGGCCATGGGGTTCGATTATGGCGCGCCGGCCAGCGGCCAGGAGGATGTGATTACGCTATCTTTGTCGACGACCGCGCCAACCAGCGGTTTCTATCTGGAGCAGATCCACCCCACGGACCCCAATAACCCGAACGCGGGTTTCTTGTATCTCTCGGGTAGCATCACAACCAAGCCAGTATCGGTTGGCGCGGTTCCCGAACCGAAGACCTCGGTCTTTCTGGGCCTGGCGATGTTGGCTTTGGTGGTTTGTTTCCGGCGGAAACTGGTGAGCGGCCAACGAATGAATTAACTAGACCTGGTAGATTTTTTCCAACGGAGGAGAAGCTATAAATGGCGTTTAGATTCTGGCGTTCATGTTTCTTTTTGGTGACGGGGGCGTTGGTTTGCCTACCGGCCTTCGGCCTGGCCCCGGGAGTCTTAACGGTGCCATGGGATCCAACAAATCCCACTGCGCCGCACTACGCTTACGCGGGAGCCACCGTCACGCTCGGCGCGACCGCTCCCAACATTGCGACTTCGACGGATGCCTTTACCTTTCAGTGGAACTTCGGAGATGGGACTTCCTTGGGACCGGTCACCAGCACGTCCACCAGCCCTTATGGTCCATATAATCTTGGCACTACCCACGTTTATAGCGGCGCCGTCGGAAAGCTCTACACAGCTACCATTACGGTGACGGACACCGTCACCAAGGAGACAGGAAGCAACTCCTATCTGGTGGAGATTTTCGCCAATAACCTGACGTCGCGCGTCAATATAGCGATCGATAGCGGACTGTGGTTCTTGCACGTGACGATGGGGCGTGAGAACAGTCCCGCGAATGGTCAGCCCGTGAACACAGGAGGTTGGGACGGATTTGCGGGTTGCCCTCCCGGTTCCCAAACCAGTAGCGTGAACATTTGCATCGGTGCCGGTGGGCTGGACGCTACCAATGTTCAGGCGTTTGAGGTAAAGGGTCATTTGGAAAATGGGCCCGCCTCCGATCCGTATACCGACGATGTAGCGCGCGGCTTGGCTCGCATGATGGCCTTCCTGATTCCGGAATCTACCACCTATGAGGGCACCAAGACCTTCAGTTATAATCCGGCAAATATGGCGGTTCGCTGCAGTGACGGCACCGAACCCACCTCATATGGCCCTCCAGCCGTATGCGGCGGGACAGCCAAGCCGATTAATTATAATCCTGGCGCCACATCCTGCACTACGGCGCCCACCACGCCCTGCAACTTCACTTACGATATCAACGGTAACGGTCAGTTGATCGTTACCGGTAACGACTCCTTCGGCGATCCTGGGTATCAAATGGGAATGTTCGTTGACGCCTTGGTCGCCACCGCCAATCCAACCGGCGTCGCCAAAGCCGGACCAACCGGCGTCGTCGGTCAGACTTATAAGAACATCGTCACGGATATCGTCGACGCCATAGGGTATTGCGAATTTTCCGGCGATTATGAGGAGACCGATGGGGTCGACAACGGCGGGGCATGGCAGTATAACTGTGCCGGCGGAACTTCGCTTCCCAATTACAACGACAATTCTCCCTCCCAATGGGACGCCATCGGCCTCATTGCCGCCAACCGCGGGTTCGGTATTCCAATCATGCCGATCATTAAGGATGCCAACCAGATCTGGCTGACCTGGAGCCAGGAACCACCGGCGCAGGCCTCCACTCTTAACGGTAGCGGGCTACAATCCGGGATCAGCCCGAACAAGATCGCTAATAATGACTCGATCGTTGGGGCCTTCGGCTACGACGAATGGGGCTATGAACCGTGGGGCCCGTGGGCCGACACTCCTTCAGGCATGGTGCAAATGTCCTTGGATGGCGTCGGCCGGACTGCTTCCGGCGCCACGGATCAGCGCTGGAATTGGGCCGAGAGTTTGTACCATGATAATTTCTGCAATGGGGAGATCTATTCACCCGATACAAGCTACTACTCCTCAGATTCGGTATTCGCGCCTCGCTGGTATATGTATGGCCTGTTCTCTTTCACCAAGGCGATGCTGGAACACAGCCCCGGCGGCGTGCTGACTCCCATCAATTTCCTGGAGGATGTACCGGCTGGAACCAATTCCATCGATTGGTATGGCGCACTCTCGCCCGCGAACGGCGGCACGGATCCCTGCGATGGCGTGGCCCAGACGCTGGTGAGCAGGCAACAATCCGACGGCAGTTGGTATTACTACAGCTATTATACTTACCAGATGCCGTTCGACACTGCCTGGGCGGTCATCATGTTGAACAAGACCGTGTTTGTTCAGTGCATCAGCAATCTGTACGGGAGAGGAACTCCTGGCAACGCTGCGAAGCCGCCGAGAGTTGACCTTACCTGGAGCCCGCAGACCAATGCGACGGGGTACAACGTGTTACGAGGCACCACTACCGGTGGCCCGTACACAATGGTCGGCACTACGACGTCTACCGCGTTCTCGGACACAAAGGCCGGTCTGGTCAACGGCGACACGTATTATTATGTTGTCCAGCCTCTCATCAGTGGGACTGGCATCTGCCAGTCGAACGAGGCGGTAGTCAAAGTTCCGTAGGCGGCCAGTTAGCGCCTGGTAGTTTGACAACGAGTATCATCATCGGGGTTGCGGCATCGCAGCCCCGATATTTTGTATAGAGGAGCTACGAGAAGCGTATGAAGCGAATCCTTCCTTTGCATTTTTTCTCCTTTCTTGTCCTTTTCTTGCTGCTTGGAACCTTCACCGCGTCGGGCGCTGGTGAGGAGCCGGTGTACGTTTTCCTAACCGCCCGTATCTACGACCATATCAACGTGGATATGTCAGAGGATCGCCTGCGCCGGATTCTTCCCATGGTCGAAAAATACCGCAAGGCGCATCCCGAGGCTCACGTCTCGGCCACCATCTTGTTCTCAGGCGCAGCGAGCCGCGCCTTAAGTGAACGCAACAGCCAGACCCATATTGTCGACTTTGTTCGCGACTATATCCGCCGCGGCGTGATTGAGGCCGGTTATGATGGCAGCTACGAACCCACCTTGGTCAACCGCCCCCTGGTTCAATTGCGCAAAACCACTACGCCGGAGGAGCGCTGGCAGGCGCGCTTCGACGCCGCGGGGAAGTTCCTGACCCAGGGCAGCGATCCGATTACTGGCGCGCCTCAGCCGGATGTGGCCGGCGGCCTCAAGAGCATGCAGGCGACTTTTGGCGACGCAGCTTACATCTCGGGCCTAACGCTCTTTCAGTTTGACCTTTTGGTCAAGGTAGTTCCCGACATCGGAAGCGATTCAGAAACCATCCACCAACTCCGTCGCTACAACACCACGGCGGTGCTGGGCGGAATCTCCGACGCCAGTCCCGTGGAAACGCTTCGTTATCGCGATTGGGCGCAAACGTTCAGCAATGATCTGAGTCCAGCCTCCAACACAGTTCCGGAACTCTACTATCAGGACAACTTTCTGCGGTTCTCCGAAACAACCGGCAATTCGAACCGGCCATTTCAGGCCTCCAACGGCGTGGACGCCCTCAAGTCTGCTCTGGATAAGCTGGACCGTTCCAAACCCCGCATCATCCGCGTCGAACTCGGTGGCGACAGGGACTATTTGACTCCCGCTTTTACAGAACGGCTTAAATATCCGCCCTTGAAGCTGGCCTACAACAACCCCGACAAACCGCAGCTCCCGGCAGAGGCGCATCGTCCGGACGCCGAGGTGGACGCCGCATTCGCCAAGGAAGATGCCGTCCTGCAATGGCTTACTAGCGATTTTCTGGCGGCCAATCCGTCCAGCCACTTGCTTTCAAACGCCGGCCTGAAGCAGATGGTCGCGCCCGCCAATGGCTATTCCATTCCCACCGATCACCTGCGCGCCGCACTCGCGCAAACACTAAATGACTGGGGCGACAAGCCGATTCCGCCCAAGTTTCTTCTGGTCGACGGACACTATTTGTCCATGGCCGACATGTTTCAGGTCATGACCGACGAGTTGGCGGGACTGAGCCGGTCGGGCCATCTGCCCGAGAGCGTCCCTGTGATTCCCGTCTTCGGCCCCATTATGATGCACCGCGCATCGGGGCCCGCACATGAGCTGACAGTGGCGTCTGTGGCAAAGTACTGTGTTGGATTGTCGGACCGGCTGCACGACAAAACCTGGACGCCGGTGCCCAACAATACCATCCCGGTCCGGATCAACTTCGACGATGCCGACATGAATCCCGCCCAGTTTCTGCGGCTGATGGCGGAAGCCGTGGTTAGTGGATCGCCCGAAACCAAACTCACCACCAAGCCGGAAGACTTGTTGTGGAGTAGAGAAGAAATCTTTTTGCACACTCGCCCGATCGCCGACCTGGTCGGAGTCTGGACTCTGAAGCCCGCCTCATTACTTTCCGCGGGCCCCAGCCCCCATGGTTCGTAACCTCCGGATTCCATGGCCAAGCGGAACGCCAGCACTGCGCCTAGCATAGGCCCTCTGTGGGCCGTGCTTGTACCCACGGTTCTGCTCGCTTGCTTCTGCCTGCTCGATCGCATCAGTTCCAGCCCGCCTCTTCTGGAGGCTTTCGGCGGCGCTGTGGCAGCGTTGCTCGTTTTTCTGCTATTGCTCTATCGCCAGGTCGTCCGTGCTGGCCGGACTTTGACCTACGAGTTCGTTCCCAGACCCGTGCACTATGTCCAGTTCCTGATGCATACGTCGGTGTACTTGTATTGGGGCTGGTACTGGCGCGAAGTCTACCATGATGTCTCGTTGATCGCCGCGCAGATTGTCTTTGCGTACGCTCTCGACATGCTGGTGTGTTGGTCGCGCCGCGACAACTGGGTGCTCGGCTTCGGGCCAGTTCCGATTGTCATGAGCACCAACCTGTTTCTTTGGTTTAAGGACGATTGGTTCTTCCTGCAATTTGCTGTGATCGCTACCGGCATATTAGGCAAGGAATTCATCAAGTGGAAGCGCGAGGGCCGCCTCACGCATATTTTCAATCCATCGGCCTTCTCCCTTTTCATTTTCTCCATCGCTCTCATCGCCACGCGAAGTACCGATATCAGTTGGGGCTTCAGCATCGCCACCTCGATGCACAATCCCCCGCACATTTACCTGGAAATTTTTCTGTTGGGTTTGGTGGTGCAATCGCTGTTTCGCGTGACGCTGGTGACGCTCTCGGCCGCCGCCGCTCTGTTCGGTTTGAATCTCTTGTACACGGGAATGACCGGAGATTATCAATTCATCGACTCCAACATTCCCGTAGCGGTTTTTCTAGGTCTGCACCTGCTCACCACGGACCCGGCCACTTCGCCACGCCGGGACTTGGGCAAAATTCTCTTCGGCGCTCTGTATGGCGCCGGCGTGTTTGGCGCGTATAGCATTCTAAAACTAATCGGCGCGCCGGAATTTTACGACAAGTTGTTAATTGTCCCGCCTCTCAACTTGACCGTCCAGATGCTGGATCGGTTCAGTGCGTCTGTCGCAGCCCGGTTCTCGTCGCTAACCGCTTTGCTGAGCGAGCGGTCGCGTGCCATGAATTTCGCATGGATGGGTGTTTGGATCTGCCTGTTCGTTACCATGACCGCGAGCGGTTTTCTGGTGAAAGGCAAGGACCATCCTGGCTCGCGGCCCGACTTTTGGGCCAAGCGCTGCCAGCAAGGCCAGTCCACCTCCTGCGTCACGTGGACCAATATTTTGAAAGAGCGCTGCGACGCGAACGACGCCGCCGATTGTTTCACGCTTGGAAAAATACTGGACGAAGGGAAGTTCGCCGCTCAAGATGAGGCCCAAGCGGGAGTGTCGCTCGGCCGCGCTTGTGACTTGGGTCGGCAGGAAAGCTGCAACAGTTTAATCGCGTTCATGAAGAAGGGCGGCAATCAGGCGCTTGCCACGGCTTGCGATCGCGGCGATGGCGCGGGCTGCTTCCTTTTGGGATCCTTGGTCAGCGGCGGCGCAGGTGTGCCGAACGATCCCGCGCTCGCTTTCGAACTGTTCAAAAAATCCTGCGACGTTGGATGGTGGCGCGGCTGTGGGCGCCTCGGCGTAAGCTATCTCAACGGCCAAGGTACTCCTGTGAACCCCGACATGGCCATCGCGAACTTCGAGAAAGGCTGCCAGGGCCGCAACGCCGCCAGTTGCTTGGAGGCGGCGCAGTTTTATCACCGCGGGAAAGGCGGCTATAAGCTGGAAGTGCTGGCTCGCATCCGTTTGCAACAGGCCTGCGATCTGGGCCTGCAAAACGCCTGTCAGATGGAAGCCACTGCCGCTATGCCTTCCGCTTCCCGATAAATCGCTAACGAGGCGTGGCGGGTCGCGCCACCTTGCCGCCTTTCGCTTCGCCGATGGAGACATGGTTTGTCTCGAGAGTTGTGCCCCGCGCGATGTCCAGTTCGATTACCGCGGTGTTCCAGGCGACCATGGAGGCCAGCTCGGCGTCCTCGGCAGTGGCCAGGTTCCGCTGCATCGTCATGACATTAAATGGCGTGGATTTTCCCACTGCGTACGACTTCCGTTCCGAGTCGAGCAGTTGCTTATCCAGCATGCGAGTTTTGACAGCGGTCTCATAACGCGACCTGGCCTGTTGCAGCTCCACGGTGGCGCTCATCAGATCCACCTGTACTTGATTGATGTTCTTCGCATTCACCAGTTGGGCCTGGCGAATGGAAATCCGATCCGCTGCATAATCCGCTTGCGCTTGCCGATTGAAAATGGGTGCTTCAAAACGGGCCCCGATGTGATCCGCCGGAAAGTCTCGCCGAAATACCTGACCCAGAGCCGCGCCGGTACCGCCCACGAAGAAGGGGTTCGCTGATTCGGTAATTTTGCGGAAGGTAATGGTCCTCGGGGTTCCCGCTAGTCCAGCGTCGGCTTCACCTCCGAACACTTGCAGTCCGGGAAGCAGGCCGCTCTTGGATCCCAAAGCCGCGACTTCAGCGGAGTCGATCTCCGCCTGCTCCGCCGCTAAATCCGCCCGATTAGCCAGCGCTTGCTGAACCATGGTCTCGATCGGCGGAAGTTCGTCGTTGGGAGGGATGACAATTCGGTCCAGAGGAATGATTTGAACGTCCCTCAACAATGGATCGGCGGAGCCGGTCCGGCTGATCAAGTTCTCGAGCTGTAGTTCCTGCTGCTGAAGAGAGGTCTCCGATATGAGCAGGTCCCGCTGGCTGATGGCAACTTGCGCTTCGGCGGACGTCACGTCCAGCGCGGTCAGAGTTCCAACCTGCGCTTGTCTTTTGTTGTCCGCATAGAGTGATTGGGCCAGCTCCAGGGAGCTCTGTTTAGCTTTGACATCTTCGTAATCGGCAACCAGGCCGTAGTACAACTGCACCGTCTGCGCCACCGCGTTGATGACCTGCAGCTTGAAAAGCAGATCCGAAATCCGCCGATTGATTTTAGCCACCGTTATATAGCGAGAATTCACCGCCACGCCGAACCCACGCAGCAGGAGTTGCTGGAAGGAAACCGAAAGGTTGGGCGCTACGGAAGGATTCAAGATGTCGGTGGTCGCGTTCTCGTTCAAGTAATGGTCGCTGTATGTCAGCGCGACGCTACCGCCGCTCAAGAAGCCTTGTTGCAAAGTGCTGCTGGAGGCGCGCATGCTGGAGATCAACACCGGGCTAAGGCTCAGCAGGGTATCGAACTGCGGTTGGGAGGCATGACTGAACACCGAGGCTTCCTGGAAAACCGGATCCAAACTCTGGCCCACTGGACCCACCGACGACACGCTAGCGTTGCTGCTCTGGCTCACACCGCCGCCACTGCCTTGCGCGGCTGTCACACCCGCGGCCGTTTCACTGCCCAACACGCCTTGGCCAGGGGCCGCCGATCCCACCAGGGCCGCAGCGCTGGGGGCCGCCGGCAGTGCTTCTCCCGCTTCGGCGCGCTGAATCTGCCAGACCGCGGCGATCGGGCCGTAACGCGCCACTTCGATATCGATGTTGTTCTCCAGCACCAGAGCGATAGCGTCCTGGACTGTGAGATAAAGGTTGCCGGCACGAATCATATCCTTCATCGAATTGGAATTGTTGAGCCGTATGGGCGGAATTTGCGGAGCCACATACGGCCGCAAAGATACCGTCGCCGCGGGCTTCACCGGATCGATGGCGGGCGGTTGTGCCCAGGCGCAGGAATGCCAAAGTACGCAGCACAAACCGGCGGCCACCGTTTGCCGCAGGACGGCGAATTCGCACTCTAAGCGGGTGTTCATTGTTTTCCTCCCGTTGGCGGCTCTGCCGGTAGAATAGAGGCCCGTGCGATGCGCCCGGACTGGGCTTCCTCGATCGAGATGCCGTTCACCTCCAGAGTTCTACCCACGGCTTGGTCCAGAGCAATGCGGGCATGGGTATAACTCGCCATGGCCTCCGTAACCAAGCTCTCGGCGGTCGCCATGTCGCGCTGATCTTGTATCACCTGCAAAATCGTGCCCGCTCTGACGTTCAACCGCTTCTGATCGCCTTCCAGAGTTTGCTGCTCCAGCACGCGGGCCTTGAGGGACGCTTCATAGCGGGCGCGAGCCTGCTGAACCGCGATCACCGCGCTCTGGACGTCCACTCGAATCTGGTTGATGCTCTTCTGCAGGGTTAGTTCGCTTTGGCGCATTTCCAGAACGCTCGCGACATAATCCGCCTGGGCCGCACGATTGCGAATTGGAATACTCAGGCTAAATCCGGCCGAATAGTTCGGAAAATTTCTGCGCGCGATCTGCGCCAGCAGAGTGCCGTACCCGCCGACCAGGAGCCCACCGATCTTGTCCTCAACGCCTAGCGCCGTGAGTTCTCCCGCCATGCCGTTATTCGTCACCTCGGCAAAGGCTTGGAGAGTGGGTTTCAGTGAATTCTTGACTCCGACCAGATTCAGCTTGTCGCTATCCAGGTTAATGCGGGCTTCGGCGATCTCAACCCGGTTGTCGATGGCCTCCTGGATCAACTGTTCGGTGGCTGCGAGCGGCTGGTTGTCGGGTGCGGGGATCGTATCGAGCGGAATGATGTGCGCGCTAGCCAGCGTGGAATTGGCGACCCCGCTCCGGCTCAGGGCGTTCTTCAGAACAATCTCCTGTTGCAGCAGGTTGGTTTGAGAAGTGAGCAGACCGGTTTGGCTGGAATAGAGCTGCGCTTCCGCGCGCGTTACTTCAATGTCCGGCAGAGCGCCGATGCCCACTTGCCTCTTGTTGTCGTCCAGCAGCATCTGCGCTGCTTCCACTTCCTTCTGACGCGCCAACAGATCGTCATGGAAGCTGACCAGATCCCAGTACAGGTTTAGAGCCGAGGCCACGGTAACTATCACCTGCATCTTGAATTGAAGGTCGGTGACCTTCATGTTGTTCTTCTGGATTTTGATATTGCGATCGTTGACCGCCGGACCGAAGCCCTGCAGAAGATTTTGCGTCAGTTGCAGACCCAGGCTGCCAATTGTAAAAGGATTTACGTCGTAATCTAGACTATTTACTTTGTTATATCCGCTCAGGTAGCTTACTTGCGCGCTCAGGCCGAAGTCCCAATTCTGCGTATACTGTCCTTGATAACTTCTTAGTTCCTGAGTCAACGCGGTAGTTCCGACCAAAAAGGTATTGCTCAGTGGCGTCGTGGTATGCGAATAAAGCGCCGAAAAAGAAAAAACGGGGTCGAAGGACGGTACAGTAGGACCGAGCTGCGTGACAATGCCGCCGCTTGAGCCAACGCCTCCGCCACTGGAACTCGAGCCTCCGCTTGCCCCGCCGATGCCTCCGCCGCCCCCACCCCCGCCCCCAGAACTCGAGCTTGCGCCGCCGGAACTCGAACCCCCACTGCCCGCGCCTCCACCGCTTGAGCCGAGGCCTCCTCCGCCGCTGGAACTCGAAGCCCCGCCGCCCACACCGAGACCCCCGCCACCGGAACTCGAGCCGCCACTAGAGCTCGAACTTCCAGACAACGACAGGCTACCGATTTGCGTAGGCACACTCTGAGGACCGGGAGACACTCCCAATCCAACGCCCCGCAAGGCGCCTCCCGCCTCGGCGCGCCGCAGCACTTCCTTCGCGAGGAGCGGCCCGTAGCGCTGGACCTCGATGTCGATGCTATTTTCGATCGCCAGCGCAATGACATCCTGTGCCGAAAGATACAGGTTTCCAGCGCGCATGAGCGACTCCAGTCGCGTCGTGTTGGACGAGTTAATGGGCGGCACGTACCTGGCTTGATAGGGATGCAGCAGCCAGCCGAAACGGCCTTCTGGCGCATCAATCCTGATTGCGCTTTGAGCGGCCGCGGGGACGACGAGAAGCGAGGCGTAGACACAGTAAGCAAGTCCTTGGAACGATTTCATCGCGTTTGACTGTCGACCTTTCTCTGAGTTTGCACACGAATCTTGCCGGAAGCGGGCCCTTTGAGAGTGGCAATCCTTCCAGGGTAGCAACGCGGCAACAATGAGGAGGCTCAGCTACGACCAGTTATGCTAAACATGAACGTGAGTTCCATATCGGTGAAGAGCCTTAACTACACACCGGACATCCGCAAAGCGGAGGCGGCGTTCGCCTCAGGCGATGTCGAAGCGCTGAGCGGCGAACTGACGGCCTTGTTTCCTCACGATCCAGACCTGCACCGGGTCGGGGATCTGGTCCGGGGCGCGCTGGGTGCGCCAACGCAGAAACTCGCGCTGTCCGGCACGGCTGCGCTATTTTTCGAAAATATCGCGAGGACCAAGCAGTTGCTCGGCTCGCCCGGGCCAGACCCATGCCATCAATACCGGATGCTGGTCGGCGCCGGCTTCGATTTCATCGCCAATTTAGACGGGATACCAGGGTGGACCATCCCTCAATTCCTCAATTTCCTGGTAATCGGCCAGATTCGGCCGACACGCCATGCCGCCGTCGTCGGAACGATGCGCGACGATGGGATCTACGCGTTGGAATGGATTGCGTATTATCTGGCGCTCGGCTTCGAGCATATTTTCATCTACACCAACGACAATGCCGACGGCTCCGAGGCGCTGCTGCGGGTTCTCGCCGAGCGGAAAATCATCACCCTGATCGAAAGCGAGACTTCCGGCGAAGTCGGCCCGGAGGCAAAAGCTTACGAGCACTCCCTTCAATTTCTGCATCATTTGCGGGACTTCGAGTGGGTATTCTATGCGGATTCCGACGAATATTTTGTTCCAGCATCGCGCTTTGGCAACTCCGTGCTGAAGGTGCTGGCGATGCTGGAGGAAAAATTTCCGGATCGGCTGCCGTCGGCTATCTGTTATCCCTGGCTATGGTTCATCAGCGACATGGCCTTTGCACGCGAGCCGGGTCTGCTTATAGAAAGATTTCAGCATGCGCGACACCACTGGATTACGAAGTCGCTGGTGCGGCCGCGGGACATTGTGTCGATGCGGCACGAACATTTTCCCGACGTGAAGCACGGTGGATTCCTGGTAGATTCGGCGCTGGCGCCGCTCCCCTTCGACGTCAGAGACCAATGGAAGGGACACAATCCGCAATATGCCGGCGGCCGCATCAATCACTACTGGCCAAAATCGTTTGAAGAATTTGCAATCAAGAAAGCGCGCGGGCAAGCGATTAAACTCAAAGAGAATTTATATGACCGGCCATTCGAGCTCTTTTTTGCGTGGAACGGATACGCGTCGAAGGATAATCACTACCCCATCAGTCCAGTTATCCTGCAACGAGTTCGGAAGAAAATAGAGGCTTTAAAGGAAATTGAGGGCGTCAGTGCTCTTGCCGACCGGATCGATCGGGGATTTTCGGCATTGTTGCGTCATTATTATAGCGGCCGCCACGACCTCCGCAGGCTCTACGCGCGGCATAATACGGAGCCAACCCAGATGTAGGCGAATGGCTTATTGAAGACTGGGCAAGACAGCGTGAGGATGGTCTTGCGCCGAGGCGCGCTCCAGCCAGAACCGGGCGGCTTCAGGGTCTTGCGGAACACCAACGCCTTC
This sequence comes from Bryobacteraceae bacterium, assembly GCA_052148835.1. GTDB lineage: Bacteria > Acidobacteriota > Terriglobia > Bryobacterales > Bryobacteraceae > Palsa-89. The sequence goes on from JBKQHJ010000177.1 coordinate 35,327, forward strand.
GTGGTAACAGAGGGCGAGTTGGTACTCGGCTTCGGCGTCGCTCTGTTCGGCGGCGGCATGAAACCAGCGCGCCGCGGCGGCCGGGTCCGCGGTGCAACCGCGCCCCTCCAGATAACACTGCGCCACATTTCGCTGCGACGAACAATGCCCCGCCGACGCAGCTACCAGCCAAAGACCGAAAATCTCCGCAAGCGCATCGGGAGTGGCGGGCCCGGCGGCCTGCAGTGCGTTCGCCAGTAGTATCACGGCGCCGACGTGGTTTTGGGCCGCGGCCTTGCGATACCACATTTCGGCCGCGACGGCATCGGGCGCCTCCACCAATCCCATACGACAGCAGTCACCCATCCAGGCCTGTGCGAATGGGTGGCCGGCCTCGGCGGCTTGAGCAAACCAATCGCGGGCCGCCGCCACATCCGGCGTTCCGTTGAGTCCGGCGTACAACAGCCGGCCCAATGCGACCTGAGTCTCGACGTCGCCGGCGCGGGCTGCCACCTCCAGTTGAGATACGGCGAGCTGGCCGTCGAACGGGACCACCTGGCCCTCCCGGTGCCAATCGGCCAACACGATTGCGGCGGAGGGGCTGCCCAGCTCCGCGGCGCGCGCCAGAAATTTCGCGGCTAGTTCCGGAGCCGGTGGAAAATGCTCGCCGCTCGAATGGAGATGGAACAACGCTTCGGACGCCGCCGCGCTTCCGGATTCGGCTGCCTGCCCGAGCAACTCAAGAGCGCGCGCCGGGTCGCGCTCGATTCCCTTGCCTTGCAGCACCAGGAAGGCGAGATTGTAGCGCGCCGAAATGTGTCCTGCCTCCGAAGCCCGCGTAAACCAGGAGACCGCTTCGGCGTAATCCGTGGACGCGGTTTCATCTTCGGCATATAATAGCCCAAGACAGAAGGCGGCCTCGATGTTTCCGAGATCGGCCGCTTGCCGGTACCAGCGCGACGCCTCCTCTCTATCCTCCGGAACGCCCTTGCCAAGACGATAAAGCCACCCGAGATTGTAATGGGCGGCGGCGCTTCCACGTGTTACCGCATGCTGCAGCCAATCGGCCGCGGCGTTAAAATTCTGCTCGGCGCCGATGCCTTCGGCATACAACGATGCGAGCAAGGTGAATGCTTCCGGCCGGCTTTCCGTTTCGCCGACTTGAAGCCAGCGGGCGGCCTCCACGGGGTTTCTTGACACGCCATGGCCGGCCAGGTGCAACTCGCCGAGTGCCGCGGCAGCACCCTTGTGCCCGGCTTCGGCCGCGTGCCGGAGCCAAGTGGCGGCCTCAACGCCTTCGTCGCCGGCGTGATCGAGCAACAATCTGGCGAGAGCGCAAGCGGCCTCGATATGACCCCGCCCCGCGGCCCGGCGCAACAGAGTCTCGGCGGTTGAATAATCCGCACCGCTATCAGCGCGGCAGAGAGCCATCCCAAGCAGGTACATGGCTTCCACGTGATCCTGCGCGACAGCCTGTTTCAGATGGTCAATGGCCGAGGTCACATCCTCGGGCCGCGCTTCGCCCGCCAGTAACACAATGGCGAGCCAGCAGTGCGCCACGGCGTTGCCGGTGGCGGCCGCTTTCCGTAGCCACTCCAGTGCCCTGGAATAATCCGGCGGCGTCCCATAGCCGCCCGCATAGAGGACGCCAAGACCAACTTGTCCACCGGAGTCGCCTTGCGCGGCGGCCGCGGCGAGCCACCGTTCCGCCTCCTTCTCGTCACGCTCCACGCCCAGCCCCAGGGCTAGCTGATGTCCGAACCGCGCCTGCGCATCGGCGGCGGCTCCCTCGGCGGCCAAGCGATTCCATTTCGCGGCCTCCACCAGGTCCTTGGTAACCGCAAAACCGTGCGGAAACAGCTTCTCCAGCATGCTGCCGGCAGGCACTTCGCCATTGGCGACACGCTCAAAACCCTCCGGAGTCAAACTAGCGGGAGCGGGCGGATCGACAAAATAGATCAGGCCCAGGCGCGCCTGCGACGGCGTATGGCCCTGTTCGGCGGCCAAGCGATACCAATGAACGGCATCGGCCAGGTTTTGAATCACGCCTTCGGCACGTTCAAACATTTGGCCCAGCCGGTGTTGGGCTAAGGCATCGCCGCTCTCGGCCATGCGGCGTAGCGTGTCATAGGCGGAATAGGACCAGCCTTTCGACAGTTCGGCTTCCACGGCAGCGAGTCGCCCCTGCGGTGTCCACTGCATCAACGGGGCGAATATCTTTCTGACCTTGGAAAACAACCGAATCTCCTTCCGTCTTGGCGAGCGCCGGGACAACGGGCGCGATCAGGGCTCGCGCATCGCTTCGGCGCCAGAGCGAAGCGCTCCGCCCAACACATACCAGAGAATGGTCCGGCGCCCCACTACGATGTCGGCCTGCAACGTCATACCCGGAATCAGACGCACCGGAGACGGCACGTCATGCAACTTGACGGCGGTTATGGTGATGCGGGCGTCATAATAGGGCGTGCGTTTTTCGCCGGCAGCCGTCTCGGTTCTGGGCGAAATCATGTCCTGGGTAGACGCCTCGGTGAACGCGTCGTGACTGATGGTCTTAACCACGCCTTCGGCGGTGCCATGCTCAAGAAATTTGTATGCGTCGAACTTGATCCTTACCGGATCGCCCACCTTCACGAAGCCGCTGTCCTTGGTATCGATCTGGACGTCGGCCTGGAGCGGCGCGTTGAGCGGCATCAGACTGAACAGCGGCTCGGCGTCGGTGGCCACTCCGCCCATCGATAATTTGGGGATCATGAGAACCACGGCGTCCATGGGCGCCACCAGATTCGCCAGATCGCTATGCTTCCTCGCCTTGGTGAGATCGCCCGCCGCTTCCTCCAGCTGATTCTTCACCGTAACCAGGTTTGTGAGGTTGTCGTCGTGCCACTTGTCGATGAACACCTGGCGCTGCTGTTTCAGCGATTCGAGCGTGTGTTCGGTGGAAGCGAGCTTATTCTGCGTCTCGCCCAGCTTGCGCTCCGCCTCGATTCTCTGGTTCTGGATGCCAATCATCTGCAAATGACTTATGATCCCGTCGGCGGCCAATTTGGCGTTCATGTCCTCGGTCTCCCGCGCAATCTTCAATTGGCCTTCGTAATTGGTGAGGTCTTGGCGAAGGGCGGCGGCGTCGGCTTCCGAACCATGAATGCGCTGATCGAAATCGAGGATTCCCGACTCCAACTCGACGGCGCGCTGCTTGTAGAGGGCGTCTTGAACCACGTCGAAAGGCTGCGACGGGTCGGCCAGGAAGGGCTTACCAGCTTCTTCCGCCTCGATCCGGCGTTTCTGCGGGGTAAGGCTCGCCAATTTCTGCTGCAGCTCACCAAGGTCGGCGTGCACGAAGGTGGGATCCAGCGTGGCTAATACCTGCCCCTTCTTGACCGTGTCGCCGACCGAGACCAAGATGCTACTGATGATCGCCTTGTCCAGGGGTTGCACCGTCAAGGCTCCGGTAACCGGCACGATCCGGCCCTGTGTTGTCACGACGCGATCCAGGTGTGCCAGCGAAATAAACGTGATAATGAGCCCGATAAAAAGCGCCAGAACGTACAATACGGACCGTTTGGCCAAAGGGTGTTGTTGGCCAATGATTTCCGCTGTCGGCGACTCAAACGAACGGGTGGAGTCGGAGGAACTAGACGGCTTGCGAGGATTGAATTGCAGTACGGGCATCTCGACCTTCCGGAAGCAGATGGCGATTCTGCTGCGACCACAGGGACTGGTAGATATCGCAGCTAGCCAGGAGTTTTTCGTGACGGCCGATATCATAGAATCGGCCCCGCTCAAGAACCAAAATGGCGTCGGCCATCGCCAGCGACGATAGCCGGTGTGTAATTATGATGACGGTTCGGTTTTGTGCGATGCGCATTAAGCTGGCGTTGACAATCGCTTCACTTTCGGCATCCAGGGCACTGGTGGCCTCATCAAAAATCAAAATAGGCGGATCCACCAGCAACGCTCTTGCAATCGCGAGCCGTTGCCGCTGACCGCCGGAGAAATTCACGGCTCCTTCCTCCACCACGGTGTCGTAGCCGCGCGGCAGCCGTTCGATAAATTCTTCAGCACCCGCCAGTTGGGCGGCTAGCACAATCTTGTCGAAGCTGGAGTTCGGACGCGCGATGGCGATGTTGTCGCGTATGGTGCCGCTAAAGAGGAAGTTTTCCTGAGGCACCACGCCGATATTGGAACGCAGATGATCCACGTCCATCTCGCGCATATCCATGCCGTCTATTTTTATCAAGCCTTCATAATCGCGGTTCAAGCCTTGCAGCAAGCGCGCCACCGTCGTTTTGCCTGAGCCGCTGCGCCCCATGACGCCGAAAATCGTCCCTTGCGGAACGTCGAAGGAAACACCATCCAGCGCATAGGGGGCGCCCGGAAGGTAGCGGAAGCGAACCTCTTGAAACACGATGCGGCCGCTCATGGGGAGCTTTAGTCCGGTTCCGGAACGGCCCTCTTCCGGCGGCACATTCATCACCGAAGCCACTTCCTCCACCGCGCCCCGGGCGTGCTCATAGCTGTTCACCACACCCGCCAACTGAACGATCGGTTGAGCGACACGGCCGGCAATCATGGCGAACGCGACCACCGAACCAAGGGTGGTCCCCTCCGGATTGTACAAGGCCATGTAGCAGCCGAGGAAGAAACTCCCGCTGTAGATCAGCCGCTCCAAAGGCGTCACGATGGTTTGGGGGAAGTTGGCGAAACGATCCAGTTCCTGATGAGCCTCAACGGCCTCGGCGACTCGTTGGTCGCGCTGACGGCGCTTTAATCCTTCGAGCGACAACGACTTCACCGTGCGGATGCCATAGATGGTCTCCACCTGATGGGAAGCCATCTTCTGCTCCGCATTTATCACGGCACCGGTCCGCACGCGAAGCCCGGGCAAGAACAGAATATAAATCCCCAAGACCGCCAGTGCCAGCACGAGCACATAACAAGCCAGTTTCCAATTCAACAAGAACAAAACCGGAACCAGGACCAAAAGCGTGACGGTATCGAGCAGACTGCCGAATAGTTCGCCGGTCAAGAATTCCCGGATATGCCAGATCTGGCCGAGCTTGGCATTAATCATGCCGGTCGGAATCCGCTCGAAGTACGACATCGGCAGGTTCAGCAACTTGTCGAACACATACAAGTTGATGCGCGCGTCGATGCGCGCCGTCGCCACCCATATCAGATGCCGGCGCAAATAGCCGAAAATCGTCTCGAAACCGACCATCGCTATGATCACCACGCCCAATACCTGGAGGGTCGCGAAGCTGTGGTTGGACAGCACGCGATCGATCATGATCATAAAGGTGATGGCTGGCAAAAGCGCCAGCAGGCTGATGAGAAACGCGGCGACGGCGATATCGCGAAACAACCGGCGCTCCACGAGAATTTGGTCTACTAGCCAGGCGAAGCCGAAGGGACGGTCCAGCCCGGCGGCCCGCCAGCGCGGCTTGATCAAAATCACTTCGCCGGTCCAGAATTCGAACAGGCGGGGTTCGTCGTAGAGAGCCGTTAGCCCATCTTTGGAGTGCAGTTCATCGATGAGGGCGTAGCAGGCGCCCTCGCCCTGTTCCACACGATCGATCAAGGCCGCCTTACCATTCGGCAGAACCAGGATCGCGGGCACCAGCCGAGCCAGTTTGGTAAGCTCCCCGCGGTTGATGCGCATGAGCTTGCCGCGCAGCCCAACACCCGCCGCCATCTTCATCAGAAGATCCGTGCTGGGTTCTTCCGTTTCAAATGGATGATTGCGAATGAGCTGTTGAGCATCCAGCGTCAAACCGTAATGCCGGGCCACTCGGATAAGAGCGACTACCGACGTACTATGTTGTTTTTCGCTTTCAATGCGCTCAGGTCGCTCCATCATACGCAGCCTCCCCTGCATATGCGTGCACCCCGGCCAGAGGCCCTCGTGCAATGCTATATACTATCACGCGATACCAGAGCCTCGACATCGCGCTGAGGGGCGGATCGGTACCATGGGCTCCACTCGCCAGGCACGCACAGAGACGCGGAGCCGCTATTAATAGAGTTAACAATCGAGAAAGTGTCAGACGCTGATGTGTCAGAGTTTCTGCTCGCGCCGCGACGACAACGCGAGGGCGAGAACACGCGTTTTTGACAATCAGATTCAAAAATCGGGTACTAGTACTCAGCGTATTTTCTCGCCGGACCAAACCACGAATTGTGTCTTGCAAATTTTCTCTCGACCTTGTATGATCGGTCAACCGTTTTCAAAATTGACCAGGTTGATTTTGGAACTGCAGTCTCTCTGTCGCAGATTGCTGCTGGGATTTAGAGAGTTCCGGCAAGACTCTACGCGGATTCGGAGGAAGGAGACAACATGCCAACAACAGTTAGTGGTGGTGCGGCTCACGGGGTAGCAGCCTTGAGTTTGACCGAGCGCCAAGCTGCCCATAACGTATTAGCGAAACTGAAACAAACCGGAAGCGGTCTGGGGTCCCATTTTGGGGGAGCTCTGGAAAGCGCGACCGTATCCGGCGCCGCCGCGCTTACCCTGCGGCCGTCGACTTTGCTCTCGGCTCGGGGTAGCGATACATTTATGGGTGGAGTACGCCACGCGCCAGCGACACACGGAGTGAGCCTGGGGACCGACACGGTGGTCAGCGGTTCGACGGCCCGGTTTGGCGTTCACCCCTCGTCCCACACTGTTGCCGCTCGCGGTGCTCAGCACTTTACTCTGAACACCGATACCATCAACGTCGCTGGTGTCACCGCCGCGCATATTCAGGCGGGACATCCACACGATAATACACGAGCCCACACGGTAACCTTGGCGGACAAGACTACCATAAAGATCGAGGGGCTGTCGGCGCACGACATCTCCAAGTTGCATCACTAGAATTGACGAAATTGGCAATTCTGCTCGAGCTCATCTCCTAATTTTCTGGGTTGGTACGGGCCGTGATGCTATGCAAGGCCCGTTTCCGCCACATGTTCGAGCAAGCCGCCTTGAATCGCTCTTTGCCGATATGGCGCGCGCGGTCGAGCAGGGGCGGCCAAAAGACGCTCTGCGTTTAGCTGACTGCGCTTGCCGCATCGCACCCGCGAATCCTACTTGCCGTTTGGTGCATGCGCGGTTGCTCATTCAACTGGGCGGGGCTTCGGAGGCCCTGGATCGCCTGCGCGGCCGGGAGGAACCCGAGGCCGTGGTCACGCATGCGGAAGCTCTCTGTCTGCAGGGCCTGTTGGACGACGCTGCAGCCTCCGTTGAAGGCTTGTTACGACGATTCGCCGTGGATGCGGTGGAGAACCTGCGGCCCCTCGCAGCCCGGTTATGCCGTACGTCCAATAAGTTCGCGGGATGGATCGGAGTGGATACCAGCCTGCGCTTAGTCGGCGAAGTAAGACGTGGCATTCCTGTATCGATCGCATGGGCCGGCCGGATCTGCCACCCGTCTATTTCCGCAGTCGACCGGGACGGCGTTGCTTCCTTCCATTTCGACATGCCGGCCGGGGTTTTGGATCGAGTGACGGCCGTCAGGGGCGATGTTCCGCTACTTGGATCCGGTTTCGCCTGGCCTCCGGAATTTGGACTTTGCGGTTGGGTGATGCTGGAAAACAAAACGCTGGTGGGCAAGGCCCGGCTGGATTGGGCGCCAACCCTGCCAACCACACTCGCGATTACTAGGCGCGGCGAAAACATCCCGCTAGCCGTTCCATCGGGAGCGTTTTCGCTTCCGTTAGACGCGTTGACTCTGAATGCGGTTGAAATTGATGCGGCCGAGGTCGAGGTTTCGGCGGTCCTACCCGATGGGAGCCGCATGCCGCTCTCCGGCAGTCCCGTCAGAATGCGGGCCCTCTCGCCCACGCCGGTCGGCGCCAGGCCCAGCCGGACCGTCCATCCGGAGCAGGATCATCAGCGCAAGTCGGCACAGATTGTAGATGTAGTTGTTCCGGTATATACAGGACTCCCAGAAACCCTGTTATGCCTGGAACGCGTGCTGGCCACCACCGATCGAAGCGCGACCGAATTGGTGGTTGTCAACGATGCCAGTCCCGACGTCGAACTGTGCGAAGCGCTGGCTCCTCTGGCGCGGGATGGCCGCATTACTCTTCTAGCGAATCCATCCAATCTGGGTTTTCCCGGTTCAGCCAACCGAGGCATGCACCTGCACCCGGAGCGCGACGTGGTTTTGCTGAACTCGGATACCGAGGTATTCGGCGACTGGCTCGATCGATTGAAATGCGCGGCCTATCGCGCGGACGACATCGGGACTGTCACGCCGCTGGGCGAAGCGGCTTCGATCATGAGCTATCCGGGCGGAGGAGAGCAAGCGCATCACCGCGTGGATTCCGGCGAGATCGACCGCATTGCGCGCGAAGTGAATGCTCATAAGTTGATCGACTTGCCGGTCGGTGTGGGCTTCTGCCTGTACATGAAGCGCGCCTGTCTCGACGAGGTGGGCGGGTTCGACGAGAACACTTTTGGCAAGGGCTACGGGGAAGAGAACGATTTCTGTTTACGAGCTCGCCGCTTCGGTTGGCGTCACGTCGGCGCGGCCGATCTGTTCGTGGGACATCGAGGCGGACGATCCTATGGGCGCTCGAAGGAAATGCTGCTGGAGCGAAACCGTCGCGTCCTGGATGCTCTCCATCCCGGCTATGAGGCTCTGATCTCGGGCTTCGTGGCGGCGGACCCCTTGCTCCAGGCCAGGCGCGCGATTGACACGCATCGTCTCCTCAAAGAAGCGAGCGACCCAATCCTATTGGTGACCTGCGACCTTCCTGGGGGCGTCCAGCGCCACGTCCGCGAGCAACAATCCACGCTGAGCGCCGCCGGCCACACCGTCCTTATCCTGCAGCCCGCTGGGACGCCCAGCCGCGCGGATCGTGTGATTCTAACTACCCAAGGCTCACGTTTCGAGAATCTCGCCTTTCACCTGCCCGAGGAAGCGCCCATTCTGCGCGACCTGCTTTCCAAATTAGGGCTATCCCGGATCGAGCTGCACCATTTCGTGGGGCTTCCGGCGGCCACCCTCGAATTGGTGACGAGTCTGGGTGTGCGCTACGACGTTTATGTTCACGACTATTCGTGGGTCTGCCCGCGCGTAAATCTGGTGGGCGGAAATAACCTGTACTGCGGCGAGCCAGCGATTGAGGACTGCGAAACCTGCATCCGCACGCATGGAACGGAACTAGAAGAGTCCCTCACGGTCGCCGCTTTGCGCACACGCAGCGCGAGGATTCTGGAGGGCGCGAGCGAAGTCATCGTGCCTACCGAAGACGTCCGCGGCAGGCTGGCACGCTATTTCCCCAGTCGGCCAGTGAAAATCAACGGTTGGGAATCGCCGGTTCAGCCGCGGCCTCGCTCCAGCCTAAAGCGCGGCGGAAGAATCCGCGTCGGGGTGATCGGCGCCATCAGTATTCAAAAAGGCCAGCAGATCCTTCTCCAGTGCGCGAAAGACGCCGCGGAGCGGAATCTCGATCTCGATTTTGTCGTAATCGGCTATACATCCGACGACGCGTCGCTTTTAGAGACCGGGCGCGTATTCATCACTGGCCCCTACGCGGAGAGCGAAATCAATACCCTGCTGGAACGGGAGCAATGCCAAATTGCGTTCTTCCCGTCTGTTGCGCCAGAGACCTGGTGTTACGCCCTGACCCACGCCATGAGCTGGGGCCTTCCGATCGTGGCTTTCGATCTGGGCGCGATTGCCGAACGATTGCACGGCTATGATGCGGCGCAACTATTGCCATTGCCGGCCAAGGCCCCAGATATTAACGATTCCCTAATGGAATTCGTCCGGAGATACACTACTTCAGAGACACAGAAGGAGCTTTCCATGAGCGACACCTCGCCAATAAACGATTCCCCTGTCAGCCCAGAACTCGAGGCATCGGCGAAAGTACTGACGCTTCCGGTTGGTGTTTTTGCCTTCACGGTCGAAGGGGGCGCCGCTGCGATTACCGCGGACGAACTGGCCGTCCCTGCATTGCAGTTGGGACTAGCGCCCATGAACTCCCCGGGAACGGTCGAGTTCTTAGCCGGCGCCGGCACGTTAGATCGATGGCTGACGCGCAGCACCGATACCTTCATCGTGAGGATCTCCGGGGGCAGCGTTGCGCTGCTGTTGACCTCCGTCCGCTTCCCCGATAGTCCGGTCCTGAACATCAACGTACAGCGGATTGACGCCGAGCAGCCTGCCCTAGCACCCGACGTCGCCGCCAATGGCGCGAGCGGCGTTCTTCCAACACAAATCCTCGCGCATATCGAAAACTTCGGCGACATCTATTTCGGCGACGGCCGGGCCGGTTTCCACGGCCAGAAACTGCGCATGGAGGCCTTCGCGATTCTGGCTGTCGGTCCATTGGATCCCGATTCGATCGAATATAGCGGAGTCATGGCGGATGGCTATCAGACTCCGTGGTTGAGCAATCAAATACTCTGTGGCAGCCGCGGCAGAGCAGTGCCGCTGACTGGCTTCGCGATTCGCCTGAAGCCGGAAATCGCCGAGCGCTACGATTGCACTTACTCCGGCAAATTTGTCTCCGGCAGTACGTTCGGGCCGTTCAAAAATGGCGAGCTATGCACTTCCAATGTGCCGGGCGATCCGCTGGAGGCGTTCGACCTGCAGATTGTGGAGCGCGTCCGATCCGAAGGCAAGACGCCAGGGCAGGAGATGGAATACTCTGACGTGAAGTAACGTGAGAGTCACTGCTCTCGATGCCTCGTAAGAAAACGGCCGCGCGGCCGCGCCAGGTCTTCATCAACGCAGGGTGCGGCGCTCCCAATAACCCTCGGCTTCCAACGCTCTTCCGCAAGTGGCGCCAGATACGGGTCGATGTCGATCCGGACATGACGCCGGATGTGGTGGCAAGTATCGCCGATCTTTCCGCCATCCCGGACCGGAGCGCCGACGCCGTCTGGGCCTCTCACTGCATGGAGCATCTGTTCGCCTACGAAGTGCCGCGGGCGCTCGCCGAATTTCGAAGAGTCCTGAAAAAGACTGGTTTCGCTTGTATTATCGTTCCGGATTTGCAGTCCATCGCGCATTGGATTGCCACTGATCGGCTGCACGAAATGATTTATGAGTCGGCGGCCGGTCCGGTCACCGCTCATGACATGCTGTGGGGGTTCAGTGAGGCCATTGCCCGCGGTAATGGCGCCATGGCGCACCATTGCGGCTTCACGCCAACGCTGTTCCTGGAATGCCTAAAAGAGGCCGGATTCGGAGAAATCCTGCTGCGGCGAAAGACTAACCTGGAACTGGTGGCTCTGGCGCTGCCACAGGCATCGAAAACCCCCAAGAGACGCGAAACTCTGCTGGCCGGTCTCGGTCTTTAAGCATGATCGCGGTCTTTGTCCACCAGAATTTTCCCGCGCAGTACCTGCATATCGTTCGCCGCCTGGCCCGGAAGAAGGATAATCAACTATATTTCATAACGCAGACCGACCAAAGCGACATACCCGGAGTTCGAAAGCTGGTTTACAAGCCCGATCTTCCCGCCGTATCGAGCTGCCATTCTTACACCTCGACGTTCGACGCCGCGGTGCGCACCGGTGTAGCGGTCTCACGCGTGTGCCGAGAGTTGCGCGATAGTGGTGTAACTCCCGACATTATTGTGGGACATTGCGGCTGGGGCGAAACGCTGTTTATTAAGGATGTGTTTCCCAACGTACCGCTGCTTTCGTACTTCGAGTTTTTCTATCACCCCCAAGGAGCCGACGTGGGATTTGATTCTGAATTCGCGCCTTGCGTGGAGGGCGATCACGCTCGCTTGCAGGTACGGAATGCGGTGAACCGTTTGGCCTTTGCCGAGAGCGATTGGGGCCATACCGCAACCGCCTGGCAGCGCAGTCTCTTTCCGGTGGCGATGCAAGCTCGTATCTCGCCGCTGCATGAGGGGGTGGACACCGCCAAGGTGAAGCCCGATCCCAAGGCGTGGATCAAACTGGCGCGCGACGACAAAATCCTTACCCGGGACGATGAAGTGATCACCTACGTCTCGCGCAATTTGGAGCCTTACCGGGGATTTCACATTTTCATGCGCGCGCTGCCGGAGATATTGCGCCGCCGGCCCAACGCCCACGTCCTGATCGTCGGCGGCGACGGTCTCAGCTATAGCGACCCTCCCCCCTATGCAGGCACCTTCCGCCAGATGCTCTTAACCGAACTGGGCGGAACAATCGATCTGGCCCGTGTCCACTTTCTGGGACAGGTGGCGTACGAAACTTATCTGAACGTGCTTCAAGTTTCCTCAGTTCACGTTTACCTGACCTATCCGTTCGTTTTGTCATGGTCGTTTATTGAGGCCATGTCGGCGGGCTGTGTCATCATCGGTTCGGCCACTCCGCCGGTGCTCGAAGTGCTGCGCGATCGAGAGAACGGCTTGGTTGTGGATTTCTTTTCGACCGAAGCCATTTGCGACCGGGTGGACGAGGTCCTGGACGATCCTGACCGGATGCAGCCAATTCGTGATGCCGCCCGGGCTACCGCCATCCAAGACTTCGACACCACTAACGTCACAGTGCCGCGTTGGGAGCGGCTCCTGAATACCTTGGCCGATCACCGGCTGCCAACGAAACACGCGCCCCACCCGGGCGTTGCCACCCGGACCAACCAGCGATGAGTATGAACAATTCAGCTGACTCGTTCTATCGCGGGCGCAAGGTGCTGGTGGCCGGCGGCCTGGGGTTCCTGGGCTCGAATCTCGCACGGCGCCTGGTGGAGCTAGGATCGGAAGTCCTGGTGGTGGACGCTCTCCGGCCGAACTCAGGCGGCAACCGCGCCAATTTGAAGGACATCGAGGACAAGCTACAGATCCAGATTGTGGACTTGAGGAACATCGAGGACATTGCCGGCTTACTTCCCGGGCATGAAGCTGTTTTCAATCTGGCCGGACAGGTGTCGCACATGGATTCGATGACCGATCCGGTCTCCGACATCGGAGCGAATGTGCACGCCACCATTGCCCTTCTCGACGCGTGCCGCCGACATATCCCGGAGGCGCGAATCGTGTTTGCTTCCACGCGCCAGGTCTACGGACGGCCGGCTCATTGTCCGGTTGACGAAAGTCATCCACTGCAACCAGTGGATGTAAACGGGGTCAACAAGATTGCCGCGGAGTCGTATCACACGCTGTATCACCAAGTGTACGGACTTCAAACGGTATCCCTGCGTCTTACCAATACGTATGGGCCGCGTATGCGAATCAAGGACGCCCGCCAGACTTTCCTCGGAATCTGGTTTCGCCGCGTGGTGGAAGATGGTGTTTTCGAGGTGTGGGGTGGCCAGCAAAAGCGCGATCTTAGCTATGTGGACGACGCCGTGGATGCATTCCTCGCGGCGGGCGCATTGTCTAATCCAAAAGATCGTATCTTCAATCTCGGCGGCAGCCCTCCAGTGACGTTGGCCGAGCTCGCCGAATCGCTGGTCACAATTGCCGGCACGGGCCGCTTCGAGATCAAAGAATTCCCTCCCGCCCTCCTGCGCATCGATATCGGCGATTATTTTGCCGACGATCGGCTATTTCGCAATCTTACTGGCTGGGCGCCCAAGGTATCGCTTCAAGAAGGGCTGGCGCGCAGCGTCGCCTACTATCGGAATTGTCTGAGTGACTATGTCTGAAGCCCCCCGTCCTTTACCGAAAATCCCGCAGACCGCTCCGCGCGCGTTTTTCGACGAACACCGGCAAGAAGTCATCGCCGCCATGGTTCGCGTTCTCGATAGCGGGTGGTACATTCTCGGCGAGGAAGTGAAAGCGTTTGAACAGGAGTTCGCGCGGCAATTCGGTTTCGGCGATGCGGTGGGTGTCGCCAACGGCACGGATGCCATCGCGCTGGCTCTGCGTTGCTTGGGCATTGGTCCCGGGGATCGCGTCGCAACTGTTTCGCATACCGCTGTGGCCACCGTTGCCGCAATCGAGATGGTGGGAGCCACGCCGGTTTTCGTCGACATAACCTCTGACACCTATACGCTCGACCCGGCATCGCTCACTCGGACGCTCGAAACAATAGTGCCGATCAAAGCAGTGATTGCGGTGCATCTTTATGGACAGCCCGCCGATATTCCCGCCATCATCGAAATCGCCAATCGGTTCGGCGCTCGCGTGATTGAGGATTGCGCGCAAGCTCATGGCGCGAAACTCGACGGCCGCTTCGTTGGAAGCATGGCCGGCGTTGCCACATTCAGCTTCTATCCAACTAAGAATCTTGGAGCGTTGGGAGACGGCGGGATGGTGGTGTCGAACGATCCCGAACGCATCAGAAAACTGCGCATGTTGCGCGAATACGGATGGGAGCGCCGCTATGTCAGCGATGTGGCCGGCGTGAATAGCCGTCTGGACGAACTGCAGGCCGCTTTCTTGCGGGTGAAGTTGCCGTATCTCGAGGCAGGAAATCGGCGCAGGGCCCAGATTGCCGCCGCTTACAACCACGGCCTGGCGGAGACAGGTTTGATTGTGCCCAAAACGCGCCCCGGAGCCACCCACGTCTATCATCAATATGTCGTGCGCCATCCCGATCGTGACCAACTCAGGGCCCGACTCGAATTGAAGGGTACTGGTACAAATATTCACTATCCGGTACCAGTTCACCGTCAGCCGGCCTATGAGGGACGCTTCGCCATGGACCCTGAAGGGCTCCCTACAACCGAGGCTATAGCGTGCGAAATCTTGAGCTTACCCATGTATCCGGAGCTAGCCGACAGTGCCGTGACGCGAGTCATTGAGGCCGTGCAAAGCTCGCTTTAGCAAGGTACGATAGTTAACTAATCGGAGGATTAAGTTGCAACCGGTAGGCGAACCTACGCCCTTCGGCATAGCGCCCAAGCAGGACGCGCCAGCTCTGTCTGGTGAGCAATCGTCTGCCGCTCAAGAGGCGCTCGATTGGCGCGAAGTAACCAATTGCTTCCATCTGTTTCTCGGCCGCATGCCCGCCAATACGGACGCGGATCGTCCGCCTACCAGTAATCTGCCCGTTCTGCTACGACACATTTTCGGGACGGAAGAATTCAAGACCGGCATTCTTCAAGCCGTGCTTCTCAGAGAAGCGCTGCCTCACGCCACGCTCGGGGATGTGCTCCTGCTGCCGTTGATCGACTGGGCTCAAAGGCGCTTGCCGATAGGCGCATCCACGCGCCGCATCGCGGGAGGAGCGCGTAGCTGGTCGCAGTTACTTGAGTTACTGCTCGCGGATGCCTACTTAGTCGCGATGGCGCCGGATTTGGCCGCGGCCGAGGTCGACCGTGTCCTTCGGATGCGTTTGGAGAGCGAGCCGCTATCCAAGGTCAAGCGTTCACTGGTTGGCGCGGTTGACGCCGCTTCGGCATTCGAGATCCGCGGCTGGGCCGTGGACCTGTGCGACAAGTCCGTCCCGGTGATTCTCGAATTCTATGCGGATAACGCTTTCATAGGTTCCACTTCATGCATCGAACCGCGCGCCGACGTGCGGGATGTCGTCGGGGGCGACGGCAAAGTGGGCTTCAGCTTCAAGATCTCCACGGCGCATCGCGCGACATTCGCCGGCGGCGCCACGCTCACCGCGATCGATTCGGTATCTCGGGTCCGAATTGGTGGAAGCACGGTGGTGCATGCGGAAGCGGCGCAAAACTGGGATGCTGTCAATGCCACGCGCAATGAGCTGGCGCAGTTACGGCAAATCCTGGAGCGGATTGAGGCGCGGCTGCCCGAGATCGCCCGCACGTCCAGCATCCCGCTCGAAGCCTACGACGAATATTGGAATCGATTCTACCGGCCCACGCCGGAGGCCCATTCCGAGCAGTCCATCCAGAGCAGGCGTTTCACTTATCGACCCCTCATCTCCGTTGTTGTACCGGCCTGGAAAAGTGACACGCGATTGCTCGACAAGGCCATTCATAGTGTACGCGCGCAGAGCTACGACCACTGGGAACTGATCATCAGCGACGATGCATCCGGCCACGACGACTTGAAGTCGCTGAAGCACCGTCACGCCTCAGACCCGCGCATTCGATGGCTCGACGCGGCCGATCGCGTCGGCATCGCCGGTAATACAAACCGGGGAATCGCGGCCGCCGGCGGTGACTATATCGCGTTCCTCGACCACGACGACGAGTTTGCACCCGACGCCTTGTACCACGTCGCCCGGGCGTTGCAGGAATATCGGTATGGCTTGCTGTATTCCGATGAGGATCGAATGGAGGAAGACGAGTTCAGCCGGCCCGTTCACCATACGCCTTTCTTTAAACCGGACTTCGATCCAGACCTGCTGCTAGCCATCAACTACCTGTGCCATCTCGTCGTTTTGCGCCGCGACGTACTGGTGGCGCTGGGCGGCCTACGTGCAGGATTTGAGGGCGCTCAGGATCACGATCTGCTGCTGCGTGTGGTGTCGTCTTTATCACCGCGCGACATTGTGCACTTGCCGCGCATCCTCTACCATTGGCGCGTAACTCCAGGCTCGGTGTCGCGTACTCCTGCCTTCATGGAGCAGCTGCAGAAAAACATTGTGGCCACCGTTGAGGACCACTTGCGGCGCCTGAACGCGCCTGCCCAGGTGGAACCCCACAACGATCCCGTGGGCTCCGGGCGCCAATATGCGAACCGCGTGCGCTGGCGTCTGCCCACTCCCGCGCCCAAAGTCTCGATTATATTAGCCACGCGCGACCGGGTGGATCTGTTGCGCCCTTGCCTCACGAGCGTTGTGGATTCGCTGGCAACTTATCCGGGCGAGTACGAAATATTGATCGTCGACAACGACAGCGCCGAGCATGCGACGCTCGATTATTTTACCAGTCTCAGCGCTCTACCCCGGATACGAATTGTTCGCTTTCAAGGCCCGTTCAACTGGTCCGCCATCAATAACGCGGGAGCTCGCGAAGCACTCGGCGAAGTGCTGATCTTTCTGAACAACGATACTCTGGTTCTCACGAAAGATTGGTGCGCCGAACTGGTTGCCCATGCCATGCGCGAGGATGTGGGCGCCGTTGGAGCGCGCCTGCTCTATTCGGACGGCACCATTCAGCACGCCGGAGTGTTGACGGGCGTGGAAGGCGTTGCCGGACATGAATGCGTTGGCGACGCGCCGCAGTCTGGTGGCTACTTCGGCCGTACTCATTTGTTGCGGAGCGCCGCGGCGGTCACGGGAGCTTGTCTCGCGACAAGGAGCGCGATATTCAAAGAACTGGACGGCGGATTTGACGAACTGAATCTCAAGATCGCATTTAACGATGTGGATTATTGCATGCGGGTACGCAAGGCGGGCTATCGCGTCGTTTATAATCCCTTTGCGGTGCTCTATCATTTCGAATCGAAGTCGCGTGGCCGCGAAATATCCGAGGCCCAGCAGAAGCGGCATCGAGCGGAGGCTGCCGCGTTTTATGCGCGCTGGACGGCTAGCGAAATCGCAGATCCTTATTACAACCCCCACTTCGAGCGATTTGCCCGTCCCTTCGAGCGCCTGCGGCCGCCCCGGACTGAAAATGTTTGCGGCCGCCTCCGGACTGAGTCGGCTAATGACGGCGTTGCTGGCTAGGCACGCTGTTCTCGGTACACTTGCTGCCTTGCCGATAAAGCTGGATGCACGCTTTCATTAGCTGATAGTAGTGTTCGCCCGGAGCTCCCGCCACCGGCTCGATATCTTTGCTGTACTCTTCGGCGTATTCGTCGACGAAAATCTTGGAGTGGTCGGGAAACTGGTCGGTGGAGCACTGCTTCGAATTCCCGGTATTTTGCCCGGCGGCGTTGAAGCAGAATCGCTGGGCGATCCATTCATTCCAGCCGTAGATCAAGGCGATGGGAGCGCCGGGATGGCCGGAAAGCGTTTCAAACTGCTTGGCGAACGTCTTGCCTTTGAAGCGGGGAGTCGCCGACGTCTTGTCGCTGATATACGTATCCTGATACGCCCCGATAATAGGGACTTCTTCGATCGCGCCGTCGTGCATGGCGTAGTTTTGGTTGCAGGCCTCGGTTCCGCTGCTGGCCTTAAAGGCCGGCACACAGGCTTGCATGAACGTCCAGTCATCCGTGGGATTCCGCGGAAAGAAGGCCCACATGGTTCGCAGTGTGTAGCTTCGAGAGAGCAGCGTCGATTTTGCCGGATCGACGGGAAATGAGTCGTTGTCGACGGCCAGTGCGAGAGGCTTGCCTTGGTACTCGAATTTCAGATTCGGATACAAATCGAGGCGTGCCAGCAGATACTCCAGCATGGTTCCGTCTCGGGTAAGTGGCGCCCAAGCGACCACTTTCGGCGCATTCGGAATCTCGTTCCACACTTTGAGCAGCTCATTGAACGGCGCGATAACGGCGGCGGCCGAGTCTAAATTGTCCCTATTATCCGCATACGGCCAGTTCGAGCTATCTATATATATGAAGTCGATCCCGGCATCGCGGAGCAACATGGCGTGCTGCTTCAGTAGCGCGTCATTCTTGGCAAGGCAGTAGTAGCCGGCCGCGGGCTTGTTCCACCAGTGAAACTCCGGAACCGGTCCCCAGGATCCCTGTCCACTAAGGATCTTTGCAATATCGTAGATTGGCCGTCCATCGGGATTTCCCGTAGCAACCGGACAATGCCAGACCGCGTAATAGATACCGAATTTCGTCCCGCCCGAAGCGGCTTGCGCTCCTGCCGCACACAGCAGCCATAGAGCCGAGCCGATCAGCCTGCGGGCGCCTTTGAAATGCGTCACCTTTTATCTAATAGGATGACATGAACTTTTGAATTGCAGCCCGGTGTGAAATACGTTGACCGAATAGAAATATAGCTCGGCATCGAGCGATCGCTGGATGTTGGCGGCTTTGCGAAAGCCATGCTGCTCGCCGGAAAACAGCAGATAGCCGACGGGCACACCCTTGCGGCGCAATGCTTCCACCATCAATTCGGTCTGGCTGGGCGGCACCACCATATCTTCGTCGCCTTGAAAGAAAATCACTGGCGCCGAGAGGCGGTCGACATGCGAGATTGGCGACCGATCGCGATACAGATCGGCCCGTTCTGGATAAGGCCCGATCAACGAATCCAGATAGCGCGACTCGAACTTGTGGGTGTCGCTGGCGAGCGCAGCCAGGTCGCTGACGCCATAGTGACTCGCGCCGCCGCGAAAGAAATCGTGAAAGGTGAGCGCGGCCAGCACCGTGTATCCGCCGGCGCTTCCGCCTGTAATCACGCACCGGCCGCCATCCACCAATCCTTGCTCCGCCAGGTAGCGCGCGCCGTGAACGCAGTCTTCCACATCTACGATGCCCCAGGCGCCATTGAGACGCTCCCGGTAGGCCCTGCCATATCCGGTGCTGCCGCCATAGTTGATGTCGAGCACCGCGATGCCGCGGCTGGTCCAATACTGAATGCGTAAGTCCAGTGTGCTGGAGGCCGCCGAAGTTGGACCGCCGTGACACTTCACCAGTAGCGGCGGCGTCTCGCCGTCAGGCGCCTGGTAGTCCGGATTGTGCGCCGGGTAGAACAGGCCGAACGCGGTGCGATTTCCCGCGGTCGGAAACTCGATCGGCTGTACCGCGGTGAAGTACTTGCCAAGCTCCGGATCCGTGTCGGTGGAGTTCTTCAATGTTTCGGTTCGCCCGGTCTTCAGATCCAAACGCACGATCGACGCGGGCGTCACGGCAGATCCAGCGCGGAACACCACAGAGTCCCCTCGCGCGCGGATCGACGAAAAGTCCGTGTACGGTGATTCGATCGGGAGCAACTGCCGGGAAGCCAGATCGAGAGTTGCCAGCTGCGCCAACCCGTTCGAGATATACGAACAGACCATCCGATCCGCGCCGGCAAATGCGTACGCGGACATCCCGAACACCCACTGCGGCCGGCCAAATTCGGCGTCGATATTTGTGAGCGGTGAGGTACGGCCATCGGCCAACGAGTGCCGGTAGAGGTTCCACCAGCCGGTGCGGTCTGACACGAAGATGAGTGCCGATCCATCGGGCGTCCACTCCGGCTGAAAGATCGATTCTTTCTCTCCACCCGCAATGTCGACTGGATCGGCGGGCGTGCCGTCCTCGGCCAACTCGACCACGAAAAGCGTGGTGCCCTCCCACGGCATGCGGGGATGGTCCCAGGTTAGATAGGCCAGCCATCGGCCGTCCGGTGACAAGCGCGGCGACGAGAAGAAATCGTGGCCGGACGCAAGCACCGACGCAAGCATAGTCCCGCTACTCGGCGGCCCACTTAAAGGAATGCTCACGATGGTGTTGACGGCTTCGCGTCCGGGTTCGGTGTGGTCCTCGCGCACACCGATCCAGCGCCGGCGCCGCGAATCGATGACGCCATCGGCATATCGCCAAGCGCCCTCCGGTGTGAGTGGGACCGGCGAACCGCCCGGCTCCAAACTGTACAAGCGCTGGTCGGTATGGTGTGAGAAGAAAAGGACGCCATCGGCCACCGTCCACGCACCGCCGCCATACTCGTGAACGCGCGTGCGCACATTGAACGGCGGGGGCGTGAGATCCGTTCCATCGCGCACCACCACGTTGCGGCCGCCTTCTTCCGGGCGCGATTCGAGCCAGTAAGCATCGTTCCCGTCGAGCCGAACCTCGGAGAGCCCAATCGACTTGGCGACGATCAGCTCGCTCGTTATGGGCGATTTCCAGGAACCGTACGGTGCGCGCTTCACGCGAATATTGTAGCCCGCCGGCAGCCGGAAACCGGTGAAACGCCTCAGCGTAATCATAAGGTAAGCGCTTCACTCAAGTTGAAGGACGGGGGGGTCGATAGAGTCTTAGGTGCGATCGTCCGCAGTTCTGATCCTTCTGACCGTTCTCCTCGGGTCATCCTTATTTATCCCCAGCGCGGGCGCTATCACGTTGCGGGAAGGCCGCACAGCCGCATCGGTGAGCGAAGAGTCCTGCGTCGAGCCGAAGGCGGTTTCTGTTTTTCATCCCGTGGACCGGCAGGCGTTTGTCTGGTTTATGGCGTTGCAAGTGCGATCGGGCGATCGGTTGCGAGTGGAATGGCTGGATCCTTCCGGCGCGGTTTCCACAAGCGCGGACTATCCCGAGTTGCCGAACGCTGGCCAGCTCTGCTTCACCGCGCAGCTTCCGATCGCGGGATCTGCGCCCGCGTCTCAACCTGGAAACTGGACGGTGCGCGCGATATCGAATGGCGCCGTGGCGTTTTCGCGGACCTTCAGCATCGCGGCCGATGCCAATAACGGTGGTCCGGAGGTCACCAGCGTGACCTGGTCTGGAGAAAAGGCCCAGGAGATCGATTTCACCATGCACGGCAAGAATTTTCAGCCGGGCTCGTTGGTATTGATCGCCGAGTACAAGCCCGCGGGCGGCTGGAGGTACCTGGCGAGTTTACAGCCGCGCGACGCGACGGACAATCAACTCAACGTGCATTACCCGGGACTGCCCGCCAATGAGTATTGGGCCATTGTGGAAAGTCCCGATGGGCGGCTGAGCCGGCCCGCGCAATTTTTGATTCAGACGGGAGGTTACAAACTGCCGACGGCGGCGGGCGTGCCGTGGGTGATCACGCAGGGCCCGTATGGCACGTTCTCGCACTGGGGCAACAGCCTGCACGCGTTCGATATCGCGCCCGGCTCTGCCCCTTTAAAAGCCGGCAGTTGCGTCGTAGCGATGAAAGCCGGGATCGCCTACACGCACGATTTGGGACTGCAGCAGGATCATAGGCATCATTCGTTTGGAAACTACATCACCATCGATCACGGCAACGGCGAGTTCAGCCACTACGCACACCTGGCTACTGGCACGTTTGTGGTGCGCAACGGCCAGCATGTGGAACAAGGGCAGGCGCTCGCGACGGCCGGCAACAGCGGCTACACGCTGGGCGAAGGCGGCGGGTACCACGTCCACGTGAGCGTGACACGCGCGCTGCCGATTTCGTCGTCGAGCGTTCCCTTCCAGTTCGAGGATCTACCGAATTGGACGCGCGGCAGCGGGTATCGAGCCGTAGTATCGAGCAACTCGTCGCCACTATGCGATTGCGGTTCGGCGCGGGCAGTCGCCGCCGGCAGAGCCGTGAGCCCGAGTTCAACCAGCGGCCAGTTCTCAGGCTCGGTTTCGGTGGAGCAATGGTGGAGCGAAGTGATCGCCGTTTCGAGAAACTCCAAAGTCCTCGAGGTTACCCTTTCCTGGGCGGGCGCGCCGGCCGATCTCGATCTGCATTTGATGAGCCCGAGCGGACGTCATTATTCGGCCTATGCCGACACCACCGGCTATTCGGGCGAGGCGAATCCGAAGTCTTTTCGCCTGTCGAATCCGGAAGCGGGCCTGTGGCGTGTCTCGGTGGAGGGCATGCGCGGTTCACAGCCGATCAACTTCGGCGTGGAAACGTCGGGGACGCAGCCGGGTTCTAAAGGGCGTTTGCGGGCGGCGCGCTAGGCACCTTCGGACACTACCCACATTTCAGCAAATCTTCATGCAGCGGGGATATGATGTCACCATGCAAAAACGTGCCTTGTTGGCTCTGGTGCTTGTTTTGGCCGCTGCCTCCGCGCAGAGCGGTTACCATCTCATCAAGAAGATCAGCATCCCGGGCGATGGCTTCTGGGATTACCTGACCACCGATCCCGCAACCGGGCGCGTCTTCGTTTCACACGGTACCGAAGTGGACGTGGTGGACGGCAATAAAGGCGAGGTGATCGGCAAGATCGACGGCCTCAAGCTGGTTCACGGGATCGCGCTCGCACCCGAGTTCAACCACGGCTTCATCAGCGACGGCGCCGCGAATCAGGTGGTGGTTTTCGACATGAAGACGCTGGCAAAGGTGGGTGAGGTAGCCGCGGGCACGAATCCGGACGGAATCATCTACGATCCCGGCTCCAAGCGCGTGTTCGCCTTCAACGGCCGCAGCGCCAACGCCACCGCGGTGGACGCCGAGAAGGGCACGCTGGCCGGAACGGTGACGCTCGAAGGCAAGCCGGAGTTCCCCGCGCCCGACGGCAAGGGCCACGTCTTCGTCAATATCGAAGATAAGAGCGAGGTGATGGACATCGACGCCAAGGCGCTCATGGTGGTTCACAAATGGCCGCTCGCGCCCTGCGAAGAACCCTCCGGCATGGCCATGGACACCAAGACCCGCCGCATCTTCTCCGGCTGCGACAACAAAATGATGGCCGTCATGGACGCCGATACCGGCAAGGTTGTCACCACCGTGCCGATTGGCGACGGAGTGGACGCCACATGGTTCGATCCGGGAACGAAATACGTTTTGAATTCCTGTGGTCAGGACGGCGTGTTGACCGTGATTCACGAAGATTCTCCCGACAAATACACGGTCGTCGAGAACGTCAAGACCGAAAAAGGCGCCCGGACCATGGCGCTCAATCCAAAGACCCACACCGTTTACCTGGCGTTGGCGCAAGTTGCGATGCTGCCACCAGCGGAAGGCGACGCCAAGGGCCGGCCGCGTCGCAAGGTTCAGCCCGGCACGTTCGGGCTGCTAGAATTTGGGAGGTAATGACAGGACTCGCCGCGGATCCAATTTGCAAAGAGCATATAACGGGTCCGCAGCATCCCGAGCAACCTGCCCGTTTCGACGCGGCAGTGGACGCATTGCGCGGCTTGGATCTGGTTCCCATTCCGCCGCGCCTCGCCACCGACGACGAACTCGCCTTGTGCCACGCGCACAAGTACATTCAACTGGCCGAACGCGAGATCTTCGAGGGATTTCACGAACTCTCTACCGGCGACACCATCGTCTCGCCCAAATCGTTGGATGCGGCGCTGCGGTCCACCGGCCAGGCGCTGAACGCAATTGACGCGATCGTCGAAAAGCGCGTGTCCAACGCCTTCTCCATCGGTAGGCCGCCGGGCCATCATGCTACACCGGTGCGCGGCATGGGCTTCTGCATCTTCAACACTGTCGCGATCGCGGCGCGGTACGCACAGAAGAAGCACGGCCTCGGCCGGGTCCTGATCGCCGATTGGGACGTCCATCATGGCAACGGGACACAGGATATTTTCTATACCGACGGCACGGTCTTTTTCTTCAGCACCCACCAAGCGCCGTGGTACCCGGGAACCGGGCCCAGCAGCGAGCACGGCGAGGGAAAAGGCGAGGGCATGACGCTCAATTGCCCGTTTCCAGCAGGCGCAGGGCGTAAAGAGATTCTGGGCGCGTTCCAGGAGCAACTGATCGCGGCTGCGAACCAGGTGAAGCCGGAGCTGGTCCTGATTTCAGCCGGCTTCGATTCCAGAGCAAGCGATCCGCTGGGAAGGTTTCTGCTCACTGACAACGATTTCGCTGATCTAACGCGCGTGATGCGCGAGATCGCCGATAAACACGCCGGCGGACGCTTGCTTTCGGTGCTCGAAGGCGGATACAGCTTGACGGGCTTGGCCTCCGGAGTCCGCGCTCACGTCGAGGCTTTGCTGTAAATGGGGGCAATGATCCGCATCGACGCTGCCTCCGAGCGCGATGTGCCGCTGATTTTGCGATTCATTCGAGACCTGGCTGAATACGAGAAGCTATCCCACCTGGTGGTTGCCACCGAAGAGAACATTCGCCAGCACGTATTTGGTTCCAATCCCGTGGCCGAGGTCTTGCTGGCTTACTGGGACGGCGAACCGGTGGGCTTCGCGCTGTACTTTCGTAACTTCTCCACGTTTCTGGGGCAGGCTGGATTCTATCTGGAGGATCTCTTCGTGGAACCGGCGCAGCGGGGAAAAGGAATCGGAAAAGCGCTGCTGATCCGATTAGCGAAGATCGCCGTAGAACGTGGATATGGACGCCTGGAATGGTCCGTGCTCGATTGGAACGCTCCTTCCATCGAGTTTTACCGGAGCCTGGGCGCGGTTCCGATGGACGACTGGATCGGATACCGGCTCACCGGAGAGCCACTCACGAGGCTGGCAACAGAGCCGCGACCGTAAGGGAGCCGGTTAGCGCGGCTCGCTCTCGGTGACCGGGGCGGGACGTAACTGCGCGTCTTCCAGGCGCTTGGCTTCCTGATAAGTAAACACCATGCGGTGAATCACCGTGATATTGGAAAGCACTGCGATCACCCACAGCACCGGCGCCATGCGGTCGAATAAAGCGCCGATAATCAGCAGCACCACGCGCTCGGGCCTTTCCATGAAACCGACCTTGCAACTCGGGATGGTGTTTTCGGCGCGCGCGCGAGTGTAGCTCACCATAACCGATCCGGTCATCACAATCGCAGTCAGCACCACATAGAAATACCGGTTGATGGTGCCGTAGTAAACCAGCAGCCCCATCAGCAACGCGAGGTCGGAGTAACGGTCCAAAACCGAATCGAAAAAACCGCCGAAACGCGTGACCTGGTTGGTTTCCCGCGCTACCCGCCCGTCCACCATGTCGAACAGCCCGGCGCCGATGATCACAAAGCCGGCCGAACGGAACTGCCCGGCCGCGAGCAAAACGGCCGCGACGATGTTGATCACCAGGCCGAGAAAGGTGAGAACGTTGGGGTGGATTTTAGAGAGAGCCAGTCCGCGGACAATGAGGCGAATTACTTTGTTGCACGCGACGCCGATCGCGCGGGTGTATGTCATGCCAGACGGCCCTTTTCAATACTACCCCGAAACCAGCTCATGCGTTTGAGGTTTCATGCACTGGCGTCGTGAACCGTGACCAACTGAATGATCTCCATCTCGCGGACGCCGCCGGGAATTTGAACTTTGACGGTGTCGCCCACCTGCTTGCCGAGCAGAGCGCGGCCGATCGGCGAAGTGGTGGAGATGCGGCCCTGGGCCACGTCGGCTTCTTCGCTGGTCAGCAGTTGGTAGGTGACCTCTTCTTCCTTGGTGAGATCGAGTACCGTGACCGTGGAACCGAGGCCCACGCGATCGCGCGGGATGCGCGACATATCGACCATGGATAGCTCGCGCAACCGGGCTCGAAGCTGTCCCAGGCGCGCATTCACCATACCCTGGCGTTCTTTGGCGGCGTGATACTCCGCGTTCTCGCTCAAATCGCCATGAGCGCGCGCCTTCGATATCTCGCGAGGGAGGTCAACCCGCAGTTCCATATCGAGCGCCGCTATTTCTTCTTCGAGTTTTTTCTTTAAATCGAGCATTCCAGCAACTCTCTCTATTATACGGACGACCGGGATGCTCCGGCAGGGACATCGGATCGGCGTCCATTCCACTTAGTCGCCTTAAGCCTAGAAATGTTACAATAGAGTCGAGGTATTACTTACCCTCTATGGCATTCAAACCAGCTTTCGCGCAAGGTGCACAGATCGAGCACAACAAATACGGTCTCGGTTCCGTGGCTTCCTGCACGGAAGAGTACATCGTCATTAAATTCGACGATCACGGCGAGAAAAAATTCGTGCTTTCCATCGCACTGCCCGCTCTAAAGAAGAGCGACCGCCAGCCGCCAGTGGAAAAACGCCGGGCCGCCCGCAAGAAAACCGCTCCCGCCACCGCTTAGCCAAGTGCTAATAGCCAACTAACCACAAAACTGAGCCGCGACCGTGAGGGAGCGGAACTACCGCTTGCTCACCCGCGCGGCTCAGTTTCGAGAGCGTGTCTACGCTGTCGGAGCCGTCTTCAGCTTATCGCGCTGCTCGCGTAGCACGGCTTTGCGGCTCAGCTTGATTTTGTTGCCTTCCAGCGCAAGCACCTTTACCAGGATCTGGTCGCCTTCCTTCAACTCATCCCGCACGGCCTTGATCCGGTTTTCCGAAATTTCGCTGATGTGCAGCAGCCCGTCGGTACCGGGGAAAATCTCGACAAAGGCGCCGAACTCCGCCAGCCGTACCACTTTACCCAGATAGGTTTTGCCAACCTCGGCGACCGCACAGATATCGGTAACCCGCTGGATGGCGAGTTTGGCGGATTCTCCGTCGGAGGCGAAGATTTTGACCGAGCCGTCGTCTTCGACATCGATTTTGACGCCGGTTTCATCGACGATGCTGCGGATCATCTTGCCGCCCGGCCCAATCAGATCGCGAATCTTATCGGTCGGGATGGTGAGCGTGTAGATGCGCGGCGCGTATTGCGACATTTCACCGCGCGGAGCGGCGATGGTTGCCACCATTTTGTCGAGGATGAACAGCCGAGCGCCTTTCGCCTGGGCCAGCGCCTCCTTCATGATTTTGGTGGTGACGTTGGGGACCTTGATGTCCATCTGGAGGCCGGTAATGCCTCGGCGCGACCCCGCCACTTTGAAATCCATATCGCCGTAATGATCTTCGGCGCCGGCGATGTCGGTCAAGATAGCGTAATCCTTGCCCTCCAGCACCAGACCCATGGCGATGCCCGCGATGGGTTCGGCAATCGGCACGCCCGCATCCATCAGCGCGAGTATCCCGCCGCACACGCTCGCCATGGAACTGGAACCATTGGACTCCAGGATGTCGCTGACCACGCGCAGGGTGTAAGGGAACTTCTTGTCATCGGGAATCACAGCGGCGATGGACCGCTCGGCCAGCGCGCCATGTCCCACTTCGCGGCGGCCGGGGCCGCGCATGAATCCGACTTCGCCGACGCTGAACGGCGGGAAGTTGTAATGCAGCATGAAGCGCTTGGACGTTTCGGTCAGATCGAACATCTCGATGCGTTGCTCGTCGTCCTTGGTGCCGAGCGTGACCGTAACCAGAGCTTGTGTTTCGCCTCGCGTGAACAGCGCCGATCCGTGCGTGCGCGGCAGAACGCCCACTTCACAATCGATGTTGCGGATTTCGTCGAACGCCCGGCCATCCGGACGCCGTTTCGCTTTCAGCATCTCGTCGCGGAAGATGCGTTCCTTCAACGTGTCGAACAGCTCCTTGGCCTCGGCCTGCTCTTCTTCGGGAAGCGCTTCCACAACCTTCTTCTTGGCTTCGTGAACGCGATGATAGCTTTCGAGCTTGGGATACTTCTTGGTGTCGAGAGCGTCGGTCAGTTCCGTGCGGATCTGCTTCTCGATGCGCCCGTATAGCTCCTTATTGACGGTGGGCGGAGTTACTTCCCATTTCTTCTTGCCCGCCTTGGCGACCAATTCTTTAATTCCGGCGGCGATCTTGTTGCAGCACAGGTGCCCGTACTCGATGGCCTCCAGCACTTCCTCTTCGGAGGCGTGCTGCGCGCCCGCTTCCACCATGACGATGCCTTCCTCGGTTCCGGCGACCACGATGTTGACCTTGGATTCGCGCGTTTCGTCATAGCCGGGGTTGGCCACCAGCTTGCCCTTGACGGAGCCGACGCGCACGCCGCCCAGCACATGGTGGAACGGAATGTCGGAAATCGCGAGCGCGGCTCCGGCGCCAATGATCGCCAGCGTGCTGGGATCGCGCTCCGGGTCGGCCGAGAGCACCATCGCGATCACCTGGCTCTCATTCATGAAGCCTTCCGGAAACAGCGGCCGGATGGGCCGGTCAATCAGCCGGCTGGTGAGGATCTCCTTCTCCGAAGGACGTCCCTCGCGCTTGATGAAGCCGCCGGGAAACTTGCCCGCGGCGTAAGTGTATTCTCGATAATCGACGGTCAGTGGGAAAAACGCGGCGCCGGCCTTGGGCTCCTCATTGGCGCACGCACTGACTAAAACAACGGTGTCCCCGGAGCGGACCACGACGGCGCCATTGGCCTGTTTCGCGATCTTGCCTGTCTCCAGGGTAATTTTTTGACCATCCAGGTCAATCTCTACGGTATGTAGCATCAGAAATTCCTTTTAATCCAGACGAACGCGGTCCGCCTGTTTTTCGATTAAGAGGAGACTTTGGAGTGTTTGAAACTGTGGGAACGCCGCCCACCGGGGCGGTTTACCTGGTCCCGAGCATCTAACGGCGGATGCCCAGGCTTTGAATCAGGTTCTTGTATCTTTCCGGGTTACAGCTTTTCAGGTATTTCAAAAGGCGGCGGCGCCGCGCGACCATCGACAACAATCCCCGGCGGGAATGATGATCTTTGCGGTGCGTCTTGAAATGATCCTGGAGTTGCACAATACGCTGACTCAGGATCGCGACCTGAACTTCTGGAGAACCGGTATCCGTCTTGTGAACTCGGTACGTGGTGATAACTTGCTTCTTGGAATCGGTTTCCAGCGCCATTCTCGAATCGATACTCCTCGTCTTAACTTAATCTCTTTTTTGTCCTTCACAGGATAGCACACTCTTTGGTTGTTGGCTCTTGGCTATTCGCTGTTGGCCAAGAACCAGATCGTGCAGGTGTGCCAATAGCCAACTGCTGCACGGGGCGGGGATCTCTACTCTACTCCCATGCCGCGTCAAAACCACGCCAACTGTGTTACATTGGGTGTCTTCGGATTTGTGCCGGTCTGCTGTTCCCAACCTAAGCATACAGGAGATAGTTTATGAACCTTCGTCCGCTCCATGACCGCGTGCTCGTCAAACGGCTGGAAGAGCAGGAAAGCAAGCGCGGGGGCCTCTTCATCCCCGACAGCGCCAAAGAAAAGCCGCAACAGGCCGAGGTAGTGGCAGTGGGCAGCGGCAAACTCCTCGAAGACGGTACTCGAGCGGTTCCCGATGTCAAAGCCGGCGACAAGATCCTGTTCGGCAAGTACTCGGGGTCCGATATCCGGATCGAAGGCGACGAGTATCTGATCCTCCGGGAAGACGAGATTCTAGGAGTTCTCGGCCAATGAATAAGCTGTGGTTCGCAGTCCTTGCGCTAGCCTCTGTCGGCGCGGCCAATGCCCAGGTCAAGATCGCGGTCATTAACACGCAGAAAGCGCTGCTCGAAACCGACGAGATCAAGAAGGCGCAGGTGGACATGGAAGCCCGGTTCAAGCCTCGCCAGGATCAGCTCCTCAAACTGCAAAAAGAGCTGGAGGATATCCAGCAGCAGTTGCAGAGCGGCAAGCTCAACGAATTGGGAACGCAAGAGATGCAAACCGAAGGCCAGCGCAAACAACGCGAATTGCAACGCATCCAGCAGGATTTGCAGGAAGACGTGGAGCGCGAGCGGACCGAGATCCTGCAGCGCGCCGGTACTCGGATGCAGGAAGTGGTGAAGAAGCTGGCCGACGAAAAGGGCCTCGATATCGTGGTGGACAGCGCCAACACGGTTTTCTTTAAAACCACGTTTGAGATCACTGGCGAAGCCACCACCGCGTACAACAAAGCTTATCCGGTAGCTAGTGCTAGTGCGCCGGCAAAATAGCCGCTAAGATAACAGTAGGATGTCCAGTTACCTGGAGGCCTACGGAGCGGCCGAGCAGCACCGTGCCCGCATCATCGGGATCGTCAAGATCTCTTCGATCATCCTGGCCTGCGTCCTGGTGGTCGGTCTCATCCTGTACGCCGTCTTCAAGAATCACTCCGAGGAACAACGCGCCAGGACGTTTCTAGGCCTGCTCGACTCGCATAATTATCCGACCGCATATACGATGTGGGGTTGCACGGATTCGCATCCCTGCCCCGAGTATCCTTTCGTCAAGTTTCAGGAGGACTGGGGACCGAAGAGCGCGCACGCCGACGAATCGGTGGCGCGGATCGGGCTCTCGCAATCCTGCGGCTCGGGGGTTCTGATACGCCTCGATTATAAGGGTGCTCAGGAACCGGTTTCGCTGTGGGTAGAGCGGGACAACGGGATCATCAGTTTCGCGCCCTGGCCCGAGTGTCCCGGAAGACATCTGCATTTCGGAACCTGGCTCAGGTCAGTGTTCGGACGCGGCTAACGATAACCCGCCGCCTGCAATTCAAACAGCTCCGCGTAGCGCCCGCCCAGCGCCACTAACTGCTGGTGCGTGCCCTGTTCGATGAGTTCGCCATCGGCCAAAACCAAAATGCGATCGGCCATGCGAACGGTGGAAAAACGATGCGAGATCAGCACCGCCATGCGATCGCGCGTCAGATCGGCAAAGCGCAGAAACACTTCGTATTCGGCGCGGGCATCTAGACTTGCGGTGGGCTCATCCAGGATCAAAACCTGTGCGTCCCGCATATACGCTCGTCCCAAAGCCACCTTCTGCCATTGTCCGGCGGATAAATCGACGCCGTTTTCAAAACGACGGCCCAGCATCTGATCGTAGCCGCGCTCCAAGCGTGCGATCAGCGGGTCCGCCAGACTTTTGCGCGCCGCGTTTTCGATCCGCGACTGATTCGAGAGTTCCTCGATGCGCCCGAAACCGATGTTTTCGCGGACCAGCATGTCGTAACGCATGTAGTCCTGAAAAATTACGCCGATTTCGCCGCGCAGGCTGTCGACATCGTAGTCGCGCAGATCGACGCCATCCAGCAGGATCGCGCCGCCGGTGGGTTCGTAGAGGCGCGCGAGCAGCTTGACCAGCGTGGTTTTGCCCGCGCCGTTTTCGCCGATCAACGCGATGCGCTCGCCGGCATCGAAACGGAAACTCACGCGGCGAAGAACCTGTCTTTGTTCGGAGCCCGGGTACGCAAAAGACACATCGCGAAATTCGAAGCCGGACCGGATCGGCCGTGGCGCGGGCAATGCATTGGGCGAGGAAACAATACTGGGCTGCGTTTCGAAGAAATCGAACAGGTCCTTGATGTAGAGCGCCTGCTCGGCGATATTGTTGAGGCTCGAAAACAGGGTTTCGATTAAAGATCGTGAACGCGCGAAAGCGCCGGCGACAAAAGTGAGGCTGCCCACCGACATCGCGCCCGCCATGGTCCGGATCAGAATCAGAACATAAGCGCCGTAGTAACCAGCCGTCGGCAGCAGATTCAGGAGCGATCCTGTAAGCGCGCGCTTGATGGCGAGAGCCTTGTTTTCCTCGTAGAACCGGTCGAAAAGGGTGCGGGAACGATCGGCCAAATGCTGGCCGAGGCCAAAGATTTTCACTTCTTTTGCGCTTTGATTACTGGCGCCCAGCATGCGCAAATAATCTAATTCGCGGCGCTCGGGCGTCATGCGATACAGCATGGAATAAGCGAGCATCGCGAAACGAGTTTCGCCCAGGAAGGCGGGAACAACGGCTCCCACCAAAAGCACTAAGAACCAGGGCGAAAATGAGACTACCGCGGCCAGCAAAGTGAGCAAAGTGAGGAGCTGCTGGCCCATCCCGGCGATAATGCCGAGCATGCCCAGCCGGGCCGTAGTTTGGCGGCGGGCCCGTTCCAGTTTGTCGTAAAACACTGGATCTTCGAAGGAAACCAGATCCAGACGATTGGCGTGCTCCATCAGGCGCAGGCTGACGTGGTTGGTGAATTTGTCGCCGAGCAGGCTGTCTGTGAGGTTCACCGCGCGCGATAGGAGGTCGCTCAAGACGGCCAAGGCGATCTCGTAGGCCAAGTAGACCCAAATCCGATGGGGATCCGTTAGACGCCCCTGGATGGCCCGAACAACTTGATCGATGATCAGCTTTCCTACCCAAAGCTGGCCGACCGGGATTAGAGAGGAGATCAGCCGCAGTATCACGGTGCCAGCCGTAAGGGAAGGGCTGGTATCCCAAACCATCCGCAAAAGCGGTGGAACGTTCCGCAAAGCGCGCAAACGGTCGCGCCATGTGACGGGCGCATCGGCCGATTTAGGAGGCGCTGGGTGTGGGATCAAGTTCCAGTGTAGCGCTTGGAAGAGTGATAAGCGGCTCAGAACGGGGCCCTGAGGGCCCCATTCGACACCATCTGCCTGAATCTGAGCAGGCCCCCCGCTCTCGCAGGGGCGATGTATTGGGAGAATCAGGTCCGACGGAAACGCAACCCGTCAAAAACCTGTTTGTGATTCAGATGATAGGGCCACGAAGGTTGCGAGTCAAGTGAAAATCTGGAAGTTGTGAAATCATCCCTAACACCTTGATCCAGAATGATTTGGAGGGAGGATTCATTTTGGAAATCCTGTGGAAGAAATTGCCGGTAGCGGTGCGCGGCATAGGGCTTTGGTTTCTAAGGTAGAGAAACGTGAGGAGTTATTTGCCCTCAAGATGGAGCGTGATGAGCGATCCCTCAGCAGCTGAATAGCCAAACTTGCGCGCCACGCGAAGAGTGCCTCCCACAGCTAAACCGGATAGTAAGCAGAAAGCCAAGAGCAGTCCAGCGAGGCTGAGAATGGCCAGGACCATCTTCCCGGCGCTTTCGGGTTTTAGCTCGAGCGGCTTCACGGGCGGTTTCTCGTTCTCGGCCACAACCCCTTGATACTCAATGCCAGTTAGCAGTTGGCTCTTGGCCGGCGAGGCACCAATGGCTACCCCGATCAACGGTCCCGTACGCTTCGTAGTGGCTCCGGCAATCTTTTGAAATTGAGGGAGTTGCTGGCGGGCCATGGACGGGAGAGGGAACGAAAAGATGGCCAAGGTCACGGGGCCGGCAGGCGTCCGGTAGCGCGCGATCTCGCCTTCAGTTCCAAAATCGAAGCCAACCGCGGAGGCCGGAATTTCCGGGGCGTTGGCTGCCAGGCCTAAGGGACCCAAGATGTAGCGTTCCGAGCGCCGAACCAGATTCTTCGACGCGAAATAGGCCGGCAGTGGGGGAAGGGAACCTTGGGAGACGTGGGGGAGGGAGGCAGCAGCGAGTGCGGCGATATTTTTCGGGCACTTGCCTTCGCACGAGACCAGGTAATTGCCGACCCGGATGGCGTCCTTGTTGGCGGGGTCCAACGAAGCCGCGTAGGCCCCGGTAACGTCCTTGAACCTTAGCGCGGTGACCTGGAACGAGCCGTAATCGGCAAGCTCGCCCGCTTCGAAGCCGTACTCAGCCGCCTGTGCCTGGTCAGCGGTACGGGCAGGGACGGAAGCCGATTTGCGCTGATAATCACCCAGCTTATCCGGCCAGATGGCGGCGCAGGCGGACGAAACCAAAACCAGCGCTAGGATTAAGCCCCGTGGCATTTCCTATATTTTTTGCCGCTGCCGCAAGGGCAGGGATCGTTACGGCCGGCCTTTTTCTCGGAAACAGCCTGCTTTTTCTCAGTGGCCGTACCGCTGCCGCCGACGAACTGGAGCTCGGCAATTTCCTTGTCTTTCTTGCGCTGGATGTTGCGCGTGAAATCTTCCACGGCGTTTTGAGCCGCGCGGCGCTGCTCGGAGCTCGCTGAAACCAGCGCCTCTTCGTCGTTTTCCTCTTCTTCGTCCTCTTCGTCCTCGGCGAAGGGCAGGACGGGCTTCGGCCTGTCGAGCGGACCACCCCCATTACCGTCCGGACCAGGGCCCCCGGGGCCAGCCACCTGAAGGAAAAAAAGATAGCGGATGGTCTCGTCCTCGATGCGATCCATCATGTCCTGGAACAGCTCGAAGGATTCCTTCTTGTATTCGATCAGCGGATCTTTCTGCCCGTAGCCGCGCAGACCGATACCTTCCTTCAAGTGGTCCATCGACAACAAGTGGTCTTTCCACTGCGTATCGATGACGTTCAACATGATCATGCGCTCGGCTTCCTGCATGTGCTCGGGCCCGATCAAATCTTCTTTCTCTTTGAAGCGGCGCTCCAGCAGCTCGTTGATGTGGTCTTCGATTTCGTTTCTGAGCAGCCCTGGCAACTCTTCCAGATCGATCTTGACGCCGAACTGGCTGAGCACGTCGGACTGCAGCCCCGTCAAATCAAACTCGGTGGTGTGCGTTTTCTCCGGGCAGCGGACATCGATGAACGACGCCACAATGCCCTGGATGATTTCCTTCATCCGCTCAGTTTGGTCGGCACCCTCGAGCAACTGGCGCCGCATGCCGTACACCGCCTGGCGCTGCTTGTTCATCACGTCGTCGTATTCGAGCAGGTGTTTGCGAGAGGCGAAATGCTGCGCTTCGACGGCTTCCTGCGCCGAAGCAATGCGCTTGCTGATGAGGCGCGACTCGATGGGCACATCTTCTTCCATGCCGAGCCGCAGCATCAGGTTCTGCATGCGTTCTCCGCCAAAGATGCGCATCAAGTCGTCTTGCAGGGATAGGTAGAAGCGCGAGCTCCCGGGATCGCCTTGACGGCCGGCGCGTCCGCGCAGCTGATTATCGATACGACGCGACTCGTGCCGCTCAGTGCCGAGCACGTGCAACCCGCCGAGCGAGACAACTTCGTCGTGCTCCGTGGCGGTTTCGGCCCGGAAACGCGCCAGGACCGCGTCCCATTCGGTGCGCTCGGGCGATCCGGCGGGGCTGGTCTGGTACAGATCCGGATCCTTGTTTTCCTTCTTCAGATACTCCTTGGTAAGAAATTCCGGATTGCCGCCCAGTAGAATGTCGGTGCCGCGGCCTGCCATGTTGGTCGATACCGTGACGGCGTTTTTGCGGCCGGCCTGCGCGATGATGAACGCTTCACGCTCGTGATTCTTGGCGTTCAAAACTTCGTGCTTGACGCCCATCTTTTTCAGCGCGGCTGCGAGCCGTTCCGATTTTTCGACCGAGATGGTGCCCACGAGAACTGGCTGACCCTTCTCGTGCAGCGTCTGAATTTCTTTCGCGGCGTTGCGAAATTTCTCTTCCTCGGTCCGGTAGACCATGTCCTGATACTCCTTGCGGACCATGGACCGGTTGGTGGGAATCACCATCACATCGAGCTTGTACGTTTTTTCGAACTCGGCGGCTTCCGTTTCGGCCGTGCCGGTCATGCCGGCGAGCTTTTTGTACAGGCGGAAGTAATTCTGGAAGGTAATGGTGGCGAGCGTCTGATTTTCGCGCTCGATCTTGACGTTTTCCTTGGCTTCGATGGCCTGGTGCAGACCGTCGCTCCAGCGGCGGCCGGGCATCACGCGGCCCGTGAACTCGTCGACGATGATCACCTGGCCATCCTGCACCAGATAATCCTTGTCGCGCTGGAAGAGCACGTGGGCCTTCAGGCCTTGCTGGACATGGTGGAGGGTGGCCCAATTTTCCGGCTGATAGAGATTGCCGCAGCCGAGCAGCTTCTCCACTTTCGCGATGCCTTCTACGGTGAGCGCCGCGCTGCGATGCTTTTCATCGACCGTATAATCGCCTGTGGTATAGCTTTCGCCCGGCTCCTTACCCTTGATCTCTTCGCCACGGATGAGCCTGGGGACGATGCGATTGATCTTGTAATATTTGTCGGTGGATTCTTCGCTCGGGCCGGAAATGATCAACGGCGTGCGCGCTTCGTCCACCAGGATGGAGTCGACTTCGTCGACGATCGCGAAGTTGTGGCCGCGCTGGACGCAATCCTCCAGGCGAAACTTCATATTGTCGCGCAGATAGTCGAAGCCGTATTCGTTGTTGGTGCCGTAGGTGATGTCGGCGGCGTAGCTGGCTTGGCGCTCCTGATCGTCCAGATCGTGCACAATGATGCCGTACGACAACCCGAGGAACCTGTAGATGCGACCCATCCATTCGGCGTCGCGCTTGGCCAGGTAATCGTTGACGGTGACGACGTGGACGCCCTTGCCTTCGAGCGCGTTCAGGTAACAGGGCAGCGTCGCTACCAGGGTTTTGCCTTCACCGGTCCGCATTTCGGCGATCCGGCCGCGGTGCAGAACCACGCCGCCGATGAGCTGGACATCGAAATGCCGCATGTTAAGGACGCGCCGGCCGGCCTCGCGGCAGACGGCGAAGGATTCGATCAGCAAGTCGTCGAGCGGTTCGCCGTTTTCGATACGCTGCTTGAATTCGATGGTTTTCTGGGCCAGTTCGGCGTCGGAGAGCTGTTGGAGCGCGGGTTCGAGATCGTTGATGGCAGCGACCATCGGACGTAGACGCTTGACTTCGCGTTCGTTCCTGGTCCCGAAAATTTTCGCAAGAGTGGCGTCGAGCATGGGCAGGGGCCTGGTCTTATTTTAGCGGATCTGGCAAACGGCAAAGCCACAAATCTCTAAGTCCCAAAACACCGCTTACTTACGTGCGCGGCTCGGTAGATACCGCACGTTATCACACGGTGCGTTACAGACTCACGCGCGGCTGCGAGTGGCGCCGCCAATTCTTGTTATTGTCACGCGAACGCGGCGCGGGGCAGCGCGCCAAATCGCCGCTCGCGAGAACGAAACTCGTTGACGGCTGTGGCCAGGTCGGACGCGGCGAAGTCCGGCCACATCACCGGAGTGAACAGCAACTCGGCGTAGGCGCATTCCCAAAGCAGGAAATCGCTCAGCCGTTGCTCGCCGCCGGTACGGATCAGCAGATCGACATCCTGCGCGCCCAGCGCGTTGGACAACGATTCGCGCGTGGCCTTGCCTTTGAGCGAGTGAACGGCCGCCAGGATCGCGTCGCGCGAAGAATAATCGACGGCCAGGCGCAGATGCAGCGTCTCGCCCGGCGCGGTAACGCTTTCGCATTCCTCGATCACCGGCAGTAGCAGACGCGGCAAACGGTCCCGACGCCCGATCACGGAGATGCGAACGCCCTTGTCGACGCACCTGGCCTGCTCGCGCCGCAAGTAGGTGTGGAACAGCTTCATCAGAGCCGAGACTTCGGGCTGCGGCCTGCGCCAATTGTCGGAAGAGAACGCGTAGACGGTGAGTATGCCGATGCCAAGATCCGGTGCTGCTTCCACGGTACGGCGTAAAGCCTCCGCGCCGGCCTTGTGTCCCGCTACACGCGGCAACCCCCGCGTGGACGCCCAGCGCCCGTTGCCATCCATGATGATGGCGGCATGAAGCCGCTCTGAAGTACTTTGTGACATGTCAGAGCTTTTAGAGATCCGGGGGCTTTGTTGCATAAAGAATGGGTCCAAAAAAGGGGCCTACTTTTCGCGGATCGCCTGGATCAGCGCTTCCATATGATTCAAATATTTTTCCAGCGCCCGGCGCCCGTTTTCCGTCAAACGATACTGCGTCTTGGGCATGCGGCCTTCAAACGACTTGGTGCAGACGATGTACTGGGCCTCTTCCAACTTGCGCGCGTGAACGCTCAGGTTTCCATCGGTGGTGTCGAGCAGTTTCTTCAGCTCATTAAAGGTAAGCGACGGGTTTACCGCCAGGGCGCTCACGATCCGCAGCCGGATCGGTTCATAAATCAAGCGATCCAGATCCGCCAAGGAATTTCCGGCCAGCTTCTTCTCAGTAAGGCCCCGCGGGGCTGGCTTCTCCGCGTCTTTTCGAAGAGTGTTTTGTCTAGCCACCGTACCTCCTGGCAATGACGATTCCAAAGGCGAGATGCAGTCCGCCAAATCCGGCGGCGAGGAACGCGGTTCCCCACGCCAACGGGCAGAACAACGCCACCGCGCCAAGCAACATGAAGCAGAGTCCCATGACAGGGACCACGCGTACCGAGAACGCGCCACCGGTGACAACGCCGGTTCCATATAACAACAGCCACGCGCCCGGAATAGCCGCCGGCAGGCCCGCGCGATACAAAACCACCGTAAGCAGCCCGCCCACCAGCAAGGGTGGCGCGAAGCTCAAGACGAACCGCCGCGCAGGGGCCGAGAACAAGGGGCCTTTCGCCGCATTCGCTTTGCGTTTGATGGCGAGCACGGCCAGCACCAGCGCGAAGGCCGCTTCGATCATCCACGTGGCGAGCCAGCGTTCGAGCGTCGGTTGGCGGCTGGCGATGGCGGCCGCGCCCAGCGCACTCACACCCATTGCGACGCCTCCCCATCCGGGAACGGCGGTAAACGAGCCTGCGCGCTCCATGGTCTCGCGAATGAACCGCAGATTGTCCATCGCGTGGGTGTGCAACGAAACCGGTTCGGCGCGAGTGGCGCGAATGCTCCGGACAGTAGCCATGGAGGGATTATACGCGATTTACTTTGCGCTGTAAAGTACCAGGCTGGCCCACCGCGCCGGGGCGCTTCGCGCCAGAAGAAAACAGCTCCTCAGAGGAAAACAGCTCCAATTGATCCTCGAAAACGCTGGGCACCGGCCACTCCGGGGCACGCCGCTGGCTGAGTTTGTGGCGCGCGCGAATTCGGTCCACGCGCTCGGCGATCATTTCCGGATAGTGGCCTTTCAGGTACGCGTTTTTCGAAAAACGCTCGCGATAGCGCCGTACCAGGTGCGGAAAGCGCTCTTCGAGGAATGGCAGGAAGACCTGAGCCGAGCACGGCTTCAGAAACAAGGGAGCGGCGCTGAAGGACGATGCGCAGTTGCGGGCGGCGGCTTCGCAGACCCGATCCAGGCTCTCTTCGCTGTCGTTAATGAGCGGCATCACCGGATGCGCAAGAACACTGACGGGAACCCCGGCGTCAGTAAGTTTCTTGACCGCGGCCAAACGCAAAGCGGGGCGGGGCGCGCGTGGTTCCAGCAGGCGAGCCAAGCGCTCGTCGAGAGTGGTGATGGTGAGATGCACGCGAATTTTGTTGTTCCGCAGGACTTGGGCCATGAGTGCGGCGTCGCGCGCGGCGAAATCGGATTTGGTGGTGATGCCCAGGTCCAGTCCGCGCTCTCCGGCGAACACTTCCAGAATTTGCCGCGTGATTTCGAAGCGGCGCTCGGCCGGTTGGTAGGGATCGGTGGCGGTGCCGATCCAGACCGTATCGCCCCGCTTCAGCCGGCGGACTTCGGCCCGAAACGCAAGGACATTAAATTGT
This sequence comes from Bryobacteraceae bacterium, assembly GCA_052148835.1. Lineage (GTDB taxonomy): Bacteria > Acidobacteriota > Terriglobia > Bryobacterales > Bryobacteraceae > Palsa-89. Next base: position 74,479 of record JBKQHJ010000177.1, read on the forward strand.
TTGGCGTAAATCTTGCGCTCGAACAATTCCGGATCGCGCAGTTCCATGAATTCATGCGCGTATCGCGCGTAGCAGTATTTGCAGCCGTATTCGCAGCCGCGATAGGGGTTGATGGTCCAGATGGACCGCATCCGGCCCGATCCGCGTCCGATGAACCGGCGTGTTTCCAGTTCCAGGTATTCGACCTCGCGCTTGGCTTCCAGCAAGTCGCTCGAAGCCGCGAGGCGCGCAATTCCGACCAGCTTTGGGGGAGGATCGTCGTCGAACAGCATGGATGTAACTCGGGGCGCGATCCAATATTCGCCCTTTCTTCGCCATGCTGTCAAGCCCGTCGCAGTTACAAAACCACCCTGGAATCCCCGTCGCGGCGCGTAATCCGTTCTCGATCCAAATATTCAAGCAATGGAATCGCATACTTGCGCGATATTCCGGTCCAATCTTTGAATTCGGGGACCGCGAATTGCAAGCCCTTCTTCTGCGCCAGCAGTGCGTGGAGCGACTGCATGGCGGATATATGAAACACCAATTCGTCGCTAACGCGCACCAGGCGTTTGTCACGCAGGAGCAGCTGCAGGAGTGTGCGCGCGCGGGTGGGATCGACGCCCGATTTGGCGAGTACTTCGTGCACCGGGGGCGTTCGAAGGCCGCCGAAGCGAAACGCGTCCTCGATCTTGCGAGTGGCCTCCGCTTCGTCCTGTTTGAGGGCAACTTTATGGGAAGAAAGGCGAACTGTTTCAGCGTCGGCTGCGATGGTCTTCGATTGGTGGAGCAGCGCGCCCATCAACCAGGGGGGGGCGCCGGGCAAGAACTTGCTACGCAGCTCTTCTTTGGAGGCTCCAGCCAGCAAGGGATTCTGCCGATGGTATTGCTTCAGATGCTCGTGCAACGCGTCCAGCTTACTCGCCACCCATTCCGGATCAAGCAGCCAGAACTGCGGCGAGTCCAGCACGGTAAGCGCGGCCGCGGACGAAGCTTTTCGAAGGTCGCCTTCGATCCAGCCGGTGCGGGCTACCAGTTCGGCCATTCCGGTTCCGTAGCGCGATTCGCGGACGAGCAGAGCGATGCGCTGGGGGAGCGGGGCAGTCTCGAGAATACGCAGACGGTCGGGTTGAGAACCGCGCGGCGCCCTCCTCGGTGGAGAGATGTCCAGCACTACCCCGCCACCGATGGTGATCACAGGCGAAAACATGCGCACGATGAAACGATCGCCCGGCAAAATCAGCAACGGCTCGCTGAGCACCAGGCGCACGTACTCGCGCGATCCAGGCGCGATGGGATCGGTTCCCGTCCGTTGTGTCTTGAGGAGGCGGACTTCGGCCTCCACTTCCGCGGTGCCCGCGTGAAAATGCACCGGCGCGCGATGCTTCAGCGGCTTGGCCGATGGGAGCAGATCGAATACACAGTCAATCTGGCTGGTGGCGTGAAACCGTCCGGCCTCGGCCAGCGACATGCCGCGCGCGAGTTCGGACGCGTCGACGCCCGCCAGGTTCAACGCCGTCCGCTGACCCGCGGTGGCCTGCTCAACCGTGGCGCCATGCACCTGAATCCCGCGCACACGGATGCGCTTGCGCGCCGGATGAAGCTCGATTTCCTGATCCACGCGCACAGTCCCCGAAACCAGCGTCCCCGTCACCACCGTTCCAAATCCGCGCATGGCGAACGCGCGGTCGATCGGCAGCCGAAAATATTGGGACGCGTCTTTCTCGGCAATGCCGGCCGCCATTTTCGCGAGTTCGGCGCGCAACTCGTCCAGACCCGCGCCGGTGGCGGCGCTTACGGCCACTATGGGAGCGTCTTCGAGAAAAGAGCCTCGCACGAATTCGGATGCCTCGAGCTTGGCGAGTTCCAACAAGTCGCCGTCCACCAGGTCGGCCTTGGTGAGGACCACAATGCCCTTCTGTATGCCTAACAACATACAGATATCAAAATGTTCCCGAGTCTGTGGCTTTATGGACTCATCTGACGCTATAACTAAGAGAACAAGATCTATGCCGCTTACACCAGCCAGCATGTTTTTGATGAACCTTTCGTGGCCCGGTACGTCTACTAGACCGAGGCGCACGTTTTCGGGGAGCTGCAGGTGCGCGAAGCCCAGGTCGATGGATATGCCGCGCTGCTTTTCTTCTTTAAGCCGATCGGTGTCGATGCCGGTGAGAGCCCGGACCAAGGCCGTTTTGCCGTGGTCGATGTGGCCCGCGGTACCGATGATGATGTTTTTCATCTCGACGATTCTCATCCTAACGCCTCTCGGCGCGCAGCAGACGCCGAACGATCTGAATGCGAAGCCCGCGCCTATCGCTTCCGACCAGCCCGCCAGCGAGTCCGGGGGCAGATGTCGGCAAGCCGAAACGTTTGAGCAAACGAATCAGGCGATCGACGGCGTCCGTCCCGATCCAGCCCAGACGTGTGGCCAATCTGGCCTCGGCGACCATCCCCACGGCGACGGCCTCGCCGTGCTGAAAAGGACCCTCATAACCGGCCACAGCCTCGATGGCATGGCCGATCGTATGGCCGAAGTTAAGCACCGCACGCAGCCCGGTCTCCTCGCGCTCGTCGC
>JBKQHJ010000178.1:0-23820 GCA_052148835.1 Bryobacteraceae bacterium
CCCATATCAGGTAAAACGCGATATGAATGGGGACCGTTTGCCCCAACGGATTGGTTGCGGTCTCTATTACGCCCATGTGGTCACCTTCGCATCGCTTTCCACTCCGCTGATGGCGCGCTTCACCAGGTTGCGCATCAGAGGAATCTTGTAGGCGTTGTAGCGCAGCGGCTGCGCGCCGGCGACGGCAATTTTCCCGCCCATAATCCCAGTGGCAGCATTGCGAGGCTGGCCTCGGACCGCGTCCTCTACCGCCGTGAGGCGCAAGGGGTGGGCTGCGGCGGCGTTGACTACAATCCGAATCCGGTCGATACGGCCGTCGGGGGTGACCATCATCGCGGAGGCGACGTTCATCAGCGGGAAATCCCAAACCTGGCGGTCGCGAATTTTCTCAAAATAGAATTGCGCGCCAGCCCAAGTTGCCGGGATTCGAATCGCCGTCAGCAGGTCTTCCGGCTTCAGCACCGTCATGCGCGTGATGTCGATGGAAGGCCCGATAAAATAATCCTCCGCATTGACCACCCGCTCGCCATCTTTATTGCGGATGACCATCTGCGCTTCGAGCGCGATCAAGGCGGGTGCGCTGTCGGACGGGTTGACCGCCACGCACCGGTCGGCGCCTAAAATGGCATGCTCGCGGTTGATGGCTGTGGGCGTGTCGGCGAAGCAGATGTTGCCGCCCGCGCGGTAGCATTTCCAACCGCCGCGATAGTACCAGCAGCGGGCGTCTTGCGAGACGTTACCGCCGATGGTGCCCTGATTGCGGATCTGCGGAGAAGCAGCGGCCTCAGCGCCGGTCGAAAGAATGCTGAACTTTTCGCGCACCACGGGATGGCGCACAACCTCGGTAAGCGTAGTCATGGCGCCGATCTCCAGTCCACCGTTGAGCTGGCGAACGCCACGCAGCTCGCTCACCTGGCTGAGATCAATCACCACTTTGGGGCGTTTAATGCGATCCTTCAACCAATCGAAAGTATCCAGGCCGCCGGCCATCACCCAAGCATCGCTCGCGTGCTCATTGAGCAAGCGCAACGTGTCGTCCACCGTGGCCGGCTGAAAGAGCTCGAAGGCCGGCATGATATCGCGTACGATTGCCATATTCCGCTCTCCTTATATGTGGGCCGTGAGGCCCTCTTCCATCGGCCAGCCCGCTTCGAGCGAAGCCAGAATCGTATCCGCCAGCACGGGAGCGCGCCGGAATACGTCGTCTCCCAAGGCGTCGGAAAGCGCGTTCAAAATCGCCATGCAACCGGCACCCACTGGAGGCTCGCCAATGCCACGCGCGCCGATGGGCGTCTCGGGATCGGGAATGCCCACCGCTTCCCAAGCCATGTTTTCGGGAGCATCCAGAATCGTCGGCGGCTTGGTGTGGTGGAATCGTTTGGCCACCGGAAGGCCGTAGTGCTGATCGTAAACCCACTTCTGTCCAATGGCATGGCCGATGCCAAGCATGGAGCGGCCCAGCACCTGTCCGCCCAAGGCGTGCGGATGGATCACCGTGCCGACATCAGCGACGGCAAGATAATCCAGAATCCGGTATTTGCCGGTTTCCAGATCCACTTCCACCTCCGCGAAACCCGCGACATAAGAATGGGTTTGGCCATCGCGCGGCATGGTGTCGCGCGCGACGGCGAGCAATCCCTGGCCGGCCAGGGCCTTCGCGGATGCCACAGTGAATTTGTTAATGCCCTTGGGCAACTCGTGCCCATCGTAGATGCCGCCGAGTTGGATGGCGCGTTGAGCCGCCTGCGCCAGGGTCATGCTTGCGCCGCCACCTTTTCGAAATACGCGCTCACCCGCAACCTCGTAATCTTCCGGCTTGCCGCCGTGATCCTTGGCCGCGATCTGCTGCAATTTGTCTTTGGCATCCAGCGCCGCAACATAGGCCGCGCGCGTCATGGCGTGAGTGGTTTGGCTACCGCCCGACGGACAACTCCACGGCAGATTGCGACCGGTGTGGCCCCAAGTGATCTCACATTTGTCCCACGGCACGCCGAGGACTTCCGCCGACACGCGATGGCAATCGCTGACCGATTCGGTGCCCAGATTGCCGATGCCGGATTGAATGTACAATTTCCCATCCGGCTTGATGACGAACAGGCCGTCGAATCCCACCGAGCCGCCGACGAAACAACTGGTGGCGACTCCGATGCCGCGTGCCTTGGTTCCGCTGCGCTTGGGCAGCGCTTTTCGCTCCTCCCAGCGGAATGCCTCGTGGCCTTTGTCCAGAGCTTCTTTGATGAACGCGCTAGTGACGTAAAGCCGTTTGCCGTTCGCGAGCGGGGGACCGATGGACGCTTTGCCTTCCGGCATGTTGATGCGGTGAATCGCCACCTGATCTAGCCCAAGTTTGCGCGAGGCTTTCGAGATAATCGGTTCCATCAGCACGATGCCCTGGAATCCGCCGGGCTGGCTTTGCGAAACGCGCGGCGGAGTGTTGGTGAGCACCGAAAGCCCTTGCCAGCGCATGGCCGGGGGCTGGTACATCAGCGAGACCATGCGGCCCGACTGATTGGCGTCACCTTGCGGATCATAGGGACCGCTGTCGCAAACCACAAACATGTCGATGGCGGTGATCCGGCCGTCCTTGGTAAATCCGACTTTGATGCGCCCGTGAATGGCGGGGCGCGCGCGTCCGATGTAATGCTCTTCTTCGCGGCTGATGCGCATCATCACCGGCGCGCCGGTTTTCTTCGAGAGCAGCGCCGGGATAATGGCGGAAATCGCGCTGGTGATTTTGCTGCCGAAACCGCCGCCGGTATATTCGCTGATCACCACGACATCGCTTGCGTCCATGTGCAGCCAGCGTGCGATGGCCGGGACAGTCTGCGACACGCTCTGTGTCGAGCAATGAACGTACACCTTGCCGTTTTGCCAGTAGGCCATGGCGGTGCGGGTTTCGAGCGTCTGATGGCTGGTATTGGGTGTGACGAAGGTTTCGTCGAGAACCAGGTCGGCCTTCTTGAGGCCGCCTTCCCAATCGCCGAAGGTCCAATGATCGGTGGCCTTGCCCATGGGGAGTTGGCCATCTTTGGCGTTGGCGAAATCCTGCTCCGTCCACTTCAGCTCTTGCACTAAGGGCGCGGGCGGCGGAGGTGGTGGTTGTCCCTTCGCAGTCCGCGGCGGATCGGGCCGGACCCACACGTTGCCTTCCACTCGAGCGCTGGGACCTCCGGGCCGCAGCGTGACCAGCGGATCGACGACGTGCGGCAAACGCTCGTAATCGATCTTGATTTTCTCGATGGCCTCGGCGCAGGTGTATTCGTCGACGGCGCACACCGCCAAGATCGGCTCGCCTTGATACACCGGATCGTTGGTGAGCCCGCGCTCGCCCAGCTTGTTCGCCGGAATTACCTGGCCCAGGTCGGTCATGGCGTCGGCGGGCGCTGGAAGGTCGTCCACAGTGAGGATCGCCTTTACGCCGGGCATGGCGAGCGCTTCCGAAGTATCGATGCTCCGGATGTGGGCGTGCGGCATCGGGCTGAGCAGCAGTTTGGCGAACAGCATTCCGTCGGCGCGATAGTCTTCGGCGTACTTGGCGCGTCCGGTGACCTTGGCGAGCAGATCGGGCGTCGTATAGTTCTGGCCGATCAATTTGTAGTTCGGGTTTTTGGGCGGCGTGTTGGTCGACATCCTAGGTCACCTTTCTCAGATTCTCCGCACCCTTCATCATGGCGGTGAGGATCTTGTCGTAATCCTGGCAGCGGCACAGGTTGCCGGAAATTCCGTGAGCTAGCTCGGCGCGCGTCGGATTGGGGTTTACTTTCAGGTACCCCACTGTCGCCATGATGAAGCCGGACATGCAGAAGGCGCACTGGAAGCCCTGTTCGTCGATCACGCCCTGCTGGACCGGATGAAGCTGGCCGCTCGGGCTGGCCAGTCCCTCGATGGTGGTGATCTGCTTGCCACGCGCAGTGTGCGTCAAGATGGAGCAGGAATAATGCGGGACATCGTCGATCAAGACGGTGCAGGCGCCGCATTCCGAGCGATCGCAACCGAGTTTGGTGCCGGTGAGCCCCAGCTTGTAGCGCAGCGTGGTGGCCAGCGTCTCCTGCTTCATCACGTCCACGCGCCGTTGCTGCCCGTTGACGGTGAGCGTGACCAGCCGTTCCACCGATCCCGCGGCCGGCTGATCGGCGTGCACCAGCGTGCCGCGGAACAAATAGGCGGACGAGGATACCGCGCCCGCCGCGATAACTCCTTTGATCAAGTCCCGGCGGGAGACTCCGCGGTGTGTGTTTAAATTGTCGTTGTCCGGCATACGCGACACCTCATTCGGGTGGTGCTTCTTCGAAAGCCGACAAGAATTATACACCTAGCGCGGGATGCCTACTACGGCTTCTTCGACCGCGACGGACCAATCGAGACCCTGGGAGTCGATCACCAAATGGTACAAGCGCGGGTCCTCAGTGACATAAGCGACGCCCTGGCCGTCGCCGTGATGTTGCACCGCGTCCATGATCGGACGCCCGCTCACGGCGCTATGCACGACGATATGCAACGAGCCGGCGCCCGGCGAGGACGCGCCGTTGGTCCGCCACTTGATTCGCCATTGAGTGCTGTCGATGTCAAACGATTCGGTTTGCGAATCGCCCCGGCCGGAAAAAGAAGCCATGGGGCGCCAGCCGATTTGCGCACGCTGGGGTTGGGAATGCGTCGGAGATTTGCAGGCGGCGAGAAAGAGCAAGCCGCAGATCAACACAGATAGACGCGGATAAGAAATTTGTCTCAATCGGCGTTCATCCGCGTTCATCTGCGGCCATTTCCGAGCCTACTCTACTCCTTCACTTTCAGCGTGAAATAAGTAATCTGCGTTCCCGGTTCCAGCAGCACTTGATGCGCCGTCTTGGGCGGAATGTGCAGGATATCGCCGGGGCCGATCTTCTGCTTTCCGCCGCCATCGATCGATGGTCCGCGCACTTCGCCCAGCGCCGTGGACTTGGAACCCGGCATGGTCCCGCCTACGATCAGCGTGCCCCCTCCCGACACCACCACGATCACGTCCGCTTCAGTCTCGTGCAGCTCCGCCAAACCCGAACCTTCGCGATGAATCATCAACGCGTGATCCGCGCCCCAGTTTCCCAGGTTTTCGTTGGAAGTATCGTGGTCGCCCTTGTTGGCAAGCGGTTTAGACATGCTCTTCAATTCCGCCGCGCTCCAATATTTGTATCCGGCGGGCTCCGCACCGCCGAGTGTCAACAATACGCCCGGCAACAGTAACGGCAATACGATCAGTTTCTTCATTGTTTGGTCCCCTTATTTCACGAATTTCTGTACGCGCCAGTTCTTGATTTCAGCCACGTAGATCGCGCCCGAGCTGTCGACAGCCAGATAGTCCGCGATGTCTAATTTGCCTGGCGTCTTTCCATAAGACAGCACGCCCAACACCTGGCCATCCAGGTTGAGCTTCACGATACGATTGTTCACGCCGTCGCACATGTATAGCGCGTTTTCGCCGCGCACGTAGTACAGGCCGAACGGCGAACCGATATCGGTCCGTCTTTCGAGTCGTCATTGCCCGCCGCTCCATCCACGCCCCCGATCATCATGAGCAGCCGTCCGGAGGTCGTCCACTTCATGATGCGATGCGCCTCCACGTCCACGGCCCAGACGTTGCCGTCGGCGTCCACGCGCAGGCCATGCCTGGACTTCACCGAAGTTCCAACCTGCGGGCAGTTGCGCCCAATCGCGCACCACATGATAGGGCAGCGCGGGGCCGGTTTGTAATTCCGCGAGCGCGGGCAAGCCGCGGCCAGAATCAGGACCAGATTTCCGATGCGCATGGGCCTGAGGTTATGTGAGAAGCATTGCGAAAGTCAACCGGCACCGTTTTTTGTCAGCGGCAATTTATTGGCACTCCGATTTTCTCTCAACTCTGTTTTACGCGCCGATAAGAATCGGCATGAGAAGGAACGCGAGCGCGAGCAACCAGGGGAGTGTGAGGTTCGCCGGAATAGCTTTTTTAACGACAGTATTCTCTGGAATTGCGGGCGCGCAAAATCCCCCGCAAATTTCCGCACAAAACCCAATGTCCAGCGTTGGGGCTGTGTCCAGCGCCGCGGTCCGCAATAACCGGGCTCTCCGGCTCGCCAGAGAAGGCCGTCTCAAGGAGGCGGAGAACCTATTGTGCGCCGCGTTGGTGGCGGCGTCGGACGACGATCTCATTCGTGCCAAGATCGCCAGAAATCTGGGTGAGCTCTATCGGCGCCAGGACCGCTTCAGCGAAGCGGAAGGTATGTATCGCTCCGCTCTCGAATTGAGGCGGAAGAACCTGCCGGCGTCGAGCATCGAAGTAGCTTATTCGCTCAATAACCTCGGTGAGATCTACCGCGTCGAGGGCCGGGACTGGGAGGCGCGGAATTTGATGGAAACCGCCGCGCGCAACCTGCAAGAGTTCCATGCCGACGCCCCGGGTCTCCCGATCATCCTCAGTAATCTGTCCGTCATGCTTTGCCACTTCGGCGAGTTCGATCGGGCCGAGGAATTTCTGCGCGCCGTATTGATTGTTTATGACCGGCGCCAGATGATGTCCAGCAAGGAATACGGGATTACGTTAATCAACTTGGCTCAGGTCCTGGAAGAAATGAAGGAGTTGCGGGATGCCGCACCTTTGTACGAACAGGCTGTCGGCATCTTCGAGAACCTCGGCGCCCCAGCGAGAACCGAACTGGCGGACGCTCTCGCGAAGGCCGGCGGATTGTACCAGCGAATGGATCGCAACGAAGAGGCCCTGCAAGCCGAGCAGCGAGCTTTTGATCTCTTGCCTTCGCAAGGCGACGCCGTGCTGCGCGCTCAAATCCTGAGAAACCTCGGAAACATTGTGGCTAGCGCCGGCAAGCCCGCCGATTCAGTGCCGTACTTTGAACAGTCGCTCCTGATTCACGAAAAGATACTCGGAGCCGTGCACCCCGCCACGGCCAACCTCCTGCTGGACTTTGCTTCGGCCACCCAACGCGCCGGCGAAAAGTCGCTCTCTCGAAAACTACGCAAACGGGCCCAGGAGTTGCTCGAACGGCTCGCTAGCCGGTCGCCCAGCCAAATGACGGTCTCGCTCCGCGATCTCCGCGAAAATAAGTAACTACCTTCCGCGCTAGCGCCTTGCCTGCATCGCCGGTTACAATCTCTACTTGGTTGTGGGTGATTGACACCGCGCTCATGAATATCTCCGTCAAAGGCGAATACGCCTTGCACGCGATCTTCGATCTGGCACTGCAAAGGTTCGGTGAACCCATAAAAATCGCCGACATCGCCAGGCGCCAGAAGATCCCGCAGAAGTTCCTGGAACTCATTCTGGCCGGGCTGAAACAGGGCGGCTTTGTGGAGTCCCGCCGCGGCGCCGAAGGAGGCTATCTGCTGGCCCGAGCACCGGAGGCGATCACCGTGGGGCAAGTGGTGCGATATGTCGAAGGCGCCAAAAGCCACAAGCCCACCCGCAAGCAGAGCGCGGCCGATCCGTTTGGCGAAACCTGGCGTAAAGTGGATCAAGCCCTTTCCGACGTGATCGATCAAACTACCTTCGCCGAACTGGTCCGAAACTGGCGCGACCGGCAGTCCAAGTACGTTCCAAACTGGGAGATCTGATGTTCTATCGGGACAATTCGCTGAGCATTGGCCGCACGCCCCTGGTGCAGTTGAACCGCGTTGGGCAGGGAAGTCACGCCACCATACTGGCAAAAATCGAAGGAAGAAACCCGGCGTATTCCGTCAAGGACCGGATCGGAGCTTCCATGATCTGGGACGCCGAGAAGCGCGGAGTGCTGGGGCCGGGCAAGGAACTGATCGAGCCTACCAGCGGAAACACCGGCATCGCTCTGGCCTTCGTAGCGGCGGCGCGTGGATATCCGATCACGCTCGTCATGCCCGAGACCATGTCGGTGGAACGTCAAAAAGTGCTGCGCGCATTCGGGGCTAGTCTGATCCTGACCGACGGCGCCGTTGGAATGCAGGGCTCCATCGGAAAGGCCGAAGAGGTTGTGGCTTCCGATCCCAACCGCTATGTACTGCTCCAGCAGTTCCAAAACCCGGCCAATCCGGAGATTCACTTCAAGACCACCGGCCCGGAAATTTGGAATGACACCGAAGGTGCGATAGACGCCTTGGTATGCGGCGTCGGAACCGGCGGGACCATTACCGGCGTGTCACGTTTTATCACGTCGGTTCAAGGCAAAAAGAAGGTAGTCGCGATCGCCGTTGAGCCCACCGGCAGCCCTGTCATTACACAAGCGCGAAAAGGCCAGCCGCTGCACCCCGGACCGCACAAAATTCAAGGGATCGGCGCCGGCTTTATTCCGGGAAACTTGGATCTATCGGTGGTCGACCGCGTGGAGCAAGTGACCAACGAAGAGTCCATGGAGATGGCGCGCCGTTTGGCTCGCGAAGAAGGGATTCTCGCCGGCATTTCGAGCGGAGCCGCCGTCGCCGCTGCCGTGCGTGTAGCCAAGGATCCCGAACTAAAAGGAAAAATGTTGGTGGTCGTGTTGCCCGATTCCGGAGAGCGATATCTTAGCACTCCGCTATTTGAGGGAATTTCCGGCGAATAGCAAACGAAATAGAAATGGCGGACGCTCTTGGGGTGATAGGGTGAAGCGTCCGCCGTCGTAACGGGGATTTGAATAGATAACGCTTCCGCTACCGCGCAAGTTACCTCGTCCCCAAATTTCTCGGCTGGCTCTTTTGAGCTACCCTGATATAAGTAAGCGAACGTAAACGGGCCTTTGTCAGGTTTCGCCATGTCTTCGCTATGCTATTGTCCATGAACAACTGCCGCGTGTTCTCCGGGCTGTGTTGCGGCCGAAGCACGAGCATGACTTGTCCATCCTCCCTTGCGCCGGCCTCATAGGAAACCGACACCCGGGGGAACGTCGCAGTGGAGGTCACTGACGAAGGCGTGATCCTGATCGACGACATGTTCGACCGCAATCACGATGAGATTATGGAGAAGCTGCGGACGGGTGACTGACAAGCCGATCAAGTACGTGCTGAACACGCGCCAGCATGGCGATCATTCGGGCGTTAACGCCAAAATGCTGGCGATGAATGCGGAAGTGATTTCGCATCGCGATTCCTGGGCACGGCCCGATTTCCGACCGCGCCGGCATTCTCAAATTCTGGATCGAATTTCAGGCTGTGCGGGATCACATCCAAGGGATGGTGCGTTCGGGAGCAAGCAAGGACCAGATTTGGCGATCCAGCAGGTGGATGCGATGATTGGAGAACTCAAATAGCCGCGGATGAACGCGGATGAACATATCAGTCGGACCAGATTTCGCGGGCGGTTTCGACGACGAGGCGCAATTTCTGGAATTGCTGATCGACGGTGAGCGCATTGCCTTCGCTGGTAGACGAAAAACCGCACTGTGGGCTGAGACAGAGCTGATCGAGCGGTATGTATGTCGCCGCTTCGTCGATGCGGCGCTTCAGATCGTCTTTCTTTTCCAGCTCGCCGCGCTTGGACGTTAGCAGACCCAGCACCACTTTTTTGCCCTTGGGGACAAACCGCAGCGGCGCGAATGTGCCGGAGCGGGCATCGTCGAATTCGAGGAAATAACCGTCCACGTTCAGTTCGCCGAACAGCGCTTCGGCCACGTGATCGTATCCGCCCGAAGCGGCCCAGGACGAGCGGAAGTTGCCCCGGCACAGATGGGTGCAGATGGACATGCCGGGGGGCTTGGAGGCGAGGGCCTGGTTGAGGGTCCGGATATGGCGGATGTGCGCGTGTTCGCCGTCCTCGCCCATTTGATTCACCATCTCGCGCTGGGCGGGATCGTTCAGGTACGCGAGGCTAATGTCGTCGAGCTGGAGATAGGTGCAGCCGAGCTTGGCCAGTGCGGCGATTTCCTGGGCATAAACCTGCGCCAGGTCGTGCCAGAACTCTTCGATGTGGGGATAAATAGCGGGATCGATGGCCGCGCGCCCGCTGCGGTAGTGCATCATGCTGGGCGACGGGATGGTCTGCTTGGGCGTCGCGTGAGTGACGGACTTGAGAAAGGCGAAGTCGTCGCCGAAGATGCATTTTTCGAGCCTGAGCTTGCCTTTGATGGCGAGGGCGGCGGGAGTAAATTCGATGACGCCCTGGTCGTTGCGGAATTGGGCTTTCATGGTGCCGTCCACCTTGGCGGTGCCGCCGATTTGGTAGAGGAAATCCATGTGCCAGGAGGCGCGGCGGAACTCACCGTCGGTGACTCCTTCCAGGCCCAGGTCTTCCTGCCGGCGTACGACATCGCGGATGGCTTGATCTTCGATGCGGCGCAAATCGGCCTGGCTGACGCGGCCGGCCTTTTCGTCCTCGCGGGCCTGCAGCAGCTCGGGCGGGCGGAGCAGACTGCCGACGTGGTCCGCGCGGAAAGGGGGAGCTTTGGTTTGAACACTCTGGGTTTGGAGCATCGAATCTAGCTTCGCAGATTCGACGTGCCGGGGCGACCTAGCGCTTCCTGGTCCGGAACAGATATTGGTCCAGCTTCACCGCGAACTCTTCGGGCTCGCAGCGCGTTACGCGGCAAGACACGATGAGTTGCAGCGGGGTGATCCCGTGCAACAGGAAGGGCCAATCCACGGTCAGTTGCAATCGCGAGCCAGTGCGGACCTCCGCTTCCTCGGAGGCGATGAGTAAACCGCCGCTGCTCATGTTCACCGTCCGGCCGACGCCAACCAACTCCGGGCCGCCCGAGACGGTGCGATATCGAACTGTCAATCGCAGGGGAAAGCGAGCTTTCGATCGCCGTTCCTGCGCGAGATTTGATTCAGGTTGCATGGCATTTCACCATTGTTCGCACACAGCCATTAGGCGCTGATGGCGCATCGGCTACGTTTCGATGACAAGAAACTTTTTCGCCAAAAAAAAACACTTAATGACTTAATGTCAGTTGCTTCGCCTCTTTTCCTCGGGGAACACTTGTCGACCTTCAGGGGACTAGCGGTCTCACATGGTCCGCATCGCATGCCGTACCCATGCGGCGGACAACCCCGAATAACTTACCGCTAACCTACGCCAGCTGACTCAGCCGGCCGGAATTTCTTTCCAACAGCCGCGAGATGCTTGCCTCGCTGGAGCCGGACTCACCCGGCACGCAAGCCGAGGCGGCCTCCGAGATCCGGAGCTGTTCCTTCTCTTTGCGTTCCTGCCACTCGCGAAACGTGGCCCGCTCCCGTTCGATTTCCTGGACGGTGGTGGCGATTCGCATCCGGTACTGAGAACACATTCCTTCCACCTTTTGAGCCAGCCGCTCATTATCTTGGAGCTTGTTCTTTTCGAGCTGTTCCAGACGCTTTCCGGCCGGCGACAGGCCATGCAAATGTTCGCTGGCGACCCTATCCCCCACTTTCAGGATGTCCCACGCGGCGGTGGAGGTAGCGGCTTTGAATGTGGACTCTTGGTAGATTTCTTCGAAGGACGACAGCTTCGCATTTCCAGACGAATCGTTCCGATTCCGTTCACTGTTGCCGGGCGCTGGCAGCCCGACAGGCGAGTCATTCCGCGCTTCCTCCAAGGCCGGAAACCGGCTCTCGGGAGAGGAAGCCTGCATGAACTTCCTGAACATGATCCCTCACTTTACCGCAGAGGTGGATTGCATAATCCTAGCACAATAAGGTGCGGGCAGGCGGAACAAGTGCTCAACCTAATCCCAGCAGGTACCGGGAGTCCGGCAAGTTCCAGGCTTGGCGCCAATTACGGAAGTGGGATGAAGATGTTGCCCTCGGCGGCAGAAGGTCCTGGCATCGGGCCCCGGGTTCGTGGGAATATCATGTGTAGACACGAGAAGGAGTTTGCACATGCTTCGTCGCATCGAGGCTGTCCTCATCGCAGGCGCGGTCGCGATGGTTATCTATCCATCCGCGGCGATCGCGCAAACCGCCGGGCCTGCCGCTTGGCAAAACGATCTGAAGCCCATCGCGCCGGCGGATTGGAACTACGACTTCGCGGCCCACTTGCTGGAACGCGCCGGTTTTGGCGGAACTCCGGATGAAATCCAAGCCCTTGCAAAACTGACGCCCCAGCAGGCCGTGGCCCGTCTGGTTCGCTTCCAGGGGACCGACGCTAGCCATCTGCCGCCTTTCGACCCGTCCGACATTCACGATCCGGGACTGGAGCCGTTTCCTCCTAGCCGCCCCGCCGTTACCGACGAAGCCAAGAAGACCGGTGAAGCGCTGGGGATCAAAGTGAAGCCGGAAGGCCCGAGGCGAATGCAGCCCATCGTCAACGAATTCTTCTACTGGCTGCGCGCCAGCCAGCTAGAGACCAACCGCGTCGCTTATTGGTGGGCCAATCGCATGGTGGATAGCCCTCAGCCGCTGCGCGAGAAGATGGCGCTGTTCTGGCACGGCCATTTCGCGGTCAACGAAAGCAAAGTTCGCGATTGCCGCAAGCTTTTCGATCAGTTGGAACTGTTTCAGGACCAGGGCCTCGGCAACTTTCGCGATTTGATGGTGGCGGTGGCCGAAGACCCGGCCATGCTCACGTTTCTGGACGCGGGCGTGAACGTGAAGGGCGCGGCGAATGAAAACTTCGCGCGCGAAATCATGGAAATGTTCACCATGGGCGTCGGACACTACACGGAAAAGGACATTCGCGAAGCGGCGCGCGCATTCACCGGATGGAATTACGTGGATCTGAAGTTCGTCGTGAATAAGGACCAGCACGACGACGGCGAAAAGACTTTCCTGGGAAAGACCGGCCGCTTCGACGGCGTGAATGTGATCGACATCATCATGCGGCAGCCGATCACAGCCGACTATATCGCGGGCAAGATCTATCGTTACTTCGTGCGCGAGGATCTGTCGCCCGAGCTTCAGAAGCAACTAGGCTCCGTGCTGCGCGACCACGATTATCAGATTGCACCGCTGATGGAAACAATTTTCCTTTCGCGCGATTTTTACAGCCCGGCCTCGGTGGGTACGCATATCAAGGGTCCGGTGGAGCTGGCGGTGTCTTCATATCGCAAGCTCGGACTAGCGAATGTTCCGGGGGTCCCGGATTTCAACGTGGCCACGGGCACGCTGGGCCAACGGCTGTTCGCGCCGCCGACTGTCGCCGGTTGGGCCGGTGGCACCAGCTGGATCACACCGGGGCTGCTTCTGGAGCGCGCCAATTTTGGCCGCGACCTTCTGTTTCCCGATATTAACTTCCTTCCGCCGGATCGGTACACGGGCGATCCCGAGGTGCGGCGCGTGGCCGCGCGCATCCGTCAAGGCATGGACATCACTTCGGCGACCAAGCCGGAAGACAAGAGCGGCGATCTGGCGGAGTCGAACATGGCGGCCGATCGCGATGAAGACTTCAACACGCGCTACGGCAGTTTCCGCGGCTGGCAGATGGCCATCGAACGCGTGAAGCCGATTCCGCGCGATACGGCGCAGATCAATCTATCGCGCATGGTGCTGGATCAGCACCTCAGCAACACGACGCAGGTGGTGGACTATATGATTCATCGCTTCATGCGCGTGCCGCCGGGCCAGGACGCGCGGCAGAAGATGATCGCGTTCCTTGACAAAGAATTGGGCACGTCGGACATTTCCGCCGCGCAAACTTATCTCGAAGATCCGTTGCGGCTGGTGCTGCACCTGATCATGAGCCAGCCGGAGTATCAATTGGGTTAGTTGAAGGAGCCTACATGAAAAAGCATTTTTCGTTTTCCGAAGCCAGCCGGCGCGATCTGCTGCGGCTCGGCATGTACGGCATCGGGGTGAGCGCGGCCGCGGTTCCCATGCCGTTGTTCGCGCAAGCCGCCTCGGCACTGGCTGGCCAAGCCAAATCGGACGGAAAGATCCTGGTCGTGCTGGAACTGTCGGGCGGTAACGATGGCCTGAACACGCTGGTGCCTTACGGCGACGACGCGTATTACCATCACCGGCCGAACATCGGCATTCCGCGCAAGGAAGTGCGGCCCATCGACGACCATTTCGGATTCAGCCACGGCATGGCCGGCTTCGAGCGGCTGTACAAAAGCGGGAAGCTCGCCATCGTGCACGGCTGCGGATACGAGAACCCGTCGTTTTCGCATTTCACATCCATGGCTTATTGGCACACCGCGGCGCCCAACAGCGGCGAGCAGTACGGATGGGTGGGAAGGCTGGCCGACGAGATGGCGCCCGCGGCTCCGCCCAATTTCATCGTGAACATCGACACGCGCCAATCGCTCGCCGTTCGCAGCCGCCTTCACGTGCCGGTGGTGTTTGACGATCCCACCAAGTTTTCGCAAGAGGTTTTCTTTGATGAACGCGACGCATTGAAACCCCCGCCGGCCCAGGCGCCCGTCGCCAATCCATCGAGACAATTTCTCTTAAGCACGGCTCAGAGCGCCAGGCAGGCTTCGGCGCTGGTTCGCGAAGCTTGGACGAAATATCATTCGCCGGTGGATTACGGCGTCGTCGGACTCGACCTGCCGAAGGTTGCCGCGCTGATTGCGGCGGGCATGCCCACGCGCCTGTACTACACGGCTTATCGCAACAACGCTTTCGACACACACGTCTTTCAGAACGACACGCACAAGCGCCTGCTCACGTACGCTTCCGACGCTGTCGCTGCTTTCTTGCAGGACTTAGAGCGCATCGGACGCGCCGACGACGTGGTGGTGATGGTCTTCTCCGAATTTGGACGCCGCGTGCCCGAGAATGTGAATCTTGGGACCGATCACGGCGCTGCCAACCTGATGTTCGTCGCGGGAAAACAGGTGAAGGGCGGTCAATACGGGACGATTCCGAGCCTTACCAAGTTGGACGTTGGCGACAATCTGGTTTACACCACCGATTTCCGGCGGGTCTACGCGACCATGGTCGCGGGATGGCTGGGGCTGAAGGACACGACTGAGTTACTCAACGGCCAGTTCGAGCCCTTCGACATGTTCCAGAAGGCCTAGCTTCTTAGCAACTCCAATAGGGCCGTCGAGACGGCTTCCGGGTTTTCGCGCGGCAGAAAATGTCCGGCGCCGGGAATGACGCGTCGCGCCACTAATGACGGAAACACGGCGCGTTCGCCGGGTGTTATATCGGGCGCGGGGCGGGCCAGTGGATCGGTGGCGCCATATAAGAGGATCGACGGCGCCGCGATTTTCGGTCTTTTTGCCAGCTCGCGCTCAGTCGCCTCAAAACGTTTTTCACCCGGCGCGTTTCCAATCCTGTGGCGATAAGAGTGAATCACTACATCCACAAAATCGGGATTATCGAATGACGGCGCAGTACGGTTGTACTCTTCGTCGCTGAAGTGCCAGCCGGGCGACCACGTCTGCCACAAAAACCTGCACAAGGCCCGCCGATTCGCCGCCAGGCCCGCTCGCCCGCGCTCGGTGTTGAAGTAGTACTGATACCAGAGCTCACGTTCCACTTCGGGCGGCGCGGGTTGAGGTGCCGCGAAAACATTCTGGATGGTGTAGCCGCCGATGATAACGATGGCCCGTACGCGCTCCGGATCGAGAGCCGCTGCGATCGCTGCTGCACGTCCGCCCCAATCGTAGCCGGCCAGCGCCATTTGCTTCAGTCCGAGAGCGTCGGCGAAATCAATCAAATCCTGGCCGATCGCCGCCTGTTCCGCCATGCGAGGCGCGGAAGCATCGCGAAAGCGCGTGGGTCCGTAGCCGCGCAGGTACGGCACCAACACCCGGTGTCCCGCTTTTGCGAGCGGCGGCGCGACATTGCCGAATGCGTGAACATCGTCCGGGAAACCGTGCAGCAGGACGATTGGGAAACCGTTCGCTGCACCGTATTCTTCATACGCGATATCGAGAACGGACGTTTGGACGGATCGGGTGGATGATTGCGCCTTTGCCATAATTGCGAACCCTGCGCTGGACGCTTGAAGGAAGCTTCTCCGATTCACGTTAGCGTTTTTCACTTTGATGTGTTTCAAAGAGCTGCACGTAGAAATTATTGGGATCGCGCAGGATGATCACGCGCTGGCCTTGCGGGAGCGTGACTGGCAGGCCGCCCGTGGTGATCACGGAAAATCCCGCACTCTTCAGAGACGCCGTCAGCACGTCAATGTTTCGCACGAAAACACGCAGCACCCCCTGGCCGGCCTGGGGAAATGGAGCGTCCCCGCCATCGATAATCTTCGCTTTGCTGAACCCGATTCGGTCCGCCTTCAATCCGAGAACGCTGTCGTAGAGCGCCGCCGTCTTGCTCACGTCGCTGACATTGACGCTCAGCTCCGCTCCTGGATTTCCGGAGTGCTCGACTTCGACCGCGAATCCATCGGGATCGTGCAACATCTTCGTAGTTTCCGCGCGGCGAATGATCAGAGTAGCGGCTCCGCGGCCCACCAGCGGCTCGCTCTTAGGTTTTTGCGCTTCGCTCCATTGGACCAGTTCAATCCCCATCGCCGATCCCGGAATCTTCAGAACGGCGGCGCGAAACTGCTTGCCGGGGACGCCGTACAAATTTGCGACCGCCGGGTTATCGGTGAACTTGTGTTCGCCCGCGGGCCCGCTCAGTTCCAAACCCAGTTGGTCATGGTAAAACGCGAGCGATTGATCCAGGTCCGCGACGATGTGCAGAAACGGCCCGACGCCGACAACCGGACTCTCCGTCTGCGCCCCGACTGTGGAGGCGCAGAGCAGCACAATAGGCGCGACGCACTTTATCGCTGAACCAGGAATCACACCCCGGCGGCCTTTCCGTAGGCTTTCACGGCCCGCTCAAGACCTTGCAGTCCCGCCGCGAGATCCTGCGGATTCATCGCCGGACGTAGAGTAACTTTGGCATTGAAAGCCAGGAACCACGGTTCTGCCACCGCTGGAACGTCCGACGAATTCTTCATGTCGAAGAAGATCCATCCGGTACGTTCGCCGAAATCTTCAGTGAAGTAGGCAGCTTCAGGTTTCAGATCGGCAAGAATCTTTTGAATGGTGGTGCCGAGAGTGCCGTTAGACGCGGCGGCATTGCCAGCCTCGACGGGGATGGTAGCTTTCAGTAACATGCGCATGAAATCGCCCTCCTTTAGGGCTCATTCAGCATACCCAAATTACGCCGCGCGCGGAATAAATCGCAGCGACGATTCGTTGATGCAGTAGCGCAGATTGGTCGGCTCGGGCCCATCATTGAACACGTGGCCCAGGTGCGCGTCGCAACGTGTGCAATGCACTTCGGTTCGCTTGATCAACATGGTGTAATCGGAACTCGTGCGGACGTTCTCCTCGGCGATCGGCGCCCAAAAGCTCGGCCAGCCGGTGCCGGAATCGAACTTGGTGTCCGAGCTGAATACGGCGTTGCCGCAGCAGATGCAGCGAAAGAGTCCGGACTGGTGGATCTGATAGTAGGTCCCGCTAAAAGCCGTGTCGGTTCCTTGCTGGCGCGTCACATAATACTGCTCGGCGCTCAGTTGCTGGTGCCACTCGCCGCTTGAGTGGACCACCTTGGCAACGTGCGCCACTCCGAGCTTCTGGCCCGCATCGTTGAATTCGACGATGGTGACTTCTTCATTGGAGCCGCTCGACGAACCGCCCTCCTCGGAGCCATGCGTCCTGCGCGCCGCCAGCACAGCGATGCCAGCCAAAGCAAACGGAGCGATCAGCAGGGCTCGCCGCGTCGACTCGCCTTTGAGCGTTTGAAACACTAAACCTATTGTCCCACCGGACCCGCGCTCAGCACTTTCTGAACCTTGGCCAGAAGCTGCGCCCCGTTGAACGGCTTCGGAAAAATTTCTACCTTTTCCAGTTCGGCGCGGTATTGCAGGCGATCGTCGGCCAGCAGTCCGGCAGCCATCAGAAGGCGCATGCTTGGGCAGCGCGACTGCAAATATTGAGCCGCCTGAAAACCCGAGATGGTCTCCACGTAGGGCGAGATGATCAGCAGGTCAGGCTTGCATTCGCCGATGCGGTCCACGGCCGTTCCCAGATCGCCCGTTGCCATCACCACGTATCCGGCTCGCTCCAGTTCTTCTCGTATCACCTGCCGCACCAGAGGTTCGGAGATGAGCAGTAGGATCGTGCTTTCCATCGCAGACCTTGCGGGCGTGGAGTTGGTTGGCATGGACGTCTAGCCCCAGTGTACTGAGAGTTTCAAGCTGTCGAAAACACCTTGTTGGACGAGCGCGCTAAACTAATGGACACGCCCATGAGCAGCGAACAGATGCAAGCGGCCATCAAAGAACTGCAAGAAACGATGGTTGTGATGGCCCACATCGAAAAGAAGCAAAGTGAGCACATCCGCGATTTGGTGGATTTTCGCATCCAGTCCGAGAAGTTGCAAATCCAGTCGGAGGCGTTTCGGAAGCGCACCGAGGAAAATCTGGCCGAAATCACCGACAAGCTCAACGGCCTGATCGGGTACGTCGCAGGCCAGGGCCCCGACAGCCCGAAATCGGCCTAAGCTCCAGAGACCAAGGGCTTCGCCCAGCCCACCCCTTGCATGCAGGTCTCTTTTTTGACATCATTAGTAGGCATCGCTTTGGCCGGTGGGAGGTGGATTTGGGCGGGAAAGACATTGTCGGTCTGGCAGCTTTCGCTCTAATCGTCTCCCTCTGCATGCAGGCCGCCCCCCCGCCTCAACAGGCCGCGAATCCTACTTCGGTCACTAGCGAACGCGCTCTCGTCGACAAATATTGTGTTGCCTGCCACAGCGACAAGCTGAAGACGGGCGGCCTTTCGCTGCAGTCGGCGGACATGACGAACATTCCCGCGGGCGCGGAGACCTGGGAAAAGGTGATCCACAAACTGAGCCTGGGTGCGATGCCACCCCAAGGAATGCCGCGTCCCGATCAGGCCAGTATTGACGGGCTGGTTTCGTGGCTGACTACTTCCATCGACCGCGCGGTGGTCGCCAATCCGCAACCTGGCCGCGCAACGCTGCACCGGCTGAACCGGACCGAATACGCCAACGCCGTCCGCGATTTGCTGGGCTTGGAAGTGGATCCCGCGCCGCTCCTTCCGGCCGACGACGAAAGCTACGGTTTCGACGACATCGCCGACGTTCTGCGCACCTCGCCGTCACTGCTGGAGCGCTACATGTCGGCGTCCTGGAACTTGAGCCGGCTGGCGGTGGGCGATCCTAACATTACGGCCGATACCGCCACCTATCGCGCCAAGCCCGACCTTTCGCAGAACGAACACATGGAAGGTCTGCCGCTCGGAACGCGCGGCGGATTAGCCGCTCGCCACTATTTCCCGCTGGACGGCGAATACGTGATCCGTGTGCGGCTGTGGCGCGCGACGGCGGACGTGATCAAGGGCCTGGAAGAACTGCATCAGGTGGAGATCAGCATCGATGGGCAGCGCGTGAAGCTGGCGACCATCGGCGGTAAGGACGAACAAGAGCTGAGCTACACCAACTCGGGAAAATCGGCCGCCGAGATCGATGCGCGACTGACCGTTCATGTTCCGGTGAAAGCGGGAATGCGAACGGTGGTGGCGACGTTCATGGCGGAAGGCGAGTCGCAGGACGACAACATTCTGGAGCCGTTCCAGCGCGCCAATCTCGATCCTTTGGATTTCCGCGGCCTGCCCGCGGTCGATCGCGTGAGCGTCACCGGGCCGCTGCGTTCCACCGGGCCCGGCGATACCGCTAGCCGCAGACTCATTTTCACTTGCCATCCCGTCTATCGGGCCGACGAACTGCCGTGCGCCAAGAAGATTATCGGAACGCTGGCGCGCAAAGCTTATCGCAGACCTGTGAATGACAACGATCTCGAAACGCTGCTCAGCTTCTACCAAAAGGGCCGCAACGAAGGCGGGTCGTTTGATTCCGGGATCGAAGCCGCCATCCAGCTCATCCTGGCGAGCCCCGAATTTTTGTTCCGCTTTGAACCCGATCCGCCGGCGCTGGCGGCTGGCGCGGTATACCACATCAGCGATCTGGAGCTAGCTTCGCGTCTTGCGTTCTTCCTGTGGAGCACGATTCCCGACGATCAGTTGTTGAACCTGGCAACGCTCGGCAAGCTGCACGAGCCGGCGATTCTCGATCAGCAAGTCAAGCGTATGCTGGCCAGTCCGAAATCCAAGGCGCTGGTGGACAACTTCGCCGACCAGTGGCTGTACCTTCGGAACCTGAAGAACATCAATCCCGACTTTGAAACCTTCCCGGACTTCGACGACAACCTGCGCCAGGCCATGAAGCAAGAGACAGACCTGTTTATCGATAACATCATCCGCGAAGACCGCAGCATCATGGATCTGATCGACGCCAACTACACGTTCATCAATGAGCGGCTGGCGCGGCATTACGGGATTCCGAACATCTATGGCAGCGATTTCCGGCGCGTCACTCTCAGCGACGACCGCCGCCGCGGTTTGCTCGGGCAAGCCAGCATCCTGACGGTGACCTCGTTGCCGACCCGCACTTCACCCGTCAATCGCGGCAAATGGATTCTAACAAATCTGATCGGCATGCCACCTAATCCGCCGCCGCCGAACGTGCCGGCGTTAAAGGAACACTCCGACCCGGGTAAACTGACTTCGCTCCGCGAGCGTATGGAAGAGCATCGTCAGAATGAGCCGTGCAAGAGCTGCCATAAATTGATGGACCCGATCGGCTTTTCGCTTGAGAACTTCGACGCCGTCGGTCAATGGCGGACGAGCGATGAAGGCGCGAAAATCGATCCGGCGGGCGTGATGTTCAACGGCGCCAAGATCGAGGGTCCAGCGTCGCTGCGGGAAATCCTGATGGCGAAGCCTGAGATCTTCGCGAGCGTGTTCACCGAAAAATTGCTGATTTACGCGCTGGGCCGCGGAGTCCAATATTACGACATGCCGGCGGTGCGGTCTATTGTTCGCGATGCCGGCCGCGATGACTACCGGCTGTCGTCCATCGTGTTGGGAATCGTGAAGAGCACGCCGTTCCAAATGAAAGAGAAGTCCGCCGACGAGAACCGCAACGTGAGTGCTAGCGTTCGGTAGTTGAGAGCAATTTATAAGGAGATTGGGACATGATCATCACCAAGAAGCATCTTCCGCGCCGCACCTTCCTGCGCGGCATGGGTGTCACCCTGGCTCTGCCTTTGCTCGACTCGATGGTGCCGGCACAGACACTGCTTTCCAAAACCGCCGCGGCGGATCGCGTGCGCCTGGCTTATTGCTACATACCTCACGGCGCCGTGATGAGCAACTGGACTCCGGCCTCGGAAGGCTCCGGCTTCGAGCTTTCGCGCACCTTGATGCCGCTGAAGGCTCACCAGGACAGAGTGGTGGTGGTCAGCAATCTCGCGCATAAGCTGGCTGGCCCGTTCGGCCCCAACGACAGCGGCGGCGATCACGGGCGGTCTCCGTCGGTGTTCTTGAACGGTGTGCATCCCAAGCGCACTGAAGGCGAGGACGTACGCGCGGGCACGACGGTGGATCAGATTGCCGCGACGCACATCGGACAAGATACGCCGCTACCTTCGCTTGAACTCGCGACCGAGGACATGACGGGCCTGATCGGCGCCTGCGATGTGGGCTTCAGTTGTACTTACACCAATACGATTTCGTGGCGCACACCCACCACGCCGCTGCCGATGGAAATTAATCCGCGCGTGGTGTTCGATCGCTTGTTCGGCGATGGCTCCAACGCCCAGGAGCGCATCGAGCGTATCCAGCGCGAGCGCAGCATTCTGGACGCCGTGACGTCCGAGATTAGCAGCTTGCAGCGCGGCCTGCCGGCGAACGATCGCAATCGCGTCGCCGAGTATCTGGACAACGTGCGCGAGATTGAGCGCCGCATCCAGCTTACCGAAAAGAAGAACAGCGCTAGCGTTCACGTGCCGGATACCCCCATCGGAATCCCGGACGATCACGTGGTGCATTCCAAGATGATGTTCGACCTGATGGCGCTGGCTTTCCAGGCCGACATCACGCGCATCTCCACCTTCATGATGGCGCGCGAGGTGAGTTACCGGACCTTCCCGCAAATCGGTGTGCCCGATCCTTTCCACGCCACTTCGCACCACCAGGACAATCCGGAGAAGCTCGAAAAGCTGACCAAGATCAATACCTATCACGTCAGCCTGATCGCATACTTCATGGACAAGCTGAAAGCCATCCCGGACGGCGATGGCACGCTGCTGGATCATTCGCTGGTTGTGTTTGGCAGTTCGATGTCCAACAGCAACCTGCACAATCACGCGCCACTCCCGGTGTTCGTGGCCGGTGGCGCTTGCGGACGCATGAAGGGCGGCCGGCACATCAAATATCCAGAGGACACGCCCATGGCCAACCTGCTCGCAACCACGCTGGTGAAGGCCGGGCTGCATGAGGATCACATCGGCGACAGCACCGGTATTCTGTCGGAAGTCTAAGAGGAGGCGAACATGCGAATCGAACGCTTCATCGTTGCAATGCTGTTCTCGGCCGCCGCGTTTGCGGGGACCAACGGGGGCACGGCCCTGGTCGACGCGGTTAAGAACCAGGACGCCGAATCGGTCCGCGCTCTTCTGAAGCAGCATGTGGATGTGAACGCCGCCGAACTGGACGGCACCACGGCGTTGCATTGGGCCGCGCACTGGGGAGACCTGGAGACCGTGAACGCGTTGTTAAAGAACGGCGCGAATGTGACGGCGCTGAACCGTTATGGCGCGACACCGCTGTCGGAAGCGGTGCGCATCGGAAGCGAAGATCTAGTTAACAAGCTGCTCCAGGCCGGAGCCGATCCCAACACGCTGGTCACCTCGCAGGCCGAGACGGTGCTGATGAAGGCATCGCGCGACGGCAATTTGGGGGCGGTGAAGGCGCTGGTCGAACATGGCGCTGAAGTGAACGCCAAGGAGAATTTTCGCGGGCAGACCGCGGTGATGTGGGCGGCAGCGGAGGGACACGCCGCTATCGTCAGCCTGCTTGCCGCGCATGGCGCGGATTTGAATCTTCGCTCTTACGATCGCGATACGACCGGGCCCAAAATGGAAGCGGGAACTCCGGCCGCGCCCATCGCACGTGGCGGCCTAACCGCGTTGTTGTTTGCGGCCCGTCAAGGTGAAATCGATACGGTGAAAGCGCTGCTGGATGCCAAGGCGGACATCAACGCTGTCGATTCCGACGGAAACAATGCCCTGGTTCTGGCGATTTTGAACACTCACTACGATCTCACTCAGCTTCTGATCGACCGTGGAGCGGATGTCAACATCGCGGCCAAGAACGGCCGGACTGCTCTCTATAGCGCGGTCGAAATGCATGACGTCGATTGGTCGCCGCGCCCGGCTCACAAGGAGACGGACAAGACCACCAGCATGGACATTATTCATGCGCTGCTGGACCATAAGGCCAACGTCAATGCGCAACTCACCGCGCCCGCGCCGATTGAGAAGCACGCGCAGGATATGGGTGACAAAACCATGGCCGCCGGCACCACGCCCTTTACCCGCGCCGCTCGCAGCGCCGACCTCGAGCTGATGCATCTGCTGCTCGACAAGGGCGCCGATCCGAAGCTGGTGGGTAAAGATAATCAGACCGCGCTAATGGTAGCGGCCGGCGTTGCCTGGAACGATCATATCCGTGGGACCGAGGCCGAAGCGCTCGAAGCAGTGAAGCTGTGCGTGTCGCTCGGCATGGATGTGAACGCGGCTACCGACAAGGGCGAAACCGCGTTGCATGGCGCCGCGCATCGGGGCGCGGATTCGATCGCACAGTATCTGGTCGAAAAAGGAGCGAATGCGAGCGCCCGCAACAAGCGCGGATTCACGCCGCTCGATCTCGCCCTGGGCAAGGGCGGCTACAACGGCGGCCTGGGTCCGGTGCACGACACCACCGCCGCCATCATCAAACAAGCGGGCGGCGAGCCTGGCCAGGAAATCAAAGAAACCGCCAAAGCCGAGAAGGAATAGCTTCCTCCTGTTATTTGTGGTGCTGCTATTTGTGATGCGGGAAGATAGCCTCCAAGGTATCGATCAGGTACTGCGTTAAGTCGCGCGGAAAACTCTGGAAACTGGACAAG
>JBKQHJ010000179.1:0-7775 GCA_052148835.1 Bryobacteraceae bacterium
GCCGCCGGAATGCCGGCCTTGCAAAGTTGGATGCGACACTCGCTGGCTTCCCGCGAACGTTTGCTGCGCGATCATCGCGACGCTCCCACGGAAGTGAAACGGCATGTCTGGCTAACTCCCACTCTCAAGTGCCGCGGCCGGCAGCGGAAAGCTGGCGCGCAGCATGCTTCCTTTGCCCGGCACACGCTCGGTTTGGAGCATCACGTGGTTCTTGGAAGCATAATAGTCCATCAGCAATTGTCCCAAAGGCGCGGGCGCCGCGTCGTCTACCGGGGCGTCATCGGAGATTTCGAGCACGTATTCGCCGTGCGCGCGCTTGACACGGATGTCGATCAGCGAGCACTCCGCGGTTGCCTTCGCGATATCGATCGCGCAGTCGGCGATCTTGTAGAAGGCCTTGGCCAGGATGGTGGGTACCCGAAGCGAGGAATCAAAGTGCAATCGCAGCGTGCCATTAAAACCGGTGCGCGCTTTGCCGATCAGACGATCCAGTGCAAACTGAAGACCCGCCCGCTCCACGATGGAGGGGTTCAGCTCGTTGGTAATATCGCGCAGTTGTTCGATGGCCTGTTCCAGGAGTTCCTGAATCTCGGTGGCGCGGCCATCGACGCCGGGAGCCTGTTCGCGAAAGTCCATCCTCATGGCGTCCAGTTGCAGCCCCACGGCGCTTAAGACCTGGCTCACGTCGTCGTGCAGCAGGCGCGAAACGCGCGCCAGCACGGCCTCATGTTCGTTTAGTGCCGCGAAAAGCATCTGTGCCAAAGCGGGTTGAGGCGCACTTGCCACGCGTTTATCCTTTGTGAGACGCTTATCGCTCATCATCATGCATGATTTCCAACACGAACGCAACCAGTCGAAATTGTTTTTATCGCTGCTATCGGCGGAGCGAGCCGATTCAAGGAGGTTACTCAGGCGTTATAGGTAAAGAGAATCGCTGGCGGATCTCCTGTGCGGCGGCGGAGGGATTCATAAACAGAACTGCATGCAGTCCTAAGGCCTCGGCCGCGCGAACGTTCGATTCGCGGTCGTCGAGAAACAGAACTTCCGACGGTTGCGCGCCGAGCTTAGTGAGGCAGTCATGATAGATTTCCGGGGCGGGCTTGCACACCCCGGCCTCGCAGGAGAAGACACGCGCGTCGAAGTGGGGCAGCCAGGAACAGCGCAGTACATAATCGCGAACTGGCGCGGGCATGTTGGACAAAATGGCGGTTCGAAGGCCGGCGGCGCGGAGTCTGCTCGCCCATTGCGGCATTCCTGGAGCGGGGTGCGACCAACTGCGGCTGTCGATCTCGATGAGCGAGGAGGTTTGATCGGCGGTGACAACGCGGGAAGCCGTTTGCGCGACCGTGTCCCAGTAATCGGCGGGCGTGAGTGTTCCGGCATCATAAGGGACGCGGAATCGCCAATAGAGTTCAGTGAACGGCGCCAGCGGCAGATCGAGAATGTCCGCCATGGCCTGCGTGTCGGCGATGGGCTGCGGCTGGGAGAGCACATTGCCGTAGTCGAAAATAACGGTGGAAGGAGAAACGCGCACGACCCATGGTACCGTTGCGTGCGCTGTATCCAGGATGGAGCCCGGGTTGGGTTGCGGGATCTCCTCTGCCGCGTCGTATAGTGAAAGAAAGCAGTAAGCGGTGGAGTCCGCTCTACGCCATTCCCGCCAGGGTCCCGACGGCCCCTCGGATTGGCCAATGACTCCTACAGTGGCGTCGCTGTGGGTGTGTTGGCAGATCCCCTTCAGCGAGCCGGTTTATTGAGGTAACGATAGATTGAAGGAGATGAGCGCGCGTGGACAAGTATCTCGTCGTCTTATCTGGCGCCGGCCTGGGCGGATTGGCTCGCTATCTGGCCAGCACCTGGATCATGGAAAGATACGCCGGCCGATTCCCGCTCGGCACCTTCGTCATCAATCTCACCGGCTCGTTTCTGATCGGCGTCTTGATGACGCTGCTCACCGAACGCTGGCAGCCGCACCCCAATTGGCGATTGTTCCTGGTGGTTGGAGTGTTGGGAGGCTACACCACGTTTTCCAGTTTCGAATACGAAACATATCAAGCGGTGCGCGATGGGGCGCGCTGGATCGGCCTGCTTTACGTCGCCGGCAGCGTGCTGCTGGGGTATTTAGGCGTCTGGCTCGGCGCGGCTTTAGCTGGTCGCCGTTAAGAAAGGGAATGGAATGCTGACCAAAGGTCCCGCCAAGAAGGTGACGATTTTCATCAATGAGGATGTGCACCACGGCATGACGTCGCTGCACGACGCCGTGATGACCTTTTTGCTCCACAAAGGCGTCGCGGGCGCCACCGCAACGCGCGCGTTCTCCGGATTCGGCGCTCACCATGCCCTGCACACGCCGCGCATGGAAGCTACGGCCGAGCATCTGCCCATTCGCATCGAGTTCATCGAGACGGCCGAGCGCGTGGACGAACTTCTACCCACCCTCTACGAGATGGTCACCGACGGTCTCATTGAGTTGCAAGATACCACGGTGGTCAAGGCGGCCGGCCCAGCCGCGCAGTTGGAATCCAAGCTGCCGCACCAACGAAAGGTTGGTCCCGCCAAATTGCTGAGGATCTTTCTGGGCGAAGCCGACAAATGGCATGGCGAGCCGCTCTACGACGCGATCGTGAAAAAACTCCGCATGATGGACATCGCCGGAGCCTCGGTGTATCGCGGCATCCTCGGATACGGAGCCAAGGGCCACGAACACAAGAAGAGCTTTCTGCATGTCTCGCGGGATCTTCCCATCGTGCTGACGGTGGTGGATAGTCCCGAGAAGATTCGCGCCGCGGCCGAGGTGGTGGAAGGCATGCTCGAAGACGGCCTGCTGGTGATTTCCGATGTCGACATGGTCCGGCTGGTTCGGAGCGTGAAAACCGAGGAACGGCGCGATGCTGAAGGTTCACCCCGTTAAGATATCGAGATCCGACAGCTTCAGAAATCTAAGTCGTTCGGCATTCCCCGGAGGCTATCAAAGCTTCCCGTTCTGGCTTATGATAAGAGGAAATGGAAACCGCCGAAGAACTGCAGGAAGACATCGAAAAGGCCAGGGAACCTTTTGATAAGAAGGTCGCCGCCACCATGGCCATCCTGGCCGCTGCGCTCGCCGTGGTGTCCGTGATGGGCCACATCATGACCACCGAAGAGCTGCTGGTCCAGCAAAAGGCGTCCGATCAGTGGTCCTATTATCAGGCCAAGTCCATTCGGCGCTATCAATCCGAAGTGGCGCGCGACATTTTCGCCGGCATGAAAATGAAAGATCAAAGCACGCAGTACCAGAAAAATTCGGAGAAATACCGCAAGGACGACGAGGACATTCAAAAGGAAGCGCAGGGCTTGGAGCGCGAAAGTCATCTGCGCGGCCGGCAGGCGCTTGGATTCCACTTTGGCGAAGTATTTCTCGAGTTTTCGATTGTTTTGGCGTCCCTGGCGATCCTGACCAAGCGCCGCCTCCTATGGTACGCATGCATGGTGAGTGGAACCGTCGGCGTGGTAGTCGCAGTAGTGGTGTTCCAATTCCCCTCGATCGTGGAGCGGTTCCAAAATTAAGACAGGCTGGAATGATTGAAAATGTGAGACCGGGCGTTTCCGCCCGCGATGCCCGAGTTGTGCTCTTCGATTTCGATGGCACGCTGTCGTTGATCCGCTCGGGCTGGATGAACGTGATGGTTCCGATGATGGTCGAGATCCTGGCCGATCTGAAGACCGGGGAATCGGAAGCCCAGTTGCGCGCCTTGGTGGAGGACTTCGTCTGGCGCCTCACCGGCAAGGAGACCATCTATCAGATGATTACCCTGGCCGAAGCCGTGGCGGCGCGCGGCGGCCAGGCGCTAGAACCGCTAGCGTATAAAAAGATGTATTTGGATCTTTTATGGCGAAAGATCCAAAACCGCGTGGAAGGTTTGCGAAAGGGGCAAGCCGATCCGGAAGAATTTCTCGTTCCGGGCTCGCGGGCACTGCTGGAGCGTTTACGTGAAAAGGGGTTGAAAATGTATCTGGCAAGCGGCACGGATGAAATATATATGAAAGAAGAGGCGCGCCTGCTGGGCGTGACTCAGTATTTCGATGGCGGCGTCTACGGCGCTCTGGACGATTACAAGAGCTTCTCCAAAGCTATTCTGATCCAGCGCATCCTCTCCACCACTGAGTTTTCAGGGCGTGAATTCCTGGTCTTCGGCGATGGCTACGTGGAAATCGAAGAGGTGAAGATCGTGGGTGGCGTGGCCGTCGGCGTGGCCAGCGAAGAACCCGCTTGCCGCCGCGTGGATGAGTGGAAACGCCAGCGCTTAATCGGCGTCGGCGCCGACTACATCGTTCCCAATTACTTGTGTGGAGATGAACTGTTCTCCTCGCTTTTTCCGGTCTGATGCCGCTCGAAATCGCCAATATTCTGAGTGCCTTCCCCAGGTACTCGGCTCTCGTGGTAGGCGATATTTGCCTGGACCGCTGGTGCACCTACGATCCGGCCACCGCCGAGCCTTCGCGAGAGACCGGGATCCCGAGGGTCGGGGTGGTGTCCACCCAAGTCGCTCCCGGCGCGGGCGGCAACGTCGCCAATAATCTCGCTTCGCTCGGCATCGGACGCGCGGCCGTCCTGGGCGTACTCGGCGAGGATGGCTTCGCGCACGAACTGATGCGCTCGCTGAACGCGCGCGGAATCTCCACCGACCTTTTGGTTCGCTCCGATAAGGTCCCCACCTTCACCTACACTAAACTCATCAACGCGGCTACCGGAACCGAGGACCTGCCGAGGGTCGATTTCATCAATACACAGCCGCTGCCCGACTTCGTCGAACAAGAGATTCTCGAATATTTGCGCGAATTCGCGCCTAGTTTCGACATTATCTTCGTCTCCGATCAGGCGGACACGCGCCGTGGGGGCGTGGTTACCGGCGCGGTACGAACGCTTCTGGAGGAAATCACGCAAGCCGATCCCAAAAAGATCGTTTGGGTGGATTCACGAGTTCGCATCGAACGCTTCCGCAACATGATCCTGAAGCCAAACGAGCGGGAGGCCACCGCCGCCTCCATCGGACTGTTCGGCGAGGTCGACTATCAGCGCTTGCGGAATCACGGAAATTCGAAGTTGGTGTTTGTGACCAAAGGTTCTTCTGGGGTGATGGTGGTTGAAGAAGGCGCCGAATCGCTGGTACCCGCGTTCCCGGTTGCCGAGCCCGTGGATGTGTCTGGGGCCGGGGACTGTTTTTCGGCCGGCGCGGCTCTGGCGCTCGCCATCACCGGTTCGGCGGTGGAAGCGGCGCGTTTCGGCAACCTGGTGGCTTCCGTCACCGTGGCCAAGCGCGGCGTCTCAGTCGCGAGTCCGGAGGAAGTGCTGGCCGCGGCCCGCGCATGAGTGAGGGCGGTGGCTGATGTCGCCGTGAATAGAGGTGACGTTACTGATGATTAGTAGCGGAGGCGAGCTTGAGAACCTCGTCCAAGAGAAAGAGATCCGTGAGCAAAGCGCGAAGATGAATGGACGCGTTCAGATTGTCGATCAGTTGGGAACTGATGGCGGGCTGAGCCAGCACCAGTTGTACGGCCGCCAGTGAATCCCGGGCGTCGCGCGCCACCACCTCGCGAAAGGCCAGATACGGTTCGGTGGTTGGTATGGCGTCTTCCAGGCCCTGCATCGCACGGGCAGCGCGGCTCAAAAAATCGCGGATCTGCCCGTCGCTTTGTCCAGAGACACCTTGACCGGCATAGGCCAGCATGTACTCGTAGCACTCTTCAATAACATTGCAGCGTTCGGACAGCTCAATCGCCATTCGCCGCTTTTCCCAGGCTGCTCACTTGCGGTACGGTCCAACGTTCAGGATCGTGGTGCTCCAGATAATGCTCGCGGCTGATGGAGCCGAACACCATGGACTTGGTAATCGCGAACTTCTCGGGACGCAGCGCGAAATAAATATGAGCCATGATCAGCGCGATTAGTCCCACGCCCGCGAGTCCATGCAGGACGTACATCAGGCCCCATGTCATGTCGCTGAACAGATATGGATTCCGGGTGAAGAGCGGAGTCCGCACGCGCTTCATCATGAACAAGCCGGTGATTATCACCGCGAGTCCGGTGAGCACGATGATCCCGTGATACATTTTGTTTTCCATCGGGTACTTCGCGAATTTTCGCGGAGCGGGCGCCGATTTACCTGTGGCTCTGAGCCAGCGTCTCTTCGCGTCTTCAACGTCGATCCGGTCCGGCCAAATGGACCAGAAGTCGAGCCAAAACGACGCATGGATGATGTGGTAGACGATCGATACCGTCAGCACCAATCCGGCGATCCAGTGAAAGGTCACCCAGGGAAACTGAACACCGACTCTCGGTAAGAACGCCGTGATCAAAAGCGCGAACATCGCGAGCGCCATGATCCAATGGAAGGCGCGCGCCGCGAAGCTGTGACGAGCCACCTTCTCGGGCGTCTTTGCCACCAGCGTCGCCGGATACGATTCCGCGTGCGCTGGTTTCTTCGCCATGAAAGCGACATAGATCGCGTGGCATATCAAGAACGCCAGGCCGCCGATGGCCGCTACCCAGATCAGGAAAAACGAGATGTGAATGGGAACGTTTTGGCCCCACGGATTGGTCGCGGTTTCGATTATGCCCACTTGGCCTCCTCGACGCCGCTGATGGCGCGCTTCACCAGATTGCGCATGAGCGGGATTTTGTAGCCGTTGTAGCGCAGCGGCTGCGCGCCGGCGATGGCGAGTTCGCCTCCCATCTTCCCGGTTTCGGCATTCCGTGGCTTGCCGCGAACGGCGTCTTCGACTGCTGTAAGCCTGAGCGGATGAGCGGCGGCGGCGTTCACCACGATGCGGATGCTTTCGATATTGTCACCAGAGAGCCTCATCGCGGAAGCAACGTTCATCAGCGGGAAATCCCAGACTTGGCGGTCGCGGACCTTCTCGAAATAGAATTGCGCGCCGGCCCAGGTGGCGGGAATGCGAATCGCGGTCAACAGGTCGCCGGGCTTCAGCGCCGTCATGCGCGTGATGTCGATGGAGGGCCCGATAAAGTAGTCTTCGGCGTTGACCACCCGTTCGCCTTTCATGTTACGAATGACCATCTGCGCTTCGAGCGCGATCAAGGCCGGCGCGCTATCGGACGGGTTGACGGCCACGCAACGGTCGGCGCCTAGAATCGCATGTTCGCGGTTTATGGCGGTGGGCGTGTCGGCGAAACAGATGTTGCCGCCCGCGCGATAGCATTTCCAGCCGCCGCGGTAATACCAGCAACGCGCATCCTGGGACACGTTGCCGCCGATGGTGCCCTGGTTGCGGATTTGCGGTGACGCCGCGGCTTCAGCCCCGGTCGAAAGAATGCTGAACTTTTCGCGCACCACCGGATGTCGCACCACTTCGGTAAGCGTGGTGGTGGCGCCGATCTCGAGGCCGCCGTTGACCTCACGAATGCCGCGCAGCTCGCTCATCTGGCTTAGGTCGATCACCACTTTGGGCCGCTTGATGCGATCCTTCAGCCAATCGAAAGTGTCCAGGCCGCCAGCCATCACCCAAGCGTCTTTGTGTTCACTGAGCAGACGCAACGTGTCGTCCACCGTGGCCGGCTGAAAGAGCTCGAAGGCCGGCATGATATCGCGTACGATCGCCATATTCCGCTCTCCTTTATATGTGGGCCGTGAGGCCCTCTTCCATCGGCCGCCCCGCTTCGAGCGAGGCCAGAATCGTGTCGGCCAGCACGGGAGCGCGGCGGAACACGTCGTCTCCCAGCGCGTCCGACAGCGCGTTCAAAATCGCCATGCAACCCGCGCCCACCGGAGGCTCGC
>JBKQHJ010000180.1:0-3242 GCA_052148835.1 Bryobacteraceae bacterium
ATCGCGGACGTCAAGCAGGAGTATTTCTGCACTCCCGCTCCGATGGTAATCAAGGGCCATATTCTGACCGGCGTGGGCGGCGATTCGCTGGACGTTCCGGGCTACCTCGAATCGCGCGATCCGGAAACGGGCGAGTTGCAATGGCGCTGGAATACCACGCCGCGTCCGGGCGAGCCGGGTGCGGAGACCTGGCCGACCAAAGAAGCCATGGAACATGGCGGCGGCATGACCTGGATGTCCGGCACCTACGATCCGGAACTGAATCTTTATTATTTCGGAACCGGCAATCCGAACCCCGTGCATGCCGCGCAAAGCCGGAAAGGCGACAACTTATATACCTGCTCGATTGTCGCGTTGAATCCGGATACGGGAAAGATGGTCTGGTATTACCAGATGTCGCCGCACGACACGCACGATTGGGACAACACCGAGACGCCCGTGCTCCTGGACGCCATGTTCAACGGCCAACCGCGTAAGCTGCTGGCGCAGGCCGCGCGCAACGGATACTTCACCGTGCTTGACCGCACCAATGGCAAGAACCTGCTGACCGCTCCGTTCCTCGATTCGCTCAACTGGGCTAAAGGAATCGATCCGCTTGGCAAACCGATTCCGAATCCCGCCAAGGAGCCGAAGACTGACGGCACGCTGGTTTCTCCGGCGTCCGATGGCGCGGCCAATTGGTTTGCTCCCACCTTCAGCCCGGATACCGGTCTGTTCTATTTCAACGCCACCATGTCGTACTCGGTTTTCTATCTCACCGATACCGACGAAAATCCTGAAGGCTACGGTGGAAGAGACGAAGATATTTGGTCGAGGCAGATCTTAGAGGCCATCGACTATAAGACCGGCAAGGTGGCGTGGCGGCATGTTTATCCGAATCTCGGAGGCACGCGTTCGGGGCTCCTGAGCACAGCGGGCGGATTGCTCTTCGCGGGCGACCCAACCGGCAACCTCATCGCTTTCGATCCCGCCAACGGGCATCCGTTGTGGCACGCCAGTCTCCAGGCGCCGGTTTATAATGCTCCAATCACCTACGAGCTGGATGGCCGGCAATACGTCGTGGTGGGCGCCGGCGACATGCTGTACGCGTTCACCTTGCCGCGCTGAACCCGTCACGCGACGGCAGTGAGATAGAATCAGCTAACCCACCATGTCTCTGGCTCCCGGCAGTCGTTTGGGACCCTACGAGATCCTCGCCCCTGTGGGTGCGGGCGGGATGGGCGAAGTTTATAAAGCGCGCGATACGCGGCTCGACCGCATCATCGCCGTCAAGGTCTCCAAGGAGCAGTTCTCGGAACGCTTCGAGCGGGAAGCCCGCGCAGTTGCGGCCTTGAACGATCCCCACATCTGCCAGGTTTACGACGTCGGACCGAACTACCTGGTGATGGAGTTCGTGGAGGGCGCGCCGTTGAAGGGCCCTCTGTCGCTCGACAAGACCGTGGAATATGCCGGACAGATTCTGGACGCTCTGGATGCCGCGCACCAAAAGGGAATTGTTCATCGGGACCTGAAGCCAGCCAACATTCTGGTGACCAGGCAAGGCATCAAACTGCTCGATTTCGGCCTGGCGAAGCAGGCCATTCGGCTCAACGAGAACGACGCGACCGAGGCGCTCACGGATCAAGGGCAGATCGTGGGCACCCTGCAGTACATGTCTCCGGAGCAGTTGCACGGCAAAGACGTCGATGCGCGCAGCGACCTGTTCAGCTTCGGCTGCGTGTTGTACGAACTGATTACGGGAAAACGAGCCTTCGACGGAGCGAGCCCGGCCAGCGTGATTGCGGCGATCCTGGAGCGGGAGCCCGCGCCGCTCGAAATCGCTCGACCGCTGGATCGGGTGGTGAGACGCTCTCTCGCAAAAGACCCGGATCAGCGCTTTCAAACCGCGCGCGATCTCAAGGACGCGCTGCACTGGGCGCTGGAACAACCGCCGGTGGCCACTGCCAGTCGGCAGAGCCGTGGACTGTTTTGGGCTGCCTCGGCGGTGGTGCTGGCCCTAATCGGGATCGCGGGCTGGGTGGCCTACTGGCGCGCAACGCGGCCGGTAGATCGGCCACTCGTGAGGCTGAGCGTCGATCTCGGGCCGGATGCGGCCGCCGGCCAACTCAGTTCGATCGCGATTTCGCCGGATGGTTCTCGGCTGGTATTTCCCGCCAAGGGTTCGGAAGGTAAGCAAGTCCTGGCCACGCGGTTGCTAAGCGAGACCAAAACGGCACTGCTCTCGGGAACTGAGAATGGAAGAGATCCGTTCTTTTCGCCTGACGGAAAGTGGATCGGGTTTTTCGCCGACTCGAAGATGAAGAAGGTCTCCGTCCAGGGCGGTGCACCGGTGGTGTTGTGCGCGGTCGATGCGCGCGGTGCCAGCTGGGCCGAGGATGACTCGATCTTTTTGGGCTCGAACTTTGGAGGGCTTCTGCGCGTACCCGCCGAAGGAGGAACGCCGCAGCGAATTACCAAGTTGCAAGGCGCAGTTACTCAGCGCTGGCCACAAGTTCTGCCGGGCGGTAAGGCGGTTCTCTTCACCGTTTCTAATTCAGCGCTTGGTTTCGAGGACGGCAACATAGCGGCCGTGTCGTTGAAGACCGGGGAGATCAAGATCCTGGTCCGAGGCGGGTACTACGGTCGCGATCTTTCAATAGGGGATTCATCGGATTACCTGGTGTACGTTCATGAGGGTGTGCTCTTCGCCGTACCATTCGATCCTGCACGGCTGGAACTTCTCGGTACAGCAGTCCCGCTGCTGGAGGACGTGGCGGGCGATCCAAATTCGGGGGCGGGACAATTCAGTTTCTCCCGCGCTGGGAGTTTAGTTTATCGGACAGGTAGAGTGGCGGCTCCAAGTGGGCCAGTGTTGTGGCTGGACAGTTCCGGCAAGACCCAACCACTAATCGCCGCGCCAAGCTTCTACATAACCCCCCGTTTCTCTCCCGACGGCCAGCGACTGGCGGTAGGTGAACGTTCCGGCAACGACAGGCGATTCCTCGTCTATGACGTGCAGCGGGGTACGCTATCGCCGGTGGATTTGAGCCGCCTCTCCGTACCCCGCCCGGCTGGCTCTGAGGCGCCACTGACCGCTTATCCGACATGGACCCCGGACGGCAAGCACATAGCGTTTCGGTTCTCCACTGCCAGCGGCTCAAGTATCGGTTGGATTCGCGCTGACGGAGCCGGGGAAATTCAGCAGTCGTCGATGTGAACGCCGAGGGCGCCGCCCGCGTCGCGCGCGAGATCGGCGCGGCGGC
>JBKQHJ010000181.1:0-32724 GCA_052148835.1 Bryobacteraceae bacterium
CATCGACAGGAAGATTGCCGTGGCAGAACTGGTGCAGGTGAAGGACATCGGGACGAATCTCGCTTACCAACTTGGCGAGAAATTCCGAGGATTCGTGAAGGTCCTGCGGCGCTTCGTCCATCCACTCCAGGCGGAAAGCGGTGGGCCGGTATTCCAGACCGTGAAGACGATCCATCCAGGCGGTCTGATCGGGTAAAGGGATCTCGCCGAAGGTGACCAGCGTGTTCCCATGCGCGATGGCGTCAAGGGTGGCCAGTATCTCTCAGGAACCGGACCCGGCGGACCCCTGACAGGCTCACCACAAGCGTCGCAGGGCGAAGGAAAATGATTTTCCGCAGACTGGCAACACCGACGATGATCCTACTGGGTTGCCTGGGGACTGTCGGCTCCACGCAGGCGGGAATGCCGGACTGGAGTGGCCAGTGGGAAAACGTTGGGGCGACACCGGACGCGACCGGCGGATTCAATCAGTCCCTCGATCGGGTTCTGAAGACGTTGCAGTGGGGACCGCCGAACAAACCCGAGGTGCAAGCGCGGGTCGACAGGATCGTCACGATGGAGCACAAGAGGCTGGAAGCGATCGCCCGCGGAGAAGATCCGGGCGGGGCCGCGCGCGCTTGCACATTCGGCTATCCGGCGATTATGCTCGATTCACCACTGATGTTCGAAGTTTTGCCGACGCCGAAGGAAACGACCCTGATCTTCTCGAGCCGTGAAATCCGGCACGTTTACACGGATGGACGGCAGCATACGCCGAAAGACGAGCTGTGGGCAACGCCCTGGGGTGATTCGATTGGCCACTGGGAGGGGCAGACTCTCGTCATCGATACCATCGCGGTCAAATCTGCTTTTGGTTCTTCGGAGTCGGAAGGTGTCTCTGTCGTGGCGTTTGGAGACGTCGAGGGCGAACAGACGATCACCATGTTGAGTCCGCAGGCGCACTTCATCGAACGAATCCGCATGCCCGACAAAGACCATCTGGAGGATCAGATGACCATCATCGATCCGACCAATCTAACCGCGCCCTGGCACATGAACCGCACCTATGAGCGAGTGGCGCACATACACCGCATGGTCTACGAGGACTGCGAAGGTGAGGAGCGCAATCCGATCGTCAACGGGCATTTCACGCTCGCCCCACCGCCGGGGTCGGCGAAATCCCGGCAGTAGGAATCGGGTGTGGCCTGGAAATCGTGCGCCAGAAAAACCGATTGAGACCTTTCCTGCGTCGGACGCGATGCAGGACATGAGCTCTGGTCGGGAACGAACAGCAACTTCACCTAAGAGAGCTTCGGGCTTGGGTCGCGCAAATACGAGCTTCGTACGAGTCACGCACCACTCGTACGAATCGTCGGCGGCGCCTGGGACTCCGACCTCGGTACGTGTTGCCGACTATACGCCCCAAGTAGTTTCACACTTCCGTCTTCTTGGCCCGTGTCGTACGCCACCCGTCACAAGGACCTCCTGCTGAGTGTTCTGCACCGGTCTCTTTTTCCCGATAAACTGGACCCTTGCATGCCGCTGTCCCCAGGCGACAAACTCGGGCCATACGAACTCCTCGCACCGCTCGGTGCAGGTGGGATGGGCGAGGTGTGGAAAGCACACGATACACGGCTGAATCGGATCGTCGCAATTAAGCAAATCAACGGAGCACGCACCTTTCGTTTTGAGCAGGAAGCGCGAGCCATCGCCGCCCTCAATCACCCGCACATTTGTCAGATTCACGACATCGGGCCGGATTACCTGGTGCTCGAATATATCGATGGCGCTGCGCTTCAAGGGCCGATGCCTCTCGATGATGCGCTGCCGATCGCCATGCAGATTGCAAGCGCCCTGGAAGCCGCACACGCGAAAGGCATCCTTCACCGCGACCTGAAGCCCGCCAACATTCTTGTCACTATCAACGGCGCAAAGCTCCTCGATTTCGGCCTGGCGAAGTCCACCAACGACGACGCCACCCGCACCGCGGCGATCAGCGGAACACCGTTATATATGTCGCCAGAGCAGGCGGAAGGAGCGGAGCTCGATGCACGCTCGGACATCTTCAGCTTCGGCTCCGTGCTTTATGAGTTGCTCGCGGGACGGCGGGCGTTCGGCACGCTCGCTGCAGTGCTGCGCGACGATCCTGTGCCGCTCGACTCGCCCGCACAACAGGTCGTTACGAAGTGCTTGAGGAAGCGGTCCCTTGACCGATATCAGAGCATGAGCGAAGTGCGCGCGGCCCTCACGCAGGTCGCCTCTAAGCCATCCTCGCCCAGCCAACCACAACCTTCTGTGGCGGTGCTACCGTTCGCGAACCTCACCGCAGACAAAGAGCAAGAGTTCTTCTCCGACGGCCTGGCGGAAGAGATCCTCAACCTGCTCGCCCAAATTCCCGCGCTGAAAGTGATCTCCCGTACGTCTTCCTTCGCGTTCCGCGGCAAGGAGCAGGACGTCCGTGGCATCGCCGAAGCGTTAAATGTCAAGACCATTCTGGAGGGCAGCGTACGGCGATCCGGCAGCCGTATCCGCGTGACAGCGCAGTTAATCGATGCCACCGACGGATCACATGTGTGGTCGCAACGGTACGACCGCGAACTGACGGACGTATTCGAAGTTCAGGACGAAATTGCCGCAGCGATCGCGGAAGCCCTGCAGGTGAAACTCGCGCCGCCTAGCGCAATAGCCCAGCGTTACAAGCCCAACCTACCCGCCTATGAAGCGTTCCTGAAGGGACGGTATCACGGCTACTACAACAAAGGCACACCGGACTCGCTAGCTCTAGCGACGGAATACTTTGAAAAAGCCTCTTCCCTCGATCGCAAATTCGCGCTTCC
This sequence comes from Bryobacteraceae bacterium, assembly GCA_052148835.1. Classification (GTDB taxonomy): domain Bacteria; phylum Acidobacteriota; class Terriglobia; order Bryobacterales; family Bryobacteraceae; genus Palsa-89. The sequence continues at coordinate 2,817 of JBKQHJ010000181.1, forward strand.
CTTTAGCGAGCTGGCTCGTTTGAATGTGTCGCACGCGATTAATGGCAACCAGCCTGCTTCGGAAGTTATGCCGCGCCTCCAGTTGCTGGCGCAGAACGCCCTCGATATAGATCCATCTTTGGCGGAGGCGCACAGTTGCTTAGGCCTCAAGGCCTGCCTGTTTGACTACAACTGGACCGAGGCGGAGCGGCGATTCTCCCTCGCCCTGTCGCGAAGTCCTGCTCCGGCGGTGGTGTGTCTGGATTACACGCTCTTCTCTGCGGCACTGGGACGTGCGAAACAAGCTGAGCAGTTGATGCAGTGCGTGATGGAAGCGGAACCCCTCGTAGTTTTTTACAGGATGCATTACGGTTTTATCTTCCTAGCGACGGAAAGATACCAGGAGGCGGAGAGGGAGTGGCGCACTGTGCTGGATCTTGACCCGGATATCTCCTTCGGATGGTCGTTTCTAGCTCAGACACACGCGGCCCGCGGGGAGATGGTGGAAGCCCTACAGTGTTCTGAGAAGGCGTATTCCGTGGCCCCCTGGCGTCCGTCGGCAGCGGGGATGCTGGGTGGGTTTCTTGCCGCCGGAGGCCATCGGGACCGCGCCCTGGAAGTGCTCCGCCGTTGGGAGCTTCCCGAGACTTTTGGGGCTTCGATGGCGTGGGTTCTCTACCATCTGTATCAAGGGGAAACGGAAAAAGCTGCGGACTGGGCCGAGAAATCCATCGACGAACGAGATCCGGCCGCCGCATTTTGGCTGCGATACCAGAACAAAGGAGCCCTTCGCTCCAGCCCCCGCTGGGCCGCACTTGCAAAACGCATGAACCTGCCTGAATCCGCATGGTGAACTAACCGCCAGAGCAAGATACGGCATTGTCAGGCCTCTCGACGAGCACTGGACGGAAAACGCGCCACTCGGAGAATGGGTTGAATTTCGGACGCTGAGGAGTTGCCCCCGCGAAACGGGGTTCTGGGAGAACACTCCTGGGAAGTCGCCTTCACGTCAAACGGGCATTCTAGCGTTTATCAACCACGATCACGCCGCCTTTGACCACTAGTTTGGTTTTGAGCCAATTCCAATAGCCTTCCAGCGGATCGCCGTCGAGCAAAATAATGTCGGCGAGTTTGCCGGGTTCGAGCGTTCCGAGCTGGTCGCCCATCTGGATGTAGGAGGCGGTGTTCGGTCCCATCATCTTGATGAGGTCCTGCATGGAGAACATCACGTTCAGGATTTTCAGTTCATGATCGAGGCCGGCCTTGGGGTCGTAGTTCGTGTCGGTGCAGTAGCCGAGCGTGACCCCGGCATCCCAAATGGTCCGCGCGTTCACCGGCATGTATCCGGCTTCTTCGCCCAGGCGGACGCCGTCGACGATTCCCGAGGGCCAGGGCTTGCCGTCGCGGAAGCGCGGCTTGTTGTCGGAGGCAAAGACGCCGAAAACGGGCGATCCGAAGCTCACTGTCCCGAGCACTTTCACGCCCGCGTCCGCCACTTTCTTGGCGTCCTCTTTGCTGACCCAATCCTTGTTGGGGAGATGAACCAGCAGCGGTACGCCGGCGTCGACCGCGGCCACCATGGCAGGGGAACTGACCGCGTGGACCTGGACCATAATGCCGACTTTCTTCGCCTCGTCCACTATGGCCCTGAGAATTTCCAATTCCTTGTCGGTGGGCCCTGGGATGGGAGTAAGGGCGATTTCGCCGGTGAACTTGATTCCCATAGCGGCCATTTTGCGAATCTCGGCGCGAGCCATTTCCGGAGTGTTGTTGGCGAGGCGCAAGGAACCGGATGGGATGATGAGCGGCCCGTTGATCAAGCCCGAGTTGATGTGGTCGCGAAGCGCAATGTTTCCATCCGCTGGACCGCCTCCCGAAAGGATCGTCGTGTAACCGGCTTCTAGCAGCGCCTGCATCTGCGCCTTTTCGTTGGGTCCGGTATTGATGTGTCGGTGTCCGTCGATGAAGCCGGGCATGGCAGTCATGCCTTTGGCATCGATGGTCTGGCCGCTTGCCGAGGGCGGGGCGCCGGGCGATACCGAAGCGATTTTTCCCCCGCGGATCACGATGGATCCACGCTCGATCACAGCGCTGTTGGGGCCGATTATACGGGCATTGGTGATGGTGAGGTCCTGGGCGGAGAGGGACAGAATCGCGCCCAAAGTGAAGCAGGCGAGCTTTGCGAAGGTGTGTCGTGGCATGCTTTTTGTCGCTTCGAGGGAAGCAGCATCCATGATATATCCTGCGCCACGAGCTATTTCGGTGTACGCTGGCCGTATGGCGGCTCTTTCGGATTCCCCGCTGGCGCGCGTGGTGGAACTGCGCCATTTGCGGGGCGGGGACCTGGATGCGCTGCTCGAAGAAGAGACCCAGGCCTGGCGCGAGACGTTGGACTGGGATTTTCGCGGGTCGGCCGGATTGGTCCGGCGATTCCTCGAAATGCAAGCGCTCAATGGTTACGCGCTGCTGATCAACGGGTACCCGGCCGGATACACCTACTACGTGGCCGAGGAGCGCAAGGGGCTGATCGGCGACCTGTACGTGATGAAGGCTTACCTGAGCGTGGAGAACGAAGAGCGATTGCTCTCGGCGGTGGTACAAGGGCTGATGAAGACGCCGCTGATCCGGCGCATTGAATCGCAATTAATGATGCTGCGGACCGGCCCCAAAATCGTGCTGCCGGAACAGAAATATCTTCGGACCTTTGTGCGGAATTTCATGGAAATCGACGGCGACATGGCGGGGCGTTTGCGGCAGAAGAATCCGTCGCAGCCGGTGTGGTTCGACGTCTGGTCCGAGCGCAAACAGGACGAAGCGGCGACGCTGATTTCGAGCGCGTATCAGGGACACATCGACAGCGAGATCAACGATCAATACCGGTCGCCGGCGGGGGCACGGCGTTTTCTGATGAACATCGTCCAGTTTCCCGGTTGCGGAAGCTTCTTTCAGCCGGCATCGTTTGTGGCGCTCGAACCCGGATCGGGCCGTCTGGTCGGGATCTGCTTGGCGAGCCTGGTGCAGGCCGATGTGGGACATGTGACTCAGGTGTGCGTGTCGAAGGCGGCGCGCGGAACCGGCGCGGGCTACGAACTGATTCGAAAGTCGCTCGAGTCGCTCTCGAGGCACGGGTGCCGGAAAGTCACGCTGACGGTGACGGCATCGAATAGCGAGGCGATCGGGCTATACGAGCGGATGGGATTCCGCAAAACGCGGAATTTCTCGGCTCACGTCTGGGATGCCAGCGCGGGCTGACGGCGTTTCGTCGTGAGAACCTTCGGGGGAAGACCTTCGGGCCACGCAAACCAGAAAGAGCAGAAGCGCTAGCGGCGTGGCGGCGGCCCAGGGACTTCCAGCCAACGTCATCAGAAAAGGAAGCGGAGTGCAAATAAGCAGTGCTGCTATGCGTTTCCACTTGTCGACGCTCGAAAAGATCACTAGCCAGATAGAAAGCAGCAGTAGGGCGGCATCGTAACCGTAGACGTGAGGTGGAACCAACAGAGAACCGGCCGACGTTGCGGCAATCGCGCGCCATAAAGGAGCGCGCCAGCAAGCGGCTGCCACCAGCAGGACCACGAAGCCGATCAGAAGAATGTGGACGATCCCGTTACCGTGGGCGAAGTTCAGGACCAGGCTATCAACGTTGATCATCAGTTCCGGGGACGGGCTCAGCCGCTCGATGCTTTTGTTACGCAGAAGCTCGGCATAGGTGAGCAATCCGCGCGGGCCGGAAAGCCACAGTGAGACGAGCAATTCGGCCGCTGCCGCAATGGACGCGCCCAGCAACATGCGCCAGCGCTTCTGAACGATCAGCCCCAGAGGCCACAAGAGGAAGAGATGGAACTTGATCAGCCCCAGGCCGAGAGCGACGCCGCTTGCGAAGTGATTCCCTTTCTCCGCCAGAGAATAGGTGGCAATGAGGATGGCCAACATCACTACGCAGTCCTGTCCTGAAGCGATTCCCAGAGCGGACGGAAGGTAAAGAGCGCCAAAAATGAGGGCATCGGCGCCCCATCGGGAACACGCCCACGCCCAGCATCCGAATAATAGCGCCGATTGCAACGCGAGCCAGATCCAAAACGCGACACCAAATGGCAGAAGAGCCAGGGGCGCGAGGAGCAGCGCGTAAAACGGAGGGCGCACGAACGGAACCAATACGGGAAGAGCGGGAACAAATTGGCGCTCCCGTTCCAACTGGACTTGCGGGGAATGCATCTGCGCGAAGTTCCCATCGAGAGCCAGGGAAGCGCCGGCGTAGAGGTTCAGGAAATCGTGATGACGCGCGCCCGGAGCGATGAGCGACCCCAACGCGGTCCAAAGCAGGCAGAACGCAAGGACGGTCGCCCAGGTCTGAAGGGGAACGCGACGCAGTTGCGCGGGTGCACCCGCCGGGGCGGGCGTGGCTATGGCCATTCGATCACAAATCGGATGCCGGGATGAGTTACTTTAACGTGCCTTACTTTAATGCGCGTTGGCGGTCTGTTTGGTGACGGGCGCCGGAGCGGCGGCAGGAGTGGGTTTGATGGTCTGGGTAGCCGCCTGTTGCTTGGCCGCTTTGTAATCGGCCGCCAGGCGTTTGGCGATCTTATCGGCGACGTCGGCGCTGGCGCCCATGAACTTGGCGCCCAGGCTTTCGGCGGTGGCGGACCAGATGACGTCGCCATCTTTCCCGACCAGGCGGACCGTGGCGATGGCCTCGTGCTTGCGCTGCTCGGTGCGGCGGCTATCGTTCTCGCCGATGCTGAGCCCGCCCGAGTGGGTGCTGCTGCTACTGGAATAGTTGCGCAGGCCTTCGCTCGATCCAGCGCTGATCTGCGAGTGCGCGTCGATGCCCTCCGACGACTGGAAGGTGTCGGTGAACACGTCGTCGTCGCCCGCGCCCTTGAGCGTCGCGTCCGCCTTGTCTTCGTCCTCCGTGATGACGAACAGCTTGGAACCGTGCAGGCTGGTCATGAGTAGATCGCGGAGTTGGAGCGCGGCATCGCCTCCGGTTAGGATCGCGATGTAAATCCGGTGGACCTTACTGAGCTGCTCGGCGGCTTGCTGCTCTGGGGATGGCTCGTCGGCGGATGGCTCGTCGGCAGTCCGCGCGGCTTTCGGTGTGATCAGTAGAAGGGCGAATAATATCCACGGCATGTGTCATTCCTTAATAAAGTCGGGCCTCAATAAATTCAGCCCTTACCGCTCTTGCGGGCATCGTCGTCTTGAAATTCGACCTTGCGGCCGGTGCGCGCCTCCAGAACGACTAGCGTGGCGCGAATGTCGTCCTTGCTGATTTTGAAAATCATGGCCTGCTGGCGATCTTCGTCGTCGGAATAACCGACGGTAAGGAAGTGCTGGCGCTTCTTGGCGAGCAGGAAAAGCGGCGAGATCAGAACGGCGGCAATATAGCGGCGGTCGACCTTTTCGCCGTACTCAACTAGGTTGATTTTTTCGTAAGGAACGCGCCAACTGGCTTTGCCGGAATAGAAGACGAAGAACTTGTCGTCGGTGGCCTGGACCATTCCTTGGCAGCCGGTCGGAATTTGAGTAATAGTGCCGCCGACGTATTCGGCATGGCCGCCCAGGCTTCGCGCCGCGAGCGCCGCGCACAACACCGCCGCGCACAAGACCGCCGCGAGCATGGCAAGTTTTGGGGATGTCATACTGAAGATGTAAGTAGTCCGATCCCGCGAAAGTTCTCTCGCCGTTTTGGCGCCGGTGTTGTCTTTGATGTTATCTGTCATGTTCGCCATGGACCAAAACAAAACGCAAGAGGAGCACGTGCTGACGCCCCAGGACGCGGGAGCCGGCGTGATCGTGAGTCCGGACACGCGGCGGGCGAATCGCATACCACCAGGGCAGAGCCGGACGCGGAAATGGCCTATTTTAGATGCGAGCGGGCCGCCCGCGATCGCGCTCGAGCGGTGGAAGTTTTCGATCGGCGGTCTAGTGGCGAAGGCGACGGAATGGAGCTGGCGGGAATTTCAGGAGCTCGAACGCGTGAAAGTTTTCGCCGATTTTCATTGTGTGACGCGCTGGTCGCGGTTAGGCAACACCTGGGAGGGCGTTTCGACGCGCAAGCTGATCGAGCTGGCGGGCGGGGCACTGCCGGGAGCCGACTACGTGCTGGCGCGCGGCTACGATGCCGGATTCACCACCAATCTTCCGCTGGCCGACTTTCTGGCCGAAGATGCGCTGGTGGCGTTCTTGCACGATGGGCAACCGCTGACGGAGGAACATGGCTCGCCGGCGCGGCTGATCGTCCCGCGACTGTACGCCTGGAAGAGCGCGAAGTGGATCGCGGGGTTGGAGCTGCTGGATCGCGATAAGGCGGGATTTTGGGAACGGAACGGGTACCACATGCATGGCGATCCGTGGAAGGAAGAACGTTTTGGCTGGTAATGTTTTGAGCGGTGGAGCAAGCCGCGCGGCAAAATTGGAGCAATGGGCGGGCGCGGCGCGTTATGCGCGGAAAGCGGCGCCGGAATATTTCAAACGGTATCGCGAGGAACGGAAATGTGCCGTGCCTCCCGCGCCGTTTACGCCGCATCCCAAGCGCTGGCCCGATACCGGATTGCACGCGGCGTGGCTGGGGCACAGCACGGTGCTGCTGAAGATCGACGGATTCACGATTTTGACGGATCCGATCCTAGGCGCGCGTTGTGGACCGCGGATGGGTCCGGTAACGGTGGGTCTGCGCCGGCTGGTGGCACCGGCGGTGAGCCGGCCGCAACTGCCGCATATCGACCTGATTTTGCTGTCGCACGCCCATTTCGATCATTTCGATTTGGCGACGCTGCGCAGTCTGGAACGCGCGGGAACGGCGGTGGTGACGGCGAAGTCTACCAGCGATCTGCTGCGCGTGCGGCGCTATCAGAGCGTCCAGGAGGTCGGTTGGGGCGAGCGAGTGCGCGTGGGGCCGCTCTCGATTTTAGGAATTCGTGTGAAACATTGGGGCGCGCGGATGCGTTCCGATGTACATCGCGGCTTCAACGGTTATTTGATCGAGACCGGACGGCACCGCGTGGTATTCGGCGGCGACACGGCATGGACCGATTCCTTCAAGGCGGCGCGGGCGGCGAAGCCGGTGGACCTGGCGATCCTGCCGATTGGCGCGTACGACCCGTGGATTCACGTGCACTGCAATCCGGAGGAGGCGTGGCGCATGGGAGCCGATTGCGGCGCCGAACATCTGCTGCCGGTGCATCACCAGACGTTCCGGTTGAGCCGGGAACCGTATCTGGAGCCGATCGAGCGATTCGTCGCGGCGGCCGGCAGTCATCCCGATCGCGTGGTGGCGACGCGGGTGGGGCAGGAATGGTCGGTGTCGTAGGGATTGGCGCGCGCGTTCGGCGCTGGGCGGCGCTAACCGTGCTTTTAGCGGGTGCATGCGCGCCCACGCTTTTGGCGCAACAGGCACGCGACATTGTAGCCAGATCCGTTGAGCTGGATCAGTCCAATTGGCAGCGCATGAAGGACTACACCTGGATTGCGCGGCAGACCGATCGCATCCTGGATAAAAGCGGCCAAGTGAAATCGCAAGAGACCCAGGAATGGGAAACGGTGGTGATCTACGGCGAACCGCATCACCGCCTGCTGGAGCGCAATGGAAAGCCGCTGTCGGCGGCCGATCAGCGCAAGGAGCAGGAGAAACTGGACAAGGCCGTGGCGAAGCGAGAGCAGGAGACGCCCCAGCAGCGCGCGCGCCGGGAAGCCGATTTCGAACACGAGCGGGAGAAGGATCGCGAGTTTCTGCGCGAAGTTCCCGACCTGTTCGATTTCAAGCTGCTGGGCGACGAGAAAATCGACGGCCACGATGTGTGGGTGATCTCGGCCACGCCCAAACCGGGAGCGCGGCCGAGAAGCGGCGATGCCAAGCCGCTGCTGAAGGTCCAGGCGAAGGTCTGGATCGATAAGGCGGAGTATCAATGGGTGCGGCTGGAAGCCGAGACCACGGCGACCATTTCGTTCGGGCTGTTTATCGCGCGGCTGGCGCCTGGGGCGCATCTGGAGTTCGAGCAAACGCGCGTCAACGACGAGTGCTGGCTGCCCAAGCGTGAAGTGGTGCGCGGCGCAGCGCGGCTGGGGTTGGTGAAGAAACTGGCGGGTGAGGAAGAGACCACGTGGAATAACTATCGCAAGTTCCAGGTGGATTCGAAGGTGGTGGCGACGCAGTAAGCGCTCCAGTAGCGTCCTTCACCATCAGTTAGCCACTGGACGACTTGTGGGAGTAGAGTGGCTCTTGGTGTTGTGGGCGGTCTCGTAAGTGTATTCTGAAAGCGTAGTGCGGTGGGGATATGGACCTTAGACACGAGATCGCGAAGCGCGTCAAAACACTGCCCGTGGAACAGCAGGAACTGGTGCTCCGGTTCGTAGCTTCGCTTTCGGTCCCGGAGACTGCGGGCGAACCTGGGTCAGCGTTGCTCCCATTTGCGTCCTCTCTCGATTCCGTTTCAGCCCGTCAGATGATCCAGGCGATCGAAGAGGAGCGTGAGCGGGTTGACGCCGGCGAATGCTAGGTTCCTGCTCGACACAAACATAATCATCGCCTTGTTGGAAGGGATGATGTCGTGCTGGCGAACCTCGACCGAGCCGCCGGAGTATTCATTCCTGCGATAGCGCTTGGTGAGCTATTCTTCGGCGCTGCAAAGTCCGGCCGTCCCTCCGACAACATTTCCAGGTTGGAGCGGTTCGCGACGGGCAGAGCAATCATTGCGTGCGATTTGGATGTCGCCCGCGAGTACGGACGCCTGAAGCAAAGCCTGAAGGAGCGGGGCCGACCGATACTGAATAACGACATTTGGATTGCAGCGGCCGCGATTCTTCACCACTTGGTTCTCGTGACTCGAGATTTCCACTTTCAGCATGTCAGCGATTTGGTGACTGCGGATTGGGCCACTCATCCAAGCGCTTGAAAACTGCGATTATGCTGGATCGCGGCGAGTTTATCCGGCGCCTCCGTGCCGTTCCCGCGAACGCGGCCTCGCTGCGCGCCGAACGGAAGCGAATCTCACGCCAAGTTGCCGCGCTCAATCGTACTGTGGTTCTCGCCTTGGCGCATCATCTCCTCGACGCTCGGATTCCGCGTTTCGTAGCCTATGAGCTGATCCTGAACCATAAGCCGACCATGGAGTCGATCCATAGAGCTGAGGTGGAGAGGCTCGGGCGCGGCATGGATCACTGGGGCGATGTCGATTCGTTTGCCTGTTTTATCGCGGGGCCGGCCTGGCGCGCAGGCCGCATCCTGGATGATGTGATACGAGCCTGGGCGCGCTCGGACGAATGGCGGTGGCGCAGGGCCGCGCTGGTCAGCACCGTGCCATTGAACTCGCGGGCGCGGGGCGGCGCGGGCGATGCCAAGCGTACCCTGGCCATCTGCAGTATGCTCACAACGGACCGGCACGATCTAGTTGTGAAGGCGCTTTCGTGGGCGCTGCGCGAACTCGCCAAGCGCGACCCAGAGAGCGTCCGGCGCTTTCTGTTGGCTCATGGTGATGGGCTCGCGGGGCGCGTGATACGCGAGGTCAACAATAAGCTCGATGCCGGGCGCAAGAACCCACGCCGACCCCGTGCCTCCATGGCTTAGAATGGGGGCTTAGAATGGGTGAGCCGGAGGTTGGAGTCGAATGCTTCATAGATGTTCCTGGGGCCTGATGGCCGCTTTATCGCTGACCGGTTGGGGGGCGATCAACGCGCAGACTCCCCGCGCTGCCTCTTCGGGACCTGGGCCCGGCATCATCGCTATTGGTTCGCCCTTGGTGTTCGGCGGCACCAACGCACCGGATACCTATTCGGCGAACACCACCTTCAGTTCGACGCCCGTGCAGGTGGACAACGGTAAAGTGACGATCTGGCAAGAGCAGGTGCCGACCGGGTCCAATGGCGAGTGGGACATCTTCTACACGAAAATAACCAACGGCGGTCCGTTGGCCGGCGATATCAATGCCTACTGGAACATCCTGATGAACTACACGCTCACCGCGCCGGTTTTTTTCGATCAGGTGGTCACCCAATGGCAGGTGAACGGCACGCCAGTGAGTCCGCTCGACGCTAACATTGGCGGCAGCGGCGGCATCTGCTGCGCAGTGACGTCGAATCCAATCCTGCCAGGGCCAGCGTTCTATAACTCGGGCTTCAGCGGCGCTTTGCCGGCCGGTGTCCAAACCAACTGGCGCGAATTGTTTGTGCAACCTTATAGCATCGTCTCCGAGGGTGGCATCAATGCCAGCACGGCGAATGAATTGGTTTTCGCCCTGCACTTCACGCTGCAGGAGCTGCCGACTATCACGGGCGTGGTCAGCGCGAGTCAATACGGCGCATTTCCTACCTTCGGCTCCGGGTCATGGATCGAAATCTATGGAACGAATCTTTCCGAGATCACGCAGGAGTGGGCCACCGGCAATTTCAACGGCCTGATTGGGCCTACGACGTTGGGCGGGACTAATGTAACGGTGGCGGGCCAACCGGCCTATGTGGAGTACGTCAGCCCAGCACAAGTGAACGTGCAAGTGGCCGGAGGATTGGGAACGGGCTCGCAATCGGTGGTGCTGACTACCGAGGCTGGCTCCAGCGCGCCGTTCCCGGTCACCATGGAGGAGGTCAATCCGGGACTACTCGCCGCACCCATTTTCGATATCGGCGGGACACAGTTCGTGGAGGCGCTGTTTTCCGATAACGTAACGTTTGCGCTCGCGCCGGGCGCAATTGCAGGCCTTCCTTCGAAGCTGCCCAAGCCGGGCGATACCCTTACGCTCTACGGCATCGGGTTTGGGCAAGTGAATCAAGGCATTCCGCCGGGCCAGATCGCGCAGGGAGATACATCGCTGGCCGCGCCGTTTACGATGTCGATCGGCGGCGCGTCGGTGGGGACGCCTGCCTACGCCGGCCTCGCTCCCACTTTCGTCGGACTCTACCAGTTCGACGTTGTTGTGCCGTCCATCGCCGCCACCAATGCCGCGCCGGTGACATTTACGCTGGGCGGCGTGAGTGGAACACAGAAGCTCTTTTTGGCGGTCGGGAACTGAGGCGCCCGCGACGGTGCGGTCGCGCTTCACTGCCGCTCTGAAGTGGTTTTCCAGGTGACCGTTCCGCGGGCACCGAAGAACTCCCAACTTCCGGTCATGGTTCGTCCATCCGCGGAAACCGTGAAGCGGCCGGTTCCAACATCCAGGTCGCCCTTTCTCATCCGCGCTTCAAATGAGCCGTCCGCCAGGGGCCGAAAACTAAGGGCGTCGGCTACCAAACTGCCGGTGAGGGGGCTCCAATTGCCGTCCAGTCGAAGAATGGCGCTCACATGTGACGTTCGTCCACCGGACCAGACTCCATCGGTGCTGTAGTGAATCGCGTCGTCTTCCTGAGCAAACGTTGTAGATCCGGAAACGGGGTGAGGTAACTCCGGGCGTGAAGATTCGCCTTTCGTGATTTTCCAGGTGCCCAACAAAGGGAACGTAGCTTTAGAAGATCTCATTTGTATTATTTCCTTGCCGAACATCTCGATTGTGTCACGCGGAGACTCGGAGGGCAAAGGAGGCTGGACTGACCCACATTGCCACGGCCAGAAATGTGTGATTTACTTAGGGTCGTTTAGCGCCATGAAACAACTTATCGTTTGTCTCACGATTTTCGTCGCGGGCTCGCCCTTGGGGGCGCAGTGGCTGAACTTTCCAACGCCGGGGGTTCCGCGCACTGCCGACGGCAAGGTGGACCTGGCCGCAGCAATGCCCAAATTAGCCGATGGCAAGCCCGACCTATCGGGAGTTTGGGAGAGCGATCCAAAATACTTTAACGACCTGGCGAGCGATCTGAAGCCAGAGCAATTGGGGATGCTGCCGTGGGCGAAGCAACTGCAGGCCGAACGCGAGGGACGAGATCACCGGGACGATCCCATGAACCGATGCATGCCGCCGGGCGTCCCCAGAATTAACATGACAACCCGGAACGGACCCCATCCACTGAAGATCGTGCAGACGCCGACGCTAGTGGTCCTGCTGTATGAGACCTCCGCGAACCAGACATTTCGTCAAGTCTTCATGGATGGGCGCACTTTTCCGAAGGATCCGAATCCCACTTGGCTGGGCTATTCGATCGGACGTTGGGATGGCAGCACGCTGGTAGTGGATACCCGCGGGTTCAATGGCCGCGAGTGGGTGGATACCGCCAAGGGCCATCCGCAAACCGAATCGGCGCGCGTCACTGAGCGCTTCACGCGGCGAGATGTCGGGCACATGGATATTGACATCACAATCGACGACCCCGGCGCCTACGAAAAGCCCTGGCAGGCCCACGTGCCCTTCCACCTGCTCCCCGATACCGATCTGATCGAGACGTACTGCGAGAACGAGAAGGATCACGTGCACGAGTACTCGAAAGAAAATTAGAAAATCGTGCCAACTTCGCCGCTTGTCGCTGCGTATATGTAGACAAGGTGACTGCAACTTCGGGGGTCTTGCTCAGTCTGTTGCTGGCGGCTCCGACGGTTGCCTACGCGGAACCCGACCTTAGCGCCGATGCGATTATGGCTCGGGTGGCGGCAAACCAGGATCGCGCCGAGGCCGAGCGCAGCCACTATGTTTACGTCCAGCAAGCGCGGGTGGTCTCGCGCAAAGGCGAAACCGTCCTGTGCGAACAGGTGACGGATTTTCGCGTGACACCTTCCGCCACCGGGTCCGATCAACAGTTACTCAAAGTGGACGGCAGGGTGCGGCGAAAACATCGATATGTGACGTATACGGCGTTGCCCACTGTCCACAAAGTAGCCGATGGCGAGCTGGATATCGAAATTGGCGATGACGACCGCAATCTGGTGGAGAGCCTGCGCACGAGCTTCACCGATGCCAAATCCCGAGATGGGATCAACTCGGGGCTGTTTCCTCTGACGTCGAAGAATCAAGCGCAGTACCGTTTTCAATTGATCGGCCGCGAGCGCACCAAGGGCCGCGATGTTTTCCATATCGAATTTCGCCCCAAGGCGAAAGACGACTTCGGCTGGAAAGGCGATGCTTATATCGACGCCGCCGTCTTCGAGCCAGTGGTGGTGAGCACCGGGATGGCTCGCAAGGTTCCCTTCGCCGTGCGCACGCTGTTGGGTACGAATTTACCGGGCCTGGGATTCACTGTGACATACGCGCCGCTGCAGGACGGAGTGTGGGTCCCGGCGAGCTTCGGAACCGAGTTCAAGATTCACGTGCTGTTCTTCTATGCCCGCGACATCACTATCAATGTCGAAAATCGAGATTTCGTGAAGACGCATGTTGAATCGAACATTGTGGGGATCGCGGAGCCGCCGCAGTAACTGCTGACGTTCTCTCATCCGGCGAAAAAAGCGCTAGTGTGTAAATATCGATATGTTCCGTGGATTTCTCTTTTCGATCGCAAGCCTTGCTTTTCTCGCGAGCGGGTTGCCGGCGCTCGCGCACCACGCGTTTTCCAATGAGTTCGACGAGTCGAAGCCCATCACGCTCGAAGGCGTGGTCACTCGCGTCGACTGGGAAAATCCGCACGTGCACTATTACATCGATGTCGCCCAACCCGATGGCACGGTGGTGAACTGGGCTTGTGAGACCGGTGGTCCGAACCGGCTGGCGCGGCGGGGCTGGACCCACGATTCGCTAAAGCCGGGCGATAAGGTGATCGTGCACGGATTCCCAGCCAAGGACGCGTCGCATTCGGCCGATGGCCGCAAAGTAACGCTCGCGAACGGTCAAACCATCGGCGCGGAGCCGAAACAATAGGCGGGCTATCTGTTCTGCTGAAAAATATTCTTCGGGATCATCCCGTGCACGCCCTTGGTCCCATCCACCAGCTGCGTGATGTCGAAGTCCACCGCCACGCTCGCTAGCATGTAGGCATCCTCGCGGGGCAGCTTCTTTTCGCTCACCAGGAAATCGATGGTCTCGCGGACCGCGATTTTCGTGGCTTCGGTCAGATCAGGGTCCAGCCCCATGGTGATCCAATGCGTGGGCGTCTCCGCGCGCGGCCATTTCAGATGCATGTCCTTATGCAGGATGAACTGGAACACGCCGGTGAGCGAGGTCTCCATGGCCGTGATATCCACTTTTCCATTTCCCATGCCCGCGTGGCCGTCGCCAACCTCGAACAACGCGCCGCGTGCGTGGACTGGAATGAACAGCGTGGTTCCGGCCACCAGTTCCTTGTTATCCAAATTGCCGGCGTGAATGCCCGGCGGAGCGCTATCCACTTTGCCGGCGGCATCCGGCGGAGCAACTCCCATGCTGCCGAAGAATGGCTTGAGCGGAAGCTCGATGCCTGGAGCGAAGGTTCCAAGGTTGCGCGCGCGGTCCAGAGGAATGATCTTCATCCGCGTGCCCTCGAACTCGTCGGGCAAGAAGCCGGAGCCTTTGCGAAAGGTGTTGTAGGCGAATGGAACATCCATGCGGATTTCGCGAATGCGCACCTCCAACACGTCGCCCGCTTCGGCGCCTTCGATGGCGACCGGTCCGGTTAATAAATGAGGGCCGGGCCCGCGGTGATCCTGCGGAATCTCTTTATATAGGGTCCGTAGAGCGGACGGGATTTGGTCCGCGGGCCAGCCGGCCTGCTCCAGCCGCTCAGGATTTCCCGAGACGGTTTGAATCTCGACTGTGTCGCCGGATCGGATGGTCAGCACGGGCTTTGCGGCCGACCAATAATAGCCCCAGGCGATGGTTTGGGGCGTGGCCTTCAAAACGTAATCGGTGGCGGGAAGCAGCGTGGCAATCCATGGCAGAAGAAGAACGAGACGCGGGACCGAGGCAAGTTTCATGAATCATGTTTGCACAACCTCGGGTGCATTTTCCGATGCGGCTGCCTCAAACTTCCGGCTCGCTTCGTTATAGACAGTCACGGCGCCGGCGCCGATGTGATAGATCCAGCCGTGCAGCGATAGGTCGCCCTGCAGAAGGCGATTTGCAACGGCGGGATGCGTGCGCAGGTTCTTCAGTTGGGTGACAACATTCTCTTCGGTCAGGGCGAGAAGAAGCTCGGCGCCCGGCTCCGGCTCGCGTCGCTGGATGTTCGCATAACGCAGCCAGTTCCACACGGCGGCATGCGCCACCAGCTGATCGGGCGCGAGCGCCCCCCGGATAACGCCGCAATCGGTATGGCCGCAGACGATGACATCCGGCACGCGCAGCACGCCCACCGCATATTCGATGGTGGCCGAGACCCCGCCCAGCGCATCGGGGTAAAGCGGAATGATGTTGCCAATCACGCGGCAGATGAACAGCTCGCCGGGATTGGTCTGGGTGAGCAGGCAAGGGTCGATGCGGGAATCGGCGCAGGTGATGAACAGCGCCTCGGGCCGCTGGCCCACGGCCAATTTCTCGAACAACGCGCGACGCCGGGGATAAACCTCCCGCTGGAATCGGGAAACGCCCTCCAGGAATTTATCGGCAGGCACACTTGTAAGATAAACGAATGGATCTGAAGAATGCAGTAGTGCTAATTACGGGCGGATCGAGTGGAATCGGCCGCGCCGCGGCGCAAGTACTGGGTCAAGCGGGCGCGCGTGTCGCAATCACGGGGCGTGACCCGGAACGATTGGCCGAAGCCGCTCGCGCCCTGGGTGTGGTGGGCATACAGGCGGACGTGTCAAACGAGGCGGACGTCCTGCGGACCTTTCGCGAGGTGAAGGAAAAGCTCGGCGATCTGGATGTGTTGATCAACAACGCGGGCATCGGCGTGTTTAAGGACCTCATCGATATGGACCGCGCCGGCTTCGACGCGACTTTTGCGACCAACGTGACGGGCGCGATGCTCATGGCGCGCGAAGCAGCCAAGATCTTCAAGGAGCGCAAGCGCGGAAACCTGATCAACATTTCGTCCACTGCGGGGCTGCGTGGCGCGCCGAAGGGCACGGCCTACTATGCCAGCAAATTCGCCCTGCGCGGGATGACCGAGTGCTGGCGCGCCGAGCTGCGCAAATACAACGTGCGCGTGATGCTGATCAATCCAAGCGAAGTGATCACCGATTTCTTCCGCAAAGCTGACCTTAAGCAAGTCGAGAACGCGACCAAGCTGCGCGGTGAAGATATCGCGCACATGATCAAGGCGGTTCTGGAAATGGACGACCGCGGATTTACTCCCGAGCTGTCGGTCTTCGCGACGAATCCTGTCGATTGAGTCAGGCGATTTGACGGGAGCGGAGTCCCGCGATGTCTTGTGTCAACAGTTTCTCCGTGGCTTCGACGAATCGAAGGGTGTGCGGCAATTGGGCATGGTGCTCAAAAGCGGCTTCGTCCACCCATTCGGAGTGGATCGCGAACTCGGTGGGGTCCCGGAAGGACTGGAACGCGTGGATATTCACGCAGCCCGGTTCGGCGCGGCTTGGCTCCACGACGCGCAGCAGTTGTTCCCGAAACGCCGCCTCATTGCCTGGACGCGTCTTAAACCGCACGATAAAGTGCATGGACAAGCGGCACCTCCCGAAATCATAAGTATGCCAGTCTCCTCATGTCGGATTTGGTGATAACGTGTGTTGGTGTTCCAAAGGGGGAACGATGAGTCTGAAAGATATCACGGTTGCCTGTATCGGACTGGGCCGCATGGGTGCGGGCATCGCCCACAACGTCCAAGCTTCGGGCTGCCGTATGGTGGTTTACAATCGCACACCGGAGAAGATGGGATCTTTCGTTTCTAGCGGGGCTAAAGCCGCGCGGACCGCGCGTGAGGCCTCATCCGGCGCCGACATAGTCATCACTTGTTTGATGGACGATCAGTCTGTATTGGACACACTGTCAGGTGAAGACGGGATGCTGGCCGGAATGAGTGGCGGCGCCATCCACATCGGCACCAGCACCATATCGCCAGGCTGCAGCACTCGCTGCGCGGAGTTGCACGCGGGGCAGGGAAGCCACTATCTGGCCGCTCCCGTTGCTGGACGTCCTGACGCCGCTGCCGCGGGCAAACTGTTCACGTTCGTGGCTGGAGAGCAGGATGTCGTCGAACGTGCCCGTCCGGTGCTAGAGACATACACGCAACGTATTGTCGTTTTAGGCCCCGATCCGGCTGCGGCATCAAGCATGAAGTTGTGCGTGAATTTTTTCGCCGCCAGTATTCTGGAGGCCCTGGGCGAGACGTTCGCATTTGCCGAAAAGCGTGGTGTGCTGGGCCCCTTGTCCGATATGCTGAGAGGCTTTCTGCCGCCGCTGGACGAATACATAGGCCGCATCGCAAATCGGCATTACACACAACCAGGCTTCACACTGGACGCCGGGCTCAAAGATGTTCGCTTGATCCTGGGTGCGGCGGGCGAGGTTTACGTGCCGCTTCCTTTTGCCAGCGTGATCCGCGACAAGTGCCTGGCCGCGCAAGCGCATGGCTTGAGCCAACAGGACTGGTGCGCATTTACCGAAATCGCCCGGCTGGAAGCAGGGCAATCGCCGATCGAAAGAACATAAGTCAACTATTCTTAGAAGTGGATGACACTATGCCGCGTTTTCGGGGCGCTCGCTGTTTTGTTAGCCGCTTCGAGGGTCGCGCTAGCCGGTCCCCCGTTTCAGACCGATGATCCGGAGCCGATTGACTACCGGAACTACGAGTTTTATACCTTCGCAACTTCGGATGGCACGCCGGTAGAGACCGACACCGAAGGACCGGCGGTGGAATTCAATTGGGGCGCGGCTCCCAATCTTCACCTGCATATCATCGCGCCGCTCGCGGCGATTTTTCCCGCCGAGGGTCCGCGCGCCGTTGGCATAGGCGATATCGAACTAGGAATCAAGTACCGGTTCGTGCAGGAAGGCAAGCATCGGCCGATGATCGGCACATTCACCATGTTCGAAATCCCGACCGGCAGCGCTCCGCGAGGCCTGGGCGTCGGCAAGACCTGGTACAAAGTGCCGCTTTGGGCGCAGAAAAGTTTTGGCCCATGGACCACCTACGGCGGCGCCGGTGTTACCGTGTTCAGCGTGCCCGGCTATCACAACTATGCGTTCGCGGGCTGGCTGATCCAGCGCGATTTCGGTAAAAAGTGGACGCTGGGCGAGGAGATTTTCTATCACGGGCCGGAAGGGGCGCTAGCACCGCAGACTCGTCCGGCAACGCTGGTGGATGTCGGCGGTTATTACAAATTTCGCGATCCAGGTTTTCAGTTGCTGTTCTGTTACGGCCACAGCGTCGTCGGGCAAACGGAGAATTACGCCTATCTGGGGCTGTATTGGACGTGGGGCAAAAAGTCGGACAAGGACGAGCCGGGAGATCAAGACAAATCGGCGGCAGCGGGTTTCAGCCGGTTCGAGCGGCCTTCACTTTGAATTCGGCAACACCAGTTCGCACGGTTTGGGATCCCACTTCGATCCATCCGGCTCGCGCCGGAAATGGCTGCTCACCACCCACGGCGCGTTCAGATACTTGGGATCTTCGACGATTTGGGTCTGAACCAGGTATTCATCGTTGCCGCGCTGGTGGACGTCGTAGTATTCGGTGAGCACCGCATCGGCGCTGAAGGGCACACCGTTGTTGCGCAGGTATCCGGGCTTGATGTGCGTGGTGACCACCTTCAGCGTTCCACCCAGCTTTCGCGTGTCCGGCGGAGGCGGCGGCGAGGCCATGCTGGCGTCCCTGAATCCGGGCGTATTGGGATCCTGCGCCGAAATCTTCGACGTGTAGGCGCGGATAGACTGCGGCGTCTGCCACAGGGCAACGGAAGTACCCTGCATGGTTGGCGCGGCAGCGGCCGGAGCGGGTCCAAACAGAAACAGCCGAGCCTGTTTTCCCGCGTCGATCTCGACCTGGAGCGTACTGTCATTGGCCCAGGTAATGTGCAACCGCGCCGGTTCGCGCATGATGTTGGGCGCGCCATAGCTCATGCATTGCCGGCCTGCCGCGATGTCCTTGGCCGGGTCCCAGGTGTCGGCGACGCGTTTGCCTTCGGCGTTGAGCGGGATGCTGTAGTAATCGCCCTTGGGCGCATTCAGCATACGATAGCGCCAGTCCTCGGTGACGAGCGAGACCCAGTAGCCGGTAAGATCCACTGGCGCTGCGGCGCGTGGCGTAGCCGCAGTTGGCGATTGGCCTTTGGCGGTCAGGCACAAGGTGCAGAGGATGAACGCGGCGGAAATCCCGGCGGATCTCATTTGTGTTCTCCGAGGCTCTTATAAATTGCTTCGATCAACATATCGCCAGTCCAGGTCGGTGTGCTGTATCGGCGATCGTAATCCCGGCTCAATCTGGCCGCTTTCACTTCTTCGAGCGATTTTCCCTGGTGCAGCATGTCCTGGACGCGATCGCGAATGATGGTCAGCATGTCGCGATAGTCGCTTACCTCGGATTCGTCGCACAGCCGTCCGTGCCCGGGGATCACCATCGTTCCGCCCTCCTGCATGGACCGAGGAACGGTGAGATCGAGGATGTGGTTCAAAGCCCGAATCTCGCCCTGGATGCTTCCACCACGCGCCAAATCAATCACCGGGTAGCCGGTGGTAAGGAAAATATCTCCGGCGCTAAGAACGTTCGAGCCCCGAAACAGCACGATGCTGTCGCCGTCGGTATGCGCGGCTTTCTCAGCAAACATTTGAACGGCCTCGCCGTTGAAAGTGATGCCTTTCCCGTCGAGATACGTTAGTGTCGGCCAGGCCGCCGACGGTACTCCGGATCCATCACGGCTCTCACGCTGCAAAACGTTGTCCTGGGCGAACAGCGCCACTTCGGCCTGTAACTGGTAAGTCCGTGGAGGTTTCAGTAGAACCGCGTTTGAGCCGATGTGATCCGCATCCTCGCTGGTGTTGACGATGAAGCGGACCGGGGCGTCCGAAAGCTTATGGATTTCGGCCAGCAGCGTCTCGCGCAATTGCGGCGCGCCCGTATCCACCAGCAAGACGCCGTCGTGTCCGGGGTCTTTGCCGATCTGGATGGTGACATTCCCGAGCGTGCTGGCGAACATGTAAACGTTGCCTTGCACATGGCGCACTTCGTATTGCTGGGCGGAAGCGGTGACCACGAAAAGAGCCCAGAGGGCAACTATTTTCATTGCTTCGGGTGCTCCTGCTCAAATTGCACCTCGAACACCTTGGCGTGCGGGATCGTCATCTGCTTCAGCTTTTTTCGATACTCCGGATACATGGTCTCAGCGCCGCCGCGGCTGGCTTCAAACGGCACGCCGTATTCGGTGGAAAACTCCCGGATCACAGTGTTCGTTCCCGGTAGGTGATGGGGCACCCATCCGTAGGGCCTTGGAATCTCCGGACTCGGCAAACAGGATCCGTAGCCGGCGATCGGGGTGAAGACCTGGTACGGATTCCACACCCAGCTTTCGGTGCGTACCAGCGGCTCCGTCAGGTAAACCGGATCCTCGGCGATGCTGGTGAGCGTGAGATATTTGTCGTGCAGGTCCAGAAACTCGGTGAGCTGGGCTTGGTCTGAGAACGCGATCCCATTGCGCCGCAGATAGCCGGATTTGATGTGCGTGGTCTCGATGCGCAGCGTGTCGCCCTCCCAGGTTCCCGTCGAAAAGCCAGCCCAGGTGTGGGGCGCGAATTGTGACGGGTGGGGGCGTCCGTCCATCCAGATGGTTCGCGGGCCGGTATAGGTGCCATCGATGATAAAGGCGACGATTTCGCCCGACGCGGGATCGTTGACGGTCGAGATCTTCAGCGCCGAAGGCGCTCGCATGGCGTAGATGGCCGAATGCGGGATACACTGGTGCTGCAGCACCGAAACAAGATCGCCATCCCATGTATCGGCGCGCAGCCGTGCGTCGTCGTTGATCGGGATGCCCAGGTAATCGCCGGCCGGAGATCCCGGATCGGTGCGCTCCAGTTCATCCTCGTGGTACATCGCGGTCCACATTCCGGAGGGGTTAAAGCCTGCGCCGCCCTGCGTCAGGGCTATCGAACTCCCGTTCTGCGCCAGGGCGCACGCGCTCCCGAGCGCCCCCAGCGCGAGAGCCAATGAAATCCTCAAAACCACAGCGCGTATTGTATAACACTCGCGAAACAAGGAACGAGCGCGCGTTATTCAACGTATGCTCTAGAAAGCTTCATTTAGAGCGTCTTCCAGCGATACGATACTGAAGGAGTCTATGCCAAATCGATTGCAAACCGCGAGTCTAACCGTGTTCGTTTCCCTGCTGTTGGCATCCAGCGCCCGGGCCCAATCGGAAATTGCCGTTCAGGCGCCCACCGGAGGTCGGGGCGGCTGGCTGACGCATCCTTATCAAGCGTCGAGCGTCCCGCCCATTCGTCTGACGAACTCGCCGCGCTTCAACGATCTGATTCGTGCCGGCAATCTGTATCTCACCGCGCAGGACGTGGTGGCGCTGGCCATCGAAAACAACATCGACGTGGAAGTGCAGCGTTATGGTCCGTTGCTAGCCCAGCAAGTGTTGCGGCGCGCCGAGGGTGGAGGAGCATTGCGCAGCGTGGGGCTGGGCGTCGCGGCGGGGCCTGAGAGCGTCAGCCTGCAGGGCGTCAGTGTCAACAATTCGGGATCGGTCGCGCTTTCGGGCGGCAACGGCGTCAGTTCGGGCGGCGGCATCGTGACGCAGCTCGGCCCCAGTATCCCATCGCTCGATCCCTCCTTCTTCGCGGTCCTCAATTTTCAACACGCTACCGCGCCTCAAAGCAACACGTTCCTGACCGGCACCACCTCGCTGATCCAGAGTGTAAGAAGCGTCCAGGCGCAATACCAGCAGAATTGGGACTTCGGACTCAGCGCGCAGTTGACCTACGCCAGCAGCTATTTCCATCTCAATAGCCCGGTGTTCAGCTTGAATCCTTACAACTCCGGCGATCTCGACCTTCAAATTACCCAGAACCTGCTGCAAGGATTCGGAAGTGCGGTCAACGGCCGCAACATTCGCGTTCAACGCAATAACGTGAAGGTGAGCGACCTTCAATTCCAGCAGCAGGTGATTACGACGGTGTCGGCCGCTTTGAATCTGTACTGGGATTTGGTCAGCTTCAACGAGGATGTGCGCGCGCGCCATCAAGAGGTGGCCACCGCGCAACAGCTTCTAGACGACAACAAACGACAGGTACAGATCGGCGCGTTGGCGGAAATTGAAGTGACGCGCGCTGAAGCGCAGCTCTACTCGAGCCAGCAAGACCTGGTGGTTTCCGAAACCAATCTGCAGCAGCAGGAAACTGTCTTGAAAAACGCGCTGTGCCGCGACGGCATCGCGTCGGCAGGCCTCGGGAACGTTCACATCGTGCCGCTGAATAAGATCCAGATTCCGCCCAGCGACGACGTACGGCCGGTGCCGGAGCTGGTGAATCAGGCGATGGCGAACCGCACGGAAATCGCCACGGCGCGCATCAATATCGAAAGTAACGAGATGAACCTGGTGGGTATCAAGAACTCGCTCAAACCCACGCTACAAGCCTTCGCGGAATTGACTAATAACGGCCTCAGCGGCGCGCTCACTCCCGAGGGCGCCCTGCAACCGGCTTTTGATTATCTGGCCGGCGGCTACGGCAGTCTCCTGGGGCAAATCTTCCGCCGAAATTTTCCGAATTACTCGGCGGGCTTGTCGCTCAATATTCCGCTGCGCAATCGCGCGGCGCAGTCCGACTACGCCACCAGCCTGCTCGAGCTGCGCCAAAACCAGCTCAATCTGAGAAAGAACACCAACCAGGTGACGGTGGACGTGCAGAACGCCGTCATTGGTTTGCAGCAGGCCCGTGTGCGCTATGACTCCGCCTCAAAATCGCGAGAGCTGCAGGAACAGACGCTCTCGGGCGACCAGCGCCGTTACGCTCTCGGCGCCACCACCGTCTTCCAGGTGATTCAGGACCAGCGCGATCTGGCCACCAGCCAGAGCACCGAAGTGCAGGCCATGGCGAACTACACCCACGCCCGCATTTCGCTCGACCAAGCGTTGGGCACCACGCTCGAAGTCAATCACATCTCGCTCGACGAAGCCATGCGGGGGCGCATCGCGCGCGATTCGGCGTTGCCGGCGGATCTTCCCGGAGGCCGGCAATGAACCGAAACCGGCTCCCTCACGTTCGCGGCTCGGAAAAGCGTTCGTCGAATCGATCAGGGTTACTGAGCCGCGCGCATAAGCAAGCGGTGGCCGCGCTTTGTGTCGCGTCATTCGCTGGGGCGCAGGATATAGCCCCTGTTCGCCCACAAGCGCCCGTTATCGTGCGGCCGTATCTGCCCGTAACGGTACCGCCCATACGGGTTTCCAATTCCGGGCGGCTCAGCCAACTGGTCCGCGCCGGGATGCTGTACCTGACCGCGCAGGACGCCATCGCGCTCGCGCTCGAGAACAATATCGACATCGAGGTGAGCCGCTATAATCCGTTCATCTCCGAGTGGAATTTGGAGCGATCCGAAGCGGGCGGGGCATTGCCCGGTGTTCCCAGTGGCGCCTCGCAAGCCGGATCGGTGGCCAGCGGACAGGGCGTGGCCGGCAGCCAGGCAGCGGCCGGAGTGAGCGTTCCTGGAGCGCGCTCCAGCGGCTCCGGCTCGAACGCCACCATTTCGCAGATCGGACCCGTGACACAGAACCTGGATCCGATCCTGCAAGAAAGCAGTACCTTCAGCCACATCAGCTCTCCGCAGCCGGACGAAATCCAAAGCGGCGTTTTCAACCTAGTGAACGCCACGCACGTCTATAGCGGCAGCTATCAGCAGGGCCTGCTCCTCGGCGGAATCGTCAGTGTTCAATATAGCGAGCACTATTTGGGCGAGAACGCATCCAGCGATCTTCTGAATCCCACCGTTGCGCCCAGCGTCAGCGTTTCGTTGCAGCAAAATCTGCTGCGCGGCTTTGGTACGGCGGTGAACGCCCGAACCATCACCGTGTCGCGAATGAATTTGAAAACCACCGATCTCAATTTCAAGACGCAGGTGATCTCGGTTGTCACCCAGGTTTTGAATGCCTACTACAACCTGGCTGCGGACTACGAAGATCTGCGCGCGAAACGCAGCGCCTCGGAAACCGCGCAAGCATTTGTGAACGATGTGAAGCGGCAGATCGAAATCGGAGCGACAGCGCCGTCGGACCTGATCGCCGCCGAGTCCCAGGAAGCTACCAGCGCGCAAGCCGTCGTCGATTCCGACGTTGCGGTGCGTCAGCAAGAGGTCTCGCTCAAGAACCTGATCAGCCGCACCGGCCCGGCCGATCCCGAGCTCGCGAATGTTCGCATCATCCCCATCGATACGCTGGCGATTCCGGCCGCCGACGAGCTGGCGCCCGTCGATCAAATGGTCCAACAGGCGCTCGCCAATCGTTCGGACCTGGCTTCGGAACTGGCCGGCGAAAAGGCCAACGAAGTGAACTCGCTCGGCACCAAGAACGGAATTCTTCCCACACTCGACGGATTCCTGGTCGAAAGCCAGGCCGGCCTGGCCGGCGTGCCGAAGACCATCACGCTGGACGGGTTCAGCGAAAGCGGCAACAAATATTTTGCCGGCGGCATCGGCAACGCGCTGGGCCAGGTTTTTCGCCGTAATTTTCCCACCGAATCGGCCGGAGCGTTCTACCAAGAGCCGCTCCGCAACCGGCAGGCGCAGG
This sequence comes from Bryobacteraceae bacterium, assembly GCA_052148835.1. Classification (GTDB taxonomy): domain Bacteria; phylum Acidobacteriota; class Terriglobia; order Bryobacterales; family Bryobacteraceae; genus Palsa-89. Next base: position 27,235 of record JBKQHJ010000181.1, read on the forward strand.
CGGACTATGCCATCGATTTGCTTTCGATCCGCCAGACCCAGCTCACCAATCGAAAGGATCTCAACCAGGTGGAAGTGGATGTGCGAAACGGCGTGGTCGCGTTGCAACAGGCGCGCGCCCGCTGGGAGTCAGCGGTCAGGAACCGGACTCTGCAGCAGGAGCTGTTCGACTCCGAGCAAAAGCGCTTCCGCCTGGGCGCCTCGACACCCTACAACGTCGCCCTCCAGCAGCGCGATTTAATCAATGCGCAATCGGCTGCGGTAGCGGCCATGGTGGCCTATACTACGTCGCGTATCGCGCTGGACCAGACGCTGGGCAGGACGCTGGAAGCGAATCACATCACCATGGAAGAAGCCAAGAGCGGAAAAGTCTCGCGGGCTCCGTCGGTTCCATAGGCAGCATAGAAACTTTGAATTGGTAAAGCTCTCGGCAACTCACTAGAATATTGGTAGAGTCCTGTCGGCTCTCCGCCTTCCTCGTTCGTAAACCCACAAACCTCGTTCGGAAGAATTTACTAACTTCATTTTCGTTTCAGGAGGTAGTGTGTCTACTCTTCGATTCTCGGGAATCATTCTGTTTTGCGCGTCGTTGCACGCGCAGATGTCCGCGGTTCCTTCCCGCGGGGCGCCTACCAACCGCTTTTTGAGCCCCGTGCTCTCGGCTTCGGGGGATAACCCCATAGCAGACGACTTTCCTCCGTTCGCTTCAGACCCCGGGCCCATCAGTGGCGTCGTATCGCTACGTGAGCTGGAGCATCCTGTTTCCGCTAAAGCGCTGCGCGAGGCGTACCAGGCGCAGGAGTTGACGCTCTCCAAAAAATTCTCCAAGGCCATCGCCAAGCTGGAAGAAGTCATCCGCATCGCTCCCCAATATCGCGATGCCCATTTGAATCTGGGCGTACTGTATGCACGGAACGGACGTACCGCCGAAGCCCGCACCCAGTTCCAAAAGGCGCTCGATATCGGGCCGCCGGCCGCGCCGATTTATACCGACTTGGCGCTGACGTCTTTGGCCATTGGGCAATATCGCGAAGCCGAGGAATTAGCCCACAAGGCCTTGCAACTGGACCCGGCCGACAACGGCGCGCAGCTTGCCCTGCAATATGCTCTAACTCATTGATATAAAATACATTGTTAGCGTTGATTTTGGGTGGCGTCCAGCCGTACTAGGCTGCTAAACTAGGGATTGTAAAACGCATCGCTTCCAGAGCGCTTCGTTCCCCTATTTTCTAGGAGTTAACTAGTTGGCAGACCCCCAAGATCCCAATAACCCGCCCACGCCGCCTCGTGACGGAACCCAGATGCCGCTCGGTGGCGAGGGGAAGCAGAACCTGATCCCCATCAACATCGAAGACGAGATGCGGCGTTCGTATCTCGACTATGCCATGAGCGTGATCATCGGGCGCGCACTGCCCGATATCCGCGACGGCTTGAAGCCCGTGCATCGCCGCATTCTGTACGCGATGTCGGAGATGGGGCTGGCGTTCAACCGCCCGTATCGCAAGTGCGCGGGCATCGTCGGCGAAGTGCTCGGAAATTATCATCCCCACGGCGATGCGCCAGTATACGACGCGCTGGTTCGCATGGCGCAGGATTTTTCGCTGCGTTATCCGCTGGTGGACGGGCAGGGAAACTTTGGCTCGGTGGATGGCGATCCGCCCGCGGCCTACCGGTACACCGAAGCGCGGCTCTCGCGCATCGACACCGCGTTGCTCGAAGACCTGGACAAGGAAACGGTCGATTTCCGGCCGAATTTCGATGAACGGCGAGTGGAGCCCGAAGTACTGCCCACGCGCGTTCCGAATCTGCTGATCAACGGATCGTCCGGCATCGCGGTCGGCATGGCCACCAATATTCCGCCGCACAATCTTAACGAAATCATCAACGCGACCATTCTTCTGGTGCAAAAGCCCGACACGCATCTGAGCGAGATTGTGAATCTGGTGCAGGGTCCTGATTTCCCCACCGGCGGATTCATTCTTGGACGCCAGGGCATTCTCGATTACTTCACTAAGGGCCGTGGCACGCTGAAGCTGCGCGCCAAGGCCGCCACCGAAAAATTCGGCAAGGACCGCGAGGCGATCGTCGTCACCGAAATTCCGTACCAGGTGAACAAGGCTCGCCTGATCGAAGCCACCGCCGCGCTGGTGAACGACAAGCGGCTCGAGGGTATTTCGGAAATTCGCGACGAGAGCGATCGCGACGGCATGCGCATCGTCTTTGAGCTGAAGCGCGGCGAGCAGGCCGAGGTGATTCTCAACAATCTCTACAAGCACACCCAGCTCCAGATCAACTTCGGCGTGATTATGCTGTCCATCGTCAATGGGCAGCCGCGCGAATTGGGCCTGGCGGACGTGCTGAAGCGCTTCATCGATCATCGCATCGACGTGGTGCGCCGCCGCACCGATTACTTGCTGCGCAAGGCGCGCGAGCGCGAGCATATTTTGCTCGGCTTCAAGAAAGCGATCGAGAATTTGGACGCCGTGATCAAGCTGATCCGGGCGGCCAAGACGCCTCGCGAAGCGCGCGACGGGCTGATCACGCAATTCGAATTCACCGAACGGCAGGCTCAAGCCATCATCGAACTTCAGTTGCAGCGCCTGACCGGCATGGAGATCGAGAAGATCCTCAAGGAACTGGCCGATATCCAGATCGAAATTGCCGAGTACCTCGAAATCCTGGCGTCTGACAAAAAGCTGCGCGGCATCATCGTGCAGGAACTGAAGGAAGTCCAGAAGGAGTTCGGCGACGAACGCCGCACCCAGATCATCGAGGATACCGGCGAAATTCATCTTGAAGACTTGATCCAAGTCGAGGATGTCGCGGTCACGGTCACGCATGGCGGCTATCTGAAGCGCACTGCGGTCGACACGTACCGGCGTCAATCGCGCGGCGGCAAGGGACGCATCGGGATGGGCACGCGCACCGAGGACGTGGTCGAGCACCTGGTGGTCGCGTCCACGCACGCGTATTTGTTGGTATTCACCACCATGGGCCGCGTCTTCTGGCTGAAGATCTACGAAATTCCCGACGCCGGCACCACCGGCAAGGGCAAACACGTTTCGGGCCTAGTCAATCTGCAGCCGGACGAAGCCGTCAAGACTTTCCTGCCGGTGAAGGACTTTGTACCCAACCAGTACATTGTAATGGTGACCAAGCAGGGAGTGATCAAGAAGTGCGAACTCACCGAGTTCGACAATCCGATGTCGCGTGGGATTATCGCCCTGTCACTGGATGAAGGCGACGAGCTGCTGGCCGCGCGCTTGACCAATGGCGACAATTACATCTTCCTTGGTACGCGCGAAGGCAAGGCCATCCGCTTCCAGGAGAGCGATGTTCGCGCGATGGGCCGGCCGGCTCGCGGTGTTCGGGCCATGGATCTGGCCGAGGGCGATGCCATCATCGGCGCTGAGGTGGTGGAGAAAGAAGGCCTGATTCTCTCCATCTCCGAGAACGGATTCGGCAAGCGCACGCCGCTGGAAGATTATCGCCTCACCGCTCGCGGCGGCAAGGGCGTCATCAACATGAAGCTGGCGCCCAGGATCGGCAAGGTGGTCGCCATTCTGTCGGTCAAGGAAGACACCGACCTGATGATCATCACGCGCGACGGCAAGATCATTCGCCTGGAATCGGGCGAGATCCGGCAAGCCGGCCGCTCCACGCAAGGCGTGCGATTGGTTCGCATGGACGAGGGCGATCAGGTGGCCGCGGCGTCTGTCATTCCGACTGTGATTCCCGATGAGGGCGAAGGCGGGAACGGGCAGGATAATCTGCCGCTGCAATAGGCGCTCCCTAGTGGTCGCGCGGGGGGTTGGTGCTTAGGGTTTGGCGATCGTGGCTTGCGCGACGCTCTGGAGTTCCCCCGCGCGACGCAGATCTTCACGCGATCCAGCCACATCGCCCACTGCTCTTTTTGCGACCGAGCGATTAATGTAGGCGTTCGCATAGCCAGGATTCAAGCGGATCGCCTGGGTGCAATCGTCAATGGCGCCTTGGTAGTTGTGCAGCCGGAGTCGCGCGTATCCGCGTGCATTGAGCGCCAGCGCGTGGGTAGGATCGATCTGAATCGCAACGTCGAACGCCTGCGCCGCCTCTTCGAAATTCTCCTGCTCGGACAAATAACGGCCTTGTTTGTAGAAGCGATTGGCATCCCGCGCGGCGCGCGGTTCTGAACTGGAAGCCACCAGCGCCGCCGGCAAGACCTGCGGAGGCTTTACGTTCCCTGGCGTGGCCACCACAGGGGGCGTAACTACGGGCCGCGAGACTACGGGCCGAGTCGCGGCCACGACCGCCGGGGATGGTGACGGAGCCGGTGCTGGACGCGTTTCCGCTACTACCACGGCGGGTTGTGGCGTCTGCGCTGGAGGCGTCACGATTGCGGGGGCCGGCGGCGGCACTTTGGCTATCGGCGCCGGGGAATCGATCATTTTTTGGGCGCTCGCAAGCAACCGCGCCGCGTCCGCCGGATTCTGGCCGATCAGCATGGCGCGGTTGATGTCTTCGATGGCCGGCTGCGCGGCTCCGGTGGCCAGATAAAATTGCGCCCGGCAGACATAGGCCGCGCTATCGGCGGGATTGAGCTGGATGGCCTTGGAGCAATCGGCAAGCGATTGTTGAATCTGGCCGTGCGTACGGAGAACCGCCGCGCGCCCTAAGTAGGCCTTGGGGGACTCCGGCGCCAGTTGGATGGCTTGGGTATAATCGTTCAGCGCATCCTGCGCCTGGCCGATCTGCTGGTGAAAGCTCGCGCGCAGCAGGTAGTTTTCCGCGCTCCTGGCATCGCGCTGGATGGCCTGGGTTATGTCGGCAATTGCGTCGTTAGTCCGGCCGCTGGAGGCCAGCGCGGAGGCCCGCATCGCATAGGCTCGCGAATTGTTGGGCTGCAACTCAATCGAATGCCCGATGTCGGAAATCGCCATGGCGAAGTCGCCCAGATAGAAGTGCGCATATCCGCGATGCAGAAATGCCGAGTCGTTCTTCGGGTCCAGGTCGATGGCTTCGGTGAACGATTCGATGGCCGAACCGTAAGCCTTCAGATCCTCCGAACGCCGGCCACGCTCATAGGCGTCCTGGGCGCGCTGCCAGCCGGAGGCGACATCCTTTGCCGCTGGAGTGGGCTCGGGTGCGGTGGCGGGCTGTGCGACCGGGCGCGTGGTCTTTACGTCCTTGGCTTGGGCTTCCTTGGTCTTCGATTCCTTAGCCTCGCGCGCCAGCTCCTTCACGGAAGTTTGCAGGTCTTTAATCTGGGTTTGAAGCTAATGAGCCGAAAGAAGATTTTCTGGGCGCTCGCGCTCCTCCTCGCCGGCGCAACAGCCGCGCGCGCCGATGAGCCCGCCGGTACCGCCGACACGGGCGAATACGTGGCCCGCGCCGGCGACTGCGTCTCGTGCCATTCGGTGCCGGGCGGCAAGGCGTTCGCGGGCGGCCTCAAGATGGGCTCGCCGGTCGGCACGATCTATACGACGAACATCACGCCGGACAAGGAAACCGG
>JBKQHJ010000182.1:0-10228 GCA_052148835.1 Bryobacteraceae bacterium
ATCTCAACCACGAGTTTGTCTTCGGCGCCACTGCGGCCGCAGCTCTCTATCGCCGCCAGATGATCGACGACATTGCGGTGGACGACGAGTTTTTCGATCCGGATTTTTTCGTGTATCGCGAGGATGCCGACGTCGCATGGCGGGCCCAATTGATGGGCTGGCGCTGCATTTATACGCCGCACGCCCGCGGATATCACGTGCGCAATGTCCTGCCAGGCAACCGGCGAGCGCTGCCGCCGGTGATCAACATGCATTCGGTGAAGAATCGTTTCCTGATGCGCATGAAGAACATCACCGGCGATTTATACCGCCGTAACTGGTTTTCGATCACGGTGCGCGACCTGGTAGTGATTTCCTGCTGCCTGGTGCGGGAACAGAGTTCGTTGAAAGCGTTCTGGTACATCGCAAAGAACTGGAAGCGCGTGATGGCCAAGCGGCGCGACATCATGAGCCGCAAGCGCGTGGACGACGAGTACATCGCCAACTGGTTCAACTACCGTCCGGTGAGCGCGCCCGCCAATAAGCTCAAGCCGGCCAGGCCGCTCGCGAAGTCGAAGGCGGCGCGAGGGTAACGCGCGCGGGTCAGGAGACGCAAAGCGGCGCGCATCGCGATTCTCGGCACGCGTGGCATTCCCGCCCGGTATGGCGGGTTTGAAACTTTCGCCGAAGAGCTTTCCACACGCCTGGTTCAACGCGGGCATTGCGTCACGGTCTACTGCCGCGAGCGGCATTCCGAACCGACGTATCGCGGCGTGCGTCTGAAGTATTTGCCCACTTGGCGTCACAAATATTTCGACACCATCGTTCACACGTTGTTATCCACGCTCCATCTGATTTTCCATAGAGTGGACGCCGCACTTTATTGCAATGGCGCCAACGCGATCTTCACGCTCGCGCCGCGTGGATTCGGTATTCCGACACTGTTAAATGTGGATGGCCTGGAGCGCAAGCGCAAGAAGTGGAACCAGGTGGCCAAAGCCTGGTATGCGGTTTCGGAGTGGCTGGCGACGTTTTGCCCAACGACGGTTATTACCGACGCGGAGCAGATCGAGGCGTACTATTTGGAGCGCTATGGGAAAAGGACGGAGTTCATCCCCTACGGTGCCGAGACGGGAAAGGTAGCGGCCTGCGAGGTTCTCGCGAAGCTTGGCCTGGAAGGCGGAGCCTACTTTCTGTACGTTAGCCGGATGGAGCCGGAAAACAACGCGCTATTGGTGCGGGAGGCTTTCGAGCGGGTTCAGACGCCGGTGAAACTGGCGCTCATTGGAGACGCGCCGTACGCGCAGGAATACATCGAACGGGTGCGCGATACGTCCGACCCGCGAGTGGTCATGCCGGGCGCGATTTATGGCACGGGCTATCACGAATTGCTCTCGCACTCGCTGGCTTACATCCATGCCACCGAAGTGGGTGGTACGCATCCGGCGTTGATTGAGGCCATGGGCCGCGGCGCGTTGGTGCTGTATTTGAACACGCCGGAGAACGCCGAGGCGGCAGGCGGCGTGGGGATTGCGTTTGAAGCGGCGAATCTCGAGAAGAAACTCGTGGAGGTTTTGAACATGTCGAGCGACGAGAGGGAAGATTGGAGCCGGCGTGCGATGAAGCGTGTAGCCGAGCGGTATAGTTGGGATCGAGTGACTGACCAGTATGAGGCTCTGTTGACGTACCCAACAGTGCGTTAGCGTTTAGGATATGGGTCCGTTCGCCTACCGCTCCTGGGTAGAAATCTCGCTGAAACAAATTGTCCAAAATTTCCGCGCGGTTCGCGATGTGGTGGGAACCGGCGTGGAAGTGATGCCGGTAGTGAAGGCGGACGCTTACCGGCACGGAGCCGTGGAAGTTTCCCGTGCGCTCGCAGCCGCGGGAGTGCGCTGGCTGGCAGTGAGCAACGTCGAAGAAGGCGCCATTCTGCGGGACCGTGGAATCACGACGCGGATTTTGGTGATGGCGGATTTCCTGCCCGGCGAGCGAGCGGGCCTTCTGGATTACAATCTGACGCCGGTGATTCATTCGATCGGCGATATCGCGGAGTGGGATCGCTTAGCGAGCGCTCGCGGCATAACGGCCGATTATCATCTGAAAATCGATAGCGGCATGGGGCGGCTGGGAACGCGGGAACCGGCTTCGGCGATTCTGGAGGCGGTCGGCGCGGCCCGGAATGTCCGGCTGGAAGGTCTGATGACGCACTTCGCTTCCGCCGCAAATTACGCGAGCACGCAAACCGAAGAACAGTTGCGAGTGTTCCAGGCCATCTGTTCGGACCTGGCGCGCGCGGGCGTGGAACCTCCCTTCCTGCACTCCGCCAGCAGCATTCCAATCTCGTATGGACGCCGGGATGCGTGGCAACGGATGGTGCGGCCAGGATTTGCCATTTACGGTTACGTGTCATCGGTGGCGCCGGGTGTAGCGCAGGGCAAAGCACCGCCACGTCTGTTGGAGGTTCGGCCGGCATTGGCTTGGAAGACCGCGGTGTTGGCGGTAAAGGATCTTCCGGCGGGCGCGCTGGTGGGCTACGGCGGGATGTATCGAACCACGCAGCCGGCGCGCATTGCGGTGCTGGCCGCGGGCTATGCCGACGGGATCCCGCATCGGCTGTCCAACAAAGGGCGGGTCATCGCGAAGGGCCACTTCGCGCCTATCATCGGCGCTGTATCGATGGATCTCACCACCATTGATGTGACGCAGTGCCCGCCGCTGGCCCCTGGGGACGCAGTCACGCTGCTTGGTTCCGAAGGGGGCGTCTCGATTGATGCGCAGCAAATGGCGCGCACCGCGGGGACCATCGCCTACAGTGTGCTGTGCGGGATTCACGCGCGCGTAAAACGAATCTACATAGATCAGTGATCAAGCGGCTCTATTATGCCACCCGGCGAATCACGCGAGCGGGAAGCGTGATGACGGCCCAAACCAGCTCCAGCACCCCACCTACGGCGATGCCGACAATACGGAACGGGAGCAGAATCAGCCAGACGATGGGATAGAGGAAGAGCGCCGCCAGTGCCAGGGGCCAGCACAACAGAAAGAGAACGCACCATAGCAGGAATCCGAGCATCGCGAGCCTCCACTTAAACAGTACGAGGAAACGCGATGCAAATGTTCCCGCCGTTCGCGGTTTAGCCCGGGTGCGGGGAGCGCCAAGCGGCTCCGTTGCCTTCGTGATTGGTCTTGCGGGGTGGCTTCTTGCTCCGAGCAGCGGTTGCTCGCGCCGCGCGGTCACTCGCATGAATCCGCATCGCGTCTTCGGTGAAGGTCAAGGCGTGAAGTTGCTCGCCTTCTTGTCTATGCTCCAGAACCTCGCGACAGATAAGGGGCAACTCCTGCAGGCGAATGCCATATCTCCTGCTGAGGTCCAGATCGGCGCGAACGGTAAACGCAATTCGGACCCGGTCCGCCGCAATGCCTTCGAACGCGAAGACCCGAAATTCCCTCTCCTGCTTAAATCCGGTGAGAACAAACTGCATCTTTGCGCTCCTTCCAAACCTTAATCGCCCGGGGTTCATGGATTACCGGGCGAAACGTCCCATCATCGAAGAATCGACATCCGGGCCTGCATTCTTCCCGACCGATCAGTCAGTAAACGCAGCCGCTCCACCAGTTTCTTGCCCAAGCTCAATTCCTCCGGATCGCACTTATAGCCCGGAATCTTAGGGTCGATAAACTCTCGCCTGAACAACTGGTCGGACGCCAAAGCCGTCAACAGCTTCAGTTGCTGGTCCGTCAGTTTGACTGTAATGAGTGGCATACGTTTTGTGGCGCCGTCAGGAAGACGGCTCATCGAGCCAGCTAGAGAGGGTGATCGCCCCGCTTCCGCTCAACGTGAGACACAATACCTCCCAATTTGTCAGGATGGCCTAAGAAAATGGGATCAGATCGGCCGACTTAGTTCAGATGATCTGCGAGTGGGCAGAAGCGCTCAGACCTCTACATTGTAAGTGAAACAGCATACTTTGTCAATCGGCGCCCCTGCCGTTGCATGCGTATGGGCTAAGCCGAAGCGCTCAGCATTTCACCGCGATTTCCGCCGGAATACTGGCACTTTCATGTTAGACTTAAGAGGACCGAGCCTGCCTGTTTTGACTTGTTGAAGCAATTCCTGACTCGCCCGCCTGGTTCAAATCTACTTGGGGAGAATCAATGACCAACATTTTCGTAGGCAACCTTTCCTTTCAGACCACCGAACAGGAACTTGAGGCGGCGTTCGCGAATTACGGCACCGTCGAGCGTACCAGCGTGGTGCGCGATCGGGACACCGGGCAGCCGCGCGGTTTCGCTTTCATCGAAATGACAAACAAGAGTGAAGCGATCAAGGCCATCCAGGGCCTGGACGGCCAGGAGATGAATGGCCGCGCGATCAAGGTGAATGAAGCGCGTCCGAAAGAGGATCGCGGCAACGGCGGAGGCAACCGGGGCGGTTCCGGACGACGCCGAGAGCCTCGCTGGTAAGCGATGTAATATGCAATATTTTGTCCGCGCCATGGAGAGGCACAAGGAGAGCAATAACACCTTTGGTCCGGAGCTCGCGTGTTCCATGTTGGAGACGGCGAAGGCTGAGGCCAAGCGGATAGTGCTCTCGTCCGATCCGGCTGTGCGGCTTTTGGCCGATGCTTGCTCCAGAAACGGCGGCCAAGTGCGCACCAGGTATCGATGCTGGATCAATGAGCGGGGCGATTTTCAGGAAAGCACGTTATCCTGACCAATTTCCGAGATCCTGATCAGGCTCGGAGATCAGAAATTTTTTGAGATGGAGCGGGAGACGGGATTCGAACCCGCGACATCAACCTTGGCAAGGTTGCACTCTACCAGCTGAGTTACTCCCGCGAGAGAAACTGCATTTCGCCAGAAGGCGAACGAGATTATTGTCGCGCGGTGGCCAGAGGACTGTCAAACAGAGACGTGAGACCGCCGAACTAGTCCCCAGGGGTGGATCACGGCATCCAACTCCCTTACGCCTGCGGATTTACCGAATATTCACTTTTCCAACTGCCCCCGATTCCAATCATTTCAAGTTGATCGTGTTTCATGTAATCCACTCAAAGCAAAGAAGTAATAAATGATTACACGTTGTTGCGTGTTGTGCTATGCTGACTCTGCCTCAAACGAGGAAGGCAGATCGTTGCCAGAGGGACCACTCGATTGGGCTTGGGTCGAGCCGGCTCCTCCAACAGTACAAAAACTTGAATTTTAGCTTTTCCACAGCTTGTGGAAAACATGTGCAAAAACTGCGCGGATTGTGACAAAGAATGAACATTTGGGAGCACATAAAGCAACAGATCTCGGGCAAAATCAGCACCGAGGCTTTCGACAACTGGCTATCCAAGGCCACTTTCGTGAGAGCGGAAGGAGATCGACTGTGGGTGTCGGTTCCCGACCCGCATACACGGGACTGGATTCAACAGGAGTATTCGGCGGACATCTGGTCGGCGGTCCGTGAAATGAATCTCTCGCTGCGTGAGATCGTATATGAGATTCACGGCGTCGGGCCAACCAACGGCAGCAAGAATCTGGGGGAGGACAAGCCCGACCCTCTGTTTGCACCTTCCATCACTTTGAATCCGCGGTTCACCTTCGACAGCTTTGTGGTGGGCTCATGTAACCAGTTCGCGCATGCGGCGGCTCAAGCAGTGGTGACCAATCCGTCACGCACCTACAATCCCCTTTTCATTTATGGGGGCGTGGGCATGGGCAAGACGCATCTGATGCACGCCATCGGGCGATCGCTGGTGGATCATTACGCCAGCATGCGGATTATCTATACTTCGAGCGAACGGTTCATGAACGAGATGATCACCTGCATCAAGAACGATCGCATGCAGCTCTTTCATCGGCACTATCGTTCGGCCGACGCGCTGCTGATTGACGACATACAAATCCTGGCCGGCAAGGAACGGACCATGGAAGAGTTTTTTCACACCTTCAACGATCTCTTCGAGCACCAGAAGCAGATCGTGATCTCGAGCGACACGCCGCCCAAGAATACGCCGGGATTAGTGGAGCGTCTGCGGTCACGCTTCGAATGGGGATTGATGGTGGACGTACAACCCCCGGACCTGGAAACCAAGATGGCCATTCTCGACAAGAAAGCCGAAGCCGAGGGCATTGTGCTTCCCGAGGAGGTCCGCATTTTTATCGCGACTAAAACCAAGCAAAACGTTCGCGAACTGGAAGGCGCGCTGACCAAGCTGGTGGCTTACTCGTCCGTCACCGGCTCTCCCATCACCCTTCCGATGGCCCACCAGGCTCTGAAGCATCTTACGGCCGGCGGGGAACGAAGAATCAGCATCGAATCGATCATCAAGGCGGTGGCCGAAAAGTTCTCCCTGCAGCCTTCGCAACTCAAGCAAAAGACCAACGAGCAGAAGATCGCATACCCCCGCCAGATTGCTATGTACCTGGTCAAAGAGCTGACCTCCGCGTCCTTACCGGAGATCGGCAAGGCATTTAACGGTAAGCATCACACGACCGTGCTGCACTCGATCCAGAAGATCGACCGCCTGCGGCAGCTCAGTCCAGATTTGAACAGCCTCATCAACAGCTTAATTGACTCAATCCATTAGACTTATCTGTTTTATCCACAGCCGACTATGGTTTCGGCCTGTGAGCGTCTGTGGAAGAGGGCCGAGGGAGTGAATTTTCCTCGGTCCAGAACGCTAGAATCCACAACTTCTAGTGGCAGGAAGTTTCTGATTTTTGTATAATTTAGAGAGAAATCAACATTTCAACAAGCCCTACGATTACGGTTCTAGTTAGAGACTCATTTGAGATAGCCCTAGAGCTAATCAGCCCTGAGCAAACAAGCGGCGGGCATCACCTGAAGATTTCCGGCGAGAGTCTCGCCGGTGGCTACCTGAGCGAGGGGAAACGATGGAGTTCACAGTCAGCAAGACGGACCTGGTTCGAGAATTAAATCTTTCGCAGGGCGTCGTCGAGAAGAAGACTACGATACCGATTCTGTCTAACGTGCTCGTGGAAGCCACCGCGGATCGGATCAACTTAACGGCCACCGATCTGGAACTTGGGATTCGCTCGTCGTGTCCGGCGCGGGTGAAGAAGCAAGGCGCGGGGACCATTCCAGCCAAGCGATTGCTCGATTATGTGCGACTGCTGCCGGACGCCGATCTCGAAGTGAAGCTGCAGGACAACCAGTGGGCGAGTTTGGTATGCGGGCGATCGCGGACGCGTATTGCCGGAATGTCGCGCGAAAGTTTCCCGGAGCTTCCGCAGATGCCGGACGTGCTGGCTCAGATTCCGGTAGCGGTGCTGGCGTCGATGATTTCACGAACGATTTTTGCAATCTCGATGGAAGAGTCGCGCTTCACGCTGAACGGGTCGTTGCTGTTATTGAAGAACACCGGTCTTGCCATGGTGGCGACGGACGGGCATCGGTTGGCCATGGTGGAGCATCCGGTGGATCTGCCCGGGGTGACTAGCCTATATCGCGCACTGCTGCCGCGCAAGGCCATGGGCGAGATTTTGAAGCTGGGCCAGGAGTCCAACGCGGATGCAACCCTGGCGTTCTCGGGCGATGAGAATCACCTGTTCTTTCAGTTTGGAGAGCGCCTGCTGCTCAGCCGCAAGCTGACCGGGAATTTTCCGGACTTCGAGCGCGTGTTGCCGAAGGATCATCCGCATTCGGTGGTGCTGGAGCGCGAGGAGCTGCGCAAATCGATTGAACGCGTCTCGCAATTTTCCGATGAACGGTCGCGCGCCATCCGGCTGAGAGTTCAGGAAGGCGAACTGCACATCCATTCTTCGCTATCGGAGACCGGGGAAAGCGAGGAGAGCCTGCCGGCGGACTACCACGAAACTCCGGTGGAGATTGGATTCAACGCTAACTACCTGTTGGATTTCCTGCGGGCATCCAACGAGGACAAAGTCGCGTTTCATTTCAAGGACGCCAATAGCGCCGGTGAGCTGAGGCCGGCCGTGAATGGCGATGCCGGTTACAAGTACCGCTACATCGTGATGCCGATGCGTATTTGAGGATGGTCGTAGAGTTGAAGGCTCGCGAACAAGCAAAAGGATTGAATTTTTAAACATGGCAACAAAAGAAATAACGCCGGTGGAAGTTTACGATTCCAATAGCATCAAAGTTCTGGAAGGGTTGGAAGCCGTACGGCTGCGCCCTGCGATGTACATTGGCTCCACCACGGAGAACGGTCTGCATCATCTGGTCTATGAAGTAGTCGACAATTCGGTAGACGAAGCGCTGGCTGGATTTTGCGACAGGGTGGACGTAACGATCCACATCGACAATTCAGTTACCGTGACCGACAATGGCCGTGGAATTCCGACCGACATCAAGGAGGAATTTGGCATCTCGGCGGCCGAAGTGGTAATGACTAAGCTGCACGCGGGCGGTAAGTTCGATTCTAAAAGCTACAAGGTCTCGGGTGGCTTGCATGGTGTCGGCGTCAGCTGTGTGAATGCACTGTCTGAGTGGCTGCATCTCGAGATCTGGAATAAGACGTTTACCTGGGAACAAGACTATGAGAAGGGCGTCCCCAAGGGAGCGCTGAAACAAACCGGCAAGGCTGGTAAAAAGACCGGCACGAAAATCACCTTCAAACCGGATGCCACCATCATGGATGCCACCGAGTTTAACTACGACACCCTCGCGCAGCGGCTTCGGGAGTTGGCCTTTTTGAATAAAGGGCTAACTATCACCTTGACCGATGAGCGGGCGGACCCGCCGAAACAGCACGAGTTCCACTATAGCGGTGGCATCGCCGAATTCATCAGGCATCTGAATAAGGGCAAAGCGGTGCTGCATGATAAGCCGATTTACATCGAAGGCGAACGTGAGCTGCTCAACGGCGGCGTGCTCTCGATGGAAGTGGCCTTGCAGTACAACGACGGGTACTCGGAGAGCATCTTCAGCTTCGCCAACAACATCAACACCGTGGATGGCGGATCGCACCTGAGCGGATTTCGTGCCGCGCTCACGCGCACCATCAACTTCTACGGTCAGCAGGCCGGGCTGTTCAAGGACGTGAAGGAAAACCTGAGCGGTGACGACGTGCGCGAAGGCTTGACCGCGGTGGTCAGCGTAAAGCTGCCGCAGCCGCAGTTCGAAGGGCAAACCAAGGGCAAGCTCAATAGCGATATTCAAGGCGATGTCGCCAAGCTGGTGAACGAGAAGCTGGGCGAATACTTCGACAAGAATCCAGCGGTGATGCGAAAGATCGTGTCGAAGGCGATCGACGCAGCGCGCGCGCGGGAAGCGGCCAGGAAGGCTCGCGATCTGACGCGTCGCAAGGGCGCCATGGATTCAGGCGGACTGCCCGGCAAGTTGTCCGATTGTCAGGAAAAAGATCCGGAGCGCTGTGAGTTGTTTTTAGTCGAGGGCGAATCGGCCGGCGGCACGGCGAAATCGGGCCGCGACCGGCGCTATCAGGCGATCTTGCCGCTCAAAGGTAAGATCCTGAACGTCGAGAAAGCGCGCTACGACAAAATGCTGGGCCACGAGGAAATTCGCTCCATGATCACCGCCATCGGAACCGGGATCGGGCTGACGGATTTCGATGTAACTAAGCTGCGTTACCACAAGGTGATCATCATGACCGACGCCGATGTGGACGGATCGCACATCCGAACTCTTCTGCTGACCTTCTTCTTCCGGCACATGCAGGAGCTGATTAAGCGCGGGCACGTGTACATCGCGCAGCCGCCGCTGTACTTGATCAAGAAGGGCAAGACGCAGAAATACATCAAGGACGACAAGGAATTCACGCGCGAGATTCTGCGTCGCGCAACGGAAAACCTGGCCGTGGAGGCGCAGGACGGGACGAAATTGGAAGGAGCCGAGCTGCGCGCGTTTCTGGTTTCGCTCGACGAGTTGCAGCAGATGGTGCGGCGCATGGAGCGGCGGACGCGTGACGCGCGCGTGGTGGAAGCGCTCGCCAATATCGATTTCAAGCTGGATACCAAGGCCGATTTCCAGGAGAAAAGCAATCTGGAAGCGCTGCTGGCGGCTTTGAAGGCGGCTAAAGTTGACGCCAGGCTGGAGCGCGAAGAAGAGCACGAGGCCTGGAAGGTGGTGTATCACGATCCGATGAACGCGGAGCGCGGCATCACCATCGATCTGGCTTTGCAGCCCGAGTTCCGGCGCATGCGAGCGCTGGCCCGTCAGGTGTCGAAGTTCAATCGGCCGCCGTTCAAGGTGCTGAAGGAAGGGAAGGCCGAGGCGGAGACCAAAGCCGGCTGGCGAGAGCTGCTGGAACACGTGAAG
>JBKQHJ010000183.1:0-19046 GCA_052148835.1 Bryobacteraceae bacterium
TCATCCGTTCCACCGCCATCTGGCGGAACTCTAACGGATGCCTTCCCTTTCGCGTCATGGACACTCGCAGCTCCTTTCCCTGCAAAGTGTGTCAATTGCGAGTGTCTCACTTTAAGGGTTCAGTCCACGCGTAGGTTGCTTAACAGTTTTACCTCTTCGCGGAGTGCGCTGAGTTTGGAAGTGATTTAGAATGAGAGAAGCTTCAGCGAGGGCGCGTAGCTCAGTTGGTTAGAGCGCCTGCTTCACACGCAGGAGGTCACAGGTTCGAGTCCTGTCGCGCCCACCACGACTCCAGTGAGAGCAATCCTGGGGAGGCGATTCAATGCATCGGCCGGTTCTTCTTTGCGCCGTGACGACCTATCAGAACTCCTTCAAACCGGCGATGGACTGCATGGCGCCCCGTCATTCGCTGTCGCTAGCGTACGCCAATGACGATCACGAGTTCTGCCGCTTGTGCTCGCGCCGTGGGAAAATAGCCCAATGCCATTTTCAGGCGAGAACGTGAGTGCAAGTCCGGCCAAGCGCGTCGCTATTTCGCAATCGAACTATATCCCCTGGAAAGGATACTTCGATTTGATCAATAGCGTGGACGAATTTATTCTGTTTGATGACATGCAGTATACGCGGCGGGACTGGCGCAATCGTAATAAAATCAAGGTTCCGCAAGGCACAACATGGCTTACTATTCCAGTCGAAGTCAAGGGAAAATATTTCCAGAAGATCCGAGACACGGTGGTGAGCGATCCTGATTGGTCCCGAAACCATTGGAAAACGATCCAGACCTTTTACGTGAATGCTCTCCATTTCGGCGATTATAAGCACTTGTTCGAGAATCTATATTTGGGCTGCGAGGAAAAATCGCTCAGCTTGATTAACCACCGGTTCTTGACGGCCATCTGCCGGGAGCTCGGAATATGCACTAAATTGACTTGGTCGATGCAGTATTCGATGGCGGAGGGAAAGACCGAGCGGCTGGTCTCGCTCTGCAAACAAGCTCACGCCGGCGTCTATATCTCCGGCCCATCGGCGCGAGATTACATCCGGCCGGAACTTTTTCACCAGGAAGGAATTGAGCTCGTGTACTTCGATTACGCCGGATACCCTGAGTACCGCCAGCTCTATCCGCCATTTGAACATGCCGTCAGCGTTGTGGACCTGCTTCTGAACGAGGGCCCTGAGGCGGCGAAATACATGAGAAGCTTTTGATGCGACCCGCATGGTGTCATCCATAGGTCGCGGACCTAGGACTTTGGTTGACAACTGATTGCCAGCTTGAATAATAATTGACTGTGGCCAAAGGATTAATAGCGCCAGGTTTTATTCCCGGGGAGGATAGGTAAATGCAAGAGGTGCAGAAATGGATGGCCGACGTGCTCATGTGCCCGCCGGAGACTCTGCCACCCGAGCAGACTCCTCTTTCGGAGATTGAGGGCTGGGACTCATTAAGACACGTCGGTCTTATTCTCGGATTGGAGAAAAAGCTGAACGAGAAGCTGACCGCCGACCAGATTCGAGGGATTGTCACCGTGGGCGACGTGGTGGTTATTCTTAGGCAGAAGGGCGCTGATGGATGACCGGTCGGTTCTAGTCACCGGGGTTGCTGGCGAGATCGGAAAATGTCTGGTCGACGAGTTTCTTAAGGATGGATGGACAGTCTGCGGGCTCGACCTCAGACGCCCCCCCCATGCGGATCAAGCTGGGTTCTCATTTCAGGAATGCGACCTGGCGGATGGCGCGGATGCCGAAGCCAAAATCGATGTTTTCCACGAACGGGTTGGTTCCTTCGACGCGGTGATCAACTGTGCTGGACTGATCGCCAATTGTCCCTTGATCTCCTTCGTCGAGGGACAGCTCGTGCACCACGACTTTGGACTGTGGGAACGTGTTCTTTCCTCCTGCCTCTCGACGGCCTTTTACGTGACAGCATGCACTGTGCTGAAAATGGCCGCTACACGGAAGAAAGGCGTAGTCGTCAACATCAGTTCCGTCTGTAGCCGGGGGAACCCGGGCCAGGCGGCATATTCGGCGGCCAAGGCAGGACTGAACGGACTTACCGCTGCGCTCGCCAAAGAATTGGGAACGCTTGGGATACGTGTGGTCGCGCTGGCTCCTGGCTATATCGATACAGCATCGACGCGGGACCACGTGAATCCAGCGAAGCTCAAGGAAATCAAAAGTTCCGTTCCGCTCCGGCGCCTCGGCAATATAGAGGAAGTGGTCTCGGCAGTGAAGTTCATCTTGGCCAATCAATACGTGAATGGTACGGTGATCGAATTGGACGGAGGGCAGGTGCTTTGAGCGCCTACCCGCACAATGTCCCGGATTTGTTTCGGGACGTGGTGACAGCCTATCGGGATCGGCCAGCACTCATATGGTCGGACAGCGCGGACGTAACTTTTGGGGAACTGGACAGACTGTCGGACCAGCTAGCGCTCTTTCTGCGACGGCAGGGTGTTGTGAAGGGCGACCGGGTTTGCATTCGCTTGGACAAGTGCACGCTGGCTTATTCTCTGATACTGGGATGTCTCAAAGCGGGCGCGCCGTACTTCGTGGTAGATCCGTCGAATCCTCCGGCCCGGGTCGCGCATATCCTCGGCAAGTGCATGCCGAAGCTTGTTTTCTCGGCCAGGGAGCCGGCGCTCGATCTGGGCGACTATCGGGCAATCATGGTGGAGAAGGAAAACCAGTTCGCCCTCCTGGATGGAGCCGGCGACGGCAACTTCGAGGCCGAGACAGACATCGCCGGCAGCGATCCGGCATACGTCATGTTCACATCGGGATCGACCGGGTTCCCCAAGGGCGCGGCGATGTCCCACGCCAACCTTCTGAACTTCATCCCGTGGGCCAGGCAGGAATTTGCGATTACTCCCAACGACGTGTTCACCAACGTGAACCCGCTGTACTTTGACAATTCAGTGTTCGACTTTTTCGCCAGCATCCTGAACGGCGCGGCTCTGGTTCCTTTCGATTCGGCGACGATGAAGGATCCCTACGGGGTTCTGCGGCGAATCGACGAGCTGCGCTGCACGATCTACTTTTCGGTACCGTCACTTCTGATCTACTTCCAGGCGCTGAAGATGATCACGCCAGGGGTGTTCGCCCACATCCGCACGGTAATTTTCGGCGGTGAAGGATATCCCAAAGCGAAACTTAAGGAACTATTCGATTGCCTCCATCCCCGTGCCGAGCTCGTCAACGTCTACGGGCCGACCGAATGCACTTGCATCTGCTCGGCGTACCGGATCGGCAGAACCGATTTTGAGGACCTGAGCGGCTATCCTCCGCTGGGTGGTCCTATACCCAACTTCACGTTCGCGATTCTGAACGAGCGGGATCAGGCGGCAAGCTTGGACGAAGTCGGGGAATTGTACCTGGGAGGGCCCTCGGTCGGCCTGGGATATTTCAACGATCCGGAACTGACAGCGGGCGCGTTTCGACAGAACCCCCTGAATCCGTACTATCATGAGCGCGTTTATCGGACTGGCGATCTGGTTCGCCGCTCGTCGCAGGATGATAAGATCCACTTTGTCGGCCGCAGGGACAATCAGATCAAGCACCAAGGTTACCGGGTGGAGTTGGGTGAGATCGAGCACGCTCTCGGTCGAATAGACGGGGTGGATGAGGCCGTGGCGCTGCAAACGACGAAGGACGGGACCAGCCTGATTGTCGGAGTAGTGGCTTCGAGCAACGGTCTTACCCCGAACGCGATCCGGAAGGAGGTCTCGAAGATGGTGCCGGCCTACATGGTCCCTGGGCGCGTCGATGTGCTGGATCGGCTGCCCAAGAACGACAATGGCAAGATCGATCGCCGGCTGCTCCAAACGCGTTATTCCTAAGGCCATGAAAGTCTCGGTTGTCACGACTCTCTACAAGTCCGCCCCCTATGTTGCGGAGTTCGTGGAACGGATGCGCGCCGAGTTGAAAAAAGTCACCGACGATCTGGAGATTATCATCGTGGACGACGGATCTCCCGACAACGCGCTACAGGTGGCGCTGGCGTTGGTGCAGACTGACGCCAGCCTCAAAATCATTGAACTATCGCGGAATTTCGGCCATCACAAGGCCATGATGACCGGACTTGAGCACTCCACCGGCGATTTGGTTTTTCTTATTGACGTCGATCTGGAAGAGCCGCCGGAACTTCTGGGGCCGTTCCTGAGGGTACTTCGTGACGAGGGGCTGGATGTCGTCTACGGCTTTCAGAAAGCCCGCAAAGGGAGGACCATGGAACGCGTTGGCGGGGATTTGGCCTGGCGATTCCTGAATCTGATTCTTCCAGTTAAGGTGCCGCAAAATCACAGCACGGTCCGTCTCATGACTCGCGACTACGTTCGAGCGCTGGTGCGACACAAGGAGCAGAAGACGGCCATCGGAGGCCTCTGGGTCCTGACCGGGTTCCGGCAGAAAGGGGTCGCCTTCGAAAAGGGATTTCGCGGCGAAACCGGTTACAATTTCAGCCATCGCCTTCTGGTCCTGCTCGATAGCGTCACGTCCTTCAGCGAACTCCCGTTGTTTTTCATCTTTTTCCTGGGATGTGCCGTCCTCCTCGGATCGATCGTGATGGCAGTGTACTTGGTGGCCAGGCGTCTTAGCGGACACTTGGCCGAGGGGTGGGTCTCCACCATCGTTGCCATCGCTTTCTTCGGAGGCCTGATCATTTTCTCTGTCGGCGTTGTGGGCCTGTACGTTTCCAGAATCTTTATCGAGACCAAAGCACGTCCCTACACAGTGATTCGAAGAATCCATGCCAAGGAGTAAAAGCTGTCGTGCAGCCATCTGATACGATTACCGTGCCGAACAGAGTCGTCATCTTCGGGACTGGCAGAGGAGCGGACGTAGCGACCCGCTACTTCAGAGACGATAGCGCCTTTGAAGTGGTGGCCTACACGGTCGATGATGCGTACTCGGATCAGCACGAGTTTCAGGGACGCCCGGTAGTCCCGTTCTCACGGGTGGAGATGGAACTGCCTCCCACAGAGTGCAGTATGTTTATACCGCTTGGATTTCAGCGCATGAACGCTTTGAGGGCGGAGAAGTTTGTGGAGGCCAAGAAAAAAGGGTATTCATTCCCGAGCTACGTCAGCTCGCGGGTCTCCTCCTGGGAGCGGCCTAAGGTTGGCGCAAACTGCTTCATTCTCGAGGCTAATGTCTTTAACTATGACGTTACGATCGGCGACGACGTAGTGCTGTGGTCCGGCAATCAGATTGGCGACTTAGCGGTTATCGAAGACCACGTTTGGATCTCTTCTCACGTGGTACTATCCGGCGAGGTGACGATCGGCGCCAACTCTTTTCTGGGCGTGAACGCGACTATTTCGAATCACGTGCGCGTGGGATCGCGGACTTACATCGGCGCCAACGCGCTGATCACGCAGGATACCGGGGAGGACAGTGTTTACGTCGTTAAAGGCACAACGAAAGTCCAACAGATAGATAGTGTCCGTTTTCTGGAGATGATCAAGAATTGACTAACATGGAAAAGCGGGCGCCGTCGTGTCCTGTCTGCGGTGGAGCTACTTTCAACGCTTTGCCTTCGCCGTCCCCGTTCTCGATGACGACGGCCGGGCAGTTTCTCCGGGAGCCTTTGGGCAAGAAACAATGTGTCCGTTGTGGAATGTTGATGCGCGGAACGGAGCGCTTTCTTGGCGAGACTGAGTTTTACGAGAAGAACTATACCTTCTTCGAACGTCCTGGGGCAGCCGTATTCGATCGTCCGCGTTACATCGCAATGGCCACTTGGATAGTGGAAGCCCTGAGCGGTTATCAGCCTGCGTCGATCCTGGATGCCGGGTGCGGCCGTGGTTGGATGATGCGGGAACTTCGCGAACGCTACCCCGCGGCCAAGCTACACGGCGTGGAGCCATCGGAACGCGAGAGCGAAGTAGCGCGCCAGGATGGATTTGCCTTAGACACGACTAAGATCGACGAAAAGTACCCGATCGACCAACGCTACCAGCTAGTCTATTGCACCAACGTCGTCGAACACACCACTGACCCGGTCCAGTTTCTGACCATCCTCGGCGAGCTGGCTTCCCCGGGTGGACGGATAGTGGTCACTTGTCCGGATTCCTCCTATCCCAATGGGGAGTTCATGTTCAGCGATCAAAACTACTCCTTCACGCCGGCACATCTGCAGCACCTGGCCGAGGCGGCGGGCCTTCATCCGCTGGCCTGGCGTCCGGCGCCGGCCGTCAATTCGCTGCGCGACAAACAACTCTGGGTATTCGGAAATAAGCCTGGAACTCACGCCGTCGGGAAAGATATGTTCCGCAGTGTAACACCCGACCAGCTATTCGACGAACGCAGACGATACGTCTTGAGTTTCGAGCAGTGCGACCGCCATTTGGAACAATCGGTCCGTGCTGCTCGTCGCGTCTACAATTTCGGTACCAGCACATGGAGCATGCTATTGCGGGCTTATTGCCCGGCCTACTGGCAACGCGTCACCTCGTGTGTCATCGATGGCGGGTCTGGTACATTTCAAGAAAAACCGGTTCAGGATTTCCAATCTCTTGCGATTGAACCCGAGGATGCCGTCGTACTTGGCGTCAATCCATACGCTCAGCCCGAATTCGCGCAGCGACTCCGGGCGTCTGGTGTATCCGCTATCGGCTGGGCACATATCGTTTCGCGATGACAGTTAAGAGCACAACATGAGCAGCAACATTGCAACTCTCTATTCTGAGCGATACGAACGTCAATCCCCCGTACACCTTTACCCCGTGGAGTTCGTTGTTCGCGCGTTTCTAGGAAAGTATCCCGCGCTGAAGATGGATCGAACGGCTTACCCCGGCAATCGTATTTTAGACCTGGGTTATGGCGACGGCAGAAACATGCCTTTATTGCAGAATCTCGGCTTCCATGTGTTCGGAGTCGAGATCCACGAAGACATCGGCCGTTCTACTCAGCAACGGTTGCAGACGTTGGGGATAAAAGCGACGCTTGCCGTGGGGACGAATGCTTCTATCCCATTCTCCGACGGCTTTTTCCAGTATGCCTTGGCATGTCATGCGTTTTACTATGTCCAAGAGGGAAATCAGTTCGACGACAATCTCCGCGAGATTTACCGTGTTACGGCCCCCGGAGCACCATTCGTGCTCTCGTTACCTATGACCGACGGCTATTTGTTGGAGGGGGCGGAACCACTCGGCGGTGGACATGTCCGGATCAAGCGGGATCCATGCGGATTGCGAGTTGGAACCATCTTTCGGGTATTCGCCAGTCCCGACGAGATCGTACAAGCATTCGCCCCGTGGTTCCATGACGTACAAATAGGCTTTACCGACGATGACTTTTGGGGCCTGCGTCAACGTATGTGGATCGTTGTGTGCAGGCGGCGATGATGACCGATGGAAGCCACCAGGGGGCCGGCAAATCGGAGCCTTCGGGCATTCACAGTCGAATGGGAGCGGAATGATGTGGAAAAAACTGGGACTGATCTTTCAGCCGGGCAAATTCCCTTGGATGCACTCGCACGCGCAGAATCCATTTCCTGAAGATTTGGGCGGGGGCGGCTACCGGGTTCACTTCGCAAGCCGCGATGCCCAGAACCGGGCGCGAGGCGGGTGGTTTACGTTCTCTCCCGAAAATCCGGCCGTTATTCAGGAAGTATCCCAGACGCCAACCCTGGACTTAGGTCCGCTCGGGGCCTTTGACGATTGTGGCGTCATGCCGAGCACCATCGTGCCCTGGCAAGGGCAGACCTTCCTTTACTATACCGGGTGGTCAAAGGCCGTTGAGGTGCCCTTCTCATTCCATATCGGCCTGGCAATCTCGCAGGGTGAAGGCGCACCCTTCATCCGCGCGTCTCTCGCTCCGGTACTTGGCCGCAACCATTTCGATCCTTACATTACCGGAGCTCCCTGCGTGTTATTGGACCAGGGAAAATTCCGGATGTGGTACATCTCGGGGACCCAATGGGTCCGCGAAAATGAGGGCGGGAAACCGAAGCATTATTACACGGTGAAATATGCGGAATCGGAAGACGGCATAGTCTGGAAATGTTCGGATCACCTTTGCATTCCCTACGAAGAGGGGGAGTATGCCATCGCACGGCCCGTAGTCTGGAAGACACCCGCTGGGTATCGGATGTGGTTTACTTATCGGGGCGGCACAAACACCTATCGCGTGGGCGAGGCGCGCTCAAGCGACGGCGTGAATTGGACCCGGCAACCTGAGCCGCTGGCTATCGATTTATCTCCAGAAGGCTGGGATTCCGAAATGATCTGTTACGCGCATCCGCTGTTTCACGCTGGCCGGACCTACGCGCTCTATAACGGCAACGGTTACGGTGCCACGGGGATTGGACTTGCTGTCTGGCAGCCATGAATATGAGTGGCTCGAAGTTTTGGAATTTCCTAGCGGGGCTGTACACTAATAATTATATTGCCCGCTTACCAAGGAGTGACGGGTGGAGGTGCGCGAACACCTTGGGATCCACCCGCGTATCGAAGTGCCGGTAGCAAGAATTCCGTTTAACAGGCCCGTCCTAACTGGTCGCGAGATGGAGTACATGCAGGAGGCGATTCGGCTCATGCATATCTCCGGCGATGGGTCGTTTACCAAGCGTGTCAGTGCGCTTCTTGAGGAGGCCTTGCCCGCCGCGCGTGTGCTGCTCACCACATCCTGCACGCATGCTCTTGAAATGGCCGCTCTACTCCTCGATATCAAGCCCGGCGATGAATTCATTCTTCCGTCGTTCACCTTCGTTTCCGCGGCGAATGCCTTTGTCATACGTGGGGCCCGTCCCGTCTTTGCCGATATTCGGCCGGACACCCTGAACATCGATGCATCCCGAGTGGAGCGCCTCATTTCGCCGCGCACTCGAGCGATCGTGGTTCTGCATTACGCGGGGGTGGCATGTGAACTGGACCAGCTTTGCGAGATTGCCCGGCGGTATGGCATACCGGTTGTCGAGGACAACGCCCACGGCCTCTTTGGCGACTACAAGGGAAAGCATCTCGGCACCTTCGGTGCGCTTGCCACGCAAAGTTTCCACGAGACCAAGAATTTCACGTGCGGCGAAGGCGGTGCACTCATCATTAACGATTCCGGCTACATCGAACGCGCGGAAATCGTTCGCGAGAAGGGCACCAATCGTAACCAGTTCTTTCGCGGCCTGGTAGACAAATATAGTTGGGTGGATGTGGGATCCAGTTATCTGCCTTCGGACCTGCTTTCCGGATTTCTCCTGGCTCAGCTCGAAGCGCGCCAGCACATTCAGAAACGCCGCCAAAGGATCTGGGAATATTACAGGACGGAGCTGGATTCCTGGGCTAAGGAGAATTCGGTCCGGCTTCCTAGTATTCCATCGGATTGCGGACAGGCCTTTCACCTTTTCTATATCCTGTTGCCCTCCTTGGCCGATCGGCAAGCCATGATCGCCCATTTGAACGCCAAAGGGATTGCCGCGGTGTTTCACTATCTACCGCTACATCTCTCGAAGATGGGGAAGGCGTTTGGCGGACAGCCCGGCGATTGTCCGGTGGCCGAGCGCGTTAGCGACCGCTTGTTGCGGCTACCGTTTTATAACGACCTAACTGAAGAGCAGCAGGCCTCTGTGGTACAGGAGTTGAGAGAATTCAAGGGTTGGACCGCGCGGGAAGTTGGGATGGTATCCCAGTGAGATACGTGAAAGCTCTCGCGACTCTGTCCTGTGCCGGCCAACGGCGGAATCCGCCTGCGTCGTAAGGTCGAAGCATGCTGCTTTCCTGGATACACACCCTCGCGGCTCAGCCCAGAGTATACGATCTAATCCAGACCATCTCCGGTGGCCGCATTCTGCGCAAGCGCGTGTCGCGGCACTTCCAGGTATGCTCGGCCGGAGGATACATTATCGATGCCGGCGGGGGCACAGGGGCGATTCGCTCGGTCGTGCCTTCGGGCTGTCACTACGTTTGCCTGGATGTCGACCCGCTAAAATTACACGACTTTTACACACTGAACAAATCCGGAGCAGCGGTGCTGGGCAGCGCGGCCCAGATGCCCTTTCCGGACAACTCAGCAGAATATATCTTCGCTTTCGGGATGTGCCATCATCTAACGGACGAAGAGCTAAATAGCGCGCTCGCCGAGTTTCGCAGAGCTCTGAAACCAGGCGGCCGTCTGGTTCTCCTGGAACCAGTCCTGGCGCCGCACCGGTTGGCCAGCAGAATACTCTGGCGTCTGGACCGCGGATCCAATCCCAGAAGCGCCGATGTCGTGGCCGCTCTAATCCAGCGTCACCTGCAAATCGTGGTGGAGGAGCGTTACGCTGTGCTTCACCGGTATATCACGGCTGTCGCCGTGAAATAGGGAAAGCCGTTGAGCGGCTGGTCTTTATTGAGCCTGGGACATTCGAAACGCCTTCATCAACAATTTGCGCGAAGGCTGAGCGATCATGCCGTCTCCATAGGGACCGTCCGGAGCGCACCAAGCCGCTACTTCGCTGGTGAAACCTTGCCAGGTGGGCAACTCTAACGCCATGGCCTCCTCCGACTTTCTCATGGCATATTCATCATCTAAGAAAGCTCGTACGGCGTTTCTGAGCCGCGGCACGGTCAAGGGTTCAACCAGATCTACACCCATGGAACCGATCGTTTCCAAGCTAGGTATCTTGGCCGAAGCGATGACCGGTATGCCGCGCCACAGACTTTCCACAGGCGGAAGGCCGAAGCCCTCGGCGCCGCTGACGAAGATAGTGGCTCTAGAAGCGTCCACGTGTGTGCGAATAAGTTCATCACTGGCGTTAGAATAATGAGAAACTCCCGAGGCTGGGTCTGCCGCCATGCGCTTAAGCTTGTCGGAGAAAGACGGGCGCATGTGACCGATAGCTCCGATGAGTATCAAACGCATCCCGGGTATTTGCTGGAGCAGTGGTTCGAACGCCTCCAGTACGACGTCGGGATTCTTCGACGGCTCGATCCTGCCAACCACAGTGAATGTCAAGGACGGACAGCGCCGCGCGGATGCTGGTCGCGGGCCTAATCCATCGCTGCCCAACCTGAACACGACACCGCTAAGGTCGCCCAGCCGTAGCAGGCGATGGCAATAGGCTCGCTGGGTCGCTTGAGAGATGAACCCGCAGTGGGCCACCCGCCGTATCATCTGAAAATAGGCACAAATAGCATCGTACTGTGCGTCCGGGAAGAATTCGGGATATTCGATGGGAGTCAAATCATACAAAATGAACCGGCAGCGCGCGATGGTCTTTTCGCTAAGTGCGCTGTAATATGCGAGACGCTCCAGATCATAAAACACCTCGGGAACTAATAGAGTATCTTCATCCTTCAGGATCAGAGGCGCGCGCGCCCGCCAGGTTTTTGCCATCGCGAATCGAAACGCCAATAAGGACGCCGCGCGGGACTGCTCAAAGTGACGTTCTATGTCGCCTATCAATTGCCGGCTCAGCACCACTAGCTTGTCGCGCTCGAACCGAACCGGTACCAGCGAACCGTCGGGCCAATTGCGGCAAATCTGGGCAACAACGCGCTGAATACCGGACCTCAGCGGACTTGCGAGGAACTCCGTGACATCGATGTATACACTCATGCTAGATCCAATATTTCGTGTAAACGCCTCACATAAAAGCCAAAATTATGCTCCGCTAGATATTCCCTTCGCGCCTCCATTCGGCGCGCAATGGGCGCCCCACTCTCCCAGATAGCCGCGAGCTGCTCTGCTAACTGTAAGGGCGAATTGTGATTGGGGACTGTGAGCACGTACTCGGGCGCTTCGCAAGACAGCGCTAGTTCGCGGCTGGCCACCGCGGGTAGCCCGGCGCTAATGCAATCGCCAAGTGCTGCTGAATACTGCCCCAGACCGTAGCTCCGAAGCTGCACCGCGGCGTCCGATGCAAGAAAGGACGCGCGATACAGGTCATCATTGACAAAGCTGCGGGTCCAGTGTACGTGTTCGGCGATGCCGTATTGTTGCGTGAGACGTATAAGTTCCGGTTCCTCCCCTAGGACGCTTCCCACGAAATGTAATTCCGCCGGGATATTCCAGCCTCGCAGCATCTCCGCTGCTATGATGCATGCCTCCATGCCTTTGGCCCGGCACACAAAACCAAAGGTGGAAATCAGAAACGCTTCCGGAGATGCGCCCAACTTTTGTCTGGCGCGTGATCGACTGGCGGATTGGAGTTCTTCTTCGGAGAACTGCATGTTCGGACAACAGGTAGCCACCTCCGCATGTACTCCGTAACGCTCGGCGAGAAGCCGTTGATATTCGTGCGTGTGCACAATTAGAGGACGGGCGCGCTTCAACACCGGTTCGACGAACAAAGACGGGAGGTCACGGTCCTGGAGCCAGACCTCCATTTCGGCTGGAGTGACACGCCGGCCGAGAATGCCGCTGGCGAAATCCAGAAAGCGTTCTGGCCCGAGCCGAAAGTAGTAGATTTGCGTGAGTCGTGAGTCGTGCAGAATGCAGGGACCGCCGAACCGTTCAAAAACATCGAAGATCGGCAGATGAAAGTCGGAATTCCCGATGACAGATAAGACGGAGTCGTAATTGGTGTTGAAAAGCGCTGCTGTTCCGATCGCACCTGAATCCCTAAATCCATTGGCCTCAATAGGTCGAGGCGCGTTGGTGTACAGGTCGACATCGAAAGAGTGAATTGCGGCGTCGATCGTTAGTTGAGTGTATCGAGCCACGCCCGATTGATCAGGTGGATAGGGGCTCAAGAAGGCGATCTTAGGCTTGCTTGCCTTCGCAACGAAGGGGCTACCGCCGGATGCGGCGAAGCGCTCTCGGAGGGCGCCCCAGAATTTCGCCCCAACATTGGTTTCGTGGAACTCGGTGGCAATCGACGCCTGCGAGGCTACCAAGTGCTGTCGCCAGGAACGATCGGTCCAAACGCGGTGTAATATGTCCGCAAGAGCCCGATGGTCATTGGAAACGAACGTGGCTTCGGTGTCGGGAATCAACTCCCGGTGGGCCTCGCATAGCGAGGTTATTACGGGAGAACCACACACGGCCGCCTCGACAATCGGGAAGGAAAAACCTTCGATGTGGGACGGAACAATGGTGGCAATGGACCCGGCATACAGATCCGCCAATATTTGGTCATCCACGCCGCTCCAGAATTCCAGAAACCCGTGACCCTCCGCGTGACCGGCTATGTCGAGCAGTTCGGACTTGTAGCTGTTGTCGTAGTGACCGACAACTTTCAGAACGATATTTTCGGGCTGAGTTTCGTTAAATCGTCGCACTGCCTCTACGGCGGCTTCGGTATTCTTCCGTCGATCCCCGCCACCTAGGGAAAAGAAATAAGGATTCGGTCTCTCGTATGGGGATGGCATAAACCGGCGGCGGTCCCGTATCCGATAGAGCGAGCTTCGCACCGAGGCGCCCGTCACGGCGATATCGCGGCGTGAAACGCCAAGCAGGTCGAAGAGACGATCGGAGGAGTAGTGGGAGATCGGGAGATAGAAACTAAAACTGCGCAATCTGGCGAGCTTGGCCAAATAGTCGATACGCGCGGCTTGCGTTGGAAGGTAGCCGGGTCGATCCATCGGGATGAAATCATAGACGATCGCGGCTTTCAGAAAGTTCGCATTCGCGATGAAAGGAAGGGTGAACCTCGGATCATGCGTCATGGGGGAACAATCGAGAAAGATGGCGCCGCTCCGTGAAATAGATGCGTTTAAGGCGGGAGTGACTTCGTCGACCAGCGCGACAAAGTCCCGGGCCAACTCGCCTAGCGAATCGTCCACCAGTCCGACCACGGTCCAGGTAGCGCAACCGCTCTCGACGCGAGATCGGAGTATGGAAGCTACATGCTGGCCGATGCCGCGACCTTGGTATAGCGGATCCTGTAAACAGCGGAGATCCGCAAAAACCGTGGGGGACATATCCGGATCTAGGCCACCTTCTCCGGACCGGAACAGGCGGACGCTCCGTTGACCGCGAGATCGGTTTTGGGGGTGATCGGCGATTGGTTTGGAGTGCCGATGTGGGTAAGAATCAATTGCTCAATGGAAGCCAATTGGGCCGCATTGGTTGCGAAAACCTGATGCGTGTTTTCGGCCAGCGAGGACCGAAGCATTTCGCGCATTTCTTCGATTGCCCGGGGGATTTGGCGATCCGAAAGCATCGTTATCAGCATCGTTTCCATGAGTTGGGAAGACTGTCGTTGAGCCGCTTCGAGCGCGGCAAATCGGCTTTCATATTCGCGCCTGACTTGTTCGTCGTTCACCATAAGCGACTTGAACGTTCTAATAAAAGGCCCGAAAACTCGGTACGTTGGCCGCCACAACCAGATGAACGGCTTCCTGTCAAGAAAAGTCTCCAACGCCCCGGTACCTCCAAAAGCGAACGGCCCCCGCCAACACGTGCCCGACCATCCGTGTAGGAACCCGCCTATGATGGGTTCGACCGCTTTTAGACCATAAGCATAGCCGGTTGGCGCGTCAATCGCAAGTTCTGCAGATTCTTCCGCATCCGCGTTCAAGCATAGCCGGGACATAAATACGCCGTGAACATCTCCAAGGGGCCCAAGCATTTCTCAACACTACTTGTGCTAGACAGAGACAGGTTTGCAACGGTTGGCGGCTTGACGAAGGGTTTGTGCTACGCTTGTCACGATACTTAGAACAAGCTGCGCGAAGTGAGGAATTGGCTTTTTGGAGTGGATCCGAAGCATAGGTGAATACCTCAAAAAGCGGCCTGGAAGCCGCACCCAAACGGTTGCAGCCGACGATCCATATAAGGAGGTGGTGGCTGACTTCAATCAGTTTCTCCATCAGCTTCGCACCGAGCAAATCCGGCGCATGCCTCCCGGCGCCAAGACCTTCCTAAGTGCGGGTTGTTCAGGCACTTGGTACTTCGAATGGATCCGCGATAACTATGGCTCGTTGGACCGCCATGTGGGCGTCGAGTTCTATTCGCCGCGGCCTTCCGACTTGATGCCGGAGATCGAATGGATACAGAATACCGTCGCTGACATGCACGATGTCTGTAATAAAGAGGTCGATCTCGTATTCTCGGGGCAGAACCTGGAGCATCTTTGGCCTGAGGAGGTCGTCGGTTTTCTATTAGAATCCCACCGCGTGCTCAAGGAAGGCGGGTGGCTCATTGTGGATAGTCCTAATAGACTGATCACTGCCCCACTCGGCTGGAGTCATCCCGAACATACCATCGAGTTCACTCCATCGGAAGCCAGAGAGTTGCTAGACATCGCTGGTTTCGATTCCATCGTGATACGTGGCGTGTGGCTCTGCCGCGATCCGGTCAAGAAGACAGTTCTTCCCCTCCCACCGCTCGCCTCTCCGCACGAATGGCCGTACTTGAGGCGTATTGACTCGGGATTAAACCAGCCCGACGACGCTTTCGTTTGGTGGGCGGAGGCGCGTAAATCCGAACGCCAGCCGAATGCGGATGAACTGGCCACGCGGGTAAAGACGATTTTCAGCGCGGCCTGGCCAGAACGTATCCAGCGACTTGCGACTCAAATCGGAACGAAGTCTCGGGACGGCAAGACTATCCGTGCTTCCGTCGGTCAGAGCGGTGCTTTGATTTTTGGACCGTACATGCCGCTAAAATCCGGCCACTACGAGGTCATATTCTCGGTACGGGCTGACACGGCCCGGCTTTCTCCTGAAACGCTGATCTGCGGCTGCGACGTCCTTTCGTTACGTCGGGAACGAATCGCCGGGCGCGATGTCTTCGCCAAGGATGTTTCCTCGGGATCTTTTGTAGACTTCGCTGTGCCATTCGATCTTGACGTCCTGGAATTTGGGATGCAGTTTAGAATTATTTCGTCCGGAAACTCGCGGATGGAAGCGGCATATTCCGTGCAGTTGAAAGAGCTCGAGAGTTCAGAGTGACTATGCCACCTCGCGATCCTCTCGAAGTTGACATCGGGAAACCAAGATCCGCAACTCGGCGGTCGTCCCCGGGAGGTGCCAAATCTACTTCTCCCCTGCCGCAGGCCACCCAAGTTGCTGAAACGGCAACGTCCTGGAGCCGGCTTGGTACCAGAGGACTCGCGCTCTTGTCGCTGTTTTCCGCGCTGTCGCTGACATTTTATATTTGTTTTACCTACCGTATTTTATTCCATTCCGACGCCGCCATGAAAAATCTTCTGGCGGACGAAATCATTCGAACGCACAATTTATTTCCTCCGGATTGGTATTACGTGAACGAGTTCCCCATTCTTTTCCCGGATCTGGCCATTGTGCCCTTGGCACTGCTGTTTCCCAACTCTTTTGCGCTGCACGCCGCGGCCTGTCTGATCTTTGCGGCTCTGTTTGCGTACGCCTTATACTTCTTATACGATACCTCCGGCCTGCCCGGCGATACTTTTTTGTTCACCATATCTCTTTTCTTTACTGGTATTTCCTCCTGGTTTGCAGAGAATCTTTTCGGGCAATTCGCCTATGGAACTGCTGTAGCCAGTACTTTCGTGCTCACTGCCTTGCTTTTTAAGACGCTCCAGGCTTTTAATAGCCAGGGCCGTCGCGACATACTGCTGTGGTCCGGGGCTTTCGTATGCCTTTTGACCATTCTTCTGGCCAGCGGAATTCGCGGCCTCTTGATCTTTGTCATCCCTATGCTAGGAGCGATGATTGTCCTGACGCTCTTTCCCGATGGGAGCGCCGTAAAAGGCATATTCCATCTTAGGTCCGTTCTTTTTATGGCTGGCTTGATGGTTATGGGGATCTGCTTGGGAATGATGGGATTTTATTTGATACGTTCCCATGTTCACTTTCAAAACGCTGCTGCGGCATTGCGGTATGTCAGTTTCGACCGGATCGAATCCAATGTTAGAGCATTTATTCTGGGCTTTCTTGGATATACCGATGCACTGCCGGATGTGGGCCATGGCCCGATGTCGGTTTACGGTATCGTAACCGCATACCGTCTATTCTGGTTCGCCATCGTGTTGCTGCTGCCTTTTTTCTTGCTATTTCGCTACCACCGTGTTGCTAGCCCGCATTTGTTATTTCTTTCGCTTTTTTATTGCCTGAGTTTAGTTACGACGCTCTACGTATATGTTTTCTCGTCTGTCGCGGAGAATGTGGCGACGTTTCGCTACTTCACCATTCCGGCGGTGGTGGCCATCGCTATCATCGGATACGCGGTTCATGAATTGCGTCTGCGCCATGGCCCGAAGTGGTTTTACCTCGTGGTGTTCGCGTGTTTGCCGATGTATACCGGCGTGTTCTATCACATCCTCGTGCCTTATCTCCAGGCTGGTGGTGCCCAGCATCATCAAAACACCAGACAGCTACTGGCCGATTATTTGGTCAACCATAACCTTCGCTATGGGTACGCGACCTTCTGGAACGCCGGCGCTGTGACGGTTCTTTCGGGGGAGCGTACGCACGTAAATGCAATAGAATTACCGCTGGTTCGCCCATTCTGGTACTTAGCGCCGGATCACGCCTTTGCTCCTGATACCTTTGTTGGAGAGACCTTCTTGGCGGTAACGGACGAGGAATATACGGGTCTTAGGAGGGCATATTTAGACGCCTATCTCGGCCCCCCACAGTCCGTCGAGTCCCTGCCAGGCTATCGGGTGGTGACCTATGGATTCAATATCGCCGGTCGCTTGCCGGGCTGGGAGCGACCTAGGGATAAACTGTTGATTAATGAGAAGTATTCTGGCGATGATTTGAAGGCTGAGGTGGCGCGTGGCAAAGCGGAGGAGGATCTGCTGCACGCCGGCCGCCCAGATGTCGTGGTGGTGTCGGTTACGAACCGCGGCCACAAGCCCTTTGCGTCCGATGGCGCGTTTCCCATCTATCTGGGCATACACCTCTATTCCACAGATCTTCAGTTGAAGAATTTCAACTATGTGCTGATGGCGTTACCGCGTGTTTTGAAAGCTGGTGAAACCCTTGAAGTTCCAGCGATTTTGGCGCCGCTTCCTCAGGGAGAATATGTCCTGAAGGTTGAACTGGTTCAGGGGGGCGTGGCATGGTTTGGGGCGAAGAAAGATGGCCAGCCGCTGCTGATAAAGCTCAAGGTCGTGTGATGATGGCAGCGAGCCAGGAGGACGGCAGTGGAGAGTTTACCTAACCTAAGCCCGGCGCAATTCAAAAATTTGTAATGTTTTTGATATCATTTTTGAGCCCGTGCGTCTAGGTACTTCAGTACTCCCAATTAGGGACGTTTAGGCGGTGCCCTCTACACGATCCTGGGCTATGCTGGATCGCGTAGGGGTAGAAAGTGCGATGAAACACATCGGACATGTCGGGCTAAAATCGTTCATCATCGGACTGGGTGCCGTGTTGTTCGTCCCTGGTTTGTGGGCCCAGGGTGTGTTGACATGGCACAATGACCTTGCTCGCACCGGGCAGAACCTCCAAGAGACGCTGCTTTCACCTTCCAACGTAAATTCCACCAATTTCGGCCGGCTGGCTGCACTGACGCTGGACGGTCAGGTGGATGCCCAGCCTCTGTATGTTCCGGGACTTATCGTCGATTCGGCGACACACAACGTGCTGTACGTCGCCACCGAGAACGATACGCTCTACGCGTTGGACGCCGACACGGGAGCACAGCTTTGGGCGCATTCAGTTCTTAATGGTGAGAACGTATCGGACTCCGACAACGGCTGCGGTCAAGTTGGGTCGGAAGTCGGAATTACTTCGACTCCCGTAATCGACTTATCGGCCGGCTCGCACGGGACGATTTTCCTGGTTGCGATGACCAAGGATACTTCAAACAAATATCACCAGTGGCTACACGCGCTGGACCTGCTTTCGGGCAGCGAAGAATCCGGTTGGCCAATTGAGGTAATTGCCACCTATCCCGGCACCGGACCGAACAGTTCGGGCGGTAAAGTCACGTTTGTCCCCCAACTGTACAAAGAACGCGCCGGTCTGTTGGTTTCGAATGGAGTAATTTATACCACTTGGGCGTCCAACTGCGACGCTGGAGCCTATAACGGCTGGGTTATCGGATACAGCGAGTCGACCGAGGCGCAGGTGGTACTCAATCTCACACCCAACGGAGAGCGAGGGGCCATCTGGATGGCAGGGGCGGGCCCGGCCGCCGACGCCGGCGGGGACCTCTATTTTCTAATGGCCAACGGCTACTTCGACGGAACGCTGAAC
>JBKQHJ010000184.1:0-32875 GCA_052148835.1 Bryobacteraceae bacterium
CAACAAGATCCGCCAGACCATTCCGCGAGAGCGCCTGATTCTGGC
Organism: Bryobacteraceae bacterium; assembly: GCA_052148835.1. Classification (GTDB taxonomy): domain Bacteria; phylum Acidobacteriota; class Terriglobia; order Bryobacterales; family Bryobacteraceae; genus Palsa-89. Next base: position 46 of record JBKQHJ010000184.1, read on the forward strand.
GCAAACGCCGCAAGTGTTCCGTTTCGATCTGCTCAAGAGCGCGTTCGCCAAGGCGCGCGAGGACGGTTTCGCCGGCACCGACGAATCCAGTTTAGTGGAACGCCTGGATCAAGTTGAGGTCAGCGTGGTTCCCGGCAGCGACCGCAATTTGAAGATCACCAAACCGTCAGATATGGATCTGGCGCGCCTGTTCCTGGCCGAAGAAACGACGGCGAGCGCCGGTACTTAAGAGTGACAGGTCTTGAGTGATTTCCGCGTAGGCCAGGGCTGGGACGTGCACCGGATCGCGCACGGCCGGCCGATGATTCTGGGCGGCGTAACAATTCCTTCCGAATTTGGTTTGGAGGGGCATTCCGACGCCGACATTCTTTCGCACGCCATTACCGACGCCTTGCTGGGCGCGCTCGCCCTGGGCGACATCGGCATGCACTTTCCCGACACGGACCCGCGCTGGAAGAATGGCGATAGCCTGATGTTTCTGCGGCACGCGGGAGAATTGGTGGCCGCCAAGGGCTATCAAATCGCGAATGTCGATTCGACCGTGATTCTCGAACGTCCCAAGCTGAAGGAGTATCGTGCTGCGATCTGCGCGAAGCTAGCCGAAACGCTGAACCTGCGCGTGGATCAGGTTTCGGTGAAGTTCAAAACCGCCGAGCGGTTAGGGCCGGTGGGCGAGGGGCTTTCGGCCGAAGCGCAGGCCGCGGTTCTGATTATTTCCAAGTAAGGCCTCCCGCGGGTAAACTTGATTTGTTGACTCCTACCCGGCCCCCAGGACCGAAGAACCTCCCGATCATCGGGAATCTGTACGCCTTCCGCTCAAATCCGCTGGTGTTCCTGGCGAACGTGGCGCGCGAATACGGTGACTTGGTCTATTTCAAAATCGTGCGGCAGCACATGTATTTGGTGAATCATCCCGATTACGTGCGCGAGATTCTGGTCGCGAATCAAAGCAACTTCATTAAGAGCCGCGCTCTGCAGCGCGCCAAGATTCTGGTGGGCGAGGGACTGCTTACGAGCGAAGGCCAGCATCATCTCCGGCAGCGAAGATTAGTTCAGCCGGCGTTCCACCGCGAACGGCTGGCCGGTTATGCGTTGGCGATGAGCGAATGCGCGGTGCGGGCGCGGGAACGCTGGCCGGCCGGGCACAGCATGGATGTCTCCGTCGAAATGTCGGAGTTGACGCTCTCCATTGTGGCCAAAACATTGTTCAGCGCCGACGTGGAACGGGAGGCCATGGAAATCGGGGCGGCAATGACCAGCATTGTGCAGATGTTTCGACTGCTTGTCATGCCGTACTCCGAGTATCTGGAGAAGCTACCGCTGCCATCGGTGCGACGCTTCGAACAGGCGCAGGCACGGCTGGATGCGACCATTTACGGGCTTATTCGCGAGCGCCGCTCGAGTGGCGTGGATACGGGCGATTTACTCTCGATGCTGCTGCTGGCGCAAGACGAAGACAAAGACGGCGGAGGAATGACCGATCAGCAGGTTCGCGATGAAGCGCTCACTTTGTTCCTGGCCGGACATGAGACGGTGGCCAACGCGCTGACCTGGACTTGGTACCTGCTATCGCAACATCCGGAAGTGGAGCGGCGGTTGCATGACGAGATCGATGCGGTTTTGGATAATCGGCCGCCAGAGTTCGCCGATCTTCCCCAGTTGCGCTACGCGGAAATGATCCTGGCCGAAGCTATGCGGTTGTATCCGCCAGCCTGGGCGATTGGGCGGAAGGCAATAGGGCCATTCAAGCTGGGCGACTTTGAGATTCCGGCCGATTCGATCTGCATCGCAAGTCCGTATGCGACGCACCACGATGCGCGGTGGTTCCCGGATCCCGACAAGTTCGATCCCGAGCGTTGGACCCCGGAAGCTCGCGAGGCACGTCCCAAGTTCTCGTATTTTCCGTTCGGCGGCGGCCTTCGAGTCTGCATCGGAGAACGCTTCGCGTGGATGGAAGGCGTCATCGTGATGGCCGCGTTGGCCCAGAAATGGCGCTTTCACCTGGCGCCCGGTCAGCAAGTGGAGCCATTGCCGGTGCTCACGTTGCGCGTGAAAAACGGATTGCGCATGATTGCCGAGCCGCGCAATGCCGCGGTCAGAAGCTCACACCGAGCAGGAACGTAACGCCGGAAGTTTGCCCGTCGGACAGTGGAAGATTCAACCGCGCGTCCAACTGCACCGGGCCGAGCTTGATATCCACGCCGAGGGCGAGATCAATGGTCCCTCCCGTTGCACTGAAAGTCCACTGCACTTGACCCCCGTTGAATTCCAGCGTTCCGCTAAAGGCGGCGGTTCTGGTGATCTGGTTTCCCACGCCGCTAAAAGTCTGCGTGAACGTAAAACCCACCTGCAAGCTAGTCTTCCCAAGGACACCCTGGATTTGGCCCCCGATGGTGAGGGCGGATTGGCCGGCGGTGAGTTGCAAATCGCCGTGAACGTTCGGCTGGCTTAGTGTTGCATTGATGGAGAGCGTGGTGGATGCCACCATCTGATCGCCCGAGCTGGAAAATTGCGGCTCCACGATGTAGGTGAGCGCGAAATTCGGACCGACGATCAGCATCCCCTGGAAATCGATACTGAGATTTTTGTTTTCCTTGGTGTAGGTGTAAGTCAGTTGGTTCGAACTGCGATTCACGGCCACGGCCTTCGGCAGCTCGAAGACCTTTTCGCCGCTGGACGATTGATAATGAAAATCCAGCAGAGGCGTCCCGTTCGCGTCCGCCTTGCTCTGCCAGAAGCCGGCAAATCCAAGAACGTTCGTCTCGAACACGTCGTCCTGGTTTGCGAAATGAAAAATGAATCGGCCGAGCGGATCGCTTACGAACCCTTCGAGCGTGGAAGCGACAGCCGAGACCGTGAACGTCAGGTTATGATCCGAGATCATTGCCCAGTCGCCCGTTAATGCGAAGGTAAACGCGGCCGTTCGGTCGGGCTTCACCAGAAGAACGGTGTCGCGCGTGGTGAAAGAGTTGTGCAGACCGGTCGCTGAGAAGTTGAATATCTCGGTATTCTCCGATTGAATCGTAAGCTGGTTCTTCATGTTGAAGACCCACACAACGTCGAACGCGAGTGTAGTCGCATCGATGAATGTGACTAGGATCTGGTTGGCGGCGTTCGTAGTCCACCATCCCGCGGCATTGCCGGCTATGGAAACGCCACCGCCGGTGTCGAACGCATAGGTAGTTGCGCCGTTAATGAGTTGGAAGTGTGACATTGAAATAGAATTTTCCTCGGCTGCCTCCGGTTGCAGCGTGTCCGAAACCGTAGGCCCAATCGAATTTCAGTACGGCGACACGCAGGTCCAGACGAAGACCCGTTCCCACGCCCTCGCGCAGGCCTGGCAGCGATCCAGTAGTTTGGTAGGCACCCCCGAGATCGCAGAATGTCGCTAGCTTCAATGCGGGGTATTGCGGCAGCAACGCATGCCACAGCTCGTTCTGATCGGCCCATAGACGCCTGCCGATGGCATCGTCGGCTCGAAAGCCTCGAACCGTGTCCGCGCCTCCGAACGATGGGAGCTCGAAGATGGGCGAAGAGCCAAACGCGTTTTCGAAGCGGCCGGAGAAGTCGTATTCCCAATGATCGAAGCTGCGGTGCGTGGTGGCCGTGATCGCGGAATGGGCAAAGTGAAGATCGACTAAGACCCGTGGACGGATGGCTACGCGCCACGGATATTCGGAAGTTGAGTTGTGGTGCGCGAACTCGACGCCAGGCTGGATTGTGTTCAGCGTTTGATTGAAAACCATCGCGTGGCTGGGATCCAAGTGGAACACGAGGGTGTTTCCGTCCGGGTCCCGCCAGGGCTCCCAGCCGAGCGTCGCCGCCTCGGTGGTGCTCTGTTCGTTCGCTTTGACACCATCCAGCACGCGATTCCGCTCCAGAGAGACGCCGGCGTTCACAGCCGCCGAGAAGCCAAGGTATTCGGCCGAGTACGTACCCGAGCCCAAAATGCCAGACGGGCCGCCGCCGGAAAAGGTGAGGGGTGACACCTCGAGATTTGCAATCGCGCTGAGACCTTGTCCCGGCTTATACTCGAACCCGGCGCCAACGTGACGCGATTTTGTGGCCTTCGCGTTCGACTGTACCAGCAGATCGACGTACTGGCTGGCGCCCGTTCGCGCGCTAGCCAAAGTAGTGAGCGAGTAGCCGAGCGGCGAGATGAGAAGCTGCATGGCCTGAAGCTGGTATTGAATCGCGTACGGTTCGTCGCCTGAGGCGTAACCGAGATCGCTATTGAAATCCACGATGCGCCTGGCTTTTGCCTTTTGAAAATTACTCGTACCGAGCAGCTCCCACAACAGGCGATCGACATCGGGAGCCGGAACTTGATCGGCAGGCAGGACGATGGAAGCGATTCGCGGGCCTTCGATAATCTGAATCGTGCCGCTGCTGGGCTGCAGTAAGATTTGCGGTGCGAGACCGAGATTCGCGTACAAGGGCGCCAACGCTTTGCGAATATCGGCCGAAGACCACAGGGCGCCATTGAGCCGAGCGAGGCGTTTTCGCAATTGCGGGATGCGGGTGCGCCGCCGGGACTCCAACATCGCGGGCAACTCGATGCGCACGGCGCTCGAATCGAACGGCGCCAGAATGGTGAAGGAAATTACGCCATCGAGCGGATCGATCTCGTCCTCATTCAGGACCAGGCCCGAGTCCGGCGTTTGCTTCAAGAGATCGGCGAACAGAAAATCGGAGGAGAAGAGCGTGCCGAGATCGAGCCGCGATGGATCGGCCTCCACCCACTTCTCATAGGCATCGGCGTAATCCGGCCACGCACTATCCCCGAGCAGGCCGGGGGACAAGGGCGGCAATTTTGCGATCGCCTGGCGCGCTGCCGATCGAATAGCAGGCTCAAATTTCACCAGACCGGCGACGACATGAAACTCGTCATGGTCGATGGCGAGCTTACCCGCGACCACCCGGAAACTCACCGAGTATCCAGGCTGGGCGCACGCGGCGTGCACGCAGAGTCCCGCAAGTATTGCTGCGCGGATATACTGCATGCCATGCTCGCGACTGAAGTTTAGCAGCTAGAATGCGAATTTCCGAAGAACCGCTCGCGCCGGTGCGCCGTCGCCACCGATAATTTTCAGCGGCAGGCAGACCAATTCATATTCGCCCGCCTCGACGTGCTCCAGCATCAAGCCTTCGATGATCCAGATGCCTGCTTCAAGCAGGATACGGTGGGTCTCTGGCCCGCCGCCGTCGAATGCGCCTACGGATAGATAGTCGACTCCGACCGTTTGAACGCCGTATTCTGCGAGATAACGGGCCGTCTCGGGAGGGATATAAATATATTTCTTGTCGAAGTGATCGGTCTTCCAACACGTGGAGGAATTCGCGGTCTTGAACAGCACGCGCTCGCCCTTGGCAAGGTGATGCGGCTCCAGCTCCGCGATCCGGATTGCTTCGCGATCCTGGATATCGATGACGCGCGCCCGTCCGATGACTGCCGCGATCGGGAGGGTCTCCATTCCGGCGGCGCCCTCGATATAGTGGCGCGGCGCATCCATGTGGGTGCCGATGTGCGCGGTGGTTGAAAATTGCGAAAGGTTGCACGCGTCGTCCTTGGCGATCTCGAGCGTACTGGTCCGCTCAAACGGAGAGTCGCCCGGCCAGGCGACCATGCCGTTGCGCAGGGGCACGGAAATATCGATCCATTGATGCATTGTCTTCGCTGCGCTCATCTGACGCATTGTCTTCGCTGCGCTCATCTGATGCATTGTCTTCGCTGCGCTCATCCCGCGACGGCGACGACGTTCTTCACGCCGCCAGCTTGTTGCTGAAGCGCCTCGAGCGCGCATTCCAGCGGGAAACGAGCGGTAATCACGGAGCGCAGCGTGTCGGGCCATCGTTCGGCGAACACGCCAAGATGATGGATGGCCGATTCAAAAGCCTGCGGCGGTGCGTTGACACTGCCAAGAACGAGCTGATTGTTCAGTACCATGTTGCGCATGATTTCGTCGGTATCCACCGGGATTGGTCCCTTGCGGCCGGGCACGCCGGTGAACACAAAAACCGCATTCGCGCCAAGATGTTGCAGTACATCGAAGGCCAGGCTGGACGCACCGGTGGCTTCATACACGACGTCGATGGGACCGGCCATCTTGGCCATGTCCCGCGTGGAATGAGTTTCCGCGGCGATGTATGGAATGCCGATCGGGCCCAGGAGCCGATTCTTCTCCTCATGGTTCGACGAGAGCGAGAAAACGCTCACCTCGAAGCCTTCCACCTTGAGGGCCATCGCGCCCAGAATTCCAACTGGCCCCGCGCCCAGCACGATCCCGCGGCGGCAATGCGCGGGCGGCTTGCCTGGTTCATCGGGACAATCCCAGGGAAGGCGGCGTTGCACCATCCAAAGCTGTTCGAGCGATTTCTCAGCAATGGTCAGCGGCTCCACGAGCACCGCGACCTCGCGCAACTCGCGCGGAACGGGATTCAAATAACGTTCCTCTTCCACGACGAATTCCGTCATGTACCCGTGGCCCTGTTTGATGCCGCGTTCGGTGAAATCGCCGGTGTAGCAGAAATCCTGGCGGCCTTGGCGGCAGGCCACGCACTCCGGATGCGGGCACGGACGCCGGACCGTCATCACCACCAGATCGCCGCGCTTCACTTTGGAAACTTTCGGGCCCGTCTCAACCACCTCGCTGAGCGATTCGTGGCCGATGATCAAGTAATCGGAACCAGCGGGCGGCGTGCCGTACTGGAACGAGACGATCTCACGATCCGTTCCGCAAACGCCGACGTCGAGTACGCGCATCTTGGCCTGCGTATCGGAGGTGAGCTTTGGCTCGGGATGATCGATGACGCGGACTTGGCGTTGCGCGGGGAAGACGGCGACGGCACGCATGAGACCAGAATACGAGAATTCAGAATTCAGAATTCAGAATCGTGGTGGCGATCTGTCCATTGCCCCAGGTGCAGTGGCGGCCGACTCCGGTCCAGGAAGCGGCTTCGAGGTAGGGAACGAATTCGGCCAAGTCGCCCTCATATTCCGCAAATCCGACCAAGCCGCCGATGCCGTGGCGCTGTCCGGTCCGGCCGCTGCGTCGCTGCACTTTGACGTGCTGCAATTCACTGCGCACGGTCTTCACGGATCGGGCGCGTCGGGCGAGCGCGCGGAAATCGATTTCGAGCGGCCCCTCCCCATACAGGCTCCGCAAAGTGCTGAGGCGATCGCGAGCGCGCGCCAGCAAAACGGAAAACTCGCCTGTGGCGTATTGGCCGCCGGCTTTTAGCTCGGTGGGTGTTTGAAATTCCACGCGGATACGGGAGACCGGATTTGCCGCAGGGCTCAGATCGAGAGCGATCTGCTCATGCTGCACCGAAATCAAGTCCGCCCAGTGCGCAAAAGCGCGGGTGAAGTAATCGAGAGATGGCTCGGGCACGTCGAATAGATGCAGACCGAAACAGAATCCCTCGCCCCGTTGCACCACTCGCCCATTCAACGCGGCGCAACGAAATACGAACGGCCGCGGCCGATCGGACAACCCACTGGGTCCTGCAGCGGTTGCCACTGGCGCGAAGATGCGCGTGTAGTCCTCCGCGCCTGCAACCTCGCGTAAGCCTTTTCCCACTGCGCCACGCAGGACGTTTCCCGTCATCCCAGGCGGAAACTGAATAACGCGCCGCGCCGATAGGTGAAAACGGCACGCTTCGAGATGGAACGTCACCTGAGCACTTCGCGGATCTTGGTGACCAGCTCTTCGGTGGAGAACGGTTTCTGCAGAAAGTACATGTCGTTCTGGGCGTGCGCGTCGCCGTAGCCGGAAACATACAAGACTTTCATGGCCGGCCGGAGCGCTGTCAGACATTCGGCCATCTTGCGCCCGCTCATTCCCGGCATCACCATGTCGGTAATCAAAAGATGAATTGTGCCGCTGTGCCGCTCGGCGGCGGCGAGAGCATCCTCGGAGGAAGCCGAGGCCAGGACCTGGTAGCCATGCCGTTTCAGCATGGTTTCCACCACGCGCCGCACGGGATCTTCGTCCTCCACCAGCAAGATTGTTTCGGTGCCGGGAGGCATGTGTTTTTCGGCCGTTGATGCCAGCTCGTCGGGCGTCTGCTCGGTAACCGGTAATTCGATAACAAAAATAGTTCCCTTGCCAGGCGTCGATTCCACACGCAAATCGCCGCCGTTTTCCTTGATGATTCCGTAGCTGGTGGCAAGGCCGAGCCCGGTGCCATGCTCCTTGGTGGTAAAAAACGGCTCGAAGACACGAGAGAGAACTTCCGAGTCCATTCCGATACCGGTATCGCTGATGGAGATCGTTACCGTGTTGCGATGGGCGTCGCTGCTGTTCCAGGTTTCGATCAGCAGTTGACCTCCCGATGACATGGCGTCGCGAGCATTCACCACCATATTCAAGATCACCTGTTCGATCTGCCCCGGATCAGCGCGCACGGTTTTCAGTCCCGGGGCGAGCCGGACGATCAATTCGATCTCTTCGCCCAGCACGCGCCGCAGCATGCGTTCCATTTCCTGCACCAGCCCGTTGAGATTGACTAACGATGCGCGGACGCCCTGGCGGCGGCTGAAGGCGAGCAATTGGCGGGTAAGATCGGTGGCGCGCTCAGAGGCCTTCACCACCTGCTCCAGATCCTGGCGCGCCGGATCGCTCGGGTGCATGGCGTCCAGCAGCATGTGCGAATAGCCGGTGATGACCATGAGCAGATTGTTGAAGTCATGCGCCACGCCGCCGGCCAGCCGGCCCACCGCTTCCAGGCGCTGGGAATGATGCAGTTGCTCTTCCAGATGCTTGCGCTCCGTGATGTCGCGTGCGTTCACCACCATTCCGTTGACCCCCGCCACATGCGAAAGATCTCGCGAAAACGATTCGAGCATGCGCCACGATCCGTCCGCGTGGCGGACGCGGCACTCGACCGGTCGTCCATTGTTGCCGTCGACTAAGGCCGTTTGAACGCGAGCCTTGTCCTGAGGGTGAATAAACGACAAGACATTCCTGCCCACCAACTCGTCGAGCGGGTAACCGAGCATTCGCTCGTGCGACGGACTGACATAGCGGATGGTGCCATCCAGATTCAGGATGCTGATCAGGTCCATCGAGTTCTCGATCAAGGACCGATAGTGCTCTTCGCGGCGCTCCAGCGCTTCGATGGTACGCCCGCGTTCGGAGGCGTAACGAATGGAGCGGACCAGAAGGTCGCCGTCCAAGCGTCCTTTTACCAAATAGTCCTGAGCTCCGGCGCGCACGGCCCGCACGGCTAGGGCTTCGTCGTCGTGACCCGTCAATACCACGATCGGGATTTTGGGCGCTTCGGCGTGGGCGCGAATCAGCGTCTCCAGGCCTTCGGCGTCGGGGAGCGAAAGATCCAGCAGTATCACATCGAAAGGCTCGCGCCTCAGACGGTCCAGCGCGGCGGACAAGCGGCCCACCTGCACCAGCTTCCATTGGCCGGCGCCGGCGTCGCGAACCAATTCGGTGAACAGGCGGGCATCGCCGGGATTATCCTCCACGAGCAAAACACGGATGCCGTCCAGGTTCATAGCGAGGCGACCATTGTGATGCGACAGGATGGCGAAGGGCGCGCTCGGACCCTGCGATCCACACCAGATTCTACCTTAAGCGGGCCCTGCGTGCGGAGGAACGTCGCGGAGGAACATGGCGAAGGAACGCCGCGTCCGCATCGGAAACCGAGCGCCCTGAGTTCGCTGCTCGCAGCCGGACTGGACCAAACCGGTTTGTGTCAAGCAGAACGGAGACAAGTTGTTTTGTGTAAACTAATTGATGAAAGACTTTACGCAAGATGCGTAGAAGGGCATTTACTTGACACAAACTACACCGCGCCAAGCGAAGCCATTTGTTCCGGAAAAGTTACCGATACAACTGGATTGGGAGTCGCTGATTCCATCGATTGGCGCGGCCAATCGAGCGCTGGCGAGTTTCAACGGCTGTCTATATGGGATGCCCAACGCGGATCTCCTTTTGTCCCCACTGACAACGCAGGAAGCGGTTCTGTCTTCAAAGATCGAGGGAACTCAGGCTACCTTCGGTGAAGTGTTGAAGTTCGAGGCCGGTGAAGAGCCAACGCACGAAGAACGGCGGCTCGATATCCAAGAGATATTAAACTATCGGACCGCACTCAAGGTCGCCGAGAACGAATTGCGCCGAAGACCATTTAGCCTGAATCTCCTGTTGACCCTTCACGGGGTGCTACTGGATAGCGTTCGAGGCCAGGATAAAGCTCGCGGCCGGTTCAGAACGGTCCAAAACTGGATCGGCCGGTCTGGATCATCAATCCGGGAAGCGATTTATGTTCCACCTGAGCCGAGCCGGCTAAAGATTCTCTTGGACAATTGGGAGAAGTACTATCACGAGGATCGTCCAGACCCCCTGGTGCAACTCGCCATGATCCATGGGCAATTCGAAATCATCCACCCATTCATCGATGGGAACGGCCGCATAGGACGAATTCTTATCCCTCTGTTTTTGTATGAGAAGGGTTTCCTCTCACGTCCCGTCTTTTATTTGTCTGCATACATAGAGGCGCACAAGGAGGAGTACATGGCGGCGTTGGGCGCTCTAAGTTCTCGACGAGACCAAGCATGGAATGGCTGGGTCGAGTTCTTTCTCAAGGCTCTCACCCATCAAGCTCAGAACAACTTGGATGCCGCGCGGAGCGTCATCGGTCTTTATGAGCGTTCGAAGGCGGAAATCATTCGCATCACCCACTCCCGGTACGCGGTGCCTCTGCTTGACCTGCTGTTTAAGCAACCTGTGTTCACCCCGGCGCAGCTAGAACGGAGCGGTAGCGTTCCAAGCAAACAGATGACAATGAGCCTCCTGGGACGTTTGAAGGACGCCGGCATTCTGGCCGTCACGCGGGAATCCAGCGGCAGACGTCCCCAGATCTTGGCGTTCGCCGAACTTGTCAATTTATGCGAGGGACACCAGGTCATTCCCAGACCCAAGCTGAAACGGTCACCAAGGCGGGGACGTTCGCGGTAGCCGAAGCACTCACTCTCTCCGCCGTGCGCTAAACTAAACAAATCCCGGTGGAAATGGATTATGCCGGAAGATGCAAGTCATGAGACTCGCCCTTTTCGGCGGCACTTTCGACCCGATTCACAACGCCCACCTGACCGTGGCGCGCGAAGCGGCCGCGCAGTTCCAACTGGATCAGGTATGGTTCATCCCGGCCGCGCATCCGCCGCACAAGTCCGATCACACCGGCGCCACCTACGAAGACCGCTTCCGCATGGTGGAACTGGCCTGCCAAGTGGATCCGCGTTTCGTTGCCTCGCGTCTGGAAGCCGGAGAAAGTAAGAGCTACTCGGTGGACACCGTGGAAGGTGTCCGCGCGCTCGGCGAACAGCCCTACTTCATCATTGGCGCCGACGCTTTTGCCGAAATCACGAGTTGGCACCGCTGGCAAGACTTGGTTTGTTTGACCGAGTTTATCGTCGTTACGCGGCCCGGCCACCAGTATGCTGCCCCCGCTGGGGCGAAAGTCCATCGGTTGGAGACCGTTGCGCTTCCCGTATCCTCTTCAGAAATAAGACGAAAGCTCGCTGCGGGAGAAATACCCCCAGAGCTACCTCCAGTGGTAGGCCGCTACATTCTCGAGCATGGTCTCTACCAACTCGCGCCCGGACCCGTAGCCCCTTTAGGGCCCCAATCAACCACCATTTAACCAAGTTGTAATCCACTTGTAACGTGAATCGGGTTACCTTCAAAGAAAGGCAATGAAGAAAATCGTCCTGATCGAAGATGATTCCGACCTCTTCGCCCTCCTGAAGTACAACCTCGAGAAGGAGGGGTTCGCGGTAGCCGGCGCGCAAACCGGGCGCGGTGCCATCGAGCTATGCCGTCGCGAGCGGCCCGATCTGCTGATCCTTGATATTATGCTGCCGGATTCCGACGGCCTGGAGATCTGCAAAGGCCTCCGCGGTCATTCCGAGCTGGCGCACGTGCCGATCATTTTTCTGACCGCGCGCGCCTCGGAGACCGATCGCATCCTGGGCCTGGAACTGGGAGCGAACGATTACATCGTCAAGCCGTTCTTCATCCGCGAACTGATCGCCCGGGTCAAGAACCAGTTTCGAACCCAGACTTCGCCGGCCCGTACGGTCAGGGCGGGGGATCTGGAGCTGGACCGGGCCAGCTGTCGGGTGACGCTCCGAGGCGCCGAAGTCGCGCTCACTGCCACCGAGTTCCGGTTGCTTGAGTTTCTGATGAGCCGTCCCGGCGTGGTTTACAGTCGCGAGCAGCTTCTGGATGCGGTTTGGGGACACGACCGCGCGGTAACGGATCGCACGGTCGACGTGTACATCCTGCGATTGCGGCAGAAGATCGAGCCTGATCCCACGAATCCGTCGTTCATTCGCGCGGTGCGCGGCTTCGGCTACAGCTTCAACGAGCACACCGTGGAATCGCCGGTTAAGACTTCGGCCGCGGTTTAGTCGCGGTCCGGCGCTTCGGTGCAATCGCTTGATAGCTGCCCCTGACTAACTCTTCCACTTCCTCCCAATCCAGGTCGCCGCGATCCAGGCGCATTGCAACCCAGCCTCTGGGTCCGATGTACGCTGGCAAGTAGAATTTCTCCGGGTTGGCCGCCACCAGACGTACATTGTCCCCCGGCAACACGCGCGCACACACCGAGACTATTCCGTCGCCGTGATGATCGTTTAGGAAGTAGACGAATGTTTTTTTTCGGACGCTGAACGCCGCGTGACGGCCTTTGATTTCGCGCGTGGCTTCGGGCAGCGCCAGGCAGATTTCAGTGAGCCTCACCAGACAGCGCTCCGGGCTAGGAAGCTTCTTCATCGCTGAACTGTCACTGCGCGAGAGGGTCGATATTCCCGATCGAAAATAGCGAAAACTCGTCCTCGGGCCACTGAATAGGCTTGCCTTTTTCTTCCCGCATGTGATGGTATCGGCCGGCGAAGAAAAGCAGCGGTTTGCCCTCGTTGGCCTCAAAATGCTCCACGCGGCAAACGTACAGCGTATGGTCGCCGGCTGGATGAATGTCGAAGACCTCCACCACAAAATATGCGACGGCGCCTCCGACCAGCGGAAGGCCATTTCGATGCACATATCGGACGTGCAGCCCCGCCGCCGGGCGTCCCGCAAAATGATTGCTGAGCGCGTCCTGATCCTCGGCCAGCACGCTGATCCCTAAACGCCGCACCGCGGGCAGAATGCGGTGCATGTTGGAGCGATTGTCCAACGAAACCAGGATCAGCGGCGGATCGAGCGAGACGGAAATGAACGCATTGGCTGTCATGCCGTGCGTCTGCCCCTCGAGTTCAGCGGTGAGAACAGTTACGCCGCTGGCGAAGCGTCCTAATGCGTTACGGAACTGTCGGGTATCGATCTTCTCGCTCGCCACGGATGACGGCCGAAGAATTACTTGCGGCCGTTCTTCATTACAACACTAATGTCGTTCGGATTGATGAGGTCCGGCACGGTCCAGCCATCCAGGTCGTATTCAGCCATGCATTGTTCGGCGAAACCTTTGTACTTCGCAGCTTGTCCCAAACCCTCGGCCACCATGAGCGCCTCAAACCGTATGCTTTCGTGATTGCCGAAATAGTTCCGCTCGTACAACTCGTGCCGGCCGCCGAACTCAGTGCCCATGGCGTCCCACATCAGCTTCATGAGCTTCACGCGATCGACCGCCGAGTAGCCGTTGGAGCCCCGCACGTACGTCTCGAGGTAATTGCGGATTTCCGGCACCTTGAAATCGTTGGCGTGGGACGGCAGATAGATGAGAGCGCTCGCGAGTACGTTTTCGATAATCTCCTTGAGCCTTGGATAAATCAGATTGGACGCGACGCGGTACGCCAGCCCGTAATCGAGATTCGGTAGAACATATCCGGGAGTCCAAGGCGAAGTGGTGCGCGCCATCGCATCCGTGAGGCCCCAGAAAAGATTGCGCCATGCCAGAACCTCGCCCACTTGCGTCTGCACGCCGCGGAAATCCTTGGATCCCGTGGCCTCCACGCCCTTGAGCAAAAGTCCCGCGATGAAATCCATCTTCACGGCCAGTCGCACGCAGCCATGGAACATGAAGCGCGGCAGGAAGCCGGAACGCGGGAAGAAGTTATTGACCTTGTCGATGTCGCCGTAAGCGAACACATTCTCGTAAGGCACCAGAACTTTGTCGAAAACAATGATCGAATCGTTTTCATCCAGCCGGCTGGACAGCGGATAGTCGAACGGGCTGCCCATGGCGGCCGCGGTCATCTCGTAGGACGGGCGGCAGAACAGCTTCACGCCGGGCGCGTCGGTCGGAACGATACAGACGAACGCAAAATCCTTGGTCTTGATGGGAAGTGCGCCGTTGTTGGCGATGAAGTTGTAATGGGTCAGCGTGGAGGTAGTGGCCACCACTTTAGCGCCGCTGACTACCAAACCGGCATCGGTCTCTTTTTCGACGTGCATATACACGTCGCGCACTTCCGACAGCTCCTTGTTGCGATCCACTGGCGGATTCACGATCGCATGATTGACGAACGTCACTTCTTCCTGCACCTTTTTGTACCAGCGGCGCGCATTCTCGTCATAAGGCGTATAGAAGTCGGAATTCGCGCCGAGCGTCGCCAAAAACGCGGCCTTGTAGTCCGGACTGCGGCCCATCCAACCGTAGGTGACACGCGCCCATTCGGCGATGGCATCGCGTGACCCGACCATTTCCTCCGCATTCCGCGGGGCTTTGAAGAATTTGTGGGTGTAGCCGCCGCTGCCGGTGTCGGTCTCCGTGCAGAGAATGGATTTGCGCTCGTCGTGCAGCGCGTCATAGAGGCGCGCCAGCATCCGCACGGTGTTGCGGAACGCCGGGTGCGTGGTGACGTCCTTCACGCGCTCGCCGTAGATCCAAATCTCACGCCCGTCGCGCAAACTTTCCAGGAACTCCGCCGATGTAAGCGGCTTGCTGCGCGTAGCGCCGAAAGTGGGTTTGGGTTGCGGTTGCGCTTCGGTGGACATGCTGGTTTCTCCTGTCATTTCGCTAGGCGAATTTGGCCGCCCAGTCGCGCTCGAATCGAAATACCTCTTTGGCGGGTGGCAGCGGCGCTTGCGTCTCAATCCAGCGGACGGGCTCGGCGCCTTGATTGGCAAAACTGTGGACGCAACCGACGCCGGTCCAGATCACGTCGCCCGGACCCAAGTCGTAGCTTTTCCCATCGGCCACCGCGAGCACGCGCCCGCCCACGATGAAATAGGACTCTTCAAACGTATGATCGTGCGGATCGATCTTCGCGCCCGGCGAATATTGGATCAGGAACAAGGATTGATGCGTCGCTCCGAAAGAGCGGTCGACGAACATCTTGATAGCAACGCCCGTCGTAGGATTGAACCCTTCCATCTGCGAAGGCCCACCGGGGCGGGGAAGTTGGGACTCGTCGAAATGGCCGATCGAGATGGTGGCATCCGGAGCGGCGCCATCGCTGGTGAAAAAAGTATCTCGGCCATATTCCGTCGGACGCGGTTGCGGCGCCTGCATCTCGAGCCATCGCGCGGTTCCCGTACCCGCATTCTTCCACGAATGTGCGACCCCGGTCGGAATTAATCCGAAATTACCTGCGCTAACCGCGTGCGTTTCGCCGCCAATCTGCACCGATAGACTGCCTTCCAGAACATAAAAGCTTTCCTCAAACGAATGCAGGTGCGGCGCAATCGAACCGCCGGCATCGAGGAAGCAAATTCCGGTTCCCATGTGCACCGATCCCATCGCGCGATCCACGTATGTGGCGCGCCGGAAACCGGTGCTGTGCCGCTGGTAAAGCTGGGGAGTCCTCGCGGAGGCTGGGTCGATCTTGGAGACAGCGTGCATGGATTAATAGATTAAAAGCGTAGTGGATCTATTATGGCTCTTATCCAGGCTACGAGAGGACGGCGGGGAGGGGCTAGCAGGAAGCTCACTTGAGTGAACAGATTCGTGACTACTATGCCGCGTCCGATCCTAATTGATCCGCGACCATGAGGGAGAGCGGTCTGGCATCCGGCCTATGTGCCACACTAAAAGTGGATGCCGCTGGTTCCACCATATATCGAGGCGCTGCGTCCTTACCAGGCCGGGCGCAGCATTGAAGAAGTTCAGCGCGCCTATGGCCTAACCCGCGTCAGCAAGCTCGCTTCCAACGAAAATCCGCTCGGTACCTCGCCGCTCGCAATTGAAGCGATGGAGCGCTCGATGAGCGGCCTCAATTACTATCCCAACAGCGGCCTGGATCTGCGGCGCGTTCTCGCCGAGAAGTTTGAAACCAAGATCGACAACGTGATCGCGGGCAGCGGTTCGGAGAGCATCATCTCCAACATCATTCGAACCTTCCTGGGCGATGAGGACGAGGTGCTCACCACCGAGGCCGCCTTCATTGGATTTCAGTTGCTGGCGAAGTCGCGCGGCACCGCGTATCGCACCGTCCCCTATCGCGACTGGCATTACGACCTAACGGCGCTGGCGAGAGCGATCACCGAGCGCACCAAGATCGTCTACCTGGCAAATCCCAACAATCCCACCGGGACGATCTTTTCAAAACACGAGTTCGACGAGTTTTACCGCCACGTTCCCGAGCGCGTTTTGATCATTCTGGACGAAGCGTACTTCGAATATGCCAAGGACACGCCGCGTTATCCCGATTCGATGCACTATCGCTACGACAACGTGATCACATTGCGGACGTTTTCGAAGGTCTATGGGCTGGCGGGCGTCCGCATCGGTTACGGATTCGCCCACGAACGCTTGATCGGCAACCTGCTCAAGGTGAAGCTGCCTTTCGAGCCCAGCACGCTGGCACAAGCGGCCGGCATCGGCGCGCTCGGCGATAGGGAGTTTCTGCACAAATCGCTCGAGTTGAACGCACATGGCATGAAGTTTCTAACAACCGCGTTACGCGAGCTAGGCCTCACCGTCGTCCCCTCAGAGGCCAATTTCGTAATGATCGTGCTGCCGGGCGCCGCGCAAGCCACGCGACTTACAAACGAGTTACTAACTCAAGGAATTATCATCCGGCCACTCGCCAGTTTCGGCCTGCCCAATTGCGTTCGTATTTCGACCGGAACCGCCGAAGATAACGAGCGCTGCGTCCAAGCTATTCAGAAGTTAGAGGTACCGCTTTTATGCAAGAAGTAGGCATGCAACAGTTAGTGGAACATCCCGTTTCAGAACATTCCCCCGTCGATTTTTTGCCGTTGAATGGAACCGATTATGTCGAGTTCTATGTCGGCAACGCCAAGCAGGCTGCTTACTACTATCGCGCGGCTTTCGGATTTAAGCTGATCGCTTATCGCGGCCCCGAAACCGGTACGCGCGACCGTGTTTCTTATGTCGTCGAGCAAGGCAAAATCCGATTCGTGCTCACCACGCCGCTCTCCTCGGACAGCTTCCTCTCCGAGCACATTCGCCGCCACGGGGATGGCGTGCGCGAGATCGCGCTGTGGGTGGATGACGCAGAATCGGCTTATCTGGAGACCACCCGGCGCGGTGCGCGAGGCGTCCAGGAGCCGGCTGTGTTTCAGGATCAAGACGGCCGCGTCAAAACATCTTCGATCGCGGCTTATGGCGACACCGTCCACGCGTTCATTGAACGCAAAGATTATCGCGGCTCATTTCTGCCCGGTTTTCGCGCCGCGGAAGCCGAAGACCCCATTGCCCGTCCTACAGGCCTCCTCCACATCGATCATATTGTTGGCAACGTCGGCTGGGGGCAGATGGACCCCTGGGTCGCCTTCTATCGCGACGTGATGGGCTTCCAGCTTTACCAGCATTTCGACGATAAAGACATCAGCACCGAGTATTCGGCTTTGATGTCGAAGGTAATGTCGAACGGCGACGGACGGGTGAAGTTTCCGATCAATGAGCCGGCTGTCGGCAAAAGGAAATCGCAGATCGAGGAGTATCTGGAATTCTATGGCGGCCCGGGAGTGCAGCACATCGCGATGGCGACCGGCGACATAGTCGATACCGTGTCCAAGATGCGAGCGCAGGGGATCGAGTTTCTGCGCGTCCCCACCACTTACTATGACGATCTCGAGGAGCGCTGCGGCAAGATCGACGAACCGGTCAGCGAATTGGCCGACTTAGGCATCCTGGTGGATCGCGACGATGAAGGCTACATGCTGCAGATCTTCACGAAGCCCGTGGAGGATCGCCCGACGCTGTTTTACGAAGTGATTCAACGCAAGGGCAGCCGCAGCTTCGGTAAAGGCAATTTCAAGGCGCTGTTTGAAGCGATTGAGCGCGAGCAGGCCTCGCGCGGGAATCTGTAAGCCGGACGCCTACTTCGCGGCGACGGTCTTCTCTTTTTCGCCCTTCAATTCCGCGGCAAGAATTGGCTTTAGCGCGGCCAGCGATACTTCTCCGTTGTACTGCTTGCCATTAATATAAAACGCCGGCGTCCCGTACACATTCGCAGCCTCGCCATCGGCAATGTCTTTGTCGACTTCCTTCTTGAATTTGCCCGAATCGAGGTCCGCCTGGAATTTATCCATATCCAGGCCGAGTTGCTTGGCTATCGCCAGGATATTGGTGCGCGAGAGTTGCCGGAAATTCTTGAACAGGAGTTCGTACATCTCCCAAAACTTGCCCTGCTCGCGCGCCGCCAGCGACGCCTCGGCCGCTATCTGCGCGTGAGGATGCATGGAAAGCGGGAATTGCTTGTAGATCAGCTTCACATCCTTCGGATACGCCGCCATCACGATATCCACCTGCTTCTCGGCCGCCGAACAGTACGGACATTCAAAATCGGAAAACTCGATGAGCGTGATGCGGGCATCGGCGGGACCCTTTACCGGCGAACCGGCTACGGGAATCGTCACCGGATCTTCCAGCACTTTCGGCCGATGAGCCTTGGGCGATGCATCCATCAGCTTGCTGATCTCCATCAGGCTCTTGCCGTCCTTCACGCCTTGAATCGCGATTTTCGCCAGCGCGCGGCTGTAGGAGCAGTTCGTGTCCTTGATGATGCACTCGGCCGTCTTCATGCCGCACTGGCAGGAGCAATCTTCCTCGCGCAGGATCTTGAGCACGGCTTTCTTCTGTACCGGCGTGAGGTCCGAAAGATCGACATTGCCGAGAGTCTCGGCAGTCTTCCAGGCGTCGGGCGAGGGGGATGGGGTTTGCGCCCCGAGGGCCAGGGCGGTGAGGAGGCACAAAAAGGCTATGCGAAATCGCATGCCTCTATTATGGCGCGAATTCAGGCCGATCTTATTCCAGCTCGGCGTGCAGGAAGCTCTTCAGATCTTCCTCGTTCACCGCGGGATCGCCCGGCGCCACGTTGCTCAGCTTCCCGGCTTTCATCCAGTCTTCGAGCTGATCCACCAGGCCGAACAGATGGTCGAACGAATCCACAACGAACAACAGCGGCTGGTAGTGATTGATCTCGAAGCCTTGATTGATGGCCCATTCGAGCTGGATCGGGTGGCGCTGCACTTCCGGCGCTTCGATGGCATGCGCGATCTCGCCATAGGAACTCAGCAGGCCACTGCCATACACGCGAAGACCATCCTGGCCGCGCATGAGGCCAAACTCAATGGTGAACCAGAAAAACCGAGCCATGGCTTTGATGACGCTGGTAAGGTAATGGGTCCGCGTATCCGGTCCTCGAATCCCGGCCGCTATCTGCGCTGCTGTGTGGGCGCATTCGCCAAAACGCACCAGAGCTTCGGCGAAATGCTTGTCGGTGTGCATGGGAACGTGGCCGGCCACATCGTGAAAAATATCCGGCTCCGGAAGGTAATCCAGCTGGTCGGAACGGCGAATAGTAACGGTGGTGGGGAAGGCGCGGTTGCGGAGGCAATCGAAGAACACGAACGCGGGGACATATCCGCTGACGGCCTTGGTTTGAAACCCGGTCAACGGCTTCAAGAATCGATTCACATCTTCCAGGCGCGGGATGCGATCTGGATCCAGGCATAGGGAATGGATGCCCTTGAGGAAATGCTCGTTAGCGTAACGATCCCAGCGCGGCAACATCCGCGCATACAGTTTACGCCAAGCCTCATGGTTGTCTTCGGAGTACAAATCGTAAGGCTGCTCGATATAGAGCTGCCCCTCGCGTTTTGCTTGCTCGATAAACGAGGACTCGTTGGTAGTCAAGCCCAAACTAACTGCGGAGCTTTTCATAGTCGCTCTCCGTCCATATCATCGCTCCAAATGGCACCACGCGCAAGTGGTGTTATTGCCCGGGCGATGCCGCCCATGGGGCCTATACTGGAAGTGGAGAGCAACATGTATCCGCTCAAAAAAGGCAAAACCACCAACCAGGCCCATGTCGGCCTGCCCGAGGGAACGTTCGAAGAGGAACACGGCCGCAAGGGTTTTTACGGCAAATCCGCTCATCTCTACCATGCCCATCCGCCCACCGGCTGGATTCGGTTTGAAGGCAAGCTGCGTCCGCACTGCTTCGATCTGAACCGGTTGAAGCCTTCCGATATGAACGACGCCGCAGGACAGCCGGCTGAGTTTCTGGGAAACGCCGACATCCGCTTATCGGTGTCACGCCGGGCCGAACCGATGCCCTTCTACTTCCGCAACGCCGATGGCGACGAGCTCTATTTCATCCATCGCGGGCGCGGCCAGATCGAAACCGATTTCGGACCGCTCGATTTTGAGCCAGGCGACTACATCAACATCCCGCGCGCCGTCACCTACCGGATCGTGCCGGAAACCCGCGACAATTTCTTTTTGATCATCCAGTCCAAACACGAGTTTGAGCAGCCGGAGAAGGGACTACTGGGTCAGCACGCGCTGTACGATCCGGCGGCCATCGTGACGCCCGAGCCCTCTCCGCTTCTTGACGATCACAACGAATGGGAAGTCCGGATCAAAGTAGACGACGAGATTTCGAAGGTGTTCTATCCGTTCAATCCCATCGACGTGGTTGGTTGGAAGGGCGACCTGACGGTGTGGAAGATCAACATGCGCGACATCCGGCCGGTGATGAGCCATCGCGCCCATCTGCCTCCCAGCGCTCACACCACGTTCGTTACCGAAGGCGCCGTGGTGTGCAGTTTCCTGCCGCGTCCGCTCGAAGAAGACGAGGATGCGCTGCGCGTTCCCTTCTTCCATCGCAACACGGACTATGACGAGTTCATCTTCTATCACGACGGCGATTTTTTCAGCAAAGACAATATCAAAGCCGGTATGGCGACGCTGCATCCGCGCGGCATCCATCACGGGCCACATCCCAAGGCGCTCGCCAATCAGAAAAAGAAAACGCATACCGATGAATACGCCGTCATGCTGGACGGTCTGAATCCGATTCACGTTCTGCCCGCGGGTGAGGATGTAGAATGGAAGGACTATTGGACCAGCTGGATGGAACAGAAACCCGTGGAGACTCGCTGATTGATCGTCGACCCCGCGTCCACGGACTATTTGAACGTCTATAAGCTTCTGATCGGGTCGGTGGTGCCGCGCCCCATCGCTTTCGTTTCGACCATCAGCCCGGAAGGCGCATTCAACGTGGCGCCGTTCAGTTTCTTTACCGTCGCCAGTTCCCACCCGCCGGTGCTGGTCTTCACCGTTGGCAACCGCGCCACGCCGGACCCGCGCAAAGACACGTTGCGTAACATCACAGCGGCGCGCGAGTTTGTGGTGAACGTCGTTTCAGAAGAATTCGGACCGAAGATGAATCTGTGCGCGGGCGATTATCCGCCCGAAGTGGACGAGTTTCAGGTTTCAGGCCTCACTCCGGTTCCGAGCGATATCGTGAAGGCGCCGCGCGTGGCCGAGTCCCACATCAACATGGAGTGCCGGCTGCTGTACACCCTCTCGATGAGCGCCTTGGTCAACGGCGGAAATCTGGTGCTGGGCGAAGTAGTCCGGTTCCACATCGACGACGCTTACTTCAACAACTATAGGATCGACCAGGACAAGCTGCGCGCCATCGGCCGCATGGCGGGCAACAGCTACACGCGCACCGAGGATCGTTTCGATATGATACGGCCAGCCTAACCGAGCCGCGCGCCAGCAGCACATCCGGAGGCGACCGGAAGTCGTGCACTGGAGAACATCGACTCGAAGAATACCGGACGGGTGGCGCGTGAGCAAGCGGAATCAGCTTGCAAACAACCGGTCGAAAATCTCGCGCGTTCGGTTCTGAATCTTCGCCAGTTCCGCCTTCAGCGGCTGCCCGTTGCGATGTTCCGGAGTCCAGCGATGCACCAGTTCCGTCAGCACGTGCAGGTGCGATTCCGAATGCGGGAGGCTGGCTTCGGCGTGGCCGGAATAAACCCGCAGGGCATGATCCACCGCGCGATAGAAAGTCGCGGCATCCAGCAGGAACTCTGCGTCAGCGTGTTCCAGATGGCCGGTGGCTTCGATGATATTGACACGTTCCGGCGTGTTCAGCACCTTGTAGAACAGGCCTCCCGCTTTTAAGCGCAGGAACAAAAGCGAAAAATCGATATCGTAGAATCCACCGTGCCCGGCTTTCAGCGGATAATCGGGACCCTGTTCCTTCTCCAGCCGCAGGCGCATTTGCCTCAGATCTTTCTTTGAGCGGCCGCTCTGCCCGTATCTGCGCCAGTCCACCTTTTGCAGGTCGTTCAAAAACGTGGTGGCGTGTTCGGTGTCACCGGCCACGGCGCGCGCCTTCATGTACGCGATGCCTTCCCACGCCTCGGCGTGCTTAGCGAAATATTCCTTATACGCCGCTTCCGATTGCAGCAATCCGCCGGCGCTCCCGTTCGGACGCAGGCGCGTGTCCACCGTGAACATGACGCCCGACCCGGTGTAGGCGGTGATCAAATCGACGATCCGCTCGGCCACGCGCGTCCAGAACACGTGCTCCTCATGATCGGCGTCCGGCAACACGAACACCAGGTCGGCGTCGGAAGCCAGGTCGAACTCCCGCAT
Organism: Bryobacteraceae bacterium; assembly: GCA_052148835.1. GTDB lineage: Bacteria > Acidobacteriota > Terriglobia > Bryobacterales > Bryobacteraceae > Palsa-89. The sequence continues at coordinate 22,873 of JBKQHJ010000184.1, forward strand.
GCCCAACCGGCCGAGAGCGATCACCATGAGCTGCTGGCGCGGCGGATAGCCCGGGGTCGCGGGCGGATGCGTGGCCGCAGTGTGTTCCAGCGCCATCCGGTAGCAGGCTGCGATCGCGGTATCAGCCAGATTGGATGTTTGCTGCAGCGTTTCGAATACGGAAACGCGCTGGCAGATGCTGGCGGCTTGGATGCGAAACATCTCGCGGCGAAAGTAGCGGCGCAGGTCGGAAATGTCGTCGAAATTGGCGGCCTGTGCCTGTTCGGTTGAAACCGGCAGTTGGCAAAACTCTTCAATAAGTTCGGGAACGCGCACCAGCTCCTCGGCGAAGTAGGGGCTGTGTTCGAAAATGTCGAGCGTGAAGCGCGCCACTTGCGGGTCGCGATCCAGCAGCGCGAGCAATCTGGAATCCGGCATCAGCTTTTCCAGGAAATGCTCGAACGCCCCGGCGCCGCGGCGCAACTGCACCTGGGAAACAGCTTTGGCCAGCGCGGGCGCGCGTTCGTCCAGAAAGCGAATCAGATTGCTGGACGTCGGCTCCACCACGTCCGGCGCCTCAATTTGCGGGGCGTTGATCCGTGGCTCGGCGGCCGGGGGCAGGCTGTAGTAGATCGGACGCTGGGCATGGATCACGCGCTCATAAATCTCCTGCACCGCTTCCAGATGCGCGTTCAGGTCCTGTAGCAGCTTTTCGCCCGAGGGAGCGCTGCCGAGTTGGGTAGTCGGCATTTTTCTCGCCAGCAGATCCAACTCGCGCGGCGCGGTCGGCAGAGTGTGAGTTTGGCGATCCTCGGCAAATTGCAACCGGTGCTCCAGATTGCGCAGGAATCGATACGCGGCAATCAGACGCCCGAATTCGGCTGCCGAAAGCAGATCCTTCTGGCTAAGGCGCGAGAGCGCGAGCATCGTTCCGCCGTGCCGCAGCCATGGAACGCGGCCGCCGTGCAAGCGCTGCAAACACTGCACCAGAAATTCGATATCGCGGATGCCGCCCGGCGCCAGCTTGACGTCGAACGCGGCCTTGCCCAGCTTCCGCTTGCTCAGTTTTTCGCTAATGCGCTCACGCGTCGCCGACACTTCTTCCACCGCCGAAAAATCGAGCGTGGTGGAGTAAATCAGCGGCTCTACCGCGTCCAGCAGTTCGCCTCCGGCGTCGGAATCGCCCGCCGCCACGCGCGCCTTGATCAGCATCTGCAATTCCCAATCGCGAGCGCGGGTTTGATAGTAGCTCTTCGCGCCATCCAGCGAAATGCAGACCTCGCCCAGGCTGCCATCCGGCCGCAGGCGCAAATCCATCCGATAACACAGGCCCTCGGCGGTGTAGGTGGAAAGCAGTTCGGTGTAGTGATTGGCGACCTTCTTGTAAAACTCCTTGTTCGAGATCGGATGTTCGCCGTCCGTCTCGCCATTCGCCGCGTAGACGAACATCAGGTCGATATCGGAGCTATAGTTCAGCTCGCGCCCGCCCAGCTTGCCGAGCGCGATCACCGACATGCCGCATTCCCGCGCTTCGCCATTCTCGTCGACGTAGTGCGGCGTCCCGTGCCTGGCCACCAGATCCGCGCGAATGCGCTTGTAGCTGATATGGAGAATCGCGTCGGCCAGATTTGAAAGCTCTTCGGTGGTCTCCGATAAACTTCCGAGGCCGAGTATGTCTCGCAGCAGGATCCGAAGAATCTGCTGGCGGCGGAACAGGGCCAGCGACAAAGCCAGCGGTTTCGCATCCGCCTGATTCATGTTCGTCTGATGCTTGAGGAATTTCCCCAGCCGCTTCTTGTACTCTCCCGCCGTGAGAACGCGGCTCATCCCAGTGACCTCCTCCAGCCACTGCGGATTTTGCAAGATCTCCTCGGAAAGGAAGCGGCTAAAGGAAGCAACCGTGATGAAATACTTTAGAGCCGTTGGCGCCGCCAATAGGGCCTGGAAGACGCCCGGGTGACGCTGCTTCAGGCTAGCCAGGTAATGCACCACCGCGTCGGCATCGGCGGCTGACGCGAGCAACATCTTCGATTGTTCGTCGGAAAGCCCCAGCGAAAGAAGGACCGCTTCTCCGCGCAAGTGAGCAGGCGCGCGCAGGGCTGTGGTTTCGAGCAGACTCGGCATTGGTGTTAGACGACTTGGTCTATCAACTCAATTATATCCTTCGGCCGTATGAAACCGCTCCGTAACACACGCGCGTAGAACCCAGCAAGCCCCCAACGAGGAGACGAAGCATCTTTGGCCTCCACCTGAGCGTCATAGACGGCCTGCTTAATGGATGGACCATATACATCCAGAGTTGCGCACGGACTTCGCATCTTTGAGATTTCGAGTACTATGTCGCCGGCACGATAGCGCTGCCCGATGCGCATCTGGCGGCGATCCAGTCCCGCGGTGGTGAGGTTTTCACCCAAAGCGCCGGCGAAAACGGGAAAACCTTGCGCGACGAGTTCATCGATACCTTCACTGGTGATCACGAGCAAAGCCTGGTTGGGTCCTCCGTGAATTTGCGGATGCGCCCACGAATCGCCTCGGATGCCTTCCGGCGTCACCTCGGCCTCTGCAATAGGCCGCTTGGGAACGCCTCCCGGAGAAACGTTGATTTGAACGATGGATCCGGTCATTGCAACTTCACGCTAATGCTCTTTTCCTAGCTTATCGACACTTCGCAGCGCCGGAAACAGCCAGTTCCACGCCAGCACAATCGCAATCGTTCCCGCGCCGCCCAACACCACGGCCGGGACCGCGCCGAACCATTGCGCCGTGATTCCAGATTCGAATTGGCCCACTTCGTTCGAGGCCCCTATAAACAGCATGTTCACCGCACTCACGCGCCCGCGCATTTCATCGGGCGTCCTGAGCTGAACCAGCGACGAACGGACAATCACGCTGACCATGTCGAACGCCCCGGTTAAAATCAACGCCACCAGCGACAGTGCGATATTGCGCGATAAACCAAAAACAATCGTGAACACGCCGAATCCCGCGATCGAGTACAGCATGCTCCGGCCGGCCTTCCGCCGCAGCGGATAGTGGGCTATCAGGATCGCAACCGTCACGGCGCCCAGGCCAGGGGCGGCGCGCAGCACTCCCAATCCATTCGGGCCAGTGCGGAGGATCTCGCGGGCATAAACCGGCAGCAGCGCCACCGCGCCCCCCAACAGCACGGCAAAAAGATCCAGCGACATGCAGCCGAGAATCAGCTGGTTGCGCCAGATGTAGCGAAGCCCCTCCAGGATCACGCCTGACGACACCTCCGTTTTCGCGCGCGGCGCCAGGTTCACGCGAATGGCCGACAGCAGCACTACGGCCGCGCCATACGCGATGGTCGCGCAGGCATACACTGGCGCGGCACTCCCTACAAAGCCGTAGATCAGCCCGCCGGCCATGGGCCCCAGGATGGTCGCCGTTTGGAAAAACGATGAGCCCCAGGTCACCGCGTTCGCGAAATGTTCCGCCTTCACCAATTGCGGCAAAAAGGACTGGCTGGCCGGTCCGTTGAACGCTCGGACCGCGCCGTTCCCGAGCAAAACCGCGTAAATCGGCCACACCGCTGCGAGCCCGTGCCAGGTGAGCGCCAGCAGGGCTGCCGCGCAAAGTGCGAACGCGACGTAGCAGATTCTTAGTATTATTTGCCGCGAGTGCCGGTCCGCCGTATGCCCCGCAACCAGGAACAGCAGGACGCCGGGCGCGAATTGTGCCAGCCCGACCAGCCCAAGATCCAGCGGCCGATGTGTGAGCGCATAAATCTGCCAGCCCACCGCCACCGAAATCATCTCCGACGACACGATCGCCAAAAATCGCGCCGTCATGAACAAGCGGAAGTTGGGATAACGGAAGGCGACGCGCGCAAGCGAGCCGGTGGTACTATTCAACTCTTCCAACTGACAGGTTGACACAGTTAGAACCCAGGACTTTGGCAGCTGATTTGCACGACTGATGCTCAGGAGGCATCATGTGGCCAGAAGTTTGTAAAAGTTTCCTAGGTGTGGTTTCAATGTTCACGTTCTTTGCTGCCGCGGCGCTCGCGAACAATCATCGCCAGCTGAACGGAATGTGGCAGCTGGTACCGGCGCGCAGCGAGTTGCACGGGGAGCCGGCCATCCAAACCGGTACGGTTTCCATCAACGACCGCGAGGGCAACATCTGGGTGGAGCGTAATTTCAATCTCGATAACGGCAACAGCACCGTGTCCACGAGCTTCGCCACGGACTCACGCCATAACGCCTCTATTAAAGAGCCCGGCTTTAAGAGCAAAGCGAAATGGGAAGGCGATATGTTGAAGGTTACGACCACCCACGAAGGCATCACCACCGTGGAGCGATATAGCCTGGCCGGCGACGGATCCATGATGCTGCAAGTGGATCGCACCGGCCGTCCCTCTGAGACTCTCTATTTCCAACGCCAATAAACGCCCGCATGCTCACGCGCGCGGCTCTGAAGCGCGACTGCCCCTGACCCGCGACCGTGAGGGAGCGGAATCAAATGTCGTAATACAGCGCGAACTCGTACGGATGCGGCCGCAACCTTATAGCATCCGCCTCATTCCGACGTTTGTAGCTGATGAACGTCTCGATCAGCTCCTCGGTGAACACATCGCCCTTGAGCAGGAACGAGTGGTCGTCCTCTAAACACCCCAGCGCCTCCTCGAGTGAGGCCGGCATGGACGGTACCTTTTTCATCTCCTCGGGCGACAAATCGTAGATGTCTTTATCCAGCGGTTCGCCCGGGTCCGCCTTGCTGAGAATCCCATCGATCCCCGCCATTAGCATCGCGGCAAAAGCCATGTAGGGATTCGCCGATGGATCCGGCGGTCGAAACTCCAATCGCTTCGCCTTGGGACTCGCCGAGTACATTGGAATGCGAACCGCGGCCGACCGGTTGCGCCGCGAGTACGCCAGATTCACCGGCGCTTCATAGCCAGGCACCAGCCGCTTATAGCTATTCGTGGTCGGCGCGATGATCGCCGAGAGCGCCCGCGCGTGCTTCAATAATCCGGCGATATAGTGCAGCGCCATTTGGCTTAGCCCGGCGTATCCATCGCCGGCGAATTGCGGCTTACCGTCCTTCCACAAGCTCTGGTGCGTGTGCATCCCGCTGCCGTTGTCGCCGAACAGCGGCTTGGGCATAAACGTCACCGACTTGCCGTACTGATACGCGACGTTACGGATGATGTACTTATACATCATCATGTTGTCCGCGGATTTGATCAGCGTGTCGAAGCGCTGATCGATCTCGCACTGGCCGCCCGTCGCTACTTCATGGTGATGGCACTCGATGTTGATCCCGCATCGGATCATGGTCTCTACCATCTCGGCGCGCAGGTCTTGATAATGATCGGTCGGCGGAACGGGGAAATAGCCTTCCTTGTAGCGCGGCCGGTAGCCCAGATTCTCGCCCTCGCGTCCCGAATTCCAGCGGCCCTCCTCGGCGTCGATGAAGTAGTAGCCGGAGTGCTGATCCTGATCGAAACGCACGTTGTCGAAAATAAAGAATTCGGCCTCCGCGCCAAAGTAGGCGGTGTCCGCCAGGCCGCTGTTTTTCAGATAGCTCTCGGCTTTGCGCGCGATCCAGCGCGGGTCGCGCTCGTAATGCTGGCGCGTAATTGGATCGATGACGTCGCTCGTCATCACTAGCGTACGAATCTCTCCAAAGGGATCGATGAACGCGGTGCTCGCGTCCGGGATGAGAAGCATATCGCTCTCATTAATTGCCGCCCAACCGCGGATACTGGATCCATCGATGCCGAAACCCTCTTCAAAAGAGTCCTGGGTGAGCTGGCTGATGGGATAGGAGACGTGCTGCTGCATACCGGGCAGGTCCGTGAAGCGCAAATCGACTTGGTGAACTTCTTTGCTTTTCGCAAACTCCAAAACTTCCTGCGGATTCATCTGTCCTCCATAGTGAATTTCCAAACGACTGGGCCAGCATAACACTGTTTCACGCCGCACCGGTTGACAAACAAGTGAAACCTCGGCAACCATCGTTTCGAGGTTCCATGGGCGACGATTTTGGCGGCGGCGGCGATTTTGGAGATTTTGGAAACGGTGGCGACGACGGCGGCTACGACGATCAGTACGATGAAGATCAAGGCGATGACCAGGGCGGCGACGGCGGCGACGATGACCAGGGTGATGACGGTGGCGATGACGATCAGGGCGATGATGACGACCAGGGCGATGACGATCAAGACGGCGGCGATGATCAAGACGGCGGCGATACGGACGACGGCAACAACGATGACAATCTGGACGACACGTTCGCCTCGGAAGACGATCTGCCGCCAGTGGACGACGACGTTTTCGCCAGCGCCGAAGATTTCCCGAACGCCGAGCCGGCCGATTTTGCGGACGACACCGGCGGTTGGTCAACCGAGGACTACCAAACGTCGGCCGAAAATCTCTTTGGCGATCATCCCTTCTTCGGCGACACGCTAGAGCAGCAGAAAATCGATGAGGGTTTTCAACCCTACCAGGACGTGGCTTTCAATCAGGGCTTCGATCAACTTGCGCCCGGAGCTTCCGACACCGTTCAATTGTTCGAGCGAGACGGCCGGTTGGTCGCGTTCGGAGTGTTAACGCAAGCCGCTCTCGCACTGCTCATGGCCCGCTACACGGGCATCGATTGGAACAATATCGATGTCTCCGTACCGGAGAAGGGCGACCGCGTGGACCCGCAGCCGCTGCCGCCGGCATTCGCGAACATCGCCGAGAAGGACGCGGTGGATCTTCGAAAATATGCTACGCCCATCGGCGATCAAGGCCAGACCAGCCGTTGCTCCGCTTTCGCCTGGACGCATGCCACGGAGATGTCGCGCAATATTTTGAATCCCGATTCGAAAGACGCTGCCACGCGCCTGTCTCCCAACTTCACCATGCTCGAATTCCAGCGCATGCAGGGCGACGAGCGCGATTACCGATTTGCCTTCCAAGGCGGCGATGGAACCGTCGGTGGTCCGGATCCGGGACAAGTGCTCGTCCAGAACGGAACGTGCCGGCAAGAACTATGGCCGGACGATCGCCCGGCTCCGCTCAAACGCGAGGAGCAACTCGAAGCCGACGCGGAGCGGTATCGTCTGGAAGCGGCTCCTCTGCCGATCGCACTGGACGACGTCAAAAAGGTTCTGAGCGCCGGATGTCCTGTGCACGTTTCCATGAACACCGGCGAGGGATTCTCCGGCGTCGGCCGCGATGGCAGGTTCGATGCCGCCGAAGCTCCATCTGGGCGCCACGGCCGCCACGCGATGCTGATTGTCGGATACATCGGGAATTTCTATACGATCAAGAATTCGTGGGGCACGGATTGGGGCGACCAGGGGTATTGCTACGTTCCGAAGAACGTCCTGGCCGCCTCCGACCCCGAGTTTGTTGCAGTGCTACTGAAGAAGCAGACTTAGCGATCCCAGTCGGCGTGGTGTTCGCGATAATCGCGCAAACGGCTCAAATCGTCGGTCAACATATCGCGATCGCGCGGCGCCATTCGGTTATCCGTCACCACGCGCGACAGCACGCCGATTACGTCGTCCAAATCGCGCTCGTCGTAAACATGATCCGCCAGCTTGGCTTGTAGCTGGTTTAGTTGATCCACAGTCCGGTCCAGACGGTATTGATCGCCCCCGCTCGGCCAGGTCACCTCGCGGACGTGAGCTACGTCTTCCTTGACGCGCTCAAACAAATGGCCCCGCCACTGTTCGCCGTGAAAATAAGTGTCCCGGTCGCTATGGTAAGAATCTTGGTCGGGAGGCCGATCCTGCGCCATCGACGTTAATGAAAATACTAGTAAACCTGCGCTAGCCACGCTGCTGAATAAAAGGGTTCTCTTCATTTGCGACATCCTCCGCAAGTTTGACTGCCAGGGCGCGTAGGATGCTTCAACGTGACGGTTAGTCAACCGTGAGCGAACGTTACCGCTCCCGCTCGATGCGCATACCGTAGAAAGATCGATAAACAAAGAACAGCGAGATTGCGAGGAACACCGCCGCCAGCACGTCGGTAAATACGGCGCTCTCATCGCGCGTCAGCGAAACGGCCAGCTCCACCGCCAGCAGACCGAACAGCGTCGTGAACTTGATGATCGGGTTCAGAGCCACCGACGAAGTATCTTTGAACGGATCGCCCACCGTGTCGCCCACCACCGTGGCATCGTGCAGCGGAGTTCCTTTCTGTTTCATCTGCGTTTCCACGATCTTCTTCGCGTTATCCCAAGCGCCGCCTGCGTTCGCCATGAAAATGGCTTGATAGAGTCCGAACAGCGCGATCGAAATCAGGTAGCCGATGAAGAAGTACGGCTCCACGAACGCAAACGCCAGCGTCGCGAAGAATACCGTCAGGAAGATGTTGAACATGCCCTTCTGCGCATACTGTGTGCAGATCTCCACCACTTTCTTGCTATCCGTCACCGATGCCTTGGTCACGCCTTCCAGCTTGATGTTGGCTTTGATGAACTCCACCGCGCGATAGGCGCCCGTGGTCACCGCTTGCATGGACGCGCCGGTGAACCAATAGATGATCGCACCGCCGGTGATCAATCCCAGCAGGAACGGCGCGTGCAGGATCGAAATGTTCGCCAACTTTTCGGGATTCAGTTTGTCGGTTAACGCGACAATGATCGAAAAAATCATAGTGGTAGCGCCCACCACCGCGGTTCCGATGAGCACCGGCTTGGCAGTGGCTTTAAACGTATTGCCCGCGCCATCGTTCTCTTCGAGATTTTCCTTGCCCCTCTCGAAGTCGGGCTTGAATCCGAAATCTTTCTGGATCTCGCCAGAAATATTGGGAATATTCTCGATGGTAGAAAGCTCGAAAACCGATTGCGCGTTGTCGGTGACGGGGCCGTAAGAATCCACCGCGATCGTCACCGGGCCCATGCCCAGGAATCCGAACGCGACCAATCCGAAAGCAAACACCGCAGGCGCCACCATCAGCGCGCCGAAGCCGAAGCCGCTAATCCAGGCTCCAATTGCCATCAACACCATCATCGCCAGTCCCAGCCAGAAGGCGCTGAAGTTACCAGCCACCAAGCCAGACAGGATGTTGAGCGAAGCCCCGCCTTCCTCGGACGAAATCACCACCTCCCGCACGTGGCGCGAGTTCATGGAAGTGAAAACCTTTACCAGTTCGGGAATGATGGCGCCCGCGAGCGTTCCGCATGTGATCACCGAAGAAAGCTTCCACCACAATGTGGTGTCGCCACCCAGATCGGGAATGATTTGGCTGGACACCAAGTAGGTTGCGGCGATGGAAACCACCGACGTCAGCCACACCAGCGAGGTGAGCAGGCCTTCGAAGTCCATCTTGGCGACGTTGCCGTAGCGGCTCTTGGCAACGGCTTCGTTGATGAAATAGGAGACGGCGGAGGAAATCACCATCACCACGCGCATCACGAAGATCCACACCAGCAATTGCACTTGAACCAGCGGACTGTTCACCGCCAGCAGGATGAAGGTGATCAACGCGACGCCCGTCACCCCATACGTTTCGAATCCGTCGGCGCTCGGTCCCACCGAATCGCCCGCGTTGTCGCCCGTGCAATCCGCGATGACGCCCGGGTTGCGCGCGTCGTCTTCTTTGATCTTGAACACGATCTTCATCAGGTCGGCGCCGATATCCGCGATCTTGGTGAAGATGCCGCCCGCCACGCGTAACGCCGCTGCGCCCAGCGATTCACCAATCGCAAATCCGATGAAGCAAGGTCCCGCGTAATCGCCCGGGATAAACAGCAAAATGAACAACATCATCACCAGCTCGATGCTGATCAGCATCATGCCGATGCTCATGCCGGCCTTCAACGGAATGGAATTGCAGGGATACGCTTTGCCCGTCAGGCTGGCGAACGCCGTGCGCGAATTGGCGAACGTGTTCACCCGAATGCCGAACCATGCGACGCCGTAGCTCCCCAGGATACCGAGTACGCTGAAGGCCAGAATGATGACGACGCGCGCAATTTCCATCTGTAGCAGGACCGCGAAGTACACCGCCATGATTACAGCGATGAAGATCCACAGCATCGCTAGGAATTTGCCCTG
>JBKQHJ010000185.1:0-65298 GCA_052148835.1 Bryobacteraceae bacterium
TGCCCGTTCGCTAACTTTCCGCCGGGCCTTCCGTGGACAGTCTCGCCCATTCTAGCGCCACGCGGCCTGACGGACGCAACTTGATGTTGGCGGGATTCTTGCCCACCAGATCGGCGATCAAACTGGCGCGCGCCTTTTGAAAATCGCGCGCTCGCGAACTGCCTGGCCGTGGACCAAATAAGATCCTAAGCAAGCGGCGATGGAAACGCCAGGGACGTTCCACTCGCTTGGCGCCCGGCGCACGGCGCGTTTCGCGGTAAATGCCGCACAGATCGCGAATATACTGCGGCGCGACACCGAACTCGCGCACCATCGCCGTCAGCTCGTCCTTCAACTCGGCTGCGTCGGCCAGCTGCTTCCATTCGAGCGTGCGGCCCAGCAAATAGAAGCAGTCCTTGTCGGCCGACTTGGCGATCTCCAAACGGTCCCGCGACCGGCCATACACCGAACCCAGCGGCGTGTCCAGTTCCGGAGCCAGCGCCAGCGCCATGGTGATGGTCTTGCCCTCCGGTCCGGGAAATTCCTTGAGGTGCTCTTCGGTAAAACGCTGGAACAGTCGCTGCAATTCGCGCGCAAAGCCGATCAGCGCGTCCCAGGCGCCACACACCGCGAAGTCGTCGCCGCCCGTATGGAGCAAATTCACTCTACGCCAGAACTCGGGCAGCGAGCAAAGCACTTCCACTTCGCCGGCGAAGAATTGCTTATAGAGGACGGAAAGCTGCACGTACTCTTCGATGCTTTGCAACCGGCGCATGCGGATTCCGAAGCCGTCCACATCGCCTCGCAGAACGCCCCAAACCGGCAGGCCCTCGGCACGGGACGCGAGAACCGGAGCCGTGGCCGCCTCCCGACCATCGTCGGTAAGCGCGGTGTGGCGAGCGAGCGGCACCGCATCGGGCGAAGTTCCGATAATCCAGGAATGCTTTCCGCCGCTAGTGAGGATAATGGCCGGCGATTCGGGCGACCAGCCAACGCTCGAGGCATCGCGCAACGTGCGGCCTAGATCTTCGAAGTAAGCCGGCTCCGCTTCCTGCGGCGCGGGAGCCTGAGTAAGGCCAGTGGAGGCGAGCGGCGTTCCCTGCTTGCGCTGGAACTCCTCGTTCAACCGCTTGCGAACCACGGTCCAATCGCCGAGATTTTCCGTGATAGCCCAGAACAATTCCAAACGATTTTGGCTCAGTTCGCGAATGCCGGCGCGCGCAGCTACTAGAAAATCTTCGGTCTGCGCCCGCACTTCCTCGGGTAGAACCACCAGAAACTGCTCTCCGCCGCTCGATCCCAGCAACATTTTCGAGAGTCCGAGTTCGGCGATCAGCGCGCGGGGCAAAATTTCGCTGAGCAAGCTGACCCAGCGCAGGCGGCCGGTGAGGAGGGATTCGGCAGGCTGGCCGGATGGCAGAAACTCCTCGACACCCAACAGCTTGCCCTGCAATAAGATCTGTACGGACATGCGACGCGGCCAGTGAAAGCTCAAATGTACCACGAGACTGCGGGTCGCGCCCGCTCCCGGCAGCGAAACATTCGGGAGGCGGCAATCACCGCCATCGACGGCATCCAAATCCATTCCATTTCGCTCAGTAAGACTAAAATACCCCGTCGCGTCAGGAAGGCGCCTACGTTCAGAGGCGAGACCAGGATGGGACGGGCCCAGAAGAAGAAGCGTGCCGAATCAAACGGCGCCAGGAACGCGACCCCCAGTCCTCCGTTGGTAAACGCATCCAGGATGCCGTGCGACGCTGTCGCGGCAAAAAGACAGAGGAACACTTGAAGGTCCCCAGTCAGATCCTTGTGCCTTAACAAGAGCGCGACGGTTGCGGCCACCAGGCCGGCGAACAGAAGAGAATGCGTTAATCCTCGATGCCCGAGCAGATCGCCGTAGGGAATCCCAAAACGTAACCCGAGCACGTCCACGTCGGGCAGCATCGCGCACCCCGCGGCGAACCAACCGATCTCGGCCCGGCGCGAGCAAGGAGCCACGGCTTGCGCGATGGCCACGCCGGCCACAGCGTGCGTCAGGATAGTGGGCATGGGATGGCGAGGCTCACCTACTTGGTCGCACTGGGCAGCGGCGCCGTCCCATCGAGCGCGAACACCAGCAGCTTCGGTGGCGTCGCAATCGCCGTATTCTGCGGACCCGGGTTGCCAACCACACTGCCGATGCAGCCCATTAGCGCCACGTATTGCTTGCCGTCCACTTGATACGTGATCGGGGGACCCATGCCGCTCTTCAGTCCCGTCGCCACCTCGAGCAGCTTCTCGCCTTTGTCCGCGCTGTAAGCCATCAGCCGTCCGTCGTTGATCACCTGAAACACCAGGTTGCCGGCCGTGCTGACGGTCCCTCCGCCGATTCCGCCGCCGCCCGTCATTCGCCAACGAATCTGCTGCGCCACGGGATCCCACGCGATCAACGCGCCCAGACTTCCGGTTAAGACATTACCTGGCCCTGGAAGCGGCTGGGGACCAATCACCGCAAGATTGTTTTCACGCGGCTTCGGCATGGGGCGTACCAGCCCGTTATTCGAGGTCCTGTCTTGCTTGGATTCGAATTTATCGACGCTCGCAAACGTCCAACTGCTGCCTGTGTTCCCGGAAATGTATACCAGCCCCGTCGCCGGATTGAACGACATCGGCGACCAGTTGTGTGCTCCACCCGCGGACGGAAATATCGTCAGCGGCTCGTGGCTATAGCGGGCTTCCGGATTCACGATGGGCCGGCCCGTTTTCGGATCGACGCCCTTCGCCCAATTAACCTTGGCATACGGCTCCGCGGAGATGAACTCGCCGGTGACGCGATCCAGCACATAAAAAAAACCGTTCTTGCTGGCTTGCATGATCACCTTGCGCGGCCGCCCACCAATGACTAGATCCGCCAGCATCATCTGCTGGACGCTGTCGAAGTCCCAGGTATCGTCGGGCGTGGTCTGGTAGTGCCATTTCAACTCGCCGGTAGAAGCATGCACCGCCAGGATGGAACAAACGTACAGGCTGTCCTTCCCTTTGGACCCTCGGAATTCCTCCGGCCAGGGCTCCGCGTTGCCGGTGCCCGCGTAGACCAGGTCCGTCTCCGGATCGTACGCGATCCCATCCCACACCGCTCCACCGCCGCCCAACTTCCACGCTTCCGGATCCCAGGTCGCGGAAGCTTTGCGCATGGCGGAATTTTCAAAGGGCTTCGAAGGATCGCCCGGCACGGTGTAAAAGCGCCACAGGCGGCGGCCGGTGATAGCGTCGTAGGCGTCGAAGAAGCCGCGCTTGGGATGATCGCCGCCGCTGACGCCTACGATCACTTTTCCATTGGCGATGCGCGGCGCCATTGTGATGGTGTACTCATCTTGCGAATAAGCGACCCGCGCCTCCCATACCGGCTTACCCGTCTCCGCTTTCAGCGCCAGCAATCGGCCGTCGATCACCGGCGCGATGATCATGCCTTGATAAATGGCGATCCCGCGATTCACCACGCCGCAGCAGACCGCCGGCCGCACGGCATCTTGATTTACCTCGGGATCCCATCGCCAGCGCTCTTTTCCGGTGCGTGCATCCACGGCGAACACCACGCTCCAGTTGGTGATTCCGTAGATCGTCCCGTTCCAAACCAAGGGCGTCGCTTCCTGGCCGCCGCCACCCGCGCCCACATCGTAGGACCATGCCAATCCCAGCCGCTTTGCGTTGTTCGCGTTGATTTGATCCAGCGGACTGTAGCGCGTCTCGCTTTGCGTGTAGCCGTAGGTGAGCCATTCGTCGCCGCTTTGGCCCGCATTTTTTAGCGCCGCGTCGTCCACGTGCTTGGGCTGCTGCGCGATCGCCAGGGACAGGGCCGTCGCCATCAACCAACAGCATCGAAGCATCTTCGGGACCATCATCGGGCGCTTCTCCTTCAAGAAAGGCCCACGATATCAAAAACCGGATGAGACAGGCTAGCGCTCACATGTTGGGGCGCTGCGCGGCGATATTTCCTTAAGGCAAGACTGCTTCTCGCTAGCGCACAGTAAGCACTCCGACAGTTGCGCCCCGGTAATTGCCTGTTAACGATTATCTGACTTAGACCATTGCAAATTTATATTTTCAGCAATATTATCAAATAATCGCTACATTCTGCGCCTGGTGCGATTTTTTCTAGCGGCGCATCGCGTGAAGTTTGGCGAATGAAAAAGCTGCGAAACGGAGGTCTCAAATGACTTCGAAAATTATTGCGGCCGGAGCGCTGGGTGGAATATCTCCAACCTTAATCAGACTCGCGATCGATTTCGTGAATGGAAATAGTTCCATCGGCCAACTCAACGCCTCCATTATTCTGGGGATCGGCCTGTTCGCGTTTCTAGGCGCCTGCGTCGCCGCGGTGTGGGGAGAGACGGATTTGAAAAAAGTCTTCTACGTAGGCTTGGGACTTCCCTCGCTCGTGACCGTGATCGCATCCCACGGATCGGCGCCGGCACCGAGCGCTGCTTCCCTCTTTTTCCCTAGCGCGGTATTTGCAGCCGACGATGCGGTCGCTGGCAGAAGCCTGAAGGTCCAGCTTCCGGCGGATTTAGCTGGCACTCAGCCCCGGGTTGTCTTCAGCACCGAAGCTGGTGACCAAACTGTGGCGATGTCAAACGGTGGCGTCGTTGCGGTTCCACCTTCCGCCACTTCCGTTCGAATTCAAAGCTCGGTCGGGTCGTCCAACCAGGTCCCGTTGCCGCGCACCGCTGGCGGGCAAATGACGTTGCAAACTACCGCGGAGAAGAGCGCCTGGTACGGCTTCAAGTATGCCGTGGGCCTACACTCTCAGCCGTTTTCGTTGAATGCTCACGTCGTTCCATAGGGTGTCGACTTAGCCCTGCCTGCGCCATAAAAGGCGCGTGAGGAGCGGCGCTACCCACCGTTTTCCGCGCGCCAATACCCCGGCAGATCCGGCTTGGTGTCCCGCAGAATTTCGAGAATCGCCCGCCGATCCTGCTCCGACAGCCGCGCGTACCGCTCGCTCGTGTCCTGGCCCGTCAGCACATCGAAGAGTTTGCGATATACCTGCTCTTTGGCGGCCTCGGGCAGCGCATCGAACGCCGGATCGTAGATCATGTAGCTGAGCGGGTAGCGGAACAAGCGCGTTTGTAGATCGAAATCGCGTAGGGACCGCCCTTGCTTATCGCGCGGCCCGCGCTCGGGGAACGTCTTGGTGAACGTGGAAACACCTGCTATCGGATCGCGCATCCGAGCTTCGTCCGCAAAAAGCATGTAGGCCACCAGTTCGTTTGCCAAAAAATCCAAACGATCGCGCGACTCCTTGAGCTTTCCTTCAGCCATCGCGATGCGCGTCTCCCAGCCCAATCGCGTAAGCAGGTCCGTCACGCGCGTCTGGTGTTCCAGCGTCATCAACGCGACGATATCGCTGGTCGGCGCAAGATAAGACGCGGCATCGACGCGGGTAGGAAGGCTCGTCAGATTCTGAGTGCCCCTCAAATCCAACGCGTCCGGCTGATCGGGATTCGGCGCCATCGCGTTCCCCCGATGTTGCAGCCCACCCGACGTCCCTGTGACGTACCAGCCGCCCCAGCGTTGATCGAGCGGTGTTCGGCTATCGACGATCACAGCCGCGGCAGCAAATCGCGGCGAGCCGTCCGGGGCGGGAATCACCGAGGTGGCCAGCAAGCCCGGAACGTTGAGCGTGGCGGGAATCAGATGACACGCGATGCATTGATCGGTGCGCCGCGTGAAGCTCGGCTGGTTCGTCTTTTCCCGATCCAGCGTGTAAAAAACAACGCCCTGCTTTGGGTCGGTGGCAGCAAACTCCATCACATCGCCTTCCGGCACAAAGCCGACCGCGACGTTATCGTTGAAGTACAGCGCCCGCGGCTTCTTGGGAGAAATCTTGGGGCCCTGAAAACTAGTCTTCGAAAACACCAGCATTTGCGAATCGATGTGGATGCCAAGCTGCTTCAGCAGGCTCGGCAGGTAGCCGAACTTGGCGTCGAAATCGAGCTTCACCGCGCCCGAGTCCATTTTTTGCTGGAGCCGGGCGATCGCGTCGTCGGTCGCTTGCGTCGGATACTGAATCGCTGCGTGATCGTAGGGGATGTATGGATAATCGATGGCGTCGTCGTGCGCCGCCCACAACGCGGCCGCAGCGCCAAGCGCGAGAACCATCCCCGCGAACACACTCCAGTTGAGTCTCATCGCCTTTCTTACTGTATTTCACCGCGCTCGCCCAGGCTATGACTTAAGTCACGGCGCAGGGACTGCGTCTGGCATGATACTGCTAGTAGACGGTGGACAAAGCAGCCGCTCTTAGCCGCACCGTGCTATTTGGCAGTCTCCAAACGGAAGGATTAAAGGAACTGGCCGGCTTGGCTCGCACGCGCGAGTTGGCACAGGGCGAGTTGCTATTCTTGGCCGGGGAGAAAGCTGCGGGACTATTTGTGATCGTTTCCGGACGAATTCGTGCTTTCCGCGTGAACGCGCAGGGGCGCGAGCAGACGCTGCATGTCGAGCGCGAAGGCGCAACGCTGGCCGAGGTGCCGGTATTCGACGACGGAGCGTACCCCGCCACCGCGGTCGCCGAAGAGCCGTCCACGGTCCTGTTTCTGCCAAAGGCCGACGTGCGGAGTTTCATGCTGCAGCATCCCGAGGTCGGGTTGACTGCGCTGAAATTGATGGCTCAGCGCCTGCGTGGCCATGCCGATCTGGTGGACACACTGTCGCTTCAGCAGGTGGGCCAGCGCGTCGCGCGCTTCCTGCTGGCGCAAGCCGACGGCGCCGAGGTGGCGCTTTCCATCACCAACGAGGAACTGGCCCAGCGCGTGGGCTCGGTGCGCGAAGTGGTGTCGCGAACGCTGGCGCGTCTAGAGCGTGATGGGCTCATTGAGCAGGTCGGCGGTGGCAAGCAGCGCCGTATTTTGATCGCGGATCAGGCGGCGTTATCACGTTACGCAGGTCAGGAGCGCGAATGAACGAACAACAGATCGCCCGCCTGGTGGAAACTTTCTATGCCAAGGTCCGGAGCGATGCCATGCTCGGACCGATTTTCGAAGGCGCCATCGGAGACCACTGGGACACACATCTTGCGACCATGCGAACGTTTTGGTCGTCGGTGATGCTGGGCTCGTCGGCATACAAAGGCAACCCCATGGCAGCGCATTTGCGCTTGCCGCTTCTGAGCGCGTCGCATTTCGAGCACTGGCTCAGTTTGTGGCGCGAGACCGCGTTTCAGGTGGCCGGCGATCACGGGTTCCTGTTTGTCCGCCGCGCCGAATCGATCGCTGCCCGGCTGCAATCGGCCGTATCGTCCGTGCAGATTGCGCCAGCTCCGACTGAACCTCGCGCCTGACCAGCGGTATCCTGGCAGCATGCCGCGAGTCCGCTGGTTGGAACACGTGTTTCACGACGCGCGCTTGCGCTCACGCGCTTCCTTTCGCACTTGCTGTTTGAAGTGAGTCCCACCGATGCGTCGACGTCCGCGACCGTGGCCCTGCTTTCGGCCGGCGTCGCACTCTCAGCCAGTTTCATTCCCGCACGCCGCGCCGCTTCCATCGATCCTAATCAGGCCCTACGATCGGAGTAAGTCAACGCGGCAACCAACAAGCCCCGCCCACCAATTGCCAAGAGCGCGCGACTGCTAAGGAGCGCCCATGGTATCTTCGATTTCTTGGCCCCCGTACTCGAAGGTATCCGCGTCCTCGACTTGAGCACCATCGTCGCCGGTCCCACGGCCAGCATGATTCTTTCGGATTTGGGCGCCGACGTGATCAAAGTGGAACGTGCCGGCGGTGAAGACGGCCGTGCCATGGGCCCGCATCGTGGCGAATGGGGCGCATACTTCGTGGCGCTCAATCGCGGCAAACGCTCTATCACACTGGATCTTGGCAAGCCCGAAGGACGCGAAGTGGTGCTCCGCCTCGCATCCACTTGCGATGTCTTCCTCGAAAACTTTCGCGGTGGCACGGCGGCGAGGCTCGGTCTCGATGAACCGGCCATTCGCGCGCGCAAGCCCGATATCATCTATGCCTCGCTTTCCGCCTATGGCCCCAGCGGTCCAGATTACACCAAGCCCGGGTACGACGCGGTGCTGCAAGCCCGCACCGGTATCATGGGCGTCACGGGAACGGGCGAAGGTCAACCCATGCGCACCGGCGTCTCCATCCTCGACATGACCACCGGCACCTGGATCGCGCTCGGCATTCTGGCCGCCCTGATCGAGCGCCAACGTTCCGGGAAAGGCCAGCGTGTCGATGCCTCGCTGTTTCAAACCGGCCTCGCGTTCATGGCGTATCATCTGGTCTATCGCCAGTTCACCGGCAGTGATCTAGCACCGCAAGGCGCCCGCCACAAGGCCTTCGCACCCTATGGATCGCTGCCCACCGCCGACGGGCAAATCATGATCGGTATTTCGAGCGACGCCCAATTTCGGCGCCTGTGCGCCGCGCTCTGTCACGACGAATGGGCCAGCGACCCGAGGTTTGAAACCAATCCCGCTCGCGTTGCCAACGTCGACGAACTAGAAAATCTGATTGGCTCCGTTCTTCGCTCGCAGCCGGCGTCGCATTGGGTGGCGCTCCTCAATCAATACGACATCGCCAACGATGCAATTCAAACCGCCGGCCAGGTTTTGCAAGACCCGCAAGCTGCCGCGCTCCACGCGTTCATGCAAATCGACTTGACTGGCGAACAGCCGATCCTCTTGCCTCGCCTGCCGATCTCTCTTTCGCTCACACCGCCCGCGCCGCAAGCACCTCCACCGGTTATCGGCGAACACAGTCGCTCCATCTTGCGGGAAGCAGGTTATAGCGATGCCGAAATCGATCGGATGACGGGAGACCGCCCGTGAAAACTCTCAATGAAGAGCAGGAGCTAATTCTCCGGACCGTCCGGCAGTTCGTCGACAACGAAGTAATCCCCGTCGCGTCCGCAATGGAACATCGCGATGAATACCCGCACGCGCTCGTAGCCCAGATGAAAGAGATGGGACTGTTCGGACTCAACATTCCGGAAGAGTACGGCGGTTCCGGCATCGACAGCACCACGTTCGCCATGATCTTCGAAGAGATTTCGCGCGGTTGGCTCGGCCTGGCGGGCGTGATCGGCAGCAATTCGGTGATGTGCGATGTGGTCGCGCACTTCGGGACCGAGGAACAGAAGCGCAGGTTTTTGCCCGGCATGGCAACCGGCGAAAAGCGCGGGGGCATTTGCCTTAGCGAATCCAACGCCGGCACGGATCTCCAGAACATCAGCACTACTGCCATGCGCGACGGCGGCGTCTACCGCGTCAATGGCTCCAAGATGTGGATCACCAACGCGCGTCACGGCAATACGTTCCTTCTGCTTGCCAAGACGGATCCCACCACCCAACCTGCTCATCGCGGCATTAGCGCCTTCGTGATCGAAAAAGGCGCGCCCGGCATGACCGTGAGCCGCGACATCGAAAAACTCGGCTACAAAGGCGTCGAAACTTGCGAGCTGCATTTCGCCGATTTCCCCGTGCCGGCGGAAAACCTCATCGGCGGAGTCGAAGGCCAGGGTTTCAAACAAGTGATGACCGGCCTCGAAGCCGAGCGCCTGAATGTCGCCGCTCGCGGCCTCGGCATTGCCCGGGCCGCCTTTGAAGAAGCCATTCGCTACGCGCAGCGACGCACCACGTTCGGCAAACCAATCGCCGAATATCAGACCATTCAGAATAAACTCGCCGACATGGCCACTCACATCGAAGCCTCGCGGCTCCTGATTTACTCGGCGTGCGAAAAACGCGATCGCGGCGAACGTTGCGACCTGGAAGCCGGCATGGCCAAGCTGTTCGCCACCGAAACCGCGGCGGAGGTGTCGTTCGAAGCGATGCGTATCATGGGCGCCAACGGCTACTCCAAGGATTTCCCCGTGGAACGCTACTATCGCGATGCGCCGCTGGTTGTGATCGGCGGGGGAACTAATGAATTGCAGCGGCTGATCATCGCGCGCAACTTGCTCAAGAAGTATAAGGCGGATGGGTAGCCGTGGAATTCGGGCGCTTTTACGAAGAATTCGAAGTCGGCGCGGTTTACAAGCACTGGCCCGGCCGCACCATCACCGAATTTGACAACACGCTGTTCGCACTGATGTCGATGAATCAGAATCCGCTGTTCATCGACGAGCACTACGCCCTCTCGCAGCCCTTCGGAAAGCGGCCGGTTCTTGATACGCTGATTTTCAGTCTCACGGTCGGCATGAGCGTTTCCGATACCAGCGGCAAAACCATCGCCAATCTCGGCTATGAGAGTGTCGTCTTCGAGCGCCCCATGTTCCCGGGCGATTCGCTATATGCTGAATCAGAAGTGCTGGAAAAGCGCGAATCGCAAAGTAAGCCCGACCGCGGAATCGTGGCCATTGAAACGCGAGGTTTCAACCAGAGCAACGAACGCGTGATCGTCTTGCGGCGGCGATTCCTGGCACCCAAGAAACCAACCGCATGAAAGAATACACGCGAGAGTTAGTCGGCTTTCTTCATCCGCTTCAAGCGAGCGATCTGCCTGCCGAGGTTCTAGATCGCGCCCGCTACTTCCTCGTCGACTATTTGGCCTGCGCGATTCGAGGTTCGCGCGAACCATCTTCGGCCGCGGTTCAGCGCATGATCCAGCGAATCGGCGCGAACGGATGCTCTACGGTGATCCACACTCGCATACGCACCATCCCGACTCTCGCGGCGATGGCCAATGGAGCTGCGTCGCATGCCATCGAGCAGGACGACACGCACAGCGCCGGCTCCATTCACTTGGGAACCACCATGTACTCGGCCGCGCTCGCACTCGCCGAAACCATCCCTGAAACTTCGTCCGAGACATTCTTCACCGCGATTGTAGCGGGCTTCGAAGCTGCCGCCCGCATCGCCATGGCCGTCCAGCCTCAGGAACATTACGCGCTGGGCTTTCACATGACGCCCACTTGCGGCGTTTTCGGCGCTGCGATCACCTCCGCGAAACTGCTCGGCTTGACTCGTGAGGAAACTCTTGCCGCCGTTGGAATCGCGGGCAGCATGGCGGCCGGTTCCATGGAGTTCCTGGCGGACGGCGCATGGACCAAGCGGATCCATCCCGGCCTGGCGGCTCAGAACGGCATTCAAGCGGCGCTGCTCGCGGCGGAAGGCTTCACCGGACCGCTTCGAATCCTGGAAGGCCGCGACGGCTTTTTGCGCGGTTATTCCCGAAATCCGATTCCCGAGCGCCTCACCGCAGGCCTCGGTCAATCGTTCGAGATTCTCCATACCGCCGTCAAACCGCACGCCTGCTGCCGTTACATGCAAGGACCCATTGATGCGATTCTCGAGCTGATGCGGGACCACAATCTCGAAGCCAGCCAGGTCCATCGCATCGAAGTCGCGGTGCTCGAAGCCGGTTGGGGACTCGTCGCCGAGCCACACTCGAAAAAATACAATCCCGAATCCGTCGTAGACGCTCAATTCTCGATGCCCTTCGGCGCGGCAGTAGCGGCACTCGACGGCGCCGCGGGTCTCGATCAATTCACGCTCGAAAAGACCCGCTCGCCCAAGGTTCGCGAACTGATCAACAAGGTCGTGCTGGTCAAAGATCCGCGCATCGAAGAGACTTTCCCGAAAGAATGGCCGGCTTTTGTCGCCATCGAAGTTGCCGGCGGCCTGCGGTACGAAAAATTTATTCGCTACCCCAAGGGCGATCCGGAAAATCCGCTTAGTTGGGAGGAACTGGCCGCAAAGTTCCAAGCCCTCACCGGGCGCGGCGACATCGTCGCTGCCGTTTCCAACGCGAAGCCTTCCGAAATCCCAGCTCTCTGTAGTTAGGGAATCAGCTCGATCAAAAGCCCGTTTGGATCGCGCACGAAAACACCCATCGCAGGCCCCAACTTTACCGGTTCGCCGCCGCGCGTCACAATGGATCCGCCACCCGCCGCCACGGCCTTCATCGCGCTCTCCACGTCCTTTACGTGAATCGACACCGCGGGCGATCCAGTATCCGGTACTCGCAGTTCGAAATCCTTACGCGGAACGTCCTTGAATTCGAGCAGCTCGAAATCCACTGTCGTGCCCGGCACTTTGGCCGAGCTGATGCGCCACTGCGCTCCCTTTCCGTTAATGAGCGACGCGATGGTCGGATTGGTCGCAAATTCGGGCGGCGCGGGCTTGGTCTCAAAACCTAGCACGTCGTGATAGAACTTCATGGTCTGATCGGTATCTTTAATCGTCTCGCCGATGCGGCCGCCCAAAATGTTGCTGTCCGCGGTCGCGCTCGATTTCGGCGGCGGCTGGATGCTTGCCAATTCCAGCATGAATCCATCCGGATCTCTCACGAACACGGACCGGCTCTGGCTCGCTTCTCCGCCAATTTTCATCGGCTGTCCGCCAATGCTCAACACCGATCCGCCGTTCTTCTTCACGCCTTCGAGCGCGGCATCCAGGTCGCGCACTGTAAGCACCAGAGTCGCCGCACCGGGATCCTGCATGTGCGGAACAGCTTTTTTGACCGATATACCGGTGAACTCGGTCAGCTCCAGCGTGAACGCCGCGCCGGGAATATGAAACGTTGCGTTGCGAAACTTCGCGCCATGCGTGTCGGTGAACTTCGAGAGGTCCTCGTTCAGCGCTTGCGGCGCAGGCATGGCTGTCACGGGTTTCCCGTCGGGCCCCACTGGCTGCATTCCGAGCCCATCGCGATAAAACGCGACCGTTTTATCCAGGTCCGCTACCGAATGAATAATCGCGCGTACGCCGATCGCAGGACCTGGAGCATCGGCGGTGCCGGCACCCAAAATCCCACACGACGCTAAAGCCAATAACGCACCACATCTTGGTCGCATTCGTTTTCTCCCGGTGCTAGCTTACCATCCGTATCAAAACCTTGCCCATCGGCCCCTCGGCCAGTCGCGCGAACGCTTGCTTCACTTCTTCGAATGCGAACACGTGATCGACCACCGGCTTCTGCCCCGTGGCACTCAACCTTGCCGTGATCTCTTTCCACGCCGCCTGCGCACCGTCGGCCGTGAAGTCCGAAACCGCGACCCCTCCGATCCGATTGCGTTTGAAAAATAGCGACGCGGTATTAAAGCCCGGCACCTCGCCCGCGCTCCGGCCGACTACGCTGATGCGCCCGCCGTATCCCAGCATCGCGATCACTTGATTGAACAGCGCGCCTCCCACGCTGTCCACCGCGATGTCGACTCTCTTCGGGGAAATCGCGGCCAGCGTGGCTTTGCGCAGGTTGGGATCGGCCGGATCGAGCACGAAATCGGCTCCGATCTCGCGCAACTTCGCGCCTTTCTCGGTGCTGCGCGACAGTGCGATCACCGTCAGGCCCATCGATTTGCCGAGTTGCACCGAGGCGGTGCCCACGCCACCAGAGGCACCAGTGACCAGCAACACCGAGCCCGCTTCAGGCTGTGCCGGGGGATCGCTCCACTGGGTCAACGCTTGCCACGCCGTCAAATAGACTAGAGGAGCCGCGGCCGTTTGTTCTAGAGACCAGCCTGCGGGCGGCGGCGCTACACTGGCCGCCGACACAAGCACTTTGTCGGCCAGCGTTCCCCACATCTCCACGCCGCAATCGCAGCGCAGGATACCGACCGTGTCACCGACCTTCACATTGGAAACACCCGCGCCGACGGCCACTACATCGCCGACGCCGTCGCGTCCCAGAATATGCGGCAACTTGGGTTTGGCGGGATACAACGCCTGCGCAAGAAATGCGTCCGCTGGATTCAGCGCCGCAAATCGTACGCTAAGCAATACTTGATTGGGACCAGGTTGCGGGTCGGGCGCCTCGCCCAACCGCAGCTTCTCAACACCATCGTAGGAATCCAGGAACCATGCGCGCATTCTCGTATTCTCGCGCACAAAGCCCCCGGGGAATTCAGGAGCCAGAATCCAGAATCCTATTTATCCGGCGGAGCGCCCTTATCGCCAGGCGCGCCCGTACCCTGCGATCCGATGAACAGCTTCTTGCCGTCGGGGTAGGTGATATTGCTGCCGTTCATACGAGTGGATTCGTCCTTGGCCTGCCAGCCTTCCACCACGATCTCGGTTCCCGGCGGTAGCGAGCCCTTGTTGAACCCGCGGCGCAACAACCCGTTTGGCGCACCGGCTTCCACCATCCAACTGGTCACCGTGCCATCGGGATTCTTCACGTCCAGGTGAATCCAGGCATGCGGATTGATCCACTCCATCTTGGTGACGGTGCCCTTCAACACCAGCGGCTTGTTCACGTCGAATTCCGCCGCGAAGGCGTGATGCGCCCAGGTGGGCACGGCGGCCAACAACAACCCTAAGCCGGCGGCCGCAATCAATAATTTGCTTCTCATGTTCGATTCTCCTGATTTGCTTGGCGCGCGGCCTATTTGCCGGCGTCTTTCTGTGCAGCGCCCGCAGCGGCTTTCCTATCTTCCATTCGCGCCGCGCTCAGCATATTGTGCATCGCCATGTTGCCTTCGTGGCAGGCGTACTCGAAGAGCTTGTAGCCCGGCTCCTGAGTGATCGGAAACGCCGCGGTCCAAGGGGCAGTATAGGTCTTGGGATCGTTCACGGTGAGCGAATAGTTGATGGTATTGGGGCCCACGCGCGTGAACTTCTCCGTCATCTTCATGTCTTCGCTATAGGGCGCGCCACCATCGCCATTTACACCCGCCGCCAGTGTATCGCCCAGCAGATTGGTAGTCTCAACCACAAGTGTTTTCCCTTCCCAATGACCCACCGCGTCGCCCATGTAGGAGCGAATGTTGGAACTGATGTGAGGACGCCCGTCGGTCGGAATGATGCGAACATCGTGAACCATTTCGTAGCGAATCGCCACATATCCCGGTGCTTGCACGATCTCCAAACCGTTTCCGTAGATCACAGGAAGAATCGACCCAGCCACGCCGCGGGTGATGCAACGGTCGTAATCGCTCCAATTTAGCCACGACGCGGGGATCGTCTCGCGCCGCAGCTTCATCTTGGCGTCCAGCCTAGCCTGCGCTTCAGGCGTTAAAGCAGGAAGTCTCCCGTCCGGCGGGTCCACGATCTGCGAAGTCTGATGCGAGGGCCGGCGCGCAAACTCGCCCCAGAATCCCGGGACAGGAGCCGCATCCACGCCGCGGCCGAATCGGCCTTGCGCTGGTGGAGGAGCTTGGCCCTTTTCCTTGGCCTGCAACTCGGCAACAGCGGGAGAATGGGTGTTCGCGCCGCCGCCCGTATCCACGAACTCCTCGGACTGCTGTATCCGCTTCTGGCGATCCTTCAACTCGTCCTCGGTCAGAGTCGCTCGCGTTCCAAAATTCTTCGGCCGCTCAAAGGGAACGCCCCAGGTGTCGTCGCTGGTCCAGGTGCCCTGCAGGTCCGGATCGCTCCACGGCGTCTTGGAGGCAAACGGCGTATCGGAGCCGGCAGTGGACTTGGCGGCCGTGGTGGAAGCGGGCTTGGCAGCCACTGTCGAATTCTGGGCCGCCAGAGGTGTAGCGGCAAGCATAGCCGCCATAATCATTGCTCCGGCACTCGGGACGAGGAAAGTTCGCTGATTCATGGAAATCTCCTTCTTTCTTGGGCGATTACAATGCACCCAAGGTTACTTGCCCTATTTTACTTGGATTGGGTCACTGGCTCTGGTTTACTTGCCTGAGCTTTCAGGTTTCGGCTTTCGGGCCAAATCGCCATACAGCAACTGCTCGGCAAACTCTACGCACTTAAACTCCAGCAGCCGCGCATCTTTTTCGCGATGCCGGTACAGAATCGTGTTGATTTTCCAGGGCTGCGTGAAGGTCTGGGGATCTTCAATGGTTGCCTCATAGTTGATGGTATTGGCGTCCAGCATCGTATAGCGCTCCACCACATGCAAGCTGTCGCTCGCAAAATCGCCGGCGCGGTCGAACCAGGCGTTTCCGTTGAACCCGGTGACATCCACCACTAGCGTGTCCTTCTCCCAATGGCCGTTGGAGGTGCCCATCCAGGTATCGGTGGCCGCCTCGATAGGCTTGCCCATGTTGATGAGCCGGTTGGTGGTCGCGTACTCATAGGCGAACAGGATGTCCTTCTGGGATTGAATGATCTCGAAAGGAAACGGCAGGTACGCGGCGCGCGGGACGCCCGGCATGTAGCACTTCACCTCGGGATCGTCCTTGAGGCGGTTGGCGAAATTTTTCTTTTTCTGCTCGAGCGCGGCTGGTTTATAGGGAATCTCGCCGCCCTCCACGATTCCCTGCCCCGGCGGGACCGCGCCTAGCGCGCCGAGCTGATAGAAGGGACCGGCGGCGGCGCTATGGGCTTCAATGTCCCAATCGGCGGAGCCCATGGCCTGCCAAAGTCCAGTCAAATTCGGTTTGCCGTCCGACATCCGGGGAATGCGGGCGCCCGCGGTTTGCCCCGCGACAGGCAGCACGGAAAGAAGAGCGGCGGTGGCACACGCCGCGACCATCATCGAGAAGGAAGTTTTCGTACAAAGTTGCATGGGAAAGTCCGCCAATCAGCATATCATCAGCGCCGGCATTTTCGTAATACCCGCTCTATGCGGAAGCGTTCTGCCGAATTTCGGCTTGACAGTCCAGCATCTAGCTTGACAGTGCAACATCGGGCACGGCAAAATCGTAGCTCGAAGTCGCGGTTCCTCATGGAATTTCTGACGTGAACAAAGTCTTCCCGAACAGCGACCAAGCTGTCGCCGACATTCCCGAGGGCGCAACCATCATGCTGGGCGGGTTCGGCCTGGCCGGCATGCCTGAGAACTTGATTCGCGCGCTGGTGCGACGAGGCGTCAAGGGACTGCACACCATCAGCAACAACTTGGGCGTCGATGGCGTCGGGTCCGGAGTGATGCTGGAGGCGGGTATGATCGATTCGCACCTAGGCAGCTACGCGGGCGAGAACAAGCTGCTCGAATCGCTGGTGCTGGCGGGCAAGCTCAAGCTCACTCTGATTCCGCAGGGAACGCTGGCTGAGCGCATTCGTGCCGGTGGCGCGGGCATTCCAGCGTTTTATACGCCGGCCGGCGTTGGAACCGTGGTCGCGGAGGGCAAAGAGGTGCGCGAGTTCAACGGCCGAAGCTACTTGCTAGAACGCGCGCTTACGGCGGACTTCGCGCTGGTCAAAGCCTGGCGGGGCGACCGGCTCGGCAATCTGGTTTATCGCAAGACCGCGCAAAATTTTAATCCGATGATGGCCGCGGCGGCGAAGATTACGATCGCCGAAGTGGAGGAGCTTGTAGAGCCGGGCGCGATCGATCCCGATCACGTCCGAACGCCGGGGATTTACGTGCAGAGGATCGTCCAGGGCGAGAAGTACGAGAAAAAGATTGAACGACGCACCTTGAGGCAGACCAATGGACGCGCGTGAGCGTATCGCGCGCCGAGTGGCGCAGGAACTACGCGACGGATATTACGTAAACCTGGGCATTGGCATTCCGACATTGGTAGCCAATTATGTACCGGCCGGCATGGAAGTAACGCTGCAATCGGAAAACGGGATGCTTGGCGTGGGACCGTATCCCGAGCCTGGCGAAGAAGATCCGGATCTGATCAACGCGGGCAAAGAAACAGTCACTGAGTTGCCGGGCAGCGCCTATTTCTCGAGCGCCGAATCGTTTGCCATCATTCGCGGCGGCCACATCGACCTCAGCATTCTGGGCGCCATGGAAGTGGATCGCGAAGGCAACCTCGCCAACTGGATGGTCCCCGGAAAAATGGTGAAAGGGATGGGCGGCGCCATGGACCTGGTGGCCAGCGCTCGCCGCGTGATTGTCGCAATGGAACACGCGACCAAAACAGGAGCGCCCAAAATTGTCGAGAAGTGTACCCTGCCCCTGACCGGCCTGCGCGTGGTGGATACGATTATCACGGAACTCGCCGTGATTCGAGTGACGCCGGAGGGCCTGGTGCTGGAAGAACTAACGCCGGGCGTCAGCGCCGAAGAGGTCCAGAAACTCACCGGGCCGAAACTGATTGTGGGCTAGGCGCGCCTTTAGATAGATAAAGTACCGCGACCAGGAAAAGCGCAACCCCGATAATTTGTTCTACCGATCCAATCATGGACACTAACTCGCCTACTGTCAGTTGCCCCTGTTCCACCAGACTAAACGGATAAAATCCGATGGGTTGCCTTCCAGCAAGCCAGCCAATAAGCTGCTGAAAGGCATAGTTACTGGCGAGTGGCCAGACCAGGATCGCAGCGCCCAGCCAGATAAAGCCAGCGTCGCGCGTGCGAATATATTTGCGCATTAGCGCGATCGCCAACGCTAACTGCGAAGCCATAAAAATCGAAAAGAGAACATTCGGCATCCCGATTTCCTCCTCGATTGAATCCTAACACGCGATCGCGCTAATTTCCCTTAGCGCCCGAGGCCGCAGCTGCCGCGAGGTCCTTCGGAAGCGGCGTCTTTCCATCCAGAGCGTACACCAGCAATCGCGAAGGCGGGAGTTTCACCTTCGTTTCGACGGGCTCCTCACCGAAAGAAGGCGCTGGTGCGTTTCCGGGACCGCCCGACACCGCAACATATTGCTTGCCGTCGATCATAAATGTCATCGGCGGACTCATCATCGTAAGGCCCGTCGGGATGTCCAGTAACTGATCGCCATTGTCGGCGCGATACACAACGAGGCGCTTATCAATACTCGCGAATACCAGATTTCCGGCCGACAGAGTGCCGCCCTGAGTTTGTCCCGCGGCAAGACCGCGCCAGCGCTCTTTTCCGGCGATTGGATCCCAGGCGATCAGAATGTTGCCCTGCCCTTCCGGACCAATCTTCGGCAGGGCTGGATCGGGAGGCGGAGGAGTGAACGGGGCATCTGGTTTATCGGGAGTATCAGCATGAGCCTGGGCGTTAGCGGGACGCGGACGCGCGAACGAGATCCCCATGTTGTACTGACCCTTGCCTTTCTCACCCAGGTCGGTCGGGTTCGGAACAAATTTGGGATCGGCCGCAAAACTGAACGCCGCGCCGATGAGGCTTGGAATGTAAACTAAACCCGCAGTCGGATTGTAGGACCAGGGCGGCCAGACGTGCCCGCCAACGGGGCCCGGCATCACTCCAACGGCATCGTTCTTGTAGTAGGCCTCTGGATTGATGAGCGGCCGGCCGGTTTTCAAATTCACACCGGAAGCCCAATTTACTGTTACCCAAGGCTCGGCCGAGAGCAACTCGCCAGTAAGGCGATCGAGCACATAGAAGAATCCATCCTTGGGCGCCTGCATGATCACTTTACGCGTCCTGCCGTTGACCGGAAAATCGGCCAGCATCAAATCGGCGATGGAATCGAAGTCCCAATTGTCGCCCGGGACTTCCTGGTAATACCAAATCAATTTGCCGGTGGCGCCGCGCACTGCCAAGATGCAATCGGTAAATAGATTGTCGCCTTTACCGCGCGCCTGATCCGACCATGGCCCCGGCTGTCCAGTGCCGACATAAACCAGGTCCGCGTCCGGATCGTAAGCCATGCCGTTCCACACCGGTCCACCACCGCCAATCTTCCACCACTCGCCGCTCCAGGTCTTGGCCGCCTCGGCCAGTTCCGGCTGTTCGAAAGGCTTCGATGGATCGCCAGGCACGGTATAAAACTTCCAGGCGATCTTTCCAGTGACGGCGTCGAGCGCCGCAAACATACCGCGCACCGCGTACTCGCCGCCGGACGCGCCGATGATCACCTTGCCGCCTTTAATGACACGCGGCGCCATGGTGAAGGTGTACGCCATGTTGCTAGGAGTGACGCGCGTTTCCCAAATAATCCGGCCGGTCTTCATGTCGAGCGCGCGCATGCGGCCATCCACGACGGGCGCAATTACGGTGTCCTGGTACAATGCCAGGCCACGATTAACGACGCCGCAGCAAATGCGTGACAGCCACGTTTCCTGATTCACTTCAGGGTCCGACCGCCACAGCTCCTTGCCACTGCGCGCATCGACGGCGTATACAACGCTCCAGGGCGCGATGCTGTAAAGCACGCCATCATGTACCAGCGGCGTTGCTTCCTGATGGGTCTGCGCGCGGCCCGGGGCGGCGGGAATATCGATATACCAAGCCAAGCCCAGTCGGCTGACGTTGCTCGCGCTGATTTGATCGAGCGGGCTATAACGTTGTTCGGACCAGTTGGCGTTGTAGCTGATCCATTCTTCGCCCGTTCGGCCGGCGCTTTTGAGGGCCTGGTCGTCGATGGGGCGGGTCGCCTGGGCAGCGCCCAATTGATAGAGGATGGCGCCCAACAGCGCCACACGCGGCAGAATCACTTTAACTCTCCTTGCGCCTTGTCGTGAGCGCGGCCACCACCCAGTATATTCTCCACTGCATGATTGCCTTCGTGACAGGCGTATTCGTAGATTCGATATTTGTCGTCGCGGGTCAAGGGGAACGCCGCTTTCCAAGGACGGCTGTACATCGGCGGATCGTCGATGGTGACCTCGTAGCTGATGGTATCGGGACTCGAGCGGGTGAAGCGCTCGACGACATGCAGGGCCTCGCTTTGCGGGATACCCTTGATGCGATTCGTGGCCGCGCTGGTGCCGATGGAGCCCTTGTTGTTGTAGTTGGTGGTGTCCACGACAAGCGTGTTGCCCTCCCAGTGGCCGCGCGAATCGCCGTTCCACAGGCGGATATTGGCCGAGACATGCGGACGGCCATCCAGCGGGATGATGCGCGTCTCATGAATCATTTCGTAGAAAATCACCACGTAGCCGGGAATCTGAAGGATTTGATAGGCGTTATTGTATCCGGCGGGAAACATCCCGGCGGGCACGCCGCGAGTGATGCAACGGTCCCAGACGCTCATGTATTCGTAAGAATCTGAATTGTGCGCGGCGTTGTAATCGCGCTGGGCTTCGGCCGCGGGCGTGACGGGAACACGGCCGTCCGGCGGATCCACAACCAGAGATGTTTGGCGCGTCGACATCACTTTGGTGCCGGAATCGAACCAAACCTGGTTGTAGTTGCCGACATCGCCCGGCTTGGGAGGCCGATCGACACGATTCTCGGCCGCATTTTTTTCCAGCTCCGCGGCTTCTTGCGGGGTGAGAACCGCTTTCGCGGCCAGGTCGGCGGGGCGCTCGAAAGGCGTAATGGTGGCGTTGGTCCAGGTGCCTTGGAGGTCGGGCTGGCCGTCGGGCGTCTTGGGAGCCGTCCAGGTGTTGGCAGCGAACAGCGCGCACGGAACGAAAAGGATCAGCAGTCTGTGACCCATATAGTTACTTTCCCGAGAGGCCGCCCCAAGGAGACCGCAGATGATAGAACGCACCAGGGCCGATCATTTCGACGCGGCGAATCTTCCCGTTTTCGATGAGAAATGCTTCTGAAACCAGGATACTCGATGGCCGGTTGAAGCCTCGGAATGAGTATGGGCGGCCATCGGACAGGACGCCCGAGTTCACCGTGCCCTGGTCGAAGACCACGTTGGCCCACACCACTCCGCGCTCGGCGTCCACCAGCGGGTAGCGGCGCTCGTGAATGTTTTGGACGACGAAATAGTAGCCCAGCTTGAATTGCGACATGCAATCGAGCGCAAAACCGTTGATGGCGTCCTTCGGCTCGTTGGGAGGACGCGGAACGTTGGTGGTGTGAGATCCGTTTTCGATGCGGTCGCAATCATTGGTGAACGGATATGTTCCGGTGCCATTGACGCCCTTGCCGTCGTTTTTCTCCAGCCCGCTGAAATAGGCGTCGGCGATGGAGATCATTTCAGGGCGGGAAAGGCGCTGCGCGGGGGGAATGGACTTGAACCACATATCCTCGGCCTTGTAGCCGGGCGCGTCCACGGCGGCGACGTTGTTGGGTCCGGGACCCCCGGGAGCGAAGTACATGCTCTCCACTTCGGTGATGCGGCCGAGTTGGATGCGGAGCCGCAGGCTCATCAATATCG
The DNA here is from genome assembly GCA_052148835.1 of Bryobacteraceae bacterium. GTDB lineage: Bacteria > Acidobacteriota > Terriglobia > Bryobacterales > Bryobacteraceae > Palsa-89. Next base: position 21,766 of record JBKQHJ010000185.1, read on the forward strand.
GCGTGCCGCCTTCGCGCATGGTGCCCATCAGTGCTACCTGGCCGGCGGCGGGGTCGGCGAAGATATGTTTGTAGTTGCCGCGGCCCTCGATGGTTTTCCAGTGCCCGTCGCCCAGTTCCATAATCTGATCGTTCTCGCTATAGCGCACGTCGGCCGAGAGCGGAAGCCGCTTGGGATCGTGCGCGGCCAGGGCCGCGAGATATTGGTCGACCACGCCTTCAAGACAAGCTCGATCGCAGTTGAGTGGAATGGGGCCGATGGACCCTTGGGCGTGACGGGCAAATCCAGTCAGCAGGGCCGCTGCGGCGCTGAGGACTACGAGGGAATAGCGCATTGTTCTATTCTCCTGTCATTTGTGGGGTTGAAAATCGGGCATGCCGAACTGCCAGAGCAGGAAGCTCCATTCGTCGGCGTTTTCTTTCTCGCGCTGCGCCTTGGTATTTCCAATGCCGTGGCCCGCTTCATAATCCACGCGCAATAGGATTGGCTTGCCGCTCGAGGTGGCCGCCTGAAGCCGTGCGGTCATTTTTGCAGCCTCCCACGGCGCCACGCGCGGATCGTTGATCCCGGTGGTCAACATCACGGCCGGATACGGCGTGCCGGGCACTACGTGTTCGTAGGAGCTCATTGTATAGAGGTCTTCGAAACCTTCTTGGGTTTTGACGCTGCCGAATTCGGGGATGTTCGGTGCGCCATTTTCGGTGAACTCGATGCGCAAGGTATCCGACAGGCCAACCGCGTCGATCGCCGCGGCAAACAAATCGGGCCGCTCAGTGATGGAACGGCCGATCAGGATTCCGCCCGCGCTGCCACCGCTTCCAGCGAGCCGGCGCGGCGAGGTATATTTTTGCTGGACCAGATATTCGCCGCAGGCAATGAAATCCCGCCACGTATTGGGCTTGGTGAGTTTGTAGCCGGCGCGATGCCAGCTTTCGCCATAAACGCCTCCTCCGCGCACATGCGCGATGGCCAAGATTCCGCCTTGCTCCAGCCAGGCCAGCAATCGCGGATCGAACCCCGGATCGGTGGCGATTCCGTAAGCGCCGTAGCCGTTCATCAGCACCGGGTTGGAGCCGTCGAGCTTCATGTCCTTGCGATGAACGATGGAAAGAGGAATGAGCGTGCCGTCATAGCTGGGGACTTTCACTTCAGTCGAAGTGACGTCGGACGGGTCGTCGTACTTGCCGAGCGGCTGCAGACCCGTGTCCTTCAATTGTTTGGTGTCGGGATTGTAGGCGTAGATCCGAGGGGCTTTCACCCAGCTTGTCAACACCACCAGAATCCCCGGAACGCGGGAGTCGCTGGCGGACGGCTGCACGTCCCCGTCGAAGGGCAATTGAATGCGCTCGGGCGCGCCGCCGGTGTATGGAACACGGATCAAGCGAGCGATGGGTCCATCCAGCGCGCGCACATACAACGCGTCCTTGGCGGTGGCCAAATTCGTCAGGACAATGTCGCTCTGCGGCAACACGACGGTGGCATGGGCCACGTCGGGATGAGAGAGGCTGGTGCGCAGGATTTGAAAACGGAGCGCGTCCTTATGCGAGAGCAGATACAAATCGTCGCCGCGCTGGGCCCAACCCGTGATCTCATCGTGGGAGTCGGCGATCTTCTTCCATGGAATATTTCCGGCTGAGTTTAACGACGCGAGAGGCGCATCGTATAAATCGACTTCATTCTGCACGCCGTGAAGCAGTACTCCCGAGGCGATCGGCGCGGTGGGATCGGTGCCAACCAGAGTTATATCGATCGGCTGGACCTTTACGAGCGGAGAACGATCGTACCCGAGAATGGGCACGTCGGTATCCACATTGGCTCCGATGGTGTGCAACCAAACCACGCTTTTCTCTTCGCCTTCGGTGGCCGGCATGCCGGGCAGCATCTTTTGCTCGCGATTGTAGAAGAACGATTTCGCGTCCTTCCAGTTCACGATGCCAAAACGGGCGCGATCGATGGTCTCGGGCGATTCGATGGCAGTTGCGGTGTCGACGATGTGAATGACGGCCTGCTCCGAGCCGCCCTCGGAAATGCCCACCACCGCGTGCTGACCGTCGAAAGAGGGCTGATAGTAGTTGATGACGTGCGGCGGGCCGCCCGGTTTGTCGAGCTTCGCCGGATCGACCAGCAATTTCTCCTGGCCCTCGAAGCCCGTGCGCATGTAAAGCTTCGCAACATTTTCACTCGCTAATGTCTTTTCATAAAACAGCACGCCGCCGGGCAGAATCTGCACGTTAGTCACGCGGGCAATGGCCGTGGTATTGAGCTCATGAATCCGCGCCAGCAATTTTTCGCGCGCGGGAATACGAGCCAGAACGCTCGCGGTATAGCCTGCCTGAGCCTTGATCCAATCCTGGACTTTGGGATCTTTCAAGTCCTCCATGTAGCGATACGGGTCAACGATTTTGTGGCCGAAATATTCGTCCGTGACGGGCGCAAGTGGGGCGGTAGGAGCAGACGCCGGTCCGTCAGCGAGTGCCATTCCGATGGAGAGTGTAAGAAGAGTCCCGAGCAGGGAGCTTGCGGCGCGAGAATTCATGACCTTCCTCCAGGACGGGTATTGCAACGACGGGTATTGCAACAAATTATGGCACAACCTACTTCAGCAAGTCCGCGACCTTGGCCACGCCGGCCTTGGCGCAAGCATCGTCCTGCTCCTGGCTGGATCCGGAGCTGCCGACGCCACCGATGATTTCGTTGCCCGCCACGATGGGCACGCCGCCGCCCAGCGCCAGAATGTCGGCGACGTCCCGCTGGGCTGCGAACGCGGGATCGGTGGTGTGCTTTTGAAAATCGAGCGTGGTGGTGCGAAATACGCGCGCTGTGAACGCCTTGCGTCGCGCCATATCCGCGGTGGTGGCGGTAGCTGCTTCGTCGCGCAGCATCACTAAAACCTGACCGGCGCGATCCACCACGACGGCGGAGGTGTGAAATCCTTTCGCTTTACATTCGCCGAGGGTCGCTTCCGCGATGGTCTTCGCCATGCCGAGCGAGAGCGTACGCTGGGTGACCAGACCTTGCGCGTTCGCACTGCCGCACAGGATCGCCCCCGCGCCAATCCCGAGCAAGAACTTCGATGCAGACCACATGATGCCTCCAGTCAGCCGACAATTATACTGATTCGGAGACACTAGACACCTTTCGGGAGCACGACACAATTTTCGGAGCACTACACGATGACAAATTCGAAATTCTTAGCGACACTCGCCTGCGGGGCCTGCATCGGCACCTGGGTGACGATGTGGATGGAACGAAACCCGGCAGTGGCCGCGGCCAAGGAGCCTTCGCTCAGCGCGCTCGATTACGAAGAGATCGTACAACTCACCAACCGCTACGCCTATGGCATCGACACCTGTTCGAACAATGGATACGACTACGCGGACGTGTTCACTCCGGACGGCGTGTTCATCGACAAAAATTCCGATGAGGGCTTCAAGCAAGGCGGGCGCGTGTTGGCCAAAGGCCGCGACGCTCTGGCGACGCTGATCGGAGGCGGATCGCGCGGCTGCAAGACTCCCATGATCTGGACCGGATGGAGCCACATCATGACCAATCAAGTGATCACGCCTTCGCCCCAGGGCGCCACCGGCAGGATCTACCTGCTGCAGATGGGAATTTAGGGACCGGGCAGCATCGAGCGCCACGGAGGCTACGAGGACGTGTATGTGAAAACGGCCCTGGGCTGGCGCATTCAATCGCGGACGCACGTGCGTGACCGGGCTTGGTTCAATCCTTTATTGCAAACGCCGGATCTGAACTGAACGCTCGAACGCCTTCAACATTGATAGAATTGTCGCCGGAAGCCTGTTCAGGAAGAGGCTGGGCGAGGAGAAGATTATGGCGAAATCAAAGAGTCCGGTTGGAAGGCGCGGGTTTCTAAAGAGCACCGGTGGTGCGGCAGCCAGCGCGGCGGCACTTGTTACAAGCATGCCGGCGCATGGTCAGAGCCAAAGTCAGGGCAAGGCAACAGCGCCCGCCAGTGGCGCACCGGCTCCGACGCAAGCACAACTTTTTCGCGAAGCGGGGAACATTCAACCGCCGGTGGAGGTCCGCAAAATCACGCGGCCCGGTTCGGATTTGATGATTCAGGTGGTGCGCGATCTGGGCGTCGAATACGCGGCCGCCAATCCGGGATCGAGCTTCGAAGGGATTCAAGAGTCGGTCATTAATTACGGCAATCCGCCCAACGTGATGCCGGAGTGGATTACCGCGCTGCACGAAGAATCGGCGGTGACCATGGCGCACGGTTACGCTAAGGCGGAAGGCAAGCCGATGCTGGCGGTGCTGCACGGCACCATCGGAATTCAGCATGCCGCGATGTCGATTTACCAGGCTTACTACGATCGCGTGCCGGTACTGATGTTCGCGGGCAACGACGTGGATTTCATACCGGCGCATACCGCGCACGACATGGCGGGGATGGTTCGGAGCTACACGAAGTGGGACGCGGAGCCGAAGACGGTGGACGAGGCGCTGATGGCGATTCAGCGCGCGTACAACGAAGCGATTACGCCGCCGATGGGACCGACGCTGGTAGTGCTGTCCTCGGAGATTCAAAAGGAAAATTCGCCGAATACCAGGATTCCGGCCTATAAGCCGCCGCAGTTCCCGACCATCGATGCGACCACCGCACGAGAGATCGCGAAGGCATTGGTGGACGCGCAGAATCCGAGAATCGCGGTGGGACGTTTGCGAACGCCGGAGGGCGTGAAGCGCGCGGTGGAACTGGCGGAGCTGGTGGGCGCGTCGACGAGCACGGCCGCAACGCAGGGCCCCATGAGTTTCCCGCAACGCCATCCTCTTTGCGGACCGGGCGCGGATACCAATTACGACTACACGCTGGGTCTTGAGACGGGCGGCGCGCAGGTTGCAATCAACGGACCGGGGCTGGCGAAGGTGGCAGCCGAGCGCGATGTTACTCACATCGATTACGGCGGCGTGAAAACACCGAGTAATTTCGGGCGCGGCGCCGCGGTGAAGGCGGCAATGCCGATCGAGGCTGATGCCGAGGCCAGCCTGCCTATTCTCATCGACGAAGTAAAGCGCCAGTTGACGTCGGAGCAAAAAGCTCGGATCCAGCAGCGCTCGGCCAAGCACGCACAGGCCAATCACGATGCTCACGTGGCGGCGCTCGAACAAGCAGTGGACAGAGCGAAAGCGGGATGGAATGCAAGCCCGATCAGCACCGCGCGGGTTTATGCGGAGCTTTGGCCGTTGATCATGCATGAAGACTGGTGCCTGGCGTCGCCCAGCAATTTTTCCGGCGGCCACAACGTACAACTTTGGGAACACAACAAACCGTATAGCTACTTGGGAGGCCAAGGCGCAGGCGGCATGGGCTATGGTGCGCCGGCTTCGGTAGGCGCGGCGCTGGCGGCGAAGGCACGCAATCGAATCGTAGTAAACGTGCAGACCGATGGCGACATGAACTATGCGCCGGGCGTTCTGTGGACCGCCGCGCATCACAAACTTCCGATGCTCAGCGTGATGCACAACAATCGGGCCTGGCACCAGGAATATATGTTCATCCAATATATGGCTGGCGTTCGCGGGCGCGGCCCGGAGCGCGCGACCATCGGAAACGTGCTGCGCGATCCGTATATTGATTACGCGAAAATGGCGGCGGGCTACGGGATGGCGGGCGAGGGGCCGATCAGCGATCCAACGAAATTGTCGGCGGCGTTGAAACGCGGAGTGGCTTCGGTGAAACGCGGTGAACCGTACATGGTGGACGTCATCACCGAACCGAGGTAGGTATGAAGAATGCAATTGGCTTTTGGCTATTGGCGTCGGCGCTGACTGCGCTGCCCTTCGTGTTGAACGCGCAGCAGGCGAAAGTCGTGCCGGCGCCCACCAGTCCAGTGAGTGGGAATGCGGCGGCGGGCAAGAAGCTGTTTTACGACTACGGCTGCTACGCGTGCCATGGCTACAACGGCGAGACGGGAGCGCGGCCGTTTGTGGGACGCTGGGGCCATTTAACGACAGAGCAGGAGTTCATTACATTCCTGCGGGGCCGAGTGAACGTGGCGCCGGTTGTTCCATCGGGCGCGATGCCGAATTTCAGCGCCGCCACTCTGCCCGACAAAAACGCGAAGGACATTTACGCTTACATCCGGACGTTCAAAAGCTCGGCGCCGACGTCCCAGGATCCCACGTTGAACGCAATCGTCGAGGCAGCCAAGCACGAGAAGAATTGATTGCCAGTGGATCCACGCGGCGGCGAGCCCACCCGCGCTTCTTTTGCGATCGGTAAAGGCCGCGCCGGGTTGTAAGTAATTTTCTGGAGGGCACCTTGGTTCCTAGTTACACCCACACCCCGTCTTTGGACGATCTCGGGCTGAAGTTCGGGACGGACAAATCATCGGCGCTGCATGATTACCTTTCGTTTTATGAACCCTTCTTCGACAGCATTCGACAGGATCCGATAAGGCTGCTTGAAATCGGCATACTTTTCGGACAGTCATTACAGGTATGGCGCGAATATTTCCCCAATGGCACGATTATTGGCGCCGATATACATCCAGGCGTAAGAACTCATAACGTCGGCTCCGGCGTTATTATTGAAATCGTCGATCAGTCAAACATCGAAGATCTGGTTCAGCTGGCGGTAAAACACGGACCATTCGATATCGTCATCGAAGACGGTTCGCACCTGTGGGAGCATCAGATCACCACCTTTAAAACGTTGTTCCCATTCCTGAAGAGCGATGGCATTTACATTGCGGAAGACCTTCACACCAACTTTGGAGAGCTAGCCGAAAGCTATCGCGGATCTTCCCGCATTTCCATGATGGAGTATCTGAAGAAGCTAGTCGACCTGCGCGTGGCTGACGATCAAATCGATATCGCGCAGCTGGAAGACCCGTTCTTAAGAACATACGGGAGGAACATCCAGTCGCTGACATTTTATCGGCGAGCGTGTGTGGTGAAGAAGAACTATCGCTACAACGCGCCCAGGCTTGATGCCCCAGGATCGGAAGCAGAGGACATTTCCGACACTCCCCTTACGGATCTTCCGACGGAGGATTCGGCGGTGACTGTGTCCATTTTCTGCCATATTGCCGGAATCGGCGATAGACAGAGCGCCACCGGCGCCCTCCAGGTGCTGCCTGAGGATTTGAGCATTCAAGGCTTCCTGTTTTATTGTGAAGACGATTCCGTTCGCCCTGGGCTGGAATATAGGGCGCGCCTGGCGGACGGCACCTGGACAGACTGGGTGGGGTGTGGTGACTTCGCCGGCACCATGGGAGCCTCTCAGAACTTGACCGGATTTTCGGTTCGCCTTTCTGGCCCCGCAGAGGACGCCTACGACTTGGATGTCATCGGTGCTTTCCGCGGGCAGGCAGATACAGTAATGGCCGGTAACGGAGACGAGTGCGTCCCGGAGTCGACGGCCAACGAGCTTTACGGAATGCAAGTTCTCATACGCGCTAAGCAATAGCGTCAAGAGCACATTACATTCCCGCGGCGGCGCGCGAACGCGGTGCCGGTTGTTCCCGTCGACGCCGATACAGAATTTCAGCGGCGTAATATTCCTCAATGTGCTAATTTATGAGAACATTCGCAGCAAATGTGAGGTGATCTATGCAACTTCTACGATCCCAAACCCTGGCGATGATATTCCTGCCAGCGTTGCTGACCCTGCATACTGTGGCGTCCGCCCAGGATTTCAAGAAGCAAGTAATTTATCAGATCGTCACCGACAGGTTCTTTAATGGCGACCCAAGCAACGATAATCCGCCGCAAAGTCCCGGCTTGTTCGACGCCACCCAAATGAATTGGCATGCATATTGGGGCGGCGATCTGGCCGGCATTCAGCAGAAAATGGCGTATATCAAAGGCATGGGTGTTACAGCCATCTGGATTTCTCCCGTGGTGGATAACGAAAACTTGAATACAAGTTCTGGAACCCCGATCTGGGCGCCCTACCATGGATACGCGGCGCGCGATTTTATGCGAGTGGAAGAGCACTTCGGCGACGCGCAGAATTCATGGACGGCGTTCGACAATATGGTAGCCGCGGCTCATTCCAACGGCATCAAGGTGATCGTCGACTGGGCCGAAAACGACTCCAACGACCAAGGCGACGGTGAGCACGGCGCACTCTACAATAACGGCGTCTTCATGGCGTCGGATAGCAACGATCCCAACGGCTATTTCCATCATAATCCGGCCATCGGCGACTTCAATGACCGTTATCAGCTCCAATACCTGACACTCGAAGGCCTGGAGGATCTAAATCAGGAGAACTCAACCATCGACAATTATTTGAAGACGGCCATCCATCAACTCCAGCAGCACGGAGCCGACGGATTCCGGTTGGACGCGTTAAAGCACGTTACGTGGGGCTGGGAGTATTCGCTCGCCAACTCGGTTTTCAGCACGGCTCCAAGCTTCATTTACGGGGAATGGTATAACAACAATCCGTACGACACGCTGTTTCACGATGCCTACAAATTCGCCAACAAGAGCGGCATCAACGAGCTGGATTTCGGCGTGAATGGCGCGGTACGGGACGTCTTCGCCGGCAATAACAATTTCTCCGAGCTGGATGGTACTCTCTCGGCGGAAAATTCGAGTTTTCTTTGGCCCAACGATCAAGTGACGTTTTTCGATAGCCATGATGAGCCACGTCTTCTCACCCTGAACTCAAACCAGAATCGCCTGCACGAGGCGATGGCGTTTCTTCTCACCTGCCGCGGTATTCCCGTGATCCTGTATGGCGACGAGCAGTATCTGCACAACGACACCAGCTACGGAAACGACCCGTATAATCGCGTTGAGATGACGTCGTTCAGCACCACCACCACGGCGTATCAACTGATCAACAAGCTGGCCACGCTGCGGCAGAACAACGGCGCACTGGGTTATGGCCTGTTTCAGCAGCGCTGGATCAACAACGATGTGTATATTTACGAGCGCCGGTTCTTCAACGATGTCGTGGTGGTGGCCATCAACAAGAACGACACGACCAGTTATCCCATCTCCGGCCTTTTCACCGCCCTCCCGGCCGGTACCTATAGCGATTATCTGAACGGGCTGCTATCTGGAATAAGCTTGACCGTGCAACCGGGTAACGGCATGAACAACCCGGTCACCAACTTCACGCTTCCGGCGCACACGGTCGCGGTGTGGCAGTCGGTGGGCACGGCCAGTGCTCCGGAAGTCGGCTCCATCGGACCTACGGTTGGGCAGCCGGGTCTGCCGGTGACGATTGCCGGTAAGGGATTCGGCGCCTCCGGCGGACAGATTTTGTTCGGTTCCACCGCGGCATCCATTCAGTCCTGGTCCGACACATCCATCACCCTTCAAGTACCGGGTGTCGCCAATGGGATTTACCAAGTACAAGTGAAAAACAATGCGGCTACAGCGTCGAATGCGATTCAGTTCACGGTGCTGACGGCGCCGCTGATTCCGGTGACCTTCACAGTGGCTAACGCGACGCCAACGAACTTCGGCGACTATATTTTCCTCACGGGAAGCACGGTTGAACTCGGTAATTGGGGCACCACGTTCGATACGGCGATTGGCCCCATGCTGGCCCCCAATTATCCGAACTGGTTCCTGAATGTTTCCGTGCCAGCCGGCGCGCAGATCCAGTTCAAGTTCATCAAGGTTGCGGCGGACGGCACTGTCACCTGGGAAAACGGGATGAACCATCAGTACACCGTGCCTGCCGGCGGAACCGGGTTCGTCAACGTGAGTTGGCAGAATTGAGGAATAACGAACTGGCGTAGACTGTAGAAACCGCCATGATTCTGAAACAGTATTATTTAGGCTGTCTCGCGCACGCCTCCTATCTTCTGGGAGACGAGGCCAGTTCGACTGCGATCATCGTCGACCCGCAGCGCGACATTCAGCAGTACTTGAGCGATGCCGAGAAATGGGGGCTCCAAATCCGCCACGTCTTTCTCACTCATTTCCATGCCGACTTTGTCGCCGGCCATCTGGAACTGCGCGACCTGGGTGCTCTGAAAGAGGGCGCCTCCATCCATCTCGGTTCCCGCGCGCAGGCCGAATATGCTTTTGTCGCGATGAAGGACGGCGATACCCTGGAGTTCCCAGGAATGCGCCTCCAGGTGCTGGAGACTCCCGGCCACACCATTGAATCGATCTCGATCCTGGTATTTGACCTCGCGAAGGACGCGGAGAAACCTTACGCCGTGCTGACAGGTGATACGTTGTTCATCGGGGACGTCGGACGCCCCGACCTGCGCGCGTCGCTCGGATGGACAGCCAACGACCTGGGCGCACATCTCTATGACTCCCTGCATAACAAACTGCTGACACTTCCCGATGAGACGCTAGTTTACCCGGCTCATGGCGCCGGCTCGCTGTGCGGGAAACAGCTTTCCTCCGATACGGTCTCTTCCCTCGGCGATCAACGGCGGTTGAATTACGCGCTGCAGCCGATGTCGAAGGAGGAATTTATTCGACTGGTCACGGCGGATCAACCCGACGCGCCGCCCTATTTCACCTACGACGCCATTCTCAACACGCGCGAGCGCGCCACGCTGGACAACAATCTCGAACAGGTTCTTCATCCCATCCATCTCGACGACGTCCTCCGGATGGGAGATGCGGGCGCCCAGATTCTCGACGTCCGCGATCCCGCCGAGTATGCCAAGGGGCATCTCGCGGGAAGTATTAATATCGGACTGGGCGGCCAATACGCCACCTGGGCGGGGACGGTGCTCGACCGCTCCAAGCCCATCGTGATTATTGCCGAGCCTGGCCGCGAGCAGGAAGCCGCCCTGCGTCTTGGCCGCATCGGTTTCGATCACGTCAAGGGCTACATGCAGGGAGGCATGGAAGCGCTTGCGGAGCGGCCAGATTTGGTATGGCCGACCGAGCGCGCGAGCGCCCCGATGGTGGCGGAGGAATTAGCCAGCGCGGACGCGCCGGTGTTGTTGGATATCAGAAATCCGCGCGAGTGGACGACGAAACATATTGAAGGCAGCGTGAATATTCCGCTCAATCATCTGCAAGAGCGAATCGCTGAGATTCCGCGCGATCGGCGCATCGCCATTCATTGCGCGGGCGGCTACCGCTCCTCCATCGCCGCCAGCATACTGCATCAATATGGGATCACCCATCTGATCGAAATGGCCGGTGGGCTGGCCGCGTGGGAGGCCGCTAAACTACCGGTTGTATCGGCAGCGTAATTGCTGACGGATGCTCCGGCCCGTGCAGAATCTCGTGGTGGGCGATGACCATAGTGCACGCATCACCTAATGATTCACCACTCCCTGGATTACGTGCATAGCGCGGGTGGGCTCCGCCGGCGACGGTAACGCGGATCCGATGTCCGCGGCGAAATCGATAAGCAGTTGGCCAAAACTCGACGTGCACCTGGTGCGAACCGCCGTCTGAAGCCGGGCCGGGTCTCAATCGCGTATAGCCATCGCAGACATTCGTGGAGCGAGAGTTTGGCGCCACGTCGCACAAGCACAGATAAAGATCGATATGTTCCGTATTGGAGCGCAGAAAGATTTCGCCGGAAATGGGCCCAATTACGTCTAAATCCGCGCCCAGCGTCTCACTGCTGAATATTAGTACGTCGGATCGGCGCTCCAGTTCGGCCATGTCGCCCGAACCGCTTCGGCCTTCGATGGTCGGCCCGTAAAACGATGGCGTGGGCCGAGACGGATCGTAATCGAAGGCGCTCTTGCTTTCTGAGGCGGGCGCTGTGGAGGCCAGGACGCCGTCGGGCTGCAGAAAGTAGGTCTGGTTAATGCGGTTCGGAATGGGCCACGACGGATATTCGCGCCATTCATTCGCGCCCATTAAATAGAGCCGAACGCGCGGCGTTGTTGCGACCGGGCCCGATCTGAGCGACCCAATCTCGAATCGTTTCCGAAACAACGCCATGCTCTGGCGCAGGGATTCACCCATGGCTGGAAACGCGGCGTGCATCCAAGGACCGATGATAATGCGAACGTCGCGTCCGGTACGCTGTGCGGTCATGAAATCGTCGAGTTGCCAGGGCAGAAAGATGTCGTACCATCCGGCCGTCATCGAAGTGGGAGGAAGGGTCTCGGCCGCGGGGCCATAATCGATCGCGTCCCACCAGGGGTCGCCGGGCTCGGCGTGATCCATCCAATCCTGCCACCAGGAAACACCCTCGGGTGTAAGAACGCGGTCGGCCTTGCGCAGCGGAATCGTTTCCATTGCATGCTGCGTGAGACCTCTCGTTTTTCGCGCGTTCAATATGGCACTCAGAGGACTCATGCCGCTGTTCCGAAGAACGCCCAGCATTGTGGCCGTCCAGCCGATGCAACTCAGTAACGTGAATCCGCCAAAAGCGTACGTGCGATCCCGAAAGTTGGTCAGCGTCACGTGCAGGCCCATGGCTTTCACTCGATCCCTGGCGCTCGAATTCGCCACCGCCCAAGCCGTATTGCCGAGGTAGCTCATGCCCCACAGCGCGAGATCCCCGCTAAACCAGGGCTGGCGTGCGATCCACTCGACGGTGTCCTCGCCGTCGTTCTGCTCGTCGAAGAACGGCCGGAATGTCCCCTGCGATCCATCCGTGCCTCGGCAGCTTTGAATCACCACCTGCATTCCGCGCTCGGCGAACAGGACGGCGAAAACCTTGAATAAAGTCCCTCGCCCATAGCAGCTTCGAATCAGCACGGTTGGCTGCGCGGAGCCGCGTCGGGAATAGTAGCGGTCCGCCAATAACTCCGCGCCGTCGCGCATGGGAATTCGGAGCGGCTCGGTCGCGAGGCTGCGAGTAAGGGGAGCAGGCAGCCGCCATAAGCGGCCCAGCAGGCGGCTAACGAGACTCATCTTCGATCAGACTTCCGCGAGCCAGACTTCCGCGAGTGATTTGGTTATCTACAACTCATCATGTTAGGACATTTTGGGCGCTGTTTTGAAAGCGCACCTCGATCAACCGATGTCGAGGTGCGCCTTCCTACAGCCAGGGAGTCTATTCGAAGATTTGCCCCTTGTCGTTGATGATCCACGGAACGCCCAGATCCGGCGAAACTGCGATCTGGGCAGCGGTGCCAGGTATCTGTACCCACTTTCCTTCTTGCAATTGGTAAATTTCATAGCCGGTTCCCGAGGCCGTACAGCCGGTGATCCATGCGTCCCCGAAGGCATCGCCAAAAGTGATCCCGGCCGCCAGCGGTCCCACTGCGATACTGGTGGCGCACCCGGTTGCGATTTTAGAAAAACCACTCCCGGGGTTGAAGTAGATCCCTCCCGCTGCGTTGATTACCCAGGGAAAGCCCAAATCGGGCGACACTGCTATTTTCAAGCCGGCGCCAGACTGTTTCACCCACTTGGAGCCCTGCAATTGGTAGATGCTGGCGTCAGCATGGTAGCCACCGTTGCATCCGATGATCCAGGGGTCGCCGTACTTGGAGCCGAAGGCGTTGGGGCCCACGCCGATCGACGTCGCGCAGCCCTTGCCGGGGGCCAGCACAAACGCACTACCGTTCCAGTAATAAATTTCGCCAAGGTGGTTGACAATCCAGGGATAGCCATTGGGCGATACCGCGATCATGACCCCAGCGCCCGATTTTTCCACCCATGCGTTGCTCTCCCAATGGTAGATATGAAAGTCGTCTCCGACATTGCTGGTGCCGAGAACCCAAGGATCTCCGATGTTGGACCCGTCTGCGTTAGGACCCACGCCGATGGACTCCGAGTAGCAACCTTCGCCGTTGCCGCACGTGATGGATACCGCGCTCAGCGCCGCGCCGCTCACCTGTTCAAATTGCGAGACGCTGAAATAGGTCTGGTTCGTTTTCCCGAGCGAGACGTTCATGTGCGATGTCGACTTCGTAAAATCGGTCAACAAATAAACATGGGAATCGCTGCTAATGGTTTGTGAGTAAGCGCCTGTTTTTGACGAGTAGGCCGAACCTGTCATGGTCACCTCAGGCGTGAAGTCATCGAATTGAGTGGCCGGTTTGCAGCATTGGCCGCTCTGATTCTCGATGATGAACTCCGCATTCACTCCTAGAGTCATGCCCGAACTGGCCTTGACGGACCAGCAGGGCTTACCGGTAGCTGAAGTGCAACTGAGGATCGCGCCGCTAGTTAAGTCATGAACGAAGCTGCATCCGTAACCTCCTTTGATATTCAGGTTGCCTTTGGAATCGCAATACCAGTTCTGGTCGTAGATGTTGTCGCCGGGTTTGGGAGTGAAAGCGCCTCCGTATCCATTGCTATCGGAGTCGCCGCAACAATACTCGCGCCAGCTCCCGTAGAGGGCGACCAGCGGGGTGGTTTCCAGGTTCACGCCGGCCTGGATGAGGCCGGAGCCGGTGCCAAACCCTCCCAGGCCGTTCCAAATCGCCATCTCCGTACCAGTGGTTTCATCTCCACCAGGAATCCCTTTGGGGACGTTGAAATTTCCCTCGACGGAAATGTAGCTGGGAGAACCGCCCAAGACGGATCCGACCCAGTAAGGTGCTGTCTCTTTAGTTACGGTGTGGGAGTGCGAACTGGGGCGCTTGGCCTCCAGCATTCGTCCTGGCTGCACGGCCGAGGCCAGCCAACGCGAATATGCGTCGGGTTCCTTTTCCGGATCGGGCCGCAGGCCGTATCCAGCCTGGATCAACTCAGATTGGCTATAGCTGAGAGGATCGCCGGCGAGCGCCGGCCGATCGGTGCCTCGCTCGGTGGCGAGGTTGAGCGGCCGTGGCGCGAAGGTCTCATCCGACGTTAGATCGACAGAGAAGACCGAAGGCCTTCCGGCGGAGTCCTTGCAATCCAAAGTGAGCCGCTGAACCTTGTCGGCAGCGGTTTGCCGCACGGCATGGAACCGGGCGTAGCCGTCATCGTCGGTGAACACCGTAAGACCCGCGGACGGCGTGCTGCCTTCGGGATAAATGAGACACTGCAAACCCGCTAAAGCGCGGACGGATGCAGGCTCATAGCTCCTTTGCGGCGCGCTCGGTATGGGGTGATCGAGCGCATTAGCGCGGGCATCGCCCTGGTCCTGCCCGGCTGCCGCTACTGCCATTAGAAGCGCCAGGCACGCCCCGGACGCCATCTTGCTCTGCCATGCCGAGCTTCCGTTTCTACGAAATCTTTTGTTCGTCATCATGAATTGTTTCCTCCGTTACAATCGATTCGTTACCGCTTTCATTAGTTAATTGCGGAAAACGCGCGCGAAAACCGTAATCGTTCGAAGAATATTTTGGGTGGCTGGAACGGTCTGAGAATCAAGGCTGGCCGCGGCAACTCGCCCGCTAAGCACCCGCAAAAGGTGTTAGCCTTCTTCTCAGCCCCCAACATGGCAGGCCCAGGCGCAAATGCAGCCCCCGTCGGAGAAGATCACGCAACCGTTACAGTCGTGGAGCGCTAGGGGGCACTCCGGTGGACACTGAGCGGTGGCGGAAAATCGAGGATCTGTACCATTCCGCGTTGGAGCGGGAGGCGGGCGCTAGGACGGCTTTCCTCGAACAAGCCTGCGATGGAGACGAGTCGCTGCGGCGAGAAGTGGAATCGCTGTTAGCGCAAGAGGAGGACACCGAAGACTTCCTGGAAGCCCCGGCTCTGGACGTGGCGGCCTGGGATCTGGCAAGGTCCGGGGAGCCGGGCATCCCTTCGCACCCCAAGGCCATTGGCCGCTATCGCATTCTTCGGCTGCTAGGCGAAGGCGGCATGGGCACGGTCTACGAAGCGGAGCAGGAAGAACCACGCCGCGTGGTCGCTCTGAAAGTGATCAAACTCGGCCTAGCAACCCCCGATCGATTGCGACGGTTCCGCCAGGAATCTCAGGCGCTGGCCCGCTTGCAGCATCCCGGCATCGCTCAAATCTACGAGTCCAATACCGCCGATACCGGCTTCGGGCCGCAGCCGTTCTTCGCCATGGAGTTCATCCGGGGCCTGCCTTTGAAAAAGTTCGCGGAGGTTCATCAGCTCAGCACGCCGCAGAAGCTGGCGTTGATGGTTAAAGTCTGCGAAGCCGTCCATCACGCGCATCAGCGTGGACTCATTCACCGCGACTTGAAACCCGGCAACATCCTGGTGGATGAGACCGGCCAACCCAAGATTCTCGATTTTGGAGTGGCGCGCGTCACCGAGGCGGACGCGCCGGCGGACGACCTGCCCACCATGACGGGCTTAGGCCAGTTGGTGGGAACCCTCGCCTACATGAGTCCTGAGCAGGTGCTGGGCGACCCGCTCGAAGTGGACACCCGCAGCGACGTCTATGCGCTGGGAGTGATCCTCTATGAACTTCTGTCCGGCCGTCTGCCTTACCAGGTGAACCACCACCAATTGCCGCAAGCTGTCCGGACCATTCGGGAAGAAGAGCCCGCGTCGCTCAGCTCGCTCGGCCGGGATTATCGCGGCGATATCGAAACCCTGGTCGGGAAGGCGTTGGAGAAGGACAAAACCCGGCGATACACGTCCGCGGCGGACCTGGGCGCCGACATCCAGCGCTACCTCAACGACGAACCTATTACCGCGCGGCCGCCGAGCGCCAGCTATCAACTGCGAAAATTCGCGCGTCGTAATCGCGGGCTCATGGCGGCCATCGCAGCCGTGTTTGTGGTGCTACTGGCCGGCGTCGCGGTCAGCACATGGTTGGCGATTCGGGCCCAGCGGGCGGGACAAGCGGCGCTGATCGAACGCGACCGCGCGCTGTCCGAGAAACGGCGGGCGGACGAAGAATCGGCCATTTCGAAAGCGGTGAATGACTTCCTCCAGAACGATCTGCTGGCGCAAGCCGGCTCCAGCGCTCAGGCCGGACCCAGCACCAAGCCCGATCCGGACCTCAAGGTGCGCACCGCCCTCGACCGGGCCGCGGCAGGCATTGCGCGAAAGTTCGACAAGCAGCCTCTGGTGGAGGCCTCCATCCGGCAGACCATCGGTAATGCATATATAGATCTCGGCATCTATCCGGAGGCGCGGAAACACATCGAAACAGCGCTGGATCTGCGGCGCAAGCTGCTAGGTGAAGATCACCCTGACACGCTCAGCGCCATGAATGACCTCGCGATTTTGTACCGGGACGAGGGCCAGTATGCGCAAGCCGAGCCGCTAGCAAGCAAGGTACTGGAGATCCGGCGGCGCTTATTGGGCGAGCAGAATCCCGAAACACTGGACAGCATGAACGCCCTGGGGTTGCTGTACAGATATGAGGGCAAGTCTGCACAAGCCGAGGTGCTTCTGAGCAACGTAGTGGAGATCCGGCGGCGTATATCAGGGGAGGAGGACTCGGGCACGCTATTTGCTATGAACAGCCTCGGGTTTGTGTACCAAGTGGAAGGCAAGTATACGCAAGCCGAGGCCGTTCTAAGCAAGGTCTTGGAGGTCCGACGGCGCGTAACGGGTCCAGAGCACCCCAGTACGTTGTTCGCTACCGACAATGTCGCTATTGTGTATTACCGCCAAAAGAAATATGCACAAGCGGAATCGCTCTTCGCCAAGAACCTGGAAATCCGCCGCCACGTGCTGGGCGAGGAGCATCCCGACACATTAGACACCATGAACAACCTCGGGGCGGTGTACAGAGCGGAAGGCAAGTTCGGGCAAGCCGAGACGCTTCTAAGCAAAGTATTGGAAACGAAGCGCCGAGTGCTTGGTGAGGAGCATCCTTCCACGTTAATCAGCATGCTGAATGTCGGGGTGTTGTTGGGATACAAGGGCGACTATTCCAAAGCCGAACCGCTCATGGTCAGGGCTGTCGACTTGCAACGTCGCGTGCTCGGCGAAGAACATCCCGATCGATTAGCCGGCATGAACCGCTTGGCCGCCTTGTACAGTGATGAAGGAAAATATCCGGAGGCCGAAGCATTATTCACCAAGACGCTGAAGGCTCAGCTTCGAGTGTTGGGCGAAGTCCACCCCGACACCCTGAATTCTTGGAGCGGCCTGGGCCGGGTTCAGCTGCGAGAGCGCAAATATGTCGAGGCCGAGTCAACGCTCCGCGAGGTGCTGAAACGATATGAAAAGGTGTTGCCGGGAAGCTGGGAAAGGTACAACTGCCAGAGCATGCTCGGCGGGAGCCTGGAGGGCCAAAAGAAATATGCTGAGGCGGAGCCGCTCCTGACCTCTGGCTTCCGGGGCGTGACGCAGCGGGAGTCCGAAATTCCGTCGAAAGATCGGCGGGTGTTATCCGAAGCGGGAGAGCGGATAGTTCAGCTTTATGAGAACTGGGCAAAGCCCGAGAAGGCGGCGGAGTGGCGCGAGAAGCTCCAGTCGAAGTAACCTGCGTTATACTGGACGGGCGTTCGAACCATCGAACGAACTTTTCCAGGAGATCAAACATGAGCTTGCGTATTAATGATGAAGCCCCTAATTTTTCCGCCGAGACCACACAAGGTCCCATCAGCTTCCATGAATGGGTCGGCGATGGATGGGCTATCCTTTTTTCGCATCCCAAAGACTTTACTCCCGTCTGCACCACGGAACTGGGCTATATGGCCGGCCTCGAACCAGAATTCGCGAAACGAAACTGCAAGATTATCGGGCTGAGCGTCGATCCGGTGAGCAGTCACGGCAAATGGAAAGCCGATATTGAGGAGACGCAGGGCCATGCCGTCAACTACCCAATGATCTGGGACCCCGAGCTCAAAGTCGCCAAGCTTTACGACATGCTGCCCGCCGAAGCCGGCAATACATCCGAGGGCCGTACTGCCGCCACCAATGCCACCGTGCGAACGGTGTTTGTCGTCGGGCCGGATAAAAAAATCAAACTGATGCTCAGCTATCCCATGAGCACGGGGCGTAATTTCGACGAGGTGCTGCGCGTACTAGATTCCATCCAACTCACGGCCAAGCACAAAGTTGCCACGCCGGTGAACTGGAAGCACGGCGAGGACGTGATCATCCTGCCCGCGGTCACCGAAGAAGAGGCCAAGCAAAAGTACCCGGACGGCTGGAAGGCGCCCAAGCCGTATTTGCGGATCGTCCCACAACCGAAGTAGGCCGCTGCGCGCCGCGCTGCACCATCGCGCGTGGGGCGGACGCCATCGTCCGCGCCGGACCCTTGGTGCGGCCCAACCTTGTTTAGCCGAACATCCAGGCCGACGCGGGCGTCGGCCGCAGGCCATGGGGCCCGCCCCACGTCGCGGCCGTCTTCTACGAATTTCTGGGACGGACACTAGGATCTCGCGGCACCCCCCATCACCATCGGTTAAACTACGAGATCAGCCTCTATGCAGCTTGCCGCGGGCGACCGCCTTGGACCCTACGAGATCATTGAGCCCATCGGCGCCGGCGGGATGGGCCAAGTTTACAAGGCGTCCGACACACGGCTAGGCCGCATCGTCGCGATCAAAATTTCGAACGAACGGTTCACCGAACGCTTCGAGCACGAGGCGCGCGCGGTGGCGGCGCTGAATCATCCCAACATTTGCACCCTGTACGATGTCGGGCCGAACTACCTGGTGATGGAGTACATCGAGGGCGAATCGCCGAAAGGCCCGATGCCGCTCGCTGACGCGCTGCGGATCGCCCACCAGATTGCCGACGCGCTCGAAGCCGCGCATGAACGTGGGATCACGCATCGCGACCTGAAGCCCGCCAACGTCAAGATCAAGCCCGATGGAACGGTGAAGGTGCTCGATTTCGGACTCGCCAAGGTGGCGGCCACCACCAGTGGCAGCGACGAGCGCTCGCCGACGTTCACCATCGGAATGACCGAAGCCGGCATGGTCTTAGGCACGGCTTCTTACATGGCGCCCGAGCAGGCGCGCGGCAAGGCGGTCGACAAACGCGCGGATATCTTCGCCTTTGGCGTGGTGCTGCACGAGTTGATCACCGGCCGGCGGCTCTTTGGCGGCGAGGACGCGGGCGAAATGCTCGCCAAGGTGATTCGCGACGAGCCCGATTTGAGCGATGCGCCGCCCAGCGTCCAGCGGCTGCTCTCGGAGTGCCTACAAAAAGATCCTCGCAAACGGCTGCGCGACATCGGCGATGTGTGGCGCCTGCTGGATGGAGCGGCGCCGCCCCCAGGAGGTGTCGCTGGAAATGGCCCCGTAGCCGCGCAACCCGCGCCGACTGCCAGATGGCTGTGGCCGGCGCTGGCAGCAGTATTGCTCTTGAGCACAGGCGTTTTGGCCTTCGTGCATTTTCGCGAGAAGCCGCCGGTCCTCGCGCCGATGCGTTTTGAAATAACGCTTCCGGCGAAGACTTCGCTGAACGACTTCACCGTGTCGCCGGATGGACGCAAGATCGTCCTTAACGTGCGCGGCGCCGATGGGCACAACGCGCTGTGGCTTCGCATGATCGATTCGCTCGATGCGCGCCAGTTGCCTGGCACAGAGGATGCGAACGCGGACCCGGCCTGGTCGCCGGACAGCCAATTGATCGCCTTTTTTTCCGGGAACAGCCTTAAAAAACTCGATATTTCCGGCGGAACGCCACAGACATTGACTTCGTATTCAAATCCGGCTACTGGAATCTCCTGGGGCCGGGACGATGTCGTTCTTTTCGGCAGCGCCGGCTTGATCGATCGAATTTCAGCGTCCGGAGGCGAGTCGGTTCCGATCACTGTGGTAGATTCTCAACACGGAGAACAAGGCGCCGGCCGGCCGTTTTTCCTGCCGGACGGAAAACACTTCCTCTACTACCGGCTCATGGGCGATCGCAGCGGCGTTTATACCGGCTCATTGGATGCGAAGCCAGCCGATCAGGGAGGTAAGCGTCTGATCGATACCACGGCAGGCGCGGTGTACATCGCTTCCGCATCTGGAGGCGCTTTGTTGTTTCTGCGGGGCACGGCACTGATGGCGCAACCATTCGATGCCCGGCGCCTGGAGCTGACCGGGCGCGCCGTGCAATTGGCCGATCGGGTGAACGCCAGTCTTCTTGGTGGTCTGTACTCGGCTTCCGATACTGGCGTTCTGGCTTATGCGATGACAGGAGGCAACAACCGGCAATTGACTTGGTACGATCGCACGGGGAAAGTCTTGAACCACGTGGGCGAGCCGACACCGCGGGACGAGCTGGAACTTTCGCCGGACGAGACGCGGCTAGCTGAAGGACGAACCGACGATCGCGGAGCCTGGACTATATGGATGCTGGATCTGGCGCGCGGCGCAAACACGCGGCTGACGTTCGAGAACGGAGGCGGTAACGCGATTTGGTCGCCGGACGGCCGTCAAATTGTCTATTCTCCGAATGGCGGGCAGTCGCCGGACCTTTATGTGAAGCCTGCCAGCGGCGCTGAGCAAGGCGACTTGCTGTTACATTCCGAGCGAATCACCACGCCCAAGGATTGGTCGCGCGACGGCCAGTTTGTGTTATTCGAGCAGCGCACCAAGGATCGCAAGATCGACCTGTATTTCCTCCCCATGAAGGGAGATCGCAAACCCGTCCCTTATATCATCTCGCCGTTTCTAAAATCCCAAGCCAAATTTTCCCCGGACGCGCATTGGGTGGTCTATACCTCCGACGAATCGGGAACCAAAGAAGTTTATGTGCAGCCGTTTCCGATGGCGTCGGGCGGAAAATGGCCGGTATCGAACGGCGGCGGAAGCCAGCCGCGATGGTCGCGGAACGGCAAGGAACTGTTCTACTTCACGCCCGGTGAAACGCTGATGGCTGTGGCCGTCGACACCACCGGCGACACCCTTCAACTCAGCACTCCGAAGGCTTTGTTCCGGGCGCCTGTTTTGGGCGGCGGCGGCGGCGGGGCCGGAAATTCATGGCGTTGGGATATTTCCGCGGATGGCCAGCGCTTCCTGATCAATACCGCACTCGACGAGGCCGCTACATCCCCGGTTACAGTCCTGCTGAACTGGCCGAGCGCCATGCGTTGAGCCGCTTTAAGCCGATGTTGACAGCCACGAAAGCAACACGATAGCATCGGTGGCGCCGCAAGGCACGAAATGAGGGCCACTAATTGATCCCAGCGCCGGCGCCAACCAGCCCCACCAACCAGCCCCGCACCAACTTGCGCTACGCCTGGTACGTGGTCATCGTCTTGACCGCGCTCTATATGCTGTCGTTCGTCGACCGTACCATCTTGAGCCTGCTGGTCGGGTCCATCAAGCGCGACTTGGGCATCAGCGACACCCGCATCGGCCTGCTCCAGGGCCTATCGTTTGCGCTGTTCTACACCATCATGGGATTGCCGCTCGGACGTATGGCCGACACGCGCAGCCGGCGCAACCTGATCGCGGCCTGCGTCATCGTATGGAGCCTCTTCACCAGCTTCTGCAGCGCGGCGAAGAGTTTCTGGTCGCTATTTTTCACGCGCATCGGAGTAGGCGTGGGTGAAGCTGGACTCTCGCCCGCGGCGTACTCGCTCATTTCCGATTATTTTCCGCCCGAACGGCTGGGCGTCGCGATCAGCGTCTATTACATGGGCGTCTTTCTGGGATCCAGCCTGGCGCTACTAGTGGGTGGCGTGGTGGTGGACACCATGGCGCGCATTCCTACCGTGACGCTGCCCTTGCTCGGCACCATCGCGTCCTGGCGCGTGACATTCCTAATCGTTGGTCTTCCGGGATTTTTGTGCGCGCTCCTGGTCTACACCATCAAGGAACCGTTGCGCCTCAACATGCTGCGCAGCGCGCAAGGCGGCGTGGCTCGCCTAAGCTTCGGTCAAGCGGTTGGACAAATGCGGCTACGCTGGCAATCGCTGGGCGGCATTTCGGTCGCCATGGTTTTTCAATCCATGGCCAATTATGCGCTGGTTTCCTGGGGGCCCACTTACTTTTCGCGCGTCCACGGTTGGACCGCCGGCCAGTCCGGCAAGGCGCTCGCGGTGATCCTGCTGGTTGCAGGCTGCGGAGGCATGCTCGCGGGCGGCCGGCTCAGCGACCATTGGCAACGCCGTGGACTGGACGAAGCGCCGATGCGCGTGATGGTGTTGGGCGCCATCGGCATGACGCTGTTGTTGCCGGTCAGCACCCTGCTTACGGACGTTCGCTGGACACTCGTCTTTCTGTTTGCGGGCGTTTTCGCCCTGGCCTTGCCGATGGGTATCTCGGCCGCGGCGCTGCAGCGCATTTTCCCCAATCAGGTGCGCGGCGTGGTCTCGGCGCTTTATTTATTCATCCTTAATATTGGCGGCCTCAGCCTGGGTCCGCTGCTGCCGGGTGTATTTAACGATTATTTATTCCATAATGGAAAAATGATCGGTTATTCGCTCGCCATTACCATGGGCGGCGCGGCGGTTCTGATGCTGATCACACTGCTAGCCGCCTATCGGCACTACCGGCGGCATTATCATATGATGCTGGCCGCGACCGTCCTGACGGAGTAATGGCTCCGCGATTGCATTCAGTTCGATTCGAATGCGAAAACGCGGCCTGAATTCAGCATGTGATCTATCGCACAGCGGGAATTTCGGGACAGCCCTCCGGCAAATCGCCACAGCTTTGCTCCTGATTCTTCCCTGCGACGCGCAGAGTCCGCCCGGCGTTCTCTATTCCATCAACATTCCAAACTCCGACGGACCCCTCGGCTCGGCTTACCTGGGAGCAATCACGGTGGACGCCTCCGGCAATACCTACATCACAGGCGGCGTGTTATCCAACGGGCTGACCACCACCCCGGGCGTCTTCCAGCGATCGGCTCCCGCCGGCGGCGCCGCATTCGTCGCCAAGCTCGACCCTACGGGAGCGGTGGTGTTCCTCACCTATCTCGGCGGTTCTTTCGACAGCGGAAGCTCCATCTTGGTCGATCCCACCGGCCATATCTATGTGGGCGGAACAACCGCCTCCTCGGTTTTTCCGCTGGCTGGTTCGCCTTACCGTCCGCCCCTAACTGGCGGGCCGTTTGCGTTCACATTTATCGCCGAGCTTTCGGGCGATGGCAAGACGTTAATCTGGTCGACCCTTTTGAACGAGACGCAGCCGCAACTGGCGCTTGGACCCGATGGTTCTCTTTATGATTTCGCGGTAACCCAGCTCAACATCTCTTATGGCGTCCCCGAAGCGCGCGCATTGACGAAGCTCACCGGCGCTGGAGGATTCGTAGCGCACATGGTGGTCCCTACCTCGACCAGCACTCTTGCTGTCGGCCCAGATGGATCGGTCTACATCGGCGGAGGGGCCCGTCCCGGCGACATTACGGCAACACCGGGTGCCTGGCAGACAACTTTTGAAGGGTCGCGGGAAGGGTTCGTCGCCAAAGTGAACGACACCCTTTCCGGATACGCCTGGGCCACTTACACGGGCGAGCAATCGTCGGTATTGCAACTGAAGCCCGTCGCGGACGGCGCAAGTCTGTGGGTCAGCGGCGCCGCCCCCGCCACCCTCCCGGTCACCCCAGGCGCATTGCAGAGCCAGCCTGGCCCCAACTTCCTGGTTCGCCTTTCCTCGGACGGCTCGCAAGCGATCACGGCCACTTACCTTCCCAGCGGGCTTGAAATTTTGGCGCTGGATGCATCCGGTAACTTGCTGATCGAATCAGGGTACGGGGGAATTTTCCAAGCCACTCCCGGTGCGCCATGGCCTTGTGAAACCTCACCGGTCTTCATTGGGACTATCGACGCCGCAGCCCAGCATGTCTTGGGAGGAACTTCTCTCCCCGCCACGTTGCCAGCACAATACGTCGCGGCCGGAAATATTGCCAACACGGTGATTGCCTATGACAACTCCTCCACAGGCGGTCTGACGTTGACGGCCATCAACGGCACATCGGTCTCACCGCATCTGGCAACATTTTGCATCGCTCCCTCGGACGGAGGACCGTCGGGTCCGCTCGCTCCAGGCGAGCTGTTTTCGATTTACGGCGCGGCCTACGGCCCTGTTCAGGGCGTAGTGGCGCAACCCTCGGGCGGCACGATCGGAACTTCGCTCGGGGGCATCCAGGTCACGGTCGAAGGCACTCCCGTGCCGCTGCTCTACGTGTCGGCGGCGCAGATCAATGCCGTCGCGCCTTTCCTGCTCAATGGCCGCACGGCCGCTCACGTAAAAGTCGTGACGCCTTCGGGAACTTCGAACGAAGTCGTGCTCGGCGTGCGCGAAGTGGTGCCGGAGGTTTTTGCGATCTCGAACCAGGATGGAACCCAGAACAGCCAGACGAACCCGGCGCACGCGGGCGATTACTTGACCATCTGGACGTCGGGGATGGGCCAAACGAAACCGCCCGGGGTGGATGGCGCGATTCCTATCGCCGCGGGAGGCACGCCGCTTCTGCCGATCACTCTGCAACTTGCCACCGTGCAGAGCCCCAATCTAGAGATCCCTGGGCCCACTCCGCCCCCTCCCGTCAGCGCTCAAATCCTGTATGCCGGCAACGCGCCCGGACTGGTTTCCGGCGTCACGCAGATCAATTTCGAGATGCCGGAGTTGTCTTATCCGATCTGGAGCGAAACTCCGATTATCGGACCGCCTTATGCGGCGTATGTGACGATCACAATCGGCGGTGCTTCCGTTACCACCTACCTCTTGTTCGAATAGCCGTAGTCACAGCCCCTTCCCAGCGATATCCCTAGTGCCTGGAAGCTGTTGACCCCTCTAAAGTTCCTGCATGCAACTGCCGACAATGTACACGTAAGGCGTAAACATTATAGGAGGGTCACGTTGTGAGCCCGCAAGGAAGCCATGTCAGCTCCGGCACGGCGACGCCGATCGATGCGCAGGAATCGCTGCGCCTGCTGGATCTCCAAAACCTCGGCCGCCAAGAGCTGGAGCAAAAGCTCCGCGATAGCGAACGGCATTTTCAAAGCTGGTTTGAGGACGCCCCCGTGGCCTGTCATGAAGTGGATCGCAACGGAATCATCCTGTGCGTCAACCAGGCCGAATGCGAGCTCTTCGGATTCTCCGCCGACGAGATGGTGGGCCGCCCCATTTGGGATTTCATGGCGCCCGAGGATCGTGAGAAAACCCGCACCGGCCTGCTGCAGCGCATTGCCGACGAGCAGCCGCTGGTTCCGCTCGAACGCGAGTACAAGCGCCGTGACGGTAGCTCGGTGGTCATGGAGATCCACCAAAAACGGATCCGCGATGCGGCCGGCCATCCGACGGGCCTGCGCACGTTCTTGCTGGACATCACACAGCGCAAGCGCGCCGAGGCCACCCTGGTGGAACAGGCCGATAAGCTGTCCCGGTCCAACGCCGAACTCGAGCAATTCGCTTATGTCGCGTCGCACGATCTGCAGGAGCCGCTGCGCAAGATCCAAGCCTTCGGCGATCGCCTGAAGACAAAGTACGAAACAGGGCTCGGTCCGGAAGGGCTCGATTATCTGGCGCGCATGCAGAACGCGGCGGCGCGGATGCAAATTCTGATCCAGGATCTGCTCAGCCTGTCGCGGGTGGCTAGCAATTCCAAGCCTTTCACCCCGGTGGACCTGGGAGACATAGTCCGCACCGTCGTCTCCGATCTCGAGATGCGCATCCAGGACGCCGGCGGGCGCGTCGAAATCGGGACTTTGCCGGTGATCTTCGGAGATCGCGGGCAGATGGCGCAGCTCTTTCAGAACCTGATCGGAAACGGAATGAAATTCCGCAAACCCGGCGAGAGCCCGGTGGTCAAGATCCAGAGCGAGCCTCAGACGCTCGCCACCGGTGAGGCGCTGTGGTGGATCAGCGTGGAAGACAACGGTATCGGCTTCGACGAAAAATACCGGGACCGGATCTTTCAAATCTTCCAGCGCCTGCACGGGCGCAACGAATACGAAGGAACCGGCATTGGCCTCGCCATTTGCCGCAAAATCGTGGAGCGGCACGGCGGCACCATCACGGCGAACAGCTCCCCAGGATCGGGCGCCAAGTTCAGTATCACGCTGCCACAGACGCCAGGAGACAAGGAACATGAATAGATTCGGGAAACCGATCATCATTTTGTACGCCGACGACGATGCTGAAGATCGCATGCTCGTCAAAGACGCCTGGGAGGAAAGCCGGCTGGCCAACGAGCTGCACTTCGTCGAGGATGGCGAAGAACTGATGGAATACTTGCGGCGCGCCGGAAAGTACGCTCATCTGAGCGGCTCGCCCCTGCCGGGCATGATTCTGCTGGACCTGAATATGCCGCGCAAGGATGGCCGCGAGGCGCTGCAGGAGATCAAAGCGGACCCGCGCCTGCGCTCCATTCCGGTGGTGGTGCTTACGACGTCGAAGGCCGAGGAAGACATCCTCCGCGCCTACGACCTGGGCGTCAATTCGTTCATCCTCAAGCCGGTGACTTTTGAGTCGCTGGTGGAAATCACCAGAACTTTGAGCAAGTATTGGTTCGAAGTGGTAGAGCTGCCGCCGAGCGCCCGCGATGAGGCCGCCTAACGACGCACTCATCCCGGACCCGGAAACACGAGCTCTACGAGTGCTCATCGCCGACGACGATGAGGACGACTACGTTCTGACGCGCGATCTGCTGCTGCGCATCGGACGGCCGCGCTTCCAACTGGACTGGACGCCGACCTATGAGGGCGCGCTGGAGGCCATCGAGCGAAATCAGCACGACGTCTATTTGTTCGATTATCATCTCGGCCATAGCGACGGCCTGCAACTGTTGCGCGAGGCGCTGGCGCGCGGCTGCAAGGCGCCCATCATTTTGTTGACTGGCAACGATAACTGGGAGACCGACGTGGAGGCCATGAAGGCCGGCGCCGCCGATTATCTGGTGAAAGGGCACCTGGACGCGCGCCTGCTGGAGCGGTCCATTCGTTACGCGCTGGAGCGCACGCGGGCGCAAGCCGAGTTGCTCGAATACGCGCACGAGATCGAGCGCAAAAATCGCGACCTGGCGCAGGCCGTGAAAGTGTCGCAAGACGCCACCAAGCTCAAGAGCCAGTTCCTGGCGAATGTGAGCCACGAAATCCGCACGCCCATGAACGGCGTCCTGGGAATGACCGAGCTGCTGCTCGATACCGATCTGACGGCCGAACAGCGCGATTATGCCGAGACCGCCTTTCGCTCCGGCGAGGCCCTGCTCGACATCATCGACGACATTCTGGATCTGTCGAAGATCGAGGCCGGCAAGCTGCATCTGGAAGTGGTGGAATTCAGTCCAGCCGAAGTGCTGCAGGAAGTTTTGAAGCTGGCATCGGGCCGCGCGCGCAGCAAGGGCCTGGCGGTGAACGCCCTGGTTTCCGATCCAGCTCGCGGAATATTGCGGGGCGATCCTACACGGCTGCGCCAAGTGCTGCTCAACTTGGTGGCGAACGCGATCAAGTTTACCGAGCGCGGGGAAGTGGCGGTGGAAGTGAACGTAACGGAGGCTTCTGAACAAAGCGTGCTGCTTATGTTTGAAGTGCGGGATACCGGCATCGGAGTGCCCGCCGAAGCGCTGCCGCGCCTGTTTCAACCGTTTGTGCAAGTGGATGGGTCCATTACGCGCAAATACGGAGGTACCGGCCTGGGGCTGGCCATTTGCAAGCAACTCATCGAGCTGATGGGCGGCCGCGTGGGCGTCGACAGCGAGCCTGAAAAGGGTTCCCGTTTCTGGTTCACGGCGAAGTTTCAACCGGCGCAAACGGCGCCGCGGCCGGATTTGTCACAACAGGTTTTGGCAAAATAGTTCCGCCCACTCACAAGCTATAGAACTGCCGCGCCGCTTTCGGCGGACAGTTAATGAACCGGCGCTGAGGACCCGGCGCGCGGCTGGGCGGGCTTCATGAAGAACATCAGCGGAATGAGCGCCACGCAAACCCAGGCCAGTAGCCGGAAAACATCGATGTACGCCACCATCGCGGATTGCCGCAACAGCTCGTTATAGAGCAGAGCCTGGGCCTGATGCGCGGCTTGCACCGGATCCGATCCGGAGGCCTGCAGCGCGGCCTGAAGACGCTGCAGCCGGGCAGCCAAGACGGGATTCATGACTGTGAGATTTCCCGCCAGATTGTTTTGCGAAATTTGGGCCATGCGGCTTTGCGCGGCGGCCACTAACGAGATTCCGACGCTTCCTCCCAGATTGCGAGTCAGATTGATCAATCCCGTCGCATTGTTGGTTTTCTCGCGCGGCACATAGGCGAACGCCATGACGTTGATGGGCACAAAGAGGAACGGCATCCCGGCGCGCGAGACGGTCCAGGTGGTTACGAAGGTCCAGAAGCTGGCCTGAAGACTGAGCTCAGAGAGCCGGAACATTCCCGTACCAAGGATGATGAAGCCGCAGACCACCAGCCAGCGAGGCTGGTACTTGCTGAGCAAGCGGCCGACCAGCGGCATCACGAATAGAGTGACCAATCCGCCGGGTGACAGAACCAAGCCCGCCCACTCGGCGGTGTAACCCATCTGGGTTTGCAACAAAATGGGAAGCAGAACCGTGGTGCCGTACATGATGACGCCCATGGCGAACATCATAAACGTGGCCATGCTGTAGTTGCGTTGCGCGAATAGGCGGAGATCCACCAGGGGCTGGGGTTGGCGCAGCTCCCACAGGACCATGCCGGTCAAACCGAGAATTCCGATGACGGCGCAAGTGACGATGAAGCGCGACTCAAACCAATCCTCGGTCTGGCCTTTGTCGAGCATCACCTGGAGAAAGCCGAGGCCCACGCTCAGCAGCCCCAAGCCGATGAAATCGATCTTGAGACCTTGCTGCAGGGTTTTGCGAATCAAATAGGGCGGGTCTTCGACCAGCGCCAGCGTCATCAGGATGGCCACCAGGCCGACCGGGACATTGATGAAGAAAATCCAGCGCCACGAAAAGCTGTCGGTGATCCAACCGCCCAGCGTGGGGCCGATGATGGGCGCGACCACCACGCCCATGCCGTAAACGGCCATCGCCATTCCTTGCTTTTTGCGCGAGAAGCTTTCGACCAGTATGGCTTGCGAAATGGGCTGCAGTCCGCCGCCGCCCGCACCCTGAAGGATGCGAAAGAAAATGAGCAAGGGAAGATTCGGCGCCAGGCCGCAAAGAAACGAGCTGATGGTGAAGATGATCACGCAGCCGATGAACAGGCGCTTGCGTCCGAACAGCATGGAGAGCCAGCCGGTGAGCGGCAGCACGATGGCGTTCGAGATCAGGTAAGAAGTGAGGACCCAGGTGCTCTCCTCCACCGTGGCCGACAGGCTGCCAGCGATGTGCGGGAGCGAGACGTTGGCGATGCTGGTGTCCAGCACCTCCATGAAGGTGGCGAGCATCACCGTGGCGGCGATGAGCCACGGGCTGACGCTGGGCGTCCAGGGAACGGGAACTGTCGAGACGGGCGCTTCGACGGAAGCCACGCGAGGCGGTTAGCTCCTTACCTGCTGGGCGGGGTTCAAAGATGGGACGAAGGCGGGAATCAAGCGTTGGACCTCGGGATCATTGTACATGGCGATTGGCGGTTAGCTGTTGGCAATTGGCGGTTGGCTTCTCCGATAGGAGGGTGGGATGACTATGTGAGGACCGGCGCTTTCGGGGAATTTAGGGCGCAAGAAACTGACTGGATTCGGGCGAGAGGTTTGTGAATGGGGTAAGCGGAGGGCGAAATGCCAGGGGCCAGGCGTGATCCGGCGGGGAGACCGATTTCCTCTGATCCGGCTTGTCATCGGCCACTTTGAGGCAAGGCCGGCGGGTTGGAGCGAGGGTTGGCGATGATTAGCTCATGTGGTTTTTGGGACGGCGTTTCGCGGGATGCATCGGCCCTCTCAACTTCCTACAACCAGACTCAAGGCTCGATTCCAGGGTGAGCGATCATACCCCGCTTTGGACGACTGCTTCTCGCCCCCAAAAGGCACAATTCATGCGACGAACTTTCTGACAAGAAAAGGAATGATATAAACCGAGTAGGCAATAAGCATCATCGCTGACTTTAGATAGAAGAGGGTCCAAGTTGGCCAGGTTAGTCCCTCAGGCGCGAGGAAATCATCTTTCTCCGCAACCCCTCGCTTCTCCTGGCACCTAAAGAAGAGGAACCAGATGACCGTGCCGACGAGATATTGCAGGAAGTCGAAGAGCAGTGCGAAGGAAATGAAGAGGGCAGCCCGCAACAGGTCTGGATCGACCACGGGAGCTTTGTCCTACCCTCACGAAAAAGCCAGATCAGTCCAATGCCAGCAAGACTGATTTGACGGACAATATCACTAGCTTTACTGGAGAGTGCCTCATAGGCAGACCTCAGGTCACCGAGTTGCATTGCTTCCTCCAGCGCAACAGCTTCGCAAGTGAACGTCTATTTTTTCTTTCGCGGACCAGTGCCAGAAGTACCACCACCCTTCTTGGCTGGTCTTGCAGGTGCTCGCTTGGCTGCCTTCTTAGCCGCCTTCTTCGTCAATTTCCTCGTGGCATTTCTTATTTCGACAGAATAACACGCAATGAAAGTAGATTAAAGGGTTTTCGTTCGCCAAGCCGGCGATGGTCCATCAGCGGGCTAGCGGCTACCGTTACACCTGATAAGCGGGGGCGGACCGCTGCTTGGCCGGTGCGAGCGCGATCAGGGCTACGCCGATAACGATGAGGGCCGCCACGCCCGCCATTTCGTTGCGTGCAACCATTTCCCGCATGGCCTGAGTGCCCATGACGACGGCGTGAGCGAAGCTCGACCAGGCTGTAAAGGCGATCAGGCTGCGATTCGCCGACGGATTGCGGATGGCGAGGAGCAGGAAAACGCCGAGTGTCACATAAAGGCTGAACATCATCGACAACGCGGGGTCTTGCCGCGCAAAAATAATCAAGGGATAAGCCGTCGCTAAAAAGAGTAAGCCTACAAAAGCCAGCACGATTTTCAGTGCCATTTCTCGATTCATTTGTGCCCCTCCCGCGTAACGACGGATCTGATTTAATTTATTTCTGGGCGTCGGGTGTCTGATTGGCAGGCGCGGGCGGACGCCCCTGGCCAACCCGCGGCACTTGATAGCCGGGCGGCACGTGCGTCAGGGTATGCACGAAACGCAGCTTGCCCTTCTCTACGCGGAAGAGGTGGGTATCCGGCAATCCGCCGACACCGAAATTACAAAACGCGACCACCGCTCCCATCGCCTCGTCAACGATGAATCGGCGCGCGACGATGTTGACTCCGCCCGGTACGCCCACCTGGCAGCTATCGTCCGGGAGACCTTTGCCGGTGCGGAGACCGCCTTCGGTCCGCTGGCACGGATATCCCCACGGCACCAGGTCGACCTTCTGCTCCAAGAAAGCATCCAGGTAAGCATTGGCCGCGGCGACCAGAGTATCGCGGCTATCGCGCTGTCCCCCGGGAATTACTCCCCAATCCTCACCCGGCGACCATTTGAAATAGTTATCGGCGTTGAACAGCCAGTCGCCCGGCTGGGTGACCATCGATTCGATTTCGGCAATCTTGTCGTGATTGACCCGGAGTCGCGTGCCGAGGACGTAGGGATGGCTTTTGTCGGTAACGATGACCTCGGTGAAGGTCTGACATGTCGACGGGTCAATCAAAGTGCGATGAAAATCCATCTTGAGCGGTTTCTGAATGACACCGGATTTGATATCGACCACCTGCATGTTCTCGATATATGCGAGCCCCTTCGCCAGCGGCATGCCGGAAGGATCGCCCTTGCCTTGAGCGGCAATATAGAGATCGGTGGCGGCTTGCAAGCCATCGCGCGTGCAGGCGACCTGCGCGAAACTGGCGGCCGGCGCTAATATCGCGACCGACAGCACCATCCACTTAATAACAATACGATTCATCGAGCTCCTCATTTCTTGTTTTCAATCGAGTCCTTTATGTGATTCAGAGGCCCAGTGCTTAGGATTAACGCCGAAATCGGAGGGAATTCGCTCCGCTTCCAGGGGACCGACTCCCTGACGGTCGCGGCTCGGTAAGTACGCGATCTCGTTCAGAATAGTATCGATCACCACGTCGTCGCCGACTATAGAGTTAATCATTATGTGATAGAGCTGGCGCGTGGGCCATTCCATGCCGAAATATCTGCGAACGAAGATCACTCGCTGCCGGTCGACGTTTTCGATCTCCTCGGCGGCTTCCGATTCGGTCTTGCCGGCTTCGATGAGGCGGCGAATTTTCTCCTGGTACGGCGCGTAGACGAAGACGTGGAAGGTATCGGGACGTGCGCGCAAAAGAAAAGGCGCGCCGCGTCCGACGATGACCGAGTTCCCCTCCGAGGCCGCGCCTGAGATGACGCGCTGCATAAACTCCACCATGCTGTCGGCATCGAAATGGCCCATGCCGCGAGCGGGAAGGCTTTGCTCCATGCTGCCGCGCATAAAAACTTTCATGAGGCGGTAGAACAGCGAATCGCAGCGCTCGTCCAGGCTCTCGACGACGGCCTGATCCACCTTGGCCACACGCGCGATTTCGGAAGTGAGCGCCTGGTCCCAGAGTTTCCAGCGGAGCCGTTCGGCGAGCTTCTTCGCAATAACGCCACCGCCCGCGCCGTACTCGCGTTCGACGGTGATGGTGCGAATCATTGTGCGTTGGGCCTCCCGGGTGTAGAGCCTCCGGTTATTTTACGCCAAAGGTCGGGATTGGGTTGGGGATGGTTAGTGCGGTGCTGTCCTAAAGGTAGGATTAGGACAGCACCAAAAAACGTGATATAGTTCCCTCCTAGCCAAACGGTGCTACCCGGAGGGCGGTCGAATGCATAGTTCTTTGCGTTCTGTGACGCAGTTGTCTCTTGCAGCACTTTTCTGTGGAGCAGTTTTTGGCGCTCGCGCGGATACTATAAGTTTTTCTGGTGGTGGCTTTGGTATAACGTCTTCCGGCTTCAGTTGTGATGAATTCAGCGCTTGCGTCCCGCTGCCAATCAATGTGCCGCAATTCGACCCCTCACTAGGAACGCTTCAATCGATTGAAATCACGCTTTCAGTCTCTCAAGATGTGGGATTTGGAATCAACGACGAGTACGATCCAACGATTGGGGCACCTTACGAAGTAAATATAGTCGGAGGAATCAATGCCTCGTCCATGTTTCCCTCGCTACCGAACAATATCCAGGGCCAAACAACGTTGAACGAAGTGTCCACTGGCTCTGGAATGATCTACTATTACGGCGCTCCCTTAGGAGCTGTTTTCACGCAGACATTAAGCGCGTCTGGGATTGACTCGAATCCGTTGGATTTTTCCGGGTTTGAGGGGACGGGAAGTTGCGAATCGCTTTCACCAGAGTTGTATTCCGATCTGATGAGCACGGGCGGAAGTGGCACGCAGTTCGAAGGGACAGGCTGTCTTGGCCTGTTGTATGAACCGTATGGTAGCGCCGAGGTTACCGCCGATTCAGTGGATCAGTGGCCTATTGCAGGAATCAGGTTCATTTCCGATGTTGGCACGCTAGACATCACGTACACCTACGAGCCGGTTCCAGAACCTCGGGGCTACGCTGTATTGTTCGGATTAGCGTTTGCGATTGTGCTTTGGCTGAAGAAATCTGTCCGATGTTCAAATTGAGCCACTACCCAGTACCTGGTAGTGTCCCACGCACTCTTAGGACACTACCGTTAGTGCAGTTTTGCGAGGAAGGCGTTCATCTCGCGCAAAACGTCCGCTTGGTTTGAATTGAAGAGGTAGTGAGTAGCGTTCTGCAAGCGGACAACATGGGCGGATGGCAGGCCAGCTTCGAAAGCATCTATTTGATCGGTGATTCGAGCGTCGGGGACCGGAGGGACCGCGAAGATGGCGAGTATCGGAACGTCCATATGCGTGTGTTTCTCCCAGCCGAACTGGATTGCTCTACCGATGGGCGCAGGAGTTGGCAAAGCCGGCATGGAAGCGATTTGCTGCGTCAGGTCTCCTAGGGGCTTGGGGAGGTGCGAAACGTCGGTGGATATGTCCTGCCAGAGTTGTTTTCGATCACCGACGCCGGACTCGAGCGCATCGATCTTCTTTCTGAGATCGATCATATCGAGCCACAAGTCTCCATGGGCGCGATCGTAATACGCGAACGCGTAGCCTGCATCCAGGTAGATCAATCCAGCGACCTTTTCAGGATGGCGGCTTCCGATG
Organism: Bryobacteraceae bacterium; assembly: GCA_052148835.1. Lineage (GTDB taxonomy): Bacteria > Acidobacteriota > Terriglobia > Bryobacterales > Bryobacteraceae > Palsa-89. The sequence continues at coordinate 56,483 of JBKQHJ010000185.1, forward strand.
GAACTCAACTCCGCGCCGGCGAAGGAGTGCCCGACCAATACCGGACGATTGAGCTTCAGGGAATCGATGACAGCGATCACGTCGTCACCGAGACGGGTGGCAGAATAATTCGCGACTGTGGGGTCGGGATGGCTCGATACTCCGAAGCCGCGGCGAGTGATGCCGTAGACATGATAGTTCAGAGTGAATTGGGGAGCGAAGTTGTCGAAGACGTGGGCCGTGTTTCCCATCCCCGCGAGAAAAATCAGAGGCCGTCCGGAGCCGCCCCAATCGAGAACTTCGAGCTTGACGTCTTTGGCTACCGTGACAAACCGCACGGCGTGAGAAGACGAGTCCGGCGATTGCTGTGCGTAAGCAGAGCTGACAAATAGCGCCGTGAGCGCGCAAAGCCAGGCTAGGATGTTCTTCACGATGACCTCCTATTTGTTTCGTAGCTTGCTCTCCGCCAGCTTCTGTGCGGTCGCCAGCGCATCGGCGGCCTTCACTTTCACATCGGGCTCCACGCCCGTTCCTTCCCAGTCGGTATGCGAGACGGGATTTATCGGTCTGGCGGAAGGAACAAAAATCGTGAAGTGATCGTCAATTCGATGCGGGATCGTGATATGCGCAGCACCCGCCGTGGTCTCACCGACCAGCGTGGCTCGCTTCAGCATCTTGAGGTCGTAGCTGAACTCCTCGGCGCCAGAAAAGGTGGAGGCCGAGGTCAAAACATAAGCGGGCTTGTTCGCCAGTGCGCTTCCTGGAATAGGCGAGTGCGTCCAGGACTGCCGCGTCGAATTCTCCGCGCGGTTGTAAAAGTCGGTCAGGTGCGTGGGATGGTCGAAGAGATAGCCGGCTACCAGCGCGACCATGTCCGGCGTGCCGCCACCGTTGTTGCGGAGATCGAAGATGATGGCGTCGGCGCTGTTTAAAGACGCCATGGCGGCTGCCGCGGTGGACTGGCATATCGAAGGATCGGGAAAAGCATTGAGCTTCAGGTAGCCGATATTGTGCGGCAGGATCTCGATTTTTTCGAATGCGCAGTTGCTCCGTTGAATGTCTTTTCGAAATTGCGCAATGGCCGCGGGCGGTCCCGCGGGGCCTTCGGGAATTGAGGCCTGGTTGTGGACGACTCTCAGGTGTTTGTCATCGCTCACCTGCCTCATCTCGATGGTCAGAACGGAAGCAAGCGAGCCGCCGCTGGTCGCCGCGTTATGATCGCCGCTCTTCTCGTGCGCCACTAGCGCATTCGCCATTTTCTGCGCGACGTCGGGATAGACGTAATAGGTCTTTAGATTGGCAATCGCGCCCGCAATTACGCGCGCGCGGTCGATGGCATTCGCGTTGTCCACGCCGGCAGAAGCCTGGCGCTGCGGTGGTTGGGCGTCCGCGAAGCTCAGCGGTTCGCGGGACGAGACTCTGGCTGGTCCATAGCCGCCGGAGTGGCTGATCAGGAACGGGAGCACGCCGAAAGTAATCAACGATAATGCTCCGCCGAAAAGCAGAGCGCTGCCACGAAGCGATTCGTCGGCGAGAACATGAAACGCAGGCGCCGTTTCCAAGGGCTGCCGATCCAAGATGCGGGCGTATTCGCGTGGGATGGAGGCCGCGAGGTCGCCCAGCAGGTCCAGCCAGAGCCGCAGGCTTGATAAGAATCCTCGTTCATAGTGGGCGCGATCGCGGTAAAGCTGCAGTGCTTCGTCGCCGAAGGCCTCGCGAAAGCTAGAAGGATAGAGCCGCAGCAGCCAGGCGTAAATGCGCTCAGACATAATCGCCCCTTAAGATTTTCTTGGCCCGCGCGACGCGCAACAAGCCGGCGAGTCTTTCGGCCTCGCTCCGTGCCAGTTTCCGTCCAGCCGCGGTGAGACGATAATAGCGGCGCCGCTCCGTGCCGAGTTTTGCGTCCTCGCGCTGGCCAACCTCTTGGATGAATTTTTCTTCGAGCAGGGCCCGGATAGAGCTGTAGAGAGTCCCGGGGCCGAGCCGCATGCGACCGGCCGTTTGATCGGCGACCTGCCGCATGATGGCGTAGCCATGCAGATCTTCATCCACCAGCGAGAGCAGGATTTGGAAGGCGGCGGATGGCAGCGGGTTGAGTTTTTGCTTGGGCATAGTTAGTCGATCTTCGGTATATCGATTAACGACTATACTACGAAGGCGTCCCAGTTGCAATCCCCAGCTTCGGCGCGCGCTATTATCATTCTCAAACCCGCGTAAGGAGGTGCCTTCGCAAGCAGGAGCGTATGTTGGACCGCGATGAACCGATGAGCTGGGGATCCGCCGGGCATTAGGCGCGGCGCAGAGCGATATTATTGTGGCTGGTGGTCCGGCAGGGCTTGGGATTGGTACTGGCGGGAATTGCGCTCGGGATTGGCGGGGCGTTCGCGTTGACGCGGTTGGTGACGTCGCTCCTATTTGAAGTCAGCGCGACCGATCCCGCAACGTTCGCCGCAATCGCATTGCTGTTCTTGTTCGTGGCGCTAGCTGCCAGCTACATTCCCGCGCGGCGCGCGGCCAGAATGGATCCGATGGCGGCGCTGCGAGCCTAAGGGAATCAGCTCTCGAAGGCTGATTTGTGCCAGTGATAACATGAGTTGGATCATTCCCATGAATGCAATCAGGATGGCAGCAGCGATCGTGCTCACCGCAATATCCGCCCTGGCTCAAAAGCCTTTCGCGCCGCTGGAGGAGTGGAAATCGGCCGTCATCAGCGGCGACCAGACAACTTTGGCAAAGCTCTATAGTGTGAGCCCGAAGACCGCTACGCAGGCTGGAAAGGACCCCATCGCGCTGAAGGACGAGTTGGCGTTCTGGGCGAATCTGAAGAGCAATGGCATGGCGGAATTCAATCCGCGCTTGCTGGAACTCACCACCGAAAACGGCGCTGCTCGATTGGTGCTTCGCATTTCTGTGGTGTCGGGCGACGCGCACCTGGTGGCCGGAATGCGACAGGAGTGGAAGCACGAGGCCGACGGATGGAAGATGGTTGCTTCGGTGCGCAGCACGAAATTCACGGCCGAGGCGCAACGTACTCTGCCCCAGCCTCCGAGGCCCAACGTAAGCTTATATTCCGATCCACGCGAAGCGGACGCGGAACTGAAGGCCGGTCTCGCCAAGGCTGCGAGGGAAGGAAAGCGTGTTTTGGTAATGTTCGGGGGCAACTGGTGCTACGACTGCCATGTCCTGGATACGACCTTTCACTCGAGGGAATTCGCTCCTCTGGTGAACGCCAACTACGTGCTTGTCCACATCAATATCGGAGACGAAGGCAAGGACAACAACGATCTTGCGGCGCGTCTGGGCGTGGCGTTGGATAAAGGCGTGCCGAGCCTGGGCGTGCTGGAACCGAGTGGGAAGGTAGTATACGCGCAGAAGAATGGTGAGTTCGAAGCCACTGAGAAGATCGGCCCCGAGGACGTCCGCGCGTTTCTAGAAAAGTGGAAGCCGCGCCGGGATTAACTCAAAATGGGAGAAACATTATGAAATCGACAGCATTGTTGACACTTGTGTTGGGAGGGCTGGGTGCGCTGGCGGCACTCGGGCAGAGTCCGCTACCCGCGGGCAAGACCACCGGGCCGGGCGTGCAAGCGCCCCGGGACTCCAAAGAACCCCAGTTGCTGAAGACCTGCAAAGTTCCGCCGCCGGCTCCAGGCGCGGGTGGACCCAGGCGCGGACCGGCCGCCGCCGCCGAGGCGCCGCGTCCCAAAGAGACCACGGAAATTCCTGGCGTGGTGGCCTCGGGACAGCAGTGGAAAGAAGTATGGGAAGTGGACGGCAACAACGCCGACGGCATCATCGCTACCAAAGACGGCGGCATTCTGCTGGCGCAGAATGACAATAGCAATGTGGTGAAACTCGACAAAGACGGCAAAACGTCCATCGCTTACATGGATCTAAACACGAGCGGCGCACTGGCGATGAACGCGAAAGGTGCTTTGTTCGTAAATAACCGAGGGCTCAATGAATCCATCGAACAACTCGCCCCGCAGCGAAAGACACTGGCCAACAAATATAATGGCGATCCGATTGACTGCATCGGCGGCGTCCTCAACGATCTGACAGCCGACAGCAAGGGCGGCGTGTATTTCACCCTGGGCACCGTGTTTTATTCGGACCCGCAAGGCAAGATCACCAAGTACGGCGAAAATCTTTTCACCAACGGGATCGTTCTGAGCGCCGACGAAAAGCACCTTTTTGTCACCAACGGACCCACGCTGGTGGAGTTTGACGTCCAGAAAGACCACTCACTCACCAACCAGCGCGAATTCGCGAAACTGCAGGGCGGCGGGTTCGGCGGCGATGGCAGCACGTTCGATTCCGAAGGCCGCATCTATGTGACCACCAATGGCGGCGTGAACGTGATCGCGCCGGACGGCAAGAATCTGGGCCTGATCCCGACGCCGCGCGACGTCATTAGCGTGGCGTTCAGCGGGCCGGATCGCAAGACGCTTTACGCCGTGTCGCGCGACAATGCCCAGAATAAGGACTGGATCATCACGCTGCAGATGATCGCGCAAGGGCCGAAGGGGCGCGGGAAGTAGCGCGCAACGCGTTGCAGTAGGATAAAGCTCAGGGACCTGATTCACCGGCTTGAATCCGAGGATTGGCGGCTCCGCAGGGTCAAGGGTAGCCACCGACAGTTTCGGCACCCGGGAAAGAGAATGGTGATCACCGTGCCTGGCCAACTCGGGAAAGACGTGCCAGCAGGAACCCTGCGAGCAATTCTACGCAGCGCCGGATTAGAGAAGACAGAGGAAGCAAAGTGACCTACACCGTGATTTACGAAAAAGGGCCAACATCATGGGGGGCCTACGTGCCGGATCTTCCAGGCGTAATCACGGTTGGAGACTCTCGTGACGAGGTGGAGCGCTTGATCCAGGAGGCCATCGAACTTCATCTGGAGGGCATGCGCGAGGAAGGCATCGCTATTCCTGCCGCCTCAAGTTTCGCGGGCGTTGTAGAAGTCGACTCCCGAGTATAAGGCTGATCCGGCTGCCGCAGATCGAGAACAGACATGGAGCACATCCCATCGGCAACGATCAAGCTCTTTCTGCCGAAAGGGGACGCAAAGAGCCTTCGGACGGCGGAACTCTCCAATTGGACTGGAAAGGCCATCGCCGCGCCGCGGACGGAACTGGATGAGCTCCTAGCCCGCGAAGAGCTCGATAAAGCGGGAGTCTATATTCTTATCGGAACCGACCCGCATACGAATTCGCCTCGAGGCCAGCGTACGCCGAACGGATTCGTGGTGTTCCAGGGTTCCACGGCCGTCTTGGAACAGCGCCCATCCGCAGAGACTTACCCGTACGTCGTCGCCCAGCGCAACCAACTCATTGCCGAGGGAACGCTGATGGAGAAAGATGGCGTGCTGGCCTTCACCCGGGGCCGCTGAGTTCTCGAGTCCATCTGCTGCGGCTGCCGTCATACACGGTGGCAGCGCAAACGGGCTTATCGTGTGGAAAGCAAGCGACGGAAGAACACTCAAACAGATCGATGAACAGGCTTGATTTCGCTACAGATGATCGCGCAAGGGCCGAATGGGCGCGGCAAGTAACAGCCGGCAAGCCGCTCGGGCGGACGCTCACCGCAGCGGAACGCGATACAGGTTCGCGTGACCGGTGGATTTCACGTAAGCGTAGATGGACGGATCCGGGCCGGGGGCGATGCCGTCGTGGTTCACGATCTTGACGCCGGGAATCTTCACCCACTCCGCGGGATTGCGGACGGCGTTTTCGGGCAGCGGCGGCAGGGTCTGTCCCGGCGGCACGGGAATGGCTGCGGTTTTGCCAGGGGAACCCCCACTGGTAGCCGAGGCGATCTGGACGTAAAGGTACCGGCCGTCCGGAGCCCAGGCGATCCCGCCGGCGCAATCGCACATGGGTCGCGGCGCGCCACCATCGAGCGGAACAGCCAGCTCCGGGCGACTGGCGGTACTCGCCGGGCCGGGCAGGATGCCGCCGACTTCGATGAAACGGCGATCGGCGGAGACGCCGTTGATCTCCACGATCCGATCCGGGAAGGCCTTGCGCCGGCCCGTTCCGTCGCGCTGCATCGCGGCCAGGTAGAATGAACTTCCTTCCGCCAAACGAAACAGCACCTCACCGTGCGGGCCGAAATACGGATTAGAATCACCAGCCGCGGAAATCCTGTGCGGGGGCGAGCTGCGATCCAAGGACGCAATCCATATTTCGGAGGCTTGGCCGGGGGGCTGCCTTGAGAAGACCACATCTTTCTCGTCGGGAGAAATATCGTATTCGGACATCGAAACGCCCGGCACCAGCGCCGCACTTGTTGCGGACGCGAGATCGGCGCGCCACAATTCGGCGGGCGATTCGGGCGAATCGCGCCGCAACAAATAATAGAGGCGCTTGCCGTCGCGGGAAAAGACCAGGGGCGCTCGATACACGTATCCTTCGGTAGAAACCGCGCGGTCACCGCGGGCGTCGTGGACCCAGACAGCGTATTGCGGCGTGCTGATGGAAGTGATGAGCGACCGGCCGTCGGGAGCCATGGCTATACCGTCTTCCTGGCTGGAGCCGAAGGTGATCTGTTCCGGCTGGCCGTCGGGAAAGCGCTGGCGCCATAAGTGGTAGCGGCCGGCGACCTGAGCGTCGAGATACATCCATTTGCCGTCCGGCGACCAGGCCGCCGCCTCGCAAGGCGCGTCCGGAGGCCCGACCTGCCTCCCCATTGATCCTCCGGCGAACGGTACCACGCGGCACGGCTTCCAACTGGAGATCATCTCCACCATCAGCACCCATTTGCCGTCGGGAGACAGGTAGGAATAGTGCGCCATGCCGCGATCGTGGGCCGGCAAATAGATTTCGCGGAGATCGGAGCCATCGGTCTTGGAGGTCACGACTCCCATATGAACGCCTGCGCCCTTGACCTGCGAGAACAGCACGCGGCCGTTGTCCAGCCAGGTGAGGCCGGCTGAATTTTGAAGGAAGAGCTCGGCATCGCCGCCCAGCGGGGAGACGGTGTAGGTTTGAAAAAGATTGGGTGGGCGGGGGGTAACGCTGTAAGCAATACGAGCGCCGTCCGGAGAAAATGCAATGCCGTACTTCTGACGCGAATCGTGTGTGATCTGCACGGGGTCGCCGTCGGGAAGCAGCTTGACCCAGATCTGGTCCGGGGTGAAGAACCAACCGGGGCTGCGGTAGAAAGCGAGCATGTGGCCATCGGGAGAAAGGACGGGCCAGACAGCCGAGTCGGTGAAGCTGGTGAGCTGAGTGAAGGTGGAGGGATTGGGGATTGGGGGCTGGGGGGCAGGCTCTTTTGATCGCAGGTAGAGCCACGTAGCGAGTCCCAGGAGCAAGGCGACGGCCGGGATGGCGATGAAGGCGGCGCGGAAGGGCGAGCGCGGAGGAGCGGCGAGACGATCGGCGAGGGCGGCGAGTTCGCGCGATACATCGGCGGCAGATTGAGGACGGCGGGCGGGATCTTTTTCGAGCAGCCGGGCCACCAGCGGATCCAGGCTGGCGGGAACTCCAACGCGCTCACGCGAGGGTGCCGGCACGGCGGTCTGCGCTCCGCTCGAAAGCATCTGTCCCAGCGATGCGCCCGGATACGGCAGCTTTCCGACCGCCATTTCATACAGCACCAATCCGAGCGAGAACAGGTCCGCGGCGGTGCCCGGCTCCCGGCCGTCCACCTGCTCCGGCGCCATGTAGGCGGGCGTGCCCATGACGGCATTCGTTTCCGTGATGCCGGTGGTCGAAAGCACTTTTGCAAGTCCGAAATCCAGCACCTTGACGCCGTGGCGGGTGAGCATGATGTTGGACGGCTTCAGGTCGCGATGCACGATGCCGAGCGAATGCGCCTCGGCCAAAGCACCGGCGATTTGTGCGCCGTAACGCGCCGCCAATTCCGGAACCAATGGGCCTTTCTTGAGCTCGGCGGCAAGCGTGGAACCCTCGATGAACTCCATCACCAGGTAATTCGGGCCGACATCGTACAGAGTGCAGACGTTGGGGTGATTCAGGGTGGAAATGGCTCGAGCTTCGAGTTGAAATCGCACGCTATAGCGCTCGGCCGCGATCTTGATGGCCACCACGCGTCCCAATCGTGTGTCGACGGCGCGATACACGGTTCCCATGCCGCCCGCGCCGATCTGAGCTTCGATCCTATACGGGCCAAGTTGCTCGCCCGAAGCAATAACGGTTCGCGTGGCGTCGGCCAGGAAACCGTCAGACGATGGATTGAAGATCGCGCTGCCCGATTCCACTTCGAGCATGCGCTCCACGCGCGAGCGGATTTCCGGATCTGTGCCTTCCAGCAACGCCGCGCGTTCATTGGGGGGACACTTCTGGGCGGCGTGATAAAGATCTTCGATCTGGCGCCAACGGTCCGGTGTCATTATCCCTTTATCCCCAATGATTCTATATATGTTACGCTAACTCCGATCCATTCCATGGGGGAGCGCTCTAACACCGATACCACGGAGCTTCTGCGAGCTTGGGCCGACGGCGATTCCGAAGCGCTCCAACAACTGACCCCCCGCGTTTATCGCGAGTTACGACGGATGGCCGCGCGCCTGTTGCTGAACGAGCGGCCTGGCCATAGCTTGCAGAGCGCGGACCTGGTTCACGAGGTGTATCTGCGGCTGGTGAATGCCCGCGAGTTGGATTGGCAGCACCGCGCGCACTTTTTCGCCGTATCCGCCACCTTGATGCGCCGTATCCTGCTGGACCGGGCCCGCCGGAGAGTTGCAGGCAAGCGCGGCGGCAAGGCGCAGGCTTTGGATCTCACCAAGACGGTGGACGTAGCGCAGGTCAAAGCGCGGGAACTAGTGGCTCTGGATGACGCGCTCACGGCCTTGGCCGAGGTGGACCCTC
>JBKQHJ010000186.1:0-46383 GCA_052148835.1 Bryobacteraceae bacterium
CGCGCTTGGCGCGACCCAGCTGGACCAGCGTCACGTTCTCGAGCTTGACGCCAAGGTCTTCCGCGATCAGATCGCCGCCGGTGACGATGGCGATGTCTTCGAGCATCGCCTTGCGGCGGTCGCCGAAACCCGGAGCCTTTACCGCGCAGGCATTCAGCGTGCCGCGCAGCTTGTTGACCACCAGCGTGGCCAGCGCTTCGCCTTCCACTTCCTCGGCGATTACCAGCAGCGGCTTGCCGGAGCGGGCAATCTGTTCGAGCAGCGGAAGCAGATCCTTCATGTTGCTGATCTTCTTCTCGTGGATCAGGATGTAGGGATCTTCCAGCACGCACTCCATGCGATCGGGATCGCTGATGAAGTAGGGTGACAGATAACCGCGGTCGAACTGCATGCCGTCCACGGTTTGCAGCTCGGTATTCATGGTCCGGCTCTCTTCCACCGTGATGACGCCGTCCTTGCCGACCTTCTTCATCGCTTCGGCGATAGTGTTGCCGATGCCGGAATCACCGTTGGCCGAGATGGTGCCCACTTGTGCGATGGTCTCGTTGTCCTTCACGTCCTTGGACAGCTTCTTTACTTCGCCGACCACCAGTTCGACGGCCTTCTCGATGCCGCGCTTCAGGGCCATCGGATTGGCGCCGGCCGCAACGGCCTTCACGCCTTCGCGGAAAATGGACTGAGCCAGAATGGTCGCCGTGGTGGTGCCGTCGCCGGCGGTGTCGGAGGTCTTCGAAGCAACCTCACGCACCATCTGCGCGCCCATATTCTCCAGCGGATCCTTCAACTCCACTTCCTTGGCGACGGTGACGCCGTCTTTGGTAATGGTTGGGCCGCCGAACTTTTTCTCGAGTACGACGTTGCGGCCGCGGGGGCCAAGCGTCACCTTCACCGCATCAGCCAACTGGTTGACGCCGCGCAGAATCGCTTGACGGGAATTTTCGCTGTAAACAATCTGTTTTGCTGCCATATAGAAATGTCTCCTTTCAAAGAAACTTGGCGCCTAAGCTACTTTGGCCTTCTTTGCGCCGCCTTCCAGGACGCCGAGGACTTCGTCCTCACGCATGATCAGCAGTTCTTCTCCATCGATGCGGATCTCGCTGCCTGAATATTTGCCGAACAGGATGCGGTCGCCTTTTTCCACGTCCAACGCAACCACTTTGCCGTCTTCCAGGCGCTTGCCCTTGCCAACAGCCACAACTTCACCTTCTTGCGGCTTCTCTTTGGCGGAATCCGGAATAAACAGACCACCAACTTTGGTCTCTTGCTCCTCGATCCGTTTCACCACGATCCGGTCATAGAGCGGTCGAATGTTCATAGTCTGAAACCTCCTCTTACTTGGGGGATTGATGTTTTGTGACGGGAGCGATAGCTCTCGTCCCCAGGCCATATTAGCAGACTCGGTGGAGGAGTGACAATATTTCCTTGTAAGTTACTGATTCTGGTTGTAATAAATTTGCAACCAGAACTACATAGACAGCGGTCACAGCTTCTCGATATGCTGGAGAAGTATTCATGCGACGTGCGGCGCCACTGATCCTGTTAGGCTTCGTCGCAATCGTGGCAGCAGTCGGCCGGATTTATTACGTCCGGCTGAAGCAGCAGGCGTCCGTCGCGCCCGTCAAGCTCAGGAAGATGCCTCCTGGCGCAACCGCACTGCTCCGCGGCTGGACCTACAGCCACACTTCCAGCGAGAAGACCGTGATCACCATGCACTCCGACGACTTCCAAGAGTTGGACGGCAAGGATGAACTGACCGGCGTAACCCTCGACATCTTCAACAAGGACGGCGACACGTATAACCACGTCGAGTGCGCCAAAGCTGAGTTCGATGTCGGGCGCGGAGTCCTGTACTCCGACGGCGAGGTGCAGATCACAATGAAGGTGCCGGAGCGCGGCGCAGCCACCGGCAAACTCATGAAGATCACGTCCACGGGCGTCAGCGTGGAAAGCAAGACCGGCAAATCGTACACCGATCACCTGGTGGATTTCAAATTCGACCGCGGCTACGGCCACGCCATGGGCGCCGACTACGACCCCAACACGCGCATCCTCAATCTGCACAGCGACGTCAACATGACGTGGACCGGCGCCGACCCGGGCGGCGTTCCCATGAAGATCGAGACTGCGCAGGTGAACTATAACGAGCACGACGCCAAGATCTACCTCACGCCCTGGGCCAAGCTAACCCGCGACACGATGACCATGGATGCCGGTCCAGCTACGGTGACCATCGATCACGGGAATCTGAAACTGGTGGAGACCACTCAGGCCAAGGGTACCGACCAGCGTCCGGGCCGCAACCTGGAATACGGCGCCAATCAGCTCACTGTGGAATTCAACGCCTTTAACCAGATTCAAAAGATCACCGGCGTGGACCAGGCGCGCGTGGTGGATCATGGCGAAACGTCCGAGACCACGATTACCGGCGACCGCGTGGTGATGGACTTTGCGACGACGGACACCGACAGCCTTTTGCAAGCAGCCGTGGCTCAAGGCCATAGCGTCATGGAAAATAAGCCGGTGATCAAACCGGGTACTGACCCCTCCGATACCCGCATACTCAAGAGCGACACCATTCATACCAAGATGAGGCCGGACGGCCGGAACATTGAAGCCATCGAGACGGACGGGACCGGCGCGATCGAGTTTGTTCCGAATGCTCCGGAAAAGCCGCACCGCTGGATGAACGGCGATCACATCTGGATGACCTACGGCCCCAACAACACCATCCAATCGTTCCGCTCGGTGGCTGCCACTACGCGCACCGAGAAGCCCAAGGCCAAGGACGCCAAGGAAGCGCCCGCGCCTTCGCTGACCTGGAGCAAGAACCTGGTGGCGACGTTTCTGCCCAACTCCTCCAACGTCGACAAGCTCGACCAATCGGGCGATTTTCGCTATGAAGAAGGCGAACGGCACGCCAAAGCGGAGCGCGCGTTGCTCGATCAGCCGAACAACATCATCACGTTGACTGGCGGGGCGCGCATGTCGGACTCCACCGGTTCGGCCGATGCCGACAAAATCGTGTTGTGTCAAACCACGGGCGACTTCACCGCCGAAGGGCATGTCAGCTCCACGCGCATGCCGGACAAACAGAAGGCCGATTCAACCGGCGGCGGCATGCTGGATGAAGACAAGCCGCTGCACGCGCGGGCCAACAAGATGATCTCCAGAGACAATCATCTGGATATCCGATATGAAGGTGATGCCGTGCTCTGGCAAGGCGCCGACCGGCTGGAAGCGGAGACGGTGGAGATCGATCGCGATAACAATTTATTGAAAGCGCATGGGCACGTCCTAAGCCAGTTGCAAGACAAGGTGAACGACGATAGCAAATCGAAAGACGGCCAGCCGGATGCCAAGCCGGGTGAGAACAAGCCGGGGGACAAGAAGCAGGCGTCGAAAACAGACGGCAAGCCGAATGCCGACCCTCCCTCGCAAGCCGAAACAAAAACGCGCCTACACGTGTTTACCACCGTGAAGGCGCCGGACCTGGATTACAACGACGATACCCGTTTGGCGCATTATAGCGGTGGCGCGACACTGGAGCGGGACAATATGGTGGTGAAGGGCCAGGATATTCACGCGTACCTGCGCAACGACAGCAACGATTCGTCGCTCGATCATGCGGTGGCGGACGGGCACGTGGCGGTGCATGAGGTGGCGACCGATCGCACGCGCGACGCCTGGTCCGAACATGCCGAATACTATGTGGACGAAGACAAAGTTATCCTGGAGGGAGGAGATCCACGTTTCGTGGACAGCACCAAAGGGACCACGCGCAGCGGGAAGCTGATCTGGTATTCCAAGCAGAACCGGCTAGTGGAAGCCGGCACGGCACAGGAGCCGGTGAAGAGCCTGCTGCACAAGAAGACCGTCGTTTCCAAGTAAGGCACATGGCGATACGCACCCTGCAAACAGTCGAGATCTCAAAAAGCTACAGCGGCCGGAAGGTTGTTGACGATGTGTCGGTGTGGGTGCAGCAAGGCGAGGTAGTCGGCTTATTGGGGCCGAATGGCGCGGGAAAAACCACGTCGTTCTACATGATCGTGGGCCTGATCAGCCCCGATTCGGGCACCGTGCAGGTCAGCAACGGCGCCGGTTTGGAAGACATCACGCACATGCCGATGTACCAGCGGGCGCGCCGCGGCATCAGCTATCTGCCGCAGGAGGCTTCGGTTTTCCGCAAGCTGACGGTGGAAGACAACCTGATGGCGATCTTGCAAACGCTGCGCATGCGGGGGCGGGAGAGGCGCGAGCGAATGAACCGGCTCATCGAGCAATTGGGCCTGGAGACGGTGCGCCATAATAAGGGCTATCAGCTCTCCGGCGGCGAACGGCGCCGCGTCGAGATTGCGCGGTCGCTGGTGATCGAACCGAGCTTTCTGCTGCTGGACGAACCCTTCTCCGGCATCGATCCCATCCAGGTGCTGGAGCTGCAGCGCATCATTTTCGACCTGAAGAACTCCGGGATCGGCATTCTGGTGACCGATCATAACGTTCGCGAAACCCTGGCGGTGACGGATCGCGCCTACATTATCAACAACGGAAAAATCTTCCGGGACGGCACGCCCGATGCGCTGGGCCGCGATCCCGAGGTGCGCCGCGTATATTTGGGCGAGAACTTCAACATCGAGTTTGAAACCAGCCGTTGGAAATACGTGGCGGAAAACTAACAGAGCCGCGACCGTAAGGGACCGCTGTTCCACTCTATGGATCTCGAAAAACTTCTGCTGCGCAAAGTAGGCGAGGCGGTGGGCCGCTTCAAAATGATTCGCGACGGCGATCGCGTGGCGGTAGCGCTGTCGGGCGGCAAGGATTCGGTTACGATGCTCGAAGCGCTGCTGCTGCTGGCCGAGCGCGCGCCGATCCAGTTCTCGGTCTGCGCGTTCACCGTCGAGCAGGGCAAATTTCTGCGCCCCATCGAACCACTTGGCGAATACCTTAAATCCCGCGGCGTGGACTGGACCTATCATCGCGATAATCCCTCGCTGCGCTTGCTCGAAGAACAGCCCGATCACGGCTGCGACCTTTGTAGCCGATTTCGCCGCCGCGCCGTTTATCAGATCGCCCGCGGCTTGGGCGCCAATGTGATCGCGTTCGGCCATACCGCCGACGACTTTTGCGAATCGTTCCTGCGCAACGCCATGTTCACCGGACGCGTGAGCGCGCTGCCTGCGATCACCTATTCGCGCGAAAAGGATTTCAGACTGATTCGTCCGCTGGTGTTTGTGACCGAAGACATCACCCGGCGTTTCGCCGAATCGCTCGGGGCGCCGATCGTCCCTTGCGGCTGCTCCCTGCGTACGGGCACGGTGCGCAAATCGATACGCGGCCTTTTCAGCGAAATCGAAAAGGATTATCCGCATTTGAAGGAGACGCTGCTCTCGGCCATGGGCAACCTGGAGCCGGATCGGTTGCTGGATCCCCGCTATCTGAAACTAGATGGGGAAAGCCATGCCAGCGAGGAGCCCGCGTTGCTCCCTATCATTGATGAATAATCGCGATGATTGATCGCGTCCCGCTACTTCTCCGCCGACTCGATCTGTTTCATTTTCTTCTGGAATTCCGGATACATGGTTTCGGCGCCGCCTAAGGTCGCTTCCACGGGGATTCCGTGTTTTTTAGCGAATTCCGTGACAAACGGATTCTGGCCGGGAAGGAAATTCGGGACGGCGCCCCGGGGCTGGTTCGCGATTTCAACCACCGACTCGCACGGATACAACCAATTCTGTCCCTCTTCGCTGGTGCGGCGAAAGATCTGGCTTCGCACAAACGGCTCCGTCAATGTCGGGGGATCGGTTACTTCGCTGACGTGCACCAAGAAATCTCCGTGCCGCATGAAGTGCTCGATCAAAGTTGCCTGGTCGCTTTCGGGAAGGCCGTTGCGTCTTAAGTAGCCGGCCTTCATGTGAGTGGTATAGACCGTCAGCGTGTTGCCTTCCCATTTACCGGTGGAAAAGCCCATCCAGGTGTGAGCCGCGGCCTCGGGCGGATGCGGCCGATCATCCATCCAAATAATACGATTTTGCTCGTAGGTGCTGATATACATCCGGATATCCAGAAGCTTTTGCGACTGATTATCCCGCTCTTCCCAGATTCGCAAGTTGAGAGGCCCGCCCAACAGGTAGGGAGCAACGTGAACCTGGCATTGATGTTCCGGAACGGTAACCCGAGAAGGGTTCCACGCAAGGCCGACGGCACGCGCGGCATCGGTGATGGGAACACCAAGGAAGTCCGCAATCGCCGGGTTGCCGATGTTTTCCTCATGCGGCGCGGGCGACCAAGCACCGCTCAGATCGATGCCCGGCTGCCCGTTGAACGAACCAGAGAATTGCGCGAGCGCTCCGGGCGTTTGCGCCAAGCCTGCGACGATCACGATTAGTAAAGACCTGTGCGTCATGAAACTGGACCTCATTTGCTCGCTGCAGCTACCAGGCTGCGGTAAATCGAACTCACGAAGTTGTCGGCGGTTCCCGGCCCATCCTTGGCGCTCCAGCGGGCATCGTAGTCCTTGGTGAAGCCGGCCGTCTTGACCTGCTCGAGTGTCATCCCTTTCTTAATTGCGTTCTGAACGCGGTCGCGCACGATGGTCACCATGTCGCGGTATTCGACGACATCGAACTCGTCGGTGATACGGCCGTGGCCCGGGATGATGTACGTTCCGCCCTCTTCTTCATGCTTGGGAATCGCAATGTCCACGATGTTGTTCAGAGCATCTATCTCGCCCTGAATGCCGCCTCCGCGTTCCACGTCGATGAAAGGATAACTATCCATGTTGAAGATATCGCCGGCGGCCACAACGTCGGAGCGGCGAAAGATCACCAGGCTATCGCCATCAGTATGCGCGGCGGGCTGCCAACGGGCGATGACGGGCTCTTCGTTAAAGAACACTTCCTTCTGCCCGGAGACGTAGGTGTCGGTTGGCCAAGCCCCGGCCGGCGCCGCCGCCTTCTGGCCGGTGGGAGCGCTCATGCGGTCCAGAACATTTTCGTGCGCGACGATCTGGGCACCCTGCCCGGCATCGGCGATGTCGCCGGTCACATTAGCGCCGGTAATGGTCACTCCGATTTTGCGTACGGCTTCGTTACCGCCGGCCTGGTCGGGATGCACGCATGTGTTGATGATGTATTGCAGCGGCTTATCAGAGAGCTTATGAAGAGCGGCGATGAGCTTGGCGGAGTTTTGTTCCAATCCGGTATTCACTATCAGAACGCCTTCGTCGCCGATCTGGACTGCGACGTTCCCGCCCAGTCCGTGGATCATATACACGTTGCCCTGAACGTGTAGCGTTGTGAGATGACCCTCGACGCGATAATCGTCCCACGGGAACTGGTTCTTCTGTGCGCGAACGACACCAGCAAACCCAAGGATGCCGAGTGCAACAAGCGCACCTGTCAATTTTTGTCTCACGTGCTTCGTTTCGCCATTACCTCAGTGTGTTCCTTCATGTGTTCCTTCGGCGCCGCCCAAGCTTCGTAGTAGCGCTACCGTGCTGTCGTGCGGAACCGGCAAACCGAAGCTGTCCTTACCCATCGCGATATCGAGAGGCGTAAATCCTGGCTTGGACTTGGCATCCAGTTTCGCGCCGTGCTCCACCAGGAATTTTACCAACAGATCGGAGCCCCGGTTGGCGGCGCCGTGCAGCGTAGTCTCGCCTTTGCCATTGGTCTGATTGATATCCAGACCCTGATCTATGCACAGCTTCACCGCCTCGAGCGCCTGGGCGTCGGTGCCTTGGGTCTGTTTGTCGCGATAGCCGATGCCGGCGGCGAACAGCAGGGCGTTGTTGCCGTCCTTGGTGACGAGCTTCGGATCGGCGCCCGCTTCGAGCAAGATTTGCATCGTGGGGACATCGCCGGATCGGGCGGCTCGCATGAACGGGGTGGTACCTTCGTCGAGAGCGGCATCACCATAGTCCATTCCGCTGCGGCCGGGAAGATTATGAGTCAGCCTCGCGTCCACATTTGCGTGGTGCGCGAGAATCGCTTTGATCAGCTCCATGCTGGGCAGCGGATCTTGTCCTTTGCGCATCGGCAACGCAGACCAGTCCTCGTTGCGCATATCGATGGCCGCATACAGCGCCGCACGTCCTTTGACATCCGTCACGTTCGGATCCGCGCCGCGATCCAGCAGGAACTTAGCGAAGGTGTACTGCTTATTCATGATCGACACAACTAAACCGCTGGTGCCATCGACATCCGTTTGATTGATATCGACTCCGTGATCGAGCATCACCTTTGCAGTCTCGACGTCGCCTTCGCGCGCCGCGAAAAGGAAGGCGGTCAAACCGCCGCGCGAAATGGGAGAGATGGAAGAAGCGGTGCTCAGTTTGGGAATTTTCGTTTCACGAAACGAGGATTGAACCTTCCAGTCGGCGCCGTGTTCCAACAGTAGCTTCACAACGGCGGCATGGCGTTCGGCGGCGGCCCACATCAAAGCGGTTTGGCCGCGATAAGCCTCCTTGGCGTTCACGTCAGCGCCGTGGTCGACGAGAGCCTTTACGGCGTCCAGGTTCCCGGCGCGCGCGGAGGTCATCAAAACGGTCTCGCCGTCGGCGGTGGTGCGCGTATTCGGGTCGGCGCCGGCCTTTAACAATTGCTCGATGATGGTGGCGTTGCCGAGCGCGGCGGCTTCAGAGAGCGGCGTCGCGCCATAGTGGTTGGCCGCCTTGGCGTCCGCGCCCGCCTGGAGCAGAAGCCCGACGGTTTCAGAATCGTTCCAGTGGGCCGCCCATTGGAGAGCCGTTGTTCCGTCCGGCTGCGCGAGATTGACGGCCGCATTTTGTTTCAGCAGCGTCCGCAGTGTTGCCAGATCCCGCTTCTGGACCGCATCAGCCACCGGGCTGCTGGCGGCGAACGCGGCGACGCTAGACAACATCAGACTCGACAACAACAGGGTGCAAAGTGTCTTCATCGTCTTCTCCCATAACAACCCACGATCACAGTTCCGTCAACATCCCCGTGCTATCTCCGACACGCTCCTCGGGAACACCGGCTTTGTCGAGGATGGTCAGGAGCAGATTCGCCATAGGCGTGCCTTCGGGATATTTCAAGTGGCGCCCGCCCTTCAATCTTCCGGCGGCTCCGCCAGCCACTAAAACCGGCAAAGGCGCGTGATTATGAACGTTGCTATTGCTCATTCCGCTGCCATAAAGAATGAGCGAATGATCCAACAGGTTGCCGTCGCCGTCGGGCGTGGCTTTCAATTTACCGAGGAAATAGGCCATCAGTCCAACATGATAGGTGTTGATCTTGGTCAGGTTTTCCAGCCGCTCGGGATTGTTCTGGTGATGAGAAGCGGGATGGAAACCTTCGGAAATGCCGAGCATGGGGAAGGTTCGATAGCTGACCTCGCGGGCCATCATGAATGTGGAGATGCGCGTGATATTGGCTTGAAACGCGAGCGTCATCAGATCGAACATCAACTTCGAGTGTTCCTGATGATCGTCCGGAATGCCCATGGGAGACGCCGGAACGGACAACGTAGAATTGGCGTTCTGTTTTTCGGCGAGCTGAATGCGGCGCTCGATTTCGCGAACGGTATCCAGGTACTCAGCCACCCTATTGCGATCCGTGGGTCCGAGATTGCCTTCCAGGTGCCGAACCTGGCCCATCACCGCGTCGAGAATACTGTGCTGTTCTTCGATGCGCTGGAGGCGCTCTTCGGAATTCGCGCCATCGCCGAACAGGCGCGTGAAAACTACGCGCGGATTGATTTCCATCGGCAGCGGTGTGGTCGGAGTGCGCCAGGAGATGGTATTCATGTAAGCGCAACTGAACCCGACGTCGCAGGAGCCGACCAGACCACTGAAATCTTCGGTAGCAAGTTCGAGCGACGGCAGCGGCGTTCGTTGCCCGATCTTCTGCGCTGCAATTTGATCGATGGTCACGCCTGCCCGGATATCGGCGCCGTCGGTACGCTTGGGATGCACGCCATTCAAGAACACGGCAGGGGATCGGGTATGATCGCCGCCGTTGTCTCCGGGCCCTCCGGGCGCCGCCATCTTGTGCGCCAGATTTGTGACCACCACCACTTGGTCCTGGAACGGCGCCATAGGAGCCAGCGTCCGAGAGAGTTTGAAATCGGCGCCCTCGCCGGCGGGTGTCCAGTTGGCCATCACCGCGCCATGCGGAATGAAGCACAGACCCAGCTTGATCTCGGGATTCGCCGCGGTCTTCGCCAGCGGGGTTTGAGCAGGCACCATCGAATCCAGCAATGGCAGCGACACTGCCGCTCCCACGCCTCGCAGTAACGTCCGGCGGGACATGTGCTTCTTCGTAATGAACCTCATGCTGAATTCTCCTTAGCGGGAACTATCAGGCGACGGCACCGCGGTCTTGATCTTCATTTCGAACGGGACACTCTCAACGGTTCCAACCACCAGCGACGAAAAACGGAAATCGCGAGCGCCGGCCTGATGCACGATCTTGCGAACGGCTGGCATGTCGTAATACTCGACGCCGCGCCCCAGCGCGTAGGTTAGAAGCTTTTCGGTCATCACACCGACAAATACATCCGGATGGTCGGCCAGCATCCTTCGCAGCGCCACCGGCCCATCTACTTTCGCTCCGTTGTACAAGGTGCCCGAGGGATCAATAGGCGATCCGTCGTCCATGACGCGCCACTCGCCCACGGCGTCGAAATTTTCGAGCGCGAATCCAATGGGGTCCATCACTTTGTGACAGCCAGCGCAAACCGCGTCGGCACGGTGCTGCTCCATGCGCTCGCGCAACGACAGCTTCACGCCATCGCCGTTCTCTTTGAGGGTGGGAACGTTGGGCGGCGGCGGAG
Organism: Bryobacteraceae bacterium; assembly: GCA_052148835.1. GTDB lineage: Bacteria > Acidobacteriota > Terriglobia > Bryobacterales > Bryobacteraceae > Palsa-89. The sequence goes on from JBKQHJ010000186.1 coordinate 10,792, forward strand.
TGGGTGGAATTCCGAGCAAGTTTGTCAAAATCCATTTGCCGCGCTGCACGGGCGATGTGCGATTCGGATAGGACGTTACCGTAAGAATGCTGCCCTGCCCTAGCAACCCACGACGATCCTCATCGTTGAGCGTGACGCGGCGGAACTGGCTGCCGTAAACATTCGGGATGCCGTAGTGGCGCGCCAGACGCTCGTTGACGAAGGTATAGTCGGCGTTCAGCAGGTCCATCACGCTGCGATCCTCGCGCACGATGCTCTGGAAGAATAGCTTGGTTTCTTCGCGCATGGCCTGGCGGAGGTTGTCGTCGAAGTCTGGAAAGATTTGCGGATCGGGCGACGAGTTCTTGAGGTTTCGAAGAAACAGCCATTGCTCGGCGAAGTTGTCCACCAGCGAGTTGGCACGCTCATCGGCCAGCATGCGCTTCACCTGTTGCTCGAGAACCGCGTGCTCGTGCAACTTGCCTTGGCTCGCCAGGTTCAGCAATTCGTCGTCGGGCGGGCTGCTCCACAGAAAGAACGCGAGTCGCGAGGCCAGTGCAACGTCGCCCAACTGGTACGCCGCGCCGACGGCGAGATCGCTGGGATCGGGTTCAAAACGAAACAGGAACTCGGGACTGGCCAGGATGAACTGAAGCGCCGATTCGATTGCAGCCTCGAAACTGCCGTTGCCGTTGCGCCGCCGCTGATAAAAACTGAGCGGGGTTTCGAGATCGCTATCGTTAAGCGGACGACGATAGGCCCGGCGAAGCAGAGTGGAGATGATTTTGCGCGCGCACGGAAGCTCGTCCTTTTGGTTTTGAGGAGTGCAAACGAAGATCTTGGCACGCGACGGCGTCTGGCCGGGACCCGTAGGATTGAGCGGACCTTCGACAGTCAGACGGTCAACCGAGGGATCGCCCATGATGTCCAGGCCATCGATGGTGGTCCGTAGAAAAGGCTTGATCAGGTCGTCCTTCTCGGCGTGACTCCGCAGAACGGTGGACGCGGTGATGACATGCGGGCCCGCCTGTAACGGAAGACGAACGGTGAGCTTTTGATCGAGCTCGGAGCCGAATACGCCGGGATTGGCAGTCATCCTGAGAAATTCGTCGTGCCCGCCGGCAGTTACCAGCCGCACCTGATTTCCGTCCACGCTGATCTCCATCTGGTGGGTATCCTCCATGCCGCGCATCAGGTCGAAGGTATTGCGCCATAGGCGGAGCTTGATCACGTATTCGGCGTCGAGGGGAGCATCGTGGTGCACCAAAATGCCGCCTCGGGTTCCGAGCGGAAGCCCTTCGATGTGCTGGTCTTGCGAAAGGTCGGGGCGAACGCGGTAGGTGGTGGTCGCCGGGGCGATATTCATGTTGCCGACTGCCGCGCGACTGATGTTCCAGGAAGCTGAAAGATAGCGCTCCATCAGGGAGGGCGACATGCGGAGAACGTCGGCGATGTTGTCGAAACCACTGCTTTCGTCGTCGGGCGGCAGGAGAGCCGTGGCATCGACGTTCAGCGCCAGTAAGTCGTGGATAGCATTGGCGTATTCGGCACGATTCAGCCGGTGCATGGCGGCGTGTCCGGGGTTGGGCTTAGCAGCGGCCGCGCGATTTAGCGAAATTTCGAAAAACGAAGCCAACGCGTCGGTGGCGGGTCCATCCGGGCGTGGCATCCCCTGGGGCGGCATGGAGCCGGTGCGGAGCTTGCGAATGACTTTTTCCCAGGTTTCGGCAGCCGCGGGAACATTATTCACGTCAGCATCCTGCAGCGAAAGCCCGCCGATACGGAGCTTTGCGCTATGGCAGGTAATGCAGTATTTGTTTAGGACGGCTTGTTGCGCGGCGGGCGTGTCCTGTTGAGCGAAGGCGCCGGCCGTGCTCGCGACTACCGCCACTGCCCACAACAGTAGATTCCGTGTCACATTCCCCCAGCAAATCAATTGTATCCCCGGATTGCATGCAACGCGCAGTTAAGTTTTGATTCGGCTTATCATTGCTCCTGATTGCGCCCTGATTGGGCCCTTGTTGGCGCGACGCTCCGGCGGCTATTTTGGATAAGGAATCTTGACCAGCCGATCGCCCTGAAATGCGCCTAGATAGATGGAATTGCCAACCTCCAAGGCCACCGAAACGCCGCCAATCAGCGGATCGTGAGTGGCGGAATCGAAGATGACGCGGGCTTGCATTTTCTTGGGGTCGATCTCCGCAACCCCAAAGCCCTGAATACAGGGTCTGCCACTGCCTTCCGGACAGTCGCCGCGCGCGCCTTTGACTCCGGCGGCTAACAGGCGACCTTCTTTCGTCCAGGTGAGGTTGTCGGGCAGGAAGTCGACCATCACTGAGCCGATCATTTTCTCATCCTTGAGATCGTACTTGAAGACCTGTCGCCCCGCGAATTCGTTGACGTACATGAAGCGGCCATCGTTGCTCACCACAACGCCGTTCGGATACCGAATCCGCGTATTCATGATTTCGGACTCGCCCTTGCCGGGGGTCCAACGCGCGACGTAGCCTGTGACAGCACCACCGAATGGGCCGCCGTTACCTCCCGAGGACAAAGCCGTCGGATAGGTGCCGACGAATCCGCCATCCGGAAGAATGGCGACGTCGTTATAATCATGCGCCGCAACTTCGCAGCCATGCCATACCAGCGCCCAACCGCCGGCAGCAGCCTTCAATTCATACATCTCGATGGATTGCCGGCCGCCGTGGTTGACAACGTACAGCGCCCACTTACCGTTGCTCCGTTTCCTAAGAGATTCGCCGTGCGAGACCAGCGCATCGCCGATGGGACCGGGACAGGCGGGATCGCCCCAGGATTTGTCCGGCTCGTCGGTCACGGCCATTTTGGTGAACGTCTTCTTCGCCAGATCGTAGAGCGCCATGCCGGCGCCCGCGGAACCCGCGCGGCCCTGGTTGACAAACTGGGTCGCGATTAAGAACTTGCCATCGGGCGTGAGTTCGAGATCTTCCGGTGAACGAGTACCGCAGAGGACTTCGATGTCGCCGTGGACGCCGCATGACGCGAGCGGTGGCGCGGGGGGGCCCTTCTCTTGTGCTCCGCCGATACCGGCAAGTGTGAGCACCGCTATGAGCCCCAAACAAGTCTTTAACGGCATTTGTTCTCCTGTCCGAGTGATTCTATCGCACACATAGTACAATCGCCTTCGAGAATTTAATGGTTAGGGTGCCAATAAGATTGATGAGGACTATCATTCATTCTGCAGGGCTGCTCCCCTTGATTTTGGCGGCACAATGCGTGGCTCAGGTTCCGGCAACGCCGCAGAGGCTGGGGACCGAGTTCGGCATTTCCGCATTTGAGCGCGAGTGTACAAAGTGTCATGGCAACGCCGCGGTGGAGCGCGCGCCAACTCCCGCCGCCATCCGGCAAATGCCGCCGGAACGGATTTACGCCGCGCTCACGACGGGTGTGATGAAGACGCAGGCGGCGAACTTGAGCGATGAACAGAAGCGGCGGCTGGCGGAATACATGGGCGGACGGCCGCTGGGTAGCGCGGTATTGGGCGATGCGGGCCAGATGCCCAATCGTTGCCCGGCTGAAGCCACGCTGCCGGATCCAGCGAAGAGTGGGGCGTGGAACGGTTGGGGCGTGGATGTCCACAACACGCGATTTCAGAATGCGGAAGCCGCTGGAATCACGGCGGCGCAAGTCCCCGGTCTGAAGTTGAAATGGGCTTTCGGCTTTCCGCTGGGCGTTTCGGCGTTTGGGCAGCCTTCGGTGGCCGCGGGGCGCGTTTTTGTCGGCTCTGATATCGGCTATGTGTACTCGCTCGATATGCGGACCGGGTGTGTGTACTGGTCGTATCAAACCAAGGCGGCGGTGCGCACAGCGATCGCGATCGGGCGCACGGGGCCAGCGGCTTCGTCCCGATACGCCGTTTACCTGGCCGACATGCAAGCCAACGTGTACGCTCTAGATGCCGCGTCGGGCGCCCCGCTTTGGACCCGGCGCGTGGAGGATCATTTCAGCGCACGTATCACGGCGGCTCCAACGCTTTATGAAGGCCGGCTGTATGTGCCGGTTTCCACTTCCGAGGGATTCTCCGCGTCTACGCTCGATTATCCGTGCTGCACCTTTCGCGGGAGCGTGGCCGCGTTAAACGCCGAGACGGGCGAGCAGATCTGGAAGACTTACACGATTCCAGAGCCGAGGCCAATAAAGAAAAACTCGATCGGCACGCAGTTATGGGCGCCATCCGGCGTCGCGGTGTGGAACTCTCCCACGGTGGACGCAAAACGCCGCGTCGTGTACTTCGGAACCGGCGACTCTGCGACCGAGCCTGCGCCGGAAACCTCGGACTCGATTCTGGCGGTAGATATGGACAGCGGCAAAGTCCGATGGCATTTTCAAGCCGAGCCGAATGACGCGACGCTGGGCGGCTGTTTTGGCAAGAATAAGACCGACAATTGCCCGAATAATCCCGGTCCTGATTGGGACTTTGGCGCTTCACCGATTCTGAAGACGCTTCCCAGCGGCCGCGATCTACTGCTGGCGCCCAACAAGAGCGGCATCATTTTTGCACTGGACCCCGACCGCGAGGGCGCAGTGGTTTGGAAGACCGACATATCCGAGAAACCGGGAACCCGCAACACCAACTTGGTTTGGGGCGGCTCGGCCGACCAGCAGAATCTCTACGTTGGATTGATGACCGGCGCGATAACCGCCATTCAAATTTCCACCGGTGAGAAGCTTTGGACCACGCGCCTTGCGGCGCCGGGAAGCCGTGTTTCCTATGCCGCCGCGAGCAGCGCGATTCCGGGCGCGGTCTTCATCGGTGGGACCGACGGCAAGATCCACGCGCTGGCATCCGCGGACGGTCACGAATTGTGGAGCTTCGACACCGCTCGCGACTTCAGCACTGTAAACCAGGTTCCCGCGCACGGCGGATCGATTGGTTCGATCGGGCCAACCATTGCCGGTGGCATGGTTTTTATTGGCTCGGGATACAGCGTGACTTCGGGAATCCCGGGAAATGTGTTGTTGGCCTTCGCCCCGCAATAGGAGAAGATATTGGAGGGGAATTCTAGATTGCACAACCGATTCATCAGCGCGATTTTAGCGGCGGCAACCATACCGCTCGCGGGCAGCGCCGCTCCAGCGCAGCAACTGGATCATCCGGCAACTATTTCGGGGCATCCGAACTTGAACGGTATCTGGCAGGCGCTGAACACGGCTTATTGGAATCTGGAAGGCCATCCGGTGGAAGGCTTGAGTAAAGATTTTTGGCAGCTCGGCGCGATCGGCGTTATTCCGGCGGGAAAGAGCGTTCTACAAGGAGGCGGCACGATTCCCTACCTGCCTGAAGCGCTCAAGAAGCGCAACGAAAACCGGTCCAATTGGCCAGCGGCCGACCCGGAAGCGAAGTGTTACATGCTGGGCGTACCCCGCGTGACGTACCAGAATTTTCCGTTCCAGATTTTCCAGGGTGACGGCGATCTTCTGATGGTCTACCCGTTCGCCGCCACGAACCGGATCATTTACATGAAGGATCATACCGACCTGCCGGTGGATTCGTGGATGGGCAGGTCCAACGGAACGTGGGACGGCGCCGTTCTGGTGGTCACAACCACATCGCAAAACGGCCAGTCGTGGCTCGACCGCGCGGGGAACTTCGCCACCAACCAGTTGAAGGTGACCGAGCGCTTCAAGCTTCTGGACGCGAACCACATCTGGTATGAGGCGACGTTCGAAGATCCACAGACGTTTTCTAAGGCCTGGACGATCGAGATGCCGTTATATCGCCTGATCGACAACAATGCGCAGCTGCTGGAGCACAAGTGCGTTCCGTTCGCCGATATGCTGCTTTATCATGACCTGCTTCAGCCCAAACAGGATGGCGTAAAGTAAAACAAGGAGTCATTCCCCATGAATAAAAGAGGACTGCTGAAAGTTGTCGCGAGTGCCGGCCTGCTGATGGCGTCAGTATTGCCCGTGGCCGCGCATCATTCTTTTTCCGCCGAGTTCGACTCCACCAAGCCGATTACGCTGGAGGGTCAAGTCGTCCAGATGGAATGGGTGAACCCGCATTCCTGGTTGACGATCGACGTGACGAAAGCAGACGGCACAGTGGAGCGGTGGAAACTGGAAGGTGGATCGCCATCGGTGCTGCTCCGGCTGGGCTGGAACAGGAATTCGCTGCCCGCCGGAACCAAGATCAAGGTGATCGCCTTCCAGGCGAAGGATGGCGCTTTCCGCGGGAGTACGCGAGAGATCGAGTTTCCGGACGGCAGGAAAATGAATATGGGCGGCTCGGGGACGAAGGACGGGCAGGAGAAATAAGAGCCCGTCGTCGCTTCTAGGGGCTGGAATTTCCGGCTTGCGGACGGATGCGCACGCAGACAGCCAAGCGCGGGTTATCGATAACTGTTAAGCTTGAGGTGCGGTTGTTTGTCCGTCCCTGCCCTGTCAGGCGTCGCTCTGCATTTGATCTCCCATGTGGTTTCTCGGGGATACGGTGTCGAGTCAAGATTGGAGCCCATCGATGTCCAAAATGAGTGGTGATTCCGCCCGTTTCAACAAAATTAAGAAGCGGAGAAATGTACATCGCGCTCGAATGCGCGTATTGCGCGCGGAGATCGCAGCGCTGAAGACGCTGCCATTTTCCGGGGCAGAAAATCCGAAGAACTAAGCCGGCGCTCCCGCCGATTGGTTGTGGATCATGGAGCCGAAGAAACACGCGCACGGTCATTTGTATCGCGTCAAGATTGCTCCGTTTAGTGGACCGACCGAGTATGGTGAGTGGTTCGAGAGTGAAGCTGCGCTGCGTTTCGCAATGAGGGAAGTACCTCGCGACATCGGCAAGCGGTACTATTGCGAGGCTAAGATGATCCATTGCGCTGAATGCGAAGTGGATGAGAAGCCGAAAGTGGTCGACGCGTTGTGAGCGGACTACGACACTAGAGGTTGGCGCCCACGCTAAGACCTATTTCGCCTTGGGGTGCGCGCGCTCAAAACGCGAGTTCTCGATGTAACCGCGAATCGCCGTGTTCCCTTCGTGGCAGGCGTACTCGAACATCTGATACTTGTTATCCAGCTTCAACGGATACGCGACTGCCCAGGGACTCACCACGATCTCCGGGTCCTCCACCCGCATTTCATAATCGATCGTATCGTCGGCCGATCGCGTGAAGCGCTCCGTGATCCGCATGTTCGCCGAAGCCGGGTTGAGCGGCGGGGAACCGGGAACGCCGGCATTGGTCATGTCTGTTTTCCCGTTGAAATTCGTCGTTTCGACCACCAGCGTATTGCCTTCCCAGTGCCCGCGCGACTCGCCGAGCCACTCCTTGATCGCCGGATCGAGCGCCGGACGTCCGTCGGTTGGAATGATGCGAACCTCGTGGGCCATTTCGAGCACGATCAGAACGTAGCCCGGCGACTGCATGATCCGGATGCCGTTGTTGTAGTTGCGCGGCTCCATGGAAACCGGCATGCCGCGCGTGATGCAGCGATCCCAGCTATCGAAGTCGTCGGGGCTATCGAATACGGTTTGGCCCGGCTTGTAGCTGCCGTGCATCTTTTCGTACAGCTCCTTGCCATGCGGCGTAAGCGCGGGGAAGCGCCCATTCGCCGGCTCGCTCATCAACGATGTTAGCCGCAACACCTGAGTGCCTGAGTCGGCCTGAGGGATCGCTCCGGACTCGAAACGTTTGTTGCGGGCGGCCGCGCTCTTTTGCGCCGCGTCGAATTCCTCGTCGGTCAGGAAGCGGCGGTCACCGTACTTTTCCGGCCTCTGGAACGGCGTGGCGATCAGATGGTTGAGGGGCCAGATACCTTGCAAGTCAGGTTCGCCCCACGGGGTTTTGGGCGGCGTGAAGTGCGCCCCCGGTTGTGGAGGCTGTTGCGCCGCGGCCGGGCACAACATGAGGGCGATGCCGATTCCGCCCAGAGCTAGAAGCCGTTGGATCATCTGAAAACGGATCATATCATGATATTCTCGTGCTTCGGCTCTCGATCGCTAGGAGGTCTATGAGGATCGGTCTTAGCTTACTGCTGGGATTACTGCTTGCAGCGTCAATTATATTGGCTCAAGACTCTCCCGACGCGCACATCGCTGCCGCGAAAGCCGCGGCCGGCGACGATTTCCAAAATCTGTTCCAGTTTCAATGTTACGGGCCTGGGCCGGGAGGGCCACGCGCCGCGCCGGCGGTAGTGCAGCGAGCGCCAGGTGGTGGACAGAGGCCGCCGGGTCCGCCGGACCGATCCACGTGGTACGCCGAACCGGTGAAGGTCTTCGACAACCTCTACTTTTTCGGCCAGTCCGAGTACGCCGTGTGGGCCATCACGACGTCGGAAGGCATCATCGTCCTCGACACTATCTTTGATTATTCGGTGGAAGATGAAGTCGCCGGTGGTATGAAGAAGCTAGGTCTGGATCCAGCCAATATCAAATATGCCGTCGTCAGCCATGCTCACCCCGATCACGACGGCGGCGCAAGATTCCTGCAGGATCATTACGGCACGCGGGTCATCATGTCGCCGGCGGACTGGGATGTGCTGGACAAGAGAACCGTCGGTACCAAGCCGAAGCGCGACATGGAGGCCACCGACGGCCAGAGACTCACGCTCGGCGACACCACGATCACGCTCTACATCACGCCCGGACATACGCCCGGCACCATCTCCACTCTATTTCCGGTAAAGGACAACGGGACGCCACACCTTGCGGCTCTGTGGGGTGGGGTGGGGCTCAACCCAGACCGCGAACGCGTTCAGCTCTACATGCAGTCGGCGCAGCGATTCAGCGGCATCGTGAAGCAGGCGGGAGCGGACATCATTCTGGCCAACCACACGGATTGGGACCGCTCCAAGATCAACCTGCCGATGCTAGCTAAGCGCGCGCCCGGCAGTCCGAATCCATACATCGTGGGGAATGCAAAGGCGCTGAACTTTCTCAAGGTCGCCGAAGAATGCGCCGCCGCCCGCATAAAGGGCTCGAACTGAAGCCACTCTGCTTCTGCCTCAATGGTCGACGTTGTGCGATACAGCGTCCTGGACGAAAACCCACGGGCCATCGTAATCCTGCATGTAAAGCGTGTAGCGCGAGAGTCCGAGCGCTTCGGTGATGTGATGCGTGAACTGGGGTAGAGATTAGCGGCTTGCGGATCCGCTGGCGTCGATCGACAAGGCCAGGGCATTGGCTGCCCAGCCGGTGGCCATCGTCGAGATCCACTGATCGTGCCCGTACGGGAAGCCGCTCTCAAAATACTCCTGAAATTTTGTCGCTCGGCTGGCGACGTGCCAGGAACCATCAGCGCCTTGTGTGCCAAGCAGAAACTTTACGCCCTTGCCATCGGGGCGCATCACACCGGCTTCATTGAGAGCCCACAACGTCATTCCGGTGGCATACGCGTCGCTCGGAAATCCCTGGCGTTGCGCCCAACCGCCGTCGGAGCACCGCAGCGCCAGGATCGGCTCGGCTAGTTTGCGAAGTTCCGTAGCGCCGGCACCCGCCGCGGCGACGCCCACCAGCCGCATATCCAAATCTTCCAGGATCACGGGCTCGGCGTGCAGCAGCCACTGTTTGCCTCGTGCCATGCGCTGCTTCATCTCCACACTGCGTCCGGGAGTAGCGTAGGTCTTTAGTGCTCGGATGGCCATCGTGGTGCGCGAAAAATCGCTGTCTTGAAGCGGGGAGCGCGAATATCCGGGAAGATGCCATCCGCCGTCGCCGCCTTGAGAAGCCGCCAGGTTCGCCGCGAGAAAATCGGTGATGCGATTCGAAGGATAGCCGCCGCGCAACAGCGCTTCGACGGCATACAAATTGTTGTCCGAGCCGCCCAGCGCGGCTGCTCCTTCCAATGCGACGGGGTTCATGGTAGATGTGATCTGGCGAATCCGTTCATACGACGCTTTTTCATCCACCGGAATGCCTTTCGCGCGGGCCGCGGCCGCGGCAAACTCGGCCGGAGGCTGCTCATGGCAGGCGAAACATCCGCTCTTGTGAAAGAACTCATCGCTGGTGCGTTCCAGCAATTGAATGCTGCGCGTGACGGCCGCGCGGGCATCCACGGTCTCGTCCGATATTTGGACCGGCTTCGCAAGGTCCTGCGGGCTCCCTCCTACGGCGCGGATCACTTCCGCGTCCCCAAATTTCTGCGCCCAGTCCAGCGCGGTCTCCCCGTCGTGATTGGTCGGGCGAAGATCGGCGCCGTGAGCCACCAACATCTTCACGATCCGCGGGTCGTATCGGTCCGTTCCGGCCGCCAGCATCAACGACGTGAAGCCGCGGTAATCCTGCGCATCGATTCGCGCACCGGCGTCCAGCAACACTTTCACGGCTTCCGGCGGCCCGAATGCGGAAGCCATCAGCAGCGGAGTCCAGCCGCCAAATTCAACCGTGCCGGTTTGGATCTTCGGCAAACCTTCGGTTTTCGATACGGCGTTCACTTTTGCGCCTTTGGCTAACAGCAGCTTCACCGCCTCGACGTTCCGGTTCCCTGCCGCGTTCATCAGCGGGGTCAATCCGATGAAGGTGTCCGCGGTGTCGATGTCGGCCCCGGCATCCAGCAGCAGCCGGACTGTCGCGGTATCATTCCCAAACGTCGCCGCGTTCAAAGGCGTGACATGCCTGGAATCCATCGCCGCGACTTTCGCGCCTTTAGCGAGCAGAAGCCGCACAACCTCCGCGGATGGGTTTGTGAATGATGCGATGATCAGCGCAGTCCGTCCGCTTTTGGCGGTCAGGTTCACCTGCGCGCCACGATCCAATAGCAGGCGAACCTTGGCGGCATCGGCAACCGACCACATCAAGGCCGTCGAGCCGAATGCATTCTGCGCATTGACGTCCGCCCCGCGATCCAGCAACAAGCGCATCGCGTCCACCGAGCCGGTCTCGGCGGCATACATCAATGGGGTGATTCCACGATTGTCGGGCGTGTCCGCGGCGGCCTTCTGGTCGGTCGCATTCCGATCGAGGAGGGCCTTCAATTCGGTAAGGTTGTTGTCGCGGATCGCGGAGTAGAATTTTTCCGGGTCCCTCTCTGGGCTCTGGGCCAGCGCCGCCACCGCAAGCGTCGCAAACAGACACGCTTTCCGCATGCCGGAATTATATCGGATTGTTTAATACTTAGGCGAACCCGAGCGGCGCTCCCCGTCGGCAGCGTCGGATTTCACCTATGCCCGTAATCGGTGAAGACGTAATCTCTAGCCTTCACTCTGGTGTGGCACGCGTACCCGCACTTGGCGTCGTTCCCCTGCGGCGGCTTGTCGGCCATGGTGCCGGGCGTGAACGTATCGGATGCAGCGTCATAGTCGAACACCGCGTATCCCCACCCGCCGCTGTCCGCGAACCTCTTGCTGTCCTTCACCATGAAGTCCATGTCAGCCTGGGTACCTGGCACGGTCGCCGCGGGGAACGTCTCCATTTTTTTCGGGTTCCAATGGATCTTCGCCAGCTTGGAGCCGTCGGGGAAAGGCTTGCCGTTGCCGGGAACGCCGGCCAAGTAGGCTTGGATCATCACAGGATTAGCGAGGATCGCGGCCACATGGGGTCCGTCCTGACTGATGGAGACAACCTGCCAGGCCTCGTATCCTTTGAACTCAGAGAACGAGAGCCCGCCGGGCACTTTCAAGGTGTATTTGTCCTGAGCAGCCATGGCGAACGCCACCAGAACAGAGAGAAATACTCCAACGAATACGATTACCCCGATACTTCTGCGTTTCATGCCTAGTCTCCTTGGTCGAAGAGCGGTGCTTAGAAGTTAAGTGATCCCGGCCTCCGCAGCAATGAGTCCGGGAAATGTTTAAGCCGCGATCGTCGCAGCGGCCGTGAAGAACGCCAGCAGGCCGGCGTTAATTGTGTCCGCTTCGGTGGTGGGCATACCGTGGGGGAAGCCCTTGTAGCTTATAAAAGTTCCGTTCTTCAGCAACTGAGCTGATCGCGGACCGGCGGCGACATAGGGTACGATCTGATCGTCCTCGCTATGCATGACCAATACCGGGACGTTGATCTTCTTGAGATCTTCCGTGAAATCCGTTTGGGAAAAGGCCACGATACCGTCGTAATGCGCCTTGGCTCCGCCCATCATGCCCTGGCGCCACCAATTTTGAATGACGGCCTCTGAAGCTTTTGCGCCCGGCCGATTGTAGCCGTAGAAGGGCCCCGCCGCAACGTCGCGATAAAATGCGGAACGATTCGCGGCAAGCTGCGCCTGCAGATCATCGAATACTTCCTTGGGAAGGCCGAGCGGATTGGCCGCCGTCTTCAGCATGAGAGGGGGCACCGCACTGATCAGCGCTGCCTTGCTTACACGGCTTTCGCCATGCCGCGCCAGATAACGCGTCACCTCGCCGCCACCGGTGGAATGGCCAACATGGATGGCATTTTTCAGGTCGAGATGCGCCGTAACAGCCGCCAGGTCATCGGCGTAGTGGTCCATATCGTGGCCGTCGGCAGTCTGGGTGGAGCGGCCATGTCCACGGCGATCGTGCGCGATAACGCGATAGCCATGATTCAGAAAGAACAGCATCTGGTTGTCCCAGTCGTCCGCGCTGAGCGGCCAACCATGACTGAAAACTATAGGCTGTCCTTTACCCCAGTCCTTGTAATAAATCTCGATACCGTCTTTGGTTGTGATGGTAGGCATGAAAGGTTCTCCTAATTAGCCGTGTGATTAACTGACCGTGGCTAATCTCTGCCTGGTAGTGTGCGGCAATCGTGGCAGGGAATACGTCACGAGATGGAGTGTTCCTTTACTACCACGAAGGGTTGCGCCCGAAATACCCCATCTTGGGTAGGCCGGCCGGATTGCATGGCAAAGCCGCGGGCGCTGCGTTTTCGTCTGATTTTCTTCTTGCAGGTAGATCTCTACATAGGTATACTTCCACCATGACAGACGCGCCGAGACTCTCCCATACTTCCGCGATGATGCTGCAAGCCATCGCCACGGGCCAGATCTATGGCTACACGGTGATGGAGGTAACAGGTCTCCCCAGCGGAACTGTTTATCCCGCATTGCGCCGGATGGAGCGCGATGAGCTGATTAGATCCCAGTGGGAGCGCCAGTCCGTTGCCGACGCCGAGCAGCGGCCCCCGCGGAAGTACTACAAGCTTACGCGCGCCGGGGAAAAAACTCTGGAAGCCTCGCGAAAGCGCTATCCGTTAATGGCCAAGTTGGTTGCGACGGAGGAGGTTGAAGACGTATGAAGGGTGAATGGCTGCAGCGCACAACTCTTCGCGTTGCATCGTTGCTGGCGCCCAGCGATCAACGCACCGATTGGAGGGAGGAATGGCGATCCGAGCTCTGGTATATCCCGCCATGCCACGCCACACGATTCTGTCTGGGTGCTTTCCAGGACGCGCTGTGGTTGAGGCGAAACCGGTCGGAGGAGGCTCGAAAACGAACCGGGATCCGTCTGGACTCGCCCATCAGTTGTCTGGCCGTGCTGGCCGCATGCGCGGCCTTGAGCATCTTTTTCATGTTTTACGTGCTGGCCCCGCGCCTGGAGCCGGGCCCGCCTCTCAGAGCTCGCGACTTGGCCGGGATGGGCATGGGGGTACTCTTCCTCTCCTGCCTACTTCTGCCTGCCGCGCTGTGTGTATGGCGCCCTCCGGCCGATCGCCGTGCGTTGCCTTGGCCGAGCAGACTGCGCCGTACAGCTTTCCTGATTTTGAAGATCGTGCTCCTGCAGCCGGTTGTGCTGTGTGGTTTTCTCGGTCAAGCGACTCTGGGACCGCTGGGAGGATTCGCGAGCCTGGGGTGCGACGCAGCAGTCATCCTCGCGTTGCGCTGGGTGATCACGGATCAGCAACACCGCTGCCCCGTGTGCCTCCGCTTGCTCAGCTCCCCAGTTGTCATCGGCACTCCATCGCGGACATTTCTGGAATGGTACGGCACCGAATCGACGTGCTCGCGCGGACACGGACTGCTACACACTTCGAAGATTTGGTCCAGCTATTCCGGACAACAGTGGCTTTGCCTGGGCGATTCCTGGAGCGCTCTGTTTGCCAAAGGCGCGGAGCGGCACTCATGACGCTCGAACTGCGCCACCTCTCGAAGCGATTTCACGGCATCCCGGCCGTGGATGACGTTAGCTTCCAGGCGCGCGCCGGCGAGATCACCGGATACCTGGGACCGAACGGGTCCGGCAAATCGACCACCATAAAAATGATCACCGGACTGCTGGAGGCGACGTCCGGCGTGATTCTATTTGACAATGAACCCACCCACGACGACCTGGTGGGGTTTAAGCAGCGTATGGGTTATGTGCCCGAGGAACCGTATCTTTATTCTCATTTGAGCGGCCTCGAGTACCTGACCATGGTGGGCCAGTTGCGCCATCTGCCCGCGAAACCGGCGGCGGATCGAATCGATGGCCTGCTGCGATTGCTCTCGCTGCACGGCGACCGGCACGCGGCCATATCTTCGTACTCCAAGGGCATGCGGCAGAAGGTGCTGCTTTCCGCCGCTCTGTTGCACAATCCGGAACTGCTTTTGCTCGACGAACCATTTTCCGGGCTTGATGTCGGCACCGGGCTGGTGCTGCGGAGCCTGATTCAGGAACTGGCCGCGCGCGGAAAAGTGGTGCTGTTCAGTTCGCACGAACTGGAAACCGTGGAACGGGTTTGCTCGCACGTCGTGATTTTGCACCGCGGCAAGATGGTCGCCGACGATTCGATCGAACATCTCCGGACACTGATGGCGGTACCCACGCTGGAGGGAATTTTTGAGCAACTGGCCATGGAGCAGGACACCATGGCGATTTCCCGCGAGATCGCGGATTTGATCCAGGCTTAAGCTCCAAGGCGCAACTTATGAACCAGGAGCAATGGCGCATACTCTATCGGCAGTTTCTTTTTCGCGTGTTCGATCTGGAAGTGCTCTCGGCGCACGCGCAGGGCGACGCAAACAAATTGTTGGGACAGTTTGCCGGGTTGCTGGTCTTCATCAGCGTCAGCGTGGCGTTCGGGGCGGTGCTTCTCGCAGATCCCAAAGCGCCCGGAAGGGATCCCGGCGCCGTTGTGCTGGTGTTCATCATGCTCGCGCAGCACTTTGTGATCGCCACCACGATGCTCGTCGTGGGTTTATTCGCGGTACTGAGCTGGGATGCGATATTCCCGGACCGGCGCGATGTGTTCGTACTGGCCCCATTGCCGGTGCGGGCGCGCACCATGTTTCTGGCGAAAATAGCGGCGGTGGCGTCGTCGCTCGGTTTGACCGTCATTCTGCTGCACAGTGCGATGGGCTTGATCCTGCCGCTGGTGTTCGCGGGCTACGCGGCGCCGTCTTCACTCCCCGCGTTGACATTCGACGCGACCCCGGATCCTGTCGCGGCGCGCGACATGGAAGCCGTGATGGACCGCGATTTGAAACAGGCGCTGACAAGCGGGGAACTGGCGCCCGGAACAGGCGCGGGAATGGCGATCGGAGTCTGGAAGCACGGCGAGCGGCGCGTCTTCACGTATGGAGCAGCGAAGCCGGATTCGCTGTTCGAAATCGCCTCCATTTCGAAAACCTTCACCGGGTTGATGCTGGCGCGGATGGTGTCTGAAGGAAAGGTGCGGCTGGATGAGCCCGTTCGCGAGTTGCTCCCTCCCGGCACCGTGAAGAAACCGTCTGGCGAGGAGATCACGTTGCTCGACCTGGCGACCCATCACTCGGGATTGCCGCCGGTGCCCGGCAATTTCCATCCCGCCGACCCATCCCACCCCTTCGCCGACTAGGGACCCGAACAGCTTTACGCTTACCTGAAAGGTCACGGCGTCGCAAAGCCGGAGGACGCTACCTTCGTTTACAGCAGTCTTGGAGTTGGGCTCCTGGGCCAGGTTCTGGCAGACCGGGCCGGGAGAAGCTATTCCGATCAACTGCGACAGGAGATCACGGGTCCGCTGGGCATGGCCGATACGGTGGTGACACTCTCAGTCGACCAGCAGCGGCGATTCCTGCAGGGGTACGACGCGAAACATCGTCCCATCCAGGCGGTCGATTTCAATGGCCCCCTGGCTGGGGCCGGGGCGATTCGCTCCACAGCCGGCGACATGCTAACGTATCTGGAACCGAACCTGCATCCGGAAAAATATCCAGCGCTCTCCGGCGCGCTCGCCTTGTCTCATCGGCTACGCGAGCGTGCGAACGGAGGCCAGCAGATCGCTCTAGCGTGGGCTTATGACGCCGATAGCGGAACCTACTGGCATAACGGCGCAACGCCCGGCTTCACCAGTTATGCCTTCTTCAATCCCATTGCGGACTGTGCCGCCGTGGTGCTGATCAACAGTGGACCCAACCCGCTGTTCTCACCCGACTCGATCGGCCAACACATCCGACAGCGTCTGATGGGCGAGCGGGCGATCTCGCTCGACACCGTGCGGGTCCCGGCGACCTCAGGATTGCCGGGCGTGTTGCGATCGTTCTGCGCTTATTGGTTAACCATGCTGCTGGCAGGGGTGTTCATTTACGGCGCGATTTTAGGAGTGCAGGGGCTGGCGTCGCTGCTACTGCCGCGACGGCTATTTCTGCGCCTCTCGGGATATCTGCAACTGGCGGCCTTCTGCCTGATTATGGGCGTGTACTTTCTGCAGCCGGGCTTGGGCGGACTGAACGACCTGGCGATCGATTCGATATGGCGCACGATTCAGTGGCTGCCGTCGTACTGGTTTCTGGGGCTGTACCAGCAATTGAATGGATCGATGCATCCGGCGTTCCAGCCGCTGGCTGGGCGGGCCTGGATTGGATTGGGCGCCGTGGTATGCGTCGCGGCAGCGACTTATACGCTTTCCTATTGGCGGACGCTGCGCAAGATCGTGGAGGAACCCGACATCATGCCTGGCTCGCCGCGCTGGAATTGGTTGCCCCGATTCGGGAGCCAGTCCCAGACCGCGATTGGGCAATTCAGCGTGCGCACGCTTGCCCGCAGCAAGCAGCATCGCCTGATTCTGGGCTTCTATCTGGGGGTCGGCCTGGCCATCACCAGCCTGATGCTGAAAGGGGACCCGGGCGCACAGAACGATCCATGGCGTGAAGACAGCCTGCTGCTGTGGGCCGCAAGCAGCTTGATGCTGGTGCTGGCCGCGGTGGGGACGCGGGCCGCGTTCGCCTTGCCGCTCGATCTGCGGGCTAACTGGATTTTTCGCGTGATTGGAACGCGGGCTGGGTTGCAGACTTTGGCCGCTAGTCGCCGTGCGCTACTTCTGCTCTCGGTGGCGCCGGTGTGGATCGTGACGGCGGTAGCTTGCTTGGCGATTTGGCCTGGGAGGCAGAATGCGGCGCACATAGCGGTTCTTGCACTCCTTGGTATGATCGTGGCCGATCTCTGCCTGCTCCGTTTTCCGAAGATTCCCTTCACTTGTTCCTATCTCCCCGGCAGGTCCCGCTTTCACATGGTTTTTCTAGTTGCCTTTGGGATGCTGTGGCTAGGTTCCGAGGCCGCCGTAGTTGAGCGGCACGCGCTGCGGGAGGCAGGCAGCATGGCGCTGCTCCTGGCGCTATTAGTGGTCGTGTGGGTCCTGGTTAGGCGCACGGCGGTGGCGCTGGCGAAGCAAGAAGAACAGGAACTGCGGTTCGAAGAGGAAGTAATTCCAGTGGTGATGGAACTGGGACTACACCGGGACGGAGTGATGCCGGTTGGGCCCTAGCGGTGCGCGGTGAGAAGCGTCCTATTTCGACAGGTGCGAAACGTCCTTCTCGTTGTCGGCGCAGACAAAATCCAGCAAATCTGCGTCCAGGTCGATGATCTGGGCTAGCGTCACAGTCCAAGGTTTGGTGTAGGCCTTTGGATCGTCTACGGTAATCTCAATTTCCAAATTGCCATAGTTGATGCGCTTGAAACGCTCGGTGATCTGGGCCGCATCCGTCATCGGATTGCCGGTTGCATCCAGCCAAATGTTGTCGCGGAAACCGTTGGTATGAACAACGAGTGTATCGCCTTCCCATTTGCCGCTGGAGTAGCCGTTCCAGGATGGATTCGGGTCCACCGGCAAAGGTCGGCCATCGGTGTAGATCTGGCGGAAGCTGGTGTCGAGCTCATTCATAATGATGAGCAGGCCGTGGCTTTGGACTAATTTTCGCGGTCCGTTCCAGGTGTGAGGCGGATGGGCCCGATTGGAATACAGCGCGACATCGGATCGTTCACCCGCTGCTCGCTCCGCCGCGCCTTCACCAAATCCGCCGCCCAGGGCTGATAAGGCAAGCCGCCCTTCAGGTGCGCGGCGATGTTGATAAATTCGTCTCCGACGGCCGCGCAACCGGGAAAATTCACGTTGGGTTCACGCGCGGTCGGCACGATCCACAGGCCCGAAAGGTCCGGCTTTCCGTCGGCGGTGCGCGGGGTGGCGGCTGCAAGATCCGGCTTCCCGTCCGGAGTCCGAGGAACACCCTCCGTGGGATAGTGGATCCATTGTCCACTCAGAGGACAAAGCAATAGCGGGAAAATCACTGCCGGCAGAGCCACCATCGGAAGCCGCATCCAGTAACCTCTATTGCAGTATACGCGGCAAATGTCACGCGGCGTCTAGCCCAGCGCCCTCAACGGGCGTTCCACCGGCCGCAGCGAAGAACTCAGGTTGTACCGCACTGCCTGAAGCGCGAAATGATGCGACGCAGTACGGCGCCAGCCGCCGAGCTGACAATAATCAGCGCCACTGCGGCTAAAGCTGCACGCTGCCCCAATTAGCAATGAGAGTGGCATCCAGGCCAAGACGCCTGCTGAGCCGCCGGACTGACGCCAGGGTCTGGTGCGTCGACTGCCCATTGCTATGCAATACTCGCGCGAACGCCAGTACGAGATCGGATCGTTCCGCCGTTGAGCAGTCAGGAGGCTGTTTGCACATGAGACCCCATCATTTGCGATGGGAATCCGAGGCCAACGTGCCGGCCTCTTGACTATACTCTGGACCGCCTTCATCGGCGGCGCCGTCCTGGGAACGATACTGCTGCCGCTTCTTACCGGGTGGATTTTGATCTTGCCTGCACTCCTGTTGTTCGCTCTCGCCCTGTTGGAGCGTCCGCGATTTCAGACTCATCTGCGCGAGCTAACATAAGCCATGCTCGATATCTCGCTCGCCCATCTCGCTTCGCCGGAGGTTCTGGCCCGCGCCCGAAAAATCAAGCTTTTCCTGATGGACGTGGACGGCACTCTCACGGATGGTGGCGTGTGTCTCATCTCCAGCACAGCTGCCGATGGGTTAGGGGCCGTGAGCGTATCGGAGATGAAGGTCTTCAACGCCAAGGATGGACAGGGTCTTTCGCTCGCTCATACGATGGGTATCCAAACGGGTTTCATTACCGGCCGCCGCTCGCCTGCGGTCGCTAAACGTGCCGAGGAACTTAAGGTCACTTTTGTGTATTTGGGGCAGGCGAAAAAGACGCAGGCGTTCGAGGAATGCGTCGAGAAGGCTGGAGTCACCGACGAAGAAGTGGCCTACTTGGGCGACGATTTACCGGATATACCGCTGGCGCAACGCGCCGGTCTGGCAGTTTCCGTGGCCGATGGAGCCGATGAGTTGAAGGCGATCTGCCACTATACAACGCAGCGGTTAGCTGGCCGGGGCGCCGCTCGCGAAGTGATAGAGCTGATTTTGAAGGCCCAAGGGCGCTGGGAAGAAGCAGTGCCGCTGGCCTTGGCTTAGTTCAGCTAGCGTCCCGGGTGTGGACATTACGGCGGAGCTGGTTGCGACGCGATCCACGGAGAGTGATAAGATTCTCTCGATGCCGACAGAACATATCCTTGCTCTTCTGATTGAAGAGCGAGACAAGCTGAATCGAGCGATAGAAGCTCTTCAGGGACCCATGAAGCGTAGGGGAAGGCCGCCGCTGAGCGCCGCCAGGCCCGTTGGCGCTGCTGAACCCGCGCAGCCGGCGAAGAGGAAACGCCGCACATTCACAGCCGCTCAACGCAAACAACAAGCGGAGAGAATGAAGGCTTACTGGGCTGCGAAGAAAAAGGCCGCGGCGAAGCCCGAGTCGAAGGCAGCGAACAAGCAGAAGAGCAAGACGGCGAAAGCGGCTTAGCGCCGCCCGTTACACTATCGAAGCCAAGCGCGGCCCCCAGGTGGTAGGATCGTGCCGATGCCCTCGAAACCCATCCTAGTCGTCGCGCTCGCGATGGGCGTATGGAGTGTCTTGGCCACGGCCCAACAGTCTGCCCCGTTGCCGGCTCTCGAAACAAGGGTCGAACGCCTTCAGGCCCACATGGAAAGCGTCGAGTCCGTCCGCGCCATCAAGCGCCTGCAGTATGCCTACGGACACTACGTCGAACTCGGTTTGTGGAACGACTTCGCGGATTTGTTCGCGGCGGATGCCGTCACCAACTATCAGTCGGGGGTGCGCGGAAAGGACGCGATCCGTCAGCTCTTTTTTGACCAGGTGGGGCAAGGGAAGCTCGGCCTGTCGGAGGGCCGCATCTACCCGCACATCCTGTTCCAGCCCGTAATCACGCTCGCGCCGTCGGGCCGAACCGCGAAGGGGCGATGGCGGATCCTGGCGATGTTGGGAAGCTACGGAGGCTCGGCCACCTGGTATAGCGGCGTCTACGAAAATGAGTATGTCTTGGAAGACGGTGTGTGGAAGATCAGCGTGCTTCACTCGGAACCCAAGGTCACGGCGGCGTACACGGCCGCGGGCTGGAAGGATTCTGGGGCGCACGTTCCGTTTCACTACACTGCCGCGAGCGTCACGGCAGCGATCCCGGATTCAGGGAACCGGAGCGCCAAGCGGGCGTTCGCCACAACTCTCTCACTCGCGTCGCTTGCCGATCGCGTCAACCAGCTTGCACGGCGTGCCGCGCGGCTAAACGATCAAGGGGAAGTTACCAACCTTCTTGATACCTACGGATACGCTGTCGATCGCAAACTCTGGGATAACGTGGCGGATCTTTTTGCCGAGAACGGAACTCTGGAGCTGGGGTTGGAAGGCGTCTACGTGGGCAAGGCCAGCATTCGGCACGCTCTCGATCAATTTGGGCCGCAGGGGATACGCGGCATTGGGAAACTTGGGGGCGAACTGAACGATCACGTCTACCTGCAGACCCTCGTGTCCGTCGCGCCGGACGGGCGCACGGCGCAGGCGCGTGGAGTGGAGTTGATCATGTCTAATGCTCCCAGCGGCAACGGCGAGCTGAGCGAGGGCGTCTTCGAAAACACATTCGTGAAGCAGGATGGCGTCTGGAAAATTCAATCCGTGCACTTCTACCCGCGCATGATCGTCGATGCCGCGGCTGGCTGGGCCAAGAGCGCGAAGCCCGCGCCCGGTCCCAGCAAGGAGTTTCCTCCGGACCGCCCGCCGACCGCTACGTACGAGATCTATCCGAAGTTCGCAGTCGCCCCGTTCCACTTCGACAACCCCGTGACCGGAAAGCCGCCCCAGTATCCTGCGGGGGTTGGACCCGTGGCCAGGCCAGCCACGGCTGCCGCGGTCGCTACGAACAGAGTGGCCAGCGGACCGGCGATCCGCAACGCAGCGGACTTAGAGGCTGGTTTGGCGAAGGTAGAGCGCAGCCTCGCGGCGTCAGAAGCCTACGACGCAGCCGAGAACCTGATCGGCGCGTACAGCTACTATCTGGATGAATCGCCGAGCGACGTGGCCAGCTTGTTTGTGCAGCCTAGCCCCAATACCACCTCCGAGCGTTCCATCTTCGTCAACCAAATCCTGCAACCGGTGATCGATGTCGCGCCGGACGGCAAGAGTGCGAAGATTCGCGCGCGCCTGTTGGATCTCGGTGGCACTTCCGGAGGCCCCGGCTACTGGACGGCGGGCACCTTGGAAGGGCAGATCGTTTCGGAACAAGGCTCGTGGAGATTTGAGACGGCTCGTTCCTCCTCAGTGTGGTCCGCGCCTTATCCTGGTGGCTGGGCTCGAATTCCTTAAGAAGGCAGCGCGTTCGGCATCGGAACCGGTATGCTCTCGCGCTGTTTCAAGTGCTGCGTCGTCTGCCCGCTCAGGCTGTTTGGCGAACTTTTGAAGAAAGTATGCTGCGAGCAACGGAATACGCTCCCTTTGCTCTCGTAGTGGCGGTGTCATCGGAAACACGTTCAGTCTGAAAGAGGTCCACCCGGAACTTCTTCGCTTGAACCATCCGCGCCAGGTTCTGGTTCGTCGCCGCAATAAACCGCACGTCCACCTGCAACGTATGCCTGCCACCCACTCGTTCGAATTGCTGTTCCTGAAGAGCGCGCAGAAGTTTGGGTTGAAGTTCCAGCGGAAAGATAAGAGAGGTACATGGCGCTCTGCCATGGCAATGTCGGCAAGGTTAACCACGGCCCGCTGGTCCCGCGCGTTGAATGTTATCATCCTGGTGATTTCCAAGATGAAGAACACTCCCCTGGAAGACGTGACCGTGCTTGATTTGACGACGGCGCTCGCCGGGCCTTTCGCCACGCTACTTCTCGCAGGCTTGGGGGCCAGGGTCATCAAAATCGAAAACCCGATCGGGGGCGGCGATAGCTGCCGCTCCAATGCACCCTACCTGGGCGCACAGGGAGGGACGCTCGCTCGACAGCACGACGACGACGTTTCGGTTTCCGCTCTCAACCGGCTTCGCAACAAGATGGGCGTCACGCTGAACCTAAAGCATCCCGAAGCGCGCGGCGTATATGCTGACTTGGTAAAACGCGCCGATGCGATCGTCGAAAACTTCAGCCGCGGCACGCTCGAACGCCTGGGCGCGGGGTATGCGTTTGCGCATGAAGTAAACCCTCGCATCATCTACTGCTCAATCACCGGCTTTGGAAGCGAGGGCGATCCTGGAACCGGCAAAGCAATGGATGCGATCATCCAGGCATTGAGCGGCGTCATGATGACTTCGGGCGGTCCCAGTGATCCCCCGGTCCGCATCGGCGTACCTTTCGCGGATCTCACTGCACCGTTGTTTGGCGTGATCGGAGTCCTGGCCGCCCTCCATCAGGCGCAGCGCACGGGAATCGGCCAGCATGTGGATGTTTCCATGCTCGGCGTTATGACAATGCTGGTATCCGGCGAACCTTTTGATCTTCTCAATCGGTGCGGAGTCCCGCAACGAACCGGCCTGACAGTGCCGCGTCTGGCTCCGTTCGGAATGTACCGGACGAAAGACGGATACGTTTCCATCTGCGCACCGACAGAACCATTCGCGCATTCGCTGTTTCAAGCGATCAATCGTCCGGATCTCATCACCGACGCCCGCTTCGGCAAGCGTGATGACCGCGTGTTGAACGTATCGGAATTAGACGCGATTATCGAGGGCTTCACTTGTCCCAGAAACAGCGCGGAAGTCATCGCGGCGTTGGACAAATGGGGCGTGCCTGCCGCTGAGGTCCGCGACCCTAAGGATGCCGTGCGTGACCCACGTGTCGTTTCGCGAGGTGAGACGGTGCCGCTAGCCCATCCGAAATACGGCATTGTGGAGGACGTCTACGGAATGGGCATGCCGATCAAGTTTTCCCGCGCACAAGCCGGCTTTGACGCGCCTCCGCCGGAGCTGGGAGAACACAATCGGGAAGTATATTGCGATTGGCTCGGCTATTCGGCCGAACGCCTGGAAGAGCTGAAAATGAGGCAGGTGATCTGATCTCGACGCTCGCCAAGATCTATAGCGAACGAGCGGTCCCGTCGCAAGGTCCGATGCCGGTCATAGGCGTGACCTCCAATACCGTGCCTTGGGAACTGCTGCGAGCCGCCGGGTTCCAGCCCATGCTTTTGAGCCCGCGCTGGCCGCACACCCCATTCGCCGATCGCTATATGGAAGACGTTTTCAGTGCGCGCATGAAAAGAGTCTTCGACTTTCTCATCTCTGACGCCGGCGACTTGAGTGCTGTGGTCATCCCCCGAACCTCCGAACAAGAGCACAAGCTCTATCTTTATTTGTGCGAGGTGATGCGCCAAAGACTAGAACGTTCGCCTAAGCCGATCCTCTACAACCTGCTGCACGCCAGGTCGCCTGAAGCCGAAGCATATGGACTGGAGCGAACTAACGATCTCAAGTTGCAATTGGAGCAGATTGCCCGCCGGCCCATTACGCAAGAAGCGCTCTTGAGCGCCATCGCTGAAGGAAATGCCGCGCGCCACGCAATCGGCGGGTTGTTGCAGGAGAGAGAAGGCCACGCTCCAAGGCTCAGGGGTTCCGAAGCTCTGGTGCTGATCGGAGCCTGGTACTTTATGGATCGCAGCGAATATGCGTTGCGGGCACAAGAGGCACTGCGTGAAATCCAGAAGCGGCCGCCGCTTGCGGGCCCGCGGATTCTTATCAAAGGAACGCCGCTCGACAGTCCCGATTTTTGCGCGGCCATCGAATCCCATGGCGCGATCGTCGTGGCCGAAGACGATTGGTGGGGCTCGCGCGCCGCCGGGCTCGATATCGACACTAGCATCGACCCTATCCGCGCAATCTTTGAGAAGTACTATTTCGACGCGCCGAGCCCGCGAGTTTTTCCCTCCGAAATCGCCGATGCCTGGTTTCATCGCAAGGCCGCCGAAGTGGACGGCGTCATCTTTTATCTGCCGCATGAGGACGATGTGCTCGGTTGGGATTATCCACGTTTGCGAGCATCGCTTGATGAGCGCACGATTCCCCACTTGATGCTGCGCGACGAATCTTCGGATGAGATTGGCGCGTTTATCGAGAGGCTGGGTCGTGGTTGATCGATATGGCTGAAAAGCAATTGGAGTGTACCGTTCGTGCCGCTGCCCATCAGAAGGCCTGGTTTGCTAAACTGCGCGCGGACGTATTTGAGAACAAGATGCCGTATGCCATCGTGCAGGCGGACATGCCGCTCGAACTGTTTCACGCGATGGACGTTCCCGTGGTGAGTAATCAATGGTGGGCCGCAATGATTTCGGCAAAGCGCCTGGCCCCTTACTATCTCGACAAACTCAACGCCATGGGTTACCACGACGGCCTGTGCCGCTACTGCAGCCTTTCGCTCGCGTCCACAATCGCCGGCGATCCCGCGCAAGCACCCTGGGGTGGTCTGCCAAAGCCCGCCCTACTTTCCGCCAGGCTAACGTGCGATTGCATCCAGCGCGTCTTCGAAACCTGGGCCGCCAAGTTTGGTGCGCCATTCGTTCCCTTGGATGCTCCAGGAGCATCGGAGCTTCCTCCCTATTGGTGGGAACTGAGCCGCCACCGCTGGCGCGAGCTTTTCGAAAGCCACCGCCTGGATTTCATGGTCGTCCAGTTTCGCTCGCTCATCTCAACTCTGGAAGCAATTACTGGAACAGGCTTCGAACTGGAGCGCCTGCGCACTCTGATGGAAGGCGTTAACCAGCAAGAGGAGTATTTCGAGGAAGTCCGCGAGATGATTTGCAACGCCCCGAAAGCACCCATCCGAATGCACGAGCAAGTGAGCAACGTGATGGCAGCGCAATGGTTGCGCGGCAGTGAATGGGCCATCGCGCACGCGCGCGCCTTTCGCGATGAAGTGCAGCAGCGCGTCGAAGCGGGCATCGCGGCATGTCCGTCCGAACGCCTGCGCCTCATGTGGGTCGGCGCTGGCTTATGGCACGATATCGATTTCTACACGGCATTCGAGGAACAATACGGCGCCGTCTTTGTTTGGTCCATGTATTTGGCATTTGGGCCGGACGGCTACATTCGCTATGGCCTGGACGATCCGCTGCGGGCGCTTGCCAGCCGCACCGTCAGCTTTAATGAACAGCTCCACAATCCGCCCTGGGCCAACGAATGGATTGTCTATCAGGCCAAGAAACACCGCATCGACGCCGCGCTGGTGTTGGAACCCCAGGGCACTAAACCGTCGGCCACGGGCAATCGTTTCATCGAGCGGGCGCTCGAAAGCAACGGCGTTCCTGTCCTCCCAATTGCGGCCGACATGTGGATGCACGTGGATGGAACGGCCATGCCATGCGTCAAACCGTGGCCCACTTTCTGGAACGGCTATAGTGCCTCAGAAAGACGATTTCAATCAGAGACACGATCACCCCGGCCGCAACAAAATACCAGCCCGCCGTAAACCCGCCCGTGCGATCGCGCAACAAGCCCAGTACCTGCGGCCCCACGTATCCGAAGACGCCTCCGCCCAGGCCGACCACGCCCATCACCGGCCCCAGTTCGCTCCTTCCGACGATATCGCCCGCTAGCGCGAAGATCTGATTCGTCGCGCAGAGGCCGAGGGAGATCACCAGCGCCGTGGCTATGCGGAAGGCCAGCAGATTCGGGATCATCATCGCGAAGCAGGCGGGGATCAAAACCACCGCGAGCCCGATCATCATGTCCCAGCGGTCGAACGTGTCGCAGAGGTAACCGAACAGAAGGTTGATAAAAATCGCTACGACATAGCTGGCGCTGATCAGATAGGCGCTCTGCAACGCGCCCAGGTGAAAGGTCGACCTTACCGCCGACGGCACAAAAAACGTCGCGCTGAAGCCGCCCATGTTGATCAGCCCGAGCAGGACCATGCTCCAGACCACGGGCGTGCGGAAAGCGCTCCTCGTTGGCATCGATGGGCCATGCCCGTTAAATGAGCCCTCGCCGCTGCCCGCGCCGCTTTTGTAGCCAAACCAGAAAACAGCGGCGCCCAGCAGTGCCATGATGGCGAATCCGATGATCCCGCCGCGCCATCCGTAAGGCTCCGCGATGATGGTGCCGAGTGGTGCGCCGATTACCGATGCAAGTGACGCCATCGCGCCCAGAATCCCCATAGCCGTGCTGCGAAACGCAGCCGGCGCAACCAATGCGATGGAGGTCATTACGCAAACGAA
This sequence comes from Bryobacteraceae bacterium, assembly GCA_052148835.1. GTDB lineage: Bacteria > Acidobacteriota > Terriglobia > Bryobacterales > Bryobacteraceae > Palsa-89. Next base: position 37,413 of record JBKQHJ010000186.1, read on the forward strand.
CGCTACCCGATATCCGACCAACCAAACCACGCGAGCGCCGAGTGCGCCTCGGTAGGAGGTGGTTTGGCTCAGCAGCAAGAGCCCGAGCGCCACGCCCAAGAGTCCCGCGGAAAGCGCGAGTTTCTCTCCAACGCGCTTCGCTAGAATGCCGGCGGGTACACTCACTGCCATCGCCACCAGACCGTAGAGTCCCGTGAACAATCCGATCTGCGAATAGCTGAGACTGAAATCCTTCTGGATTGCTGGGAGCAGCGGGGAAAAGCCCAGGCTCGACATTTGAATCGCCATCATGGCGACGATGGTGGCGGCGAAAGAAAGAACCCAGCCCCTGGCGGAATGACGCACAGGCTCTATACTACGCGCAAAACGACTCCCGCAACAGCTTCATAAACGCCAGGATCTCGCCCTTTGGCCTTCCTTTTCGATGAGCGGCCACCAGGCTGACCACCGGCGCTGGGTTCCACGCCAGCATTTTCACGACGACACCCTTGGGAAGAATGGAAGTCGCGTAATCCGGAAGAAGCGCGAACCCGATGCCGGCGCGAATCATGTTGAGATTCCCCAAAATGTTATCGGCTTGTTGCACCTCGCGCGGGTGCAAGCCGGAGCGCTCGCAAAAGGCGCGGACGGCGTCGTGCAATTCCGGCGAACCTTCTCGGGACACCATGATAAACGGGAGCTCGTTCAATTGGCGAATCGAAACCGCCTTCTTGCGAGCCAAAGCGTGCCTGGCGGGAAGACCTGCGACCAGTTTTTCCCATAGAATGTCTTCGACTGCCAGGTGAGGATCATCGATCGGTCCCCGCAGGAGCCCAATGTCCAGGGATCCGGTTGCGAGAAGCCGCTTCTGTTCCGCCGATGGAAGGTTGTGGAACACCAGCCGAACCTTCGGGAGCTTTCGCGCTACGAGCGGAATCAACTTGGGAAGTATTTTGATCTCCGCCGCCGGCACTACTCCGATGACCAGTTCCGGTCTCCCCTGCTGCGCACGCACGGCCCGCTGCCCCGCCCGCTCCACGTGCGCCAATATCTCACGGGCCTCGCGCAGAAAAACTTTTCCTCCAGCGGTGAGTGCCACGTGACGCTTGGTTCGATCGAGCAACGGAATGCCCACATGCGCTTCCAGTTGCTTGATCTGCTGGCTGAGGGAAGGCTGAGCGGTGCTGAGCTGTTGTGCCGCACGCGTAAAGTTCAGCTCCTCGGCGACCGCGACGAAGTACCGCAGATGGCGCAGCTCCATTCTTGAAAACCCCATGGTTGCATTTAGACGTGCCACGTCTAAGAATACATCCTCATAGCTCTTTCCGATCGATCCTCCCGGTCTACTAGACTCCATTCATGGATCCCGGGCTTACCGACGACTTCGATCCGCTAGCTCCCGAAAGTCTCAGCACTTCCCATGACCTGTATCGCGACATGCGCGCGCGCTGTCCCGTGGCGCATAGCAGCGAGTGGAACGGCTTCTGGGCGTTGCTGCGGTATCGGGACGTGGTCAGCGCTTTGCGCCAATCGGATACCTTCATCACCTCGGTGCAAAACGTCGTTCCAAAGGTCGCATTCACAGGCCGGCGTCCTCCATTGCATTTCGATCCGCCTGACCACACGCCGTATCGACGCGCGCTGAACCCGTTTTTCACCGAGAAAAAAATGCGGTGTCTGGAGCCGGCGGTTCGGGCGATCACCATCCGGTTGTTAGACCCGCTGATCGATGCCGGCGGGGGCGAGGTCTGCTCCGAATTCACGCGCCAGCTTCCCGGCCACGTATTTGCGGAATTCTTTCACTTGTCACCCGAACTCGCAATGTCTATTAAAGAAACTACGGTGATCTATAACCGGGCCTTGCAGGAGGCGAACGACAACCTGGTGAAGGAGACCAGCCTCCGACTCTATGAACTCGCGCGACTGATCGTCGTAATGCGCAAGGCTGAGCCCTGGGATCCCGCCGAAGACCCCACCAGCGGGCTCCTTCAAGCGCGTGGAAACGACGGCGAGCTTCTGCCGGAGAACCTGGTTCTCGGGACCATCCGGCAGATGATCGTGGTGGGAATGATTGCGCCCAGCGTGATGATCGGGTGTATTCTGGTGCACTTGGCCCAGCACCCCGAGATCGAACGGCAATTGCGCGAGGAAGCAGACTTGATTCCAGCCGCTGTTGAAGAATATTTGCGCCTGTTTACGCCCTATCGCGGGTTTGCGCGCACCGCGAAGCACGATGTGGAATTCGGCGGGCGAGCCATTCGCAAGGACGAACCCATCGCTTTGGTGTACGCATCCGCGAATCGGGATGAGGAGGTGTTTCCGAATCCGGACCAGTTCATTTTGAATCGGACGAATATCGATAAGCACATTGCTTTTGGCCTCGGTCCGCATCGTTGCGCGGGTGCCCCGCTGGCGCGAATCATGCTGCGAGTAACGCTGGAGGAACTCCTGCGCCGCGCAAAAGTGACCGGGCTCGCGGGAGAAGTGCTGATGACGCGTTGGCCGGAATGGGGCGTGCTTTCAGCCTCCGTGCTTCTCGAGCGGCTATGAACACGGGTAGACGCTGGGTCGCTCCGTACGTGGCAACTCTGCTCGCCATGCTGGCGTTGCAGATGTCGAATCTCGGATTTTCGCCACTGCTTCCCGCGATCCGCGATGCGTTCCATATGAACTTCGCTCAGATGGGCCTGTTTGCGGGCATGTATGGGTTGCTGTCTATTGTGTGGAGCGTCCCAGCCGGAATGCTGGCGAAACGATTTGGCGAGAGAACAGTTCTTGCCGGGGGACTCATCACAGTGGCTGCTGGCCTTGTGGCGTTGAGTATCGCGCCAGGCTTCGCGGCCGCGTTCGGCGCAAGGGCGGTGTGGCTCTCCGGATATCGATTCTCATTTATCTCGGTGATGGTGGCTGTAGCGCTCACCTGTCCACCCGCCGTGCAGGGCGCGTCCATGGGCATCCTCGGCGCTATTTCCGCTTTCGCTTCCGTGATCGGGGCGCCTTTGGGTGGAGTGATTGGACGCGATTTCGGATGGAGAAACGGAATTCTCGCCTATGCCGTGGTGGCCCTCGCGGGAGCCCTGATATTTGCCGTTGTTTATCGCCGTGATCCGGACGTTCTTGGGGTGACTCCGGATCGCGACCACGGGGCTTCCGCGAGTGCGTTCCGCAGCCCTCTCGTTTGGTCGTTAGCCGCGCTGTCGGGCTTGGCCGGGATGGGCAGCTTGAGCGCGAATTTCTTCGTCCCGTCGGCGGCGCAAGCCTTGTTCCATCTGGATCAGGTAGGCGCCTCATACCTGATCAGCACGGGATTCGCGCTGGCCATCTTCGTCAATCTGCTATTCGGATTTCTTATGGATCGCTTCCATCGCTGGAAGGTGATGGCTGCCTTGGCCGGTTTGGGAATGATGGGCGGGATCGCGATGACATCGCATCAACTGATGGTCTTTCGCATTGGGACCGCGCTGGTGCTGGCGCTGGGACACGCCGGCATTCAACAATCCTATACGCTGGCGGCGGACGTACTCCGTGGCCGTGAGACGGGCAACGTGATGGGGGTGGTGAGCATGGTAGCCGGCGTTTTTTCCTACCTGGGGCCGCAGACGCTGGGCTTGCTACGGGATTGGAGCGGTGGATTTGTTGCCGGCTGGTACTTCATCATTGGCGCTGCCACCGTTACGCTTTTGTTGGTGCTCGCGCTGTGGAGTTATGCGTCACGCCAAACGCGGACAAGCGTCGCTGTGTTGATCGGGCTCTTGGCCGCGGTCGCGATTCCAGCTTTTCCACAGTCACAACCTCGCTGGATCGAGCCCGGTAAGGGCGTCACACTACCCGCTGAGTTTGAGTTCGCCGACGATCGCGGCCGGGTGGGAATTGTAAATGCCTCGGGGCCGGTGAACACAGAGGGCCATCCGTTCTTCGAGCCGCTAGGCGCGAACGGGCGTGCCTGCATCACCTGCCATCAGCCGGCCTACGCCATGACAATTTCGGCTGCCGCGATTCGTGAGCGATGGAACGCAACCCAAGGGAAGGACCCGCTTTTTGCGACCATCGACGGCTCGAACTGTCCAGACCTTCCGCAGGAGAAGGAAAGTTCTCATTCGCTGCTGCTTGATCGCGGGCTGATCCGCCTGGCGCTTCCCTGGCCGCCGGCGAAGGCGAAGCCGGAGTTCACGATTGACGTGGTAAGCGATCCCACCGGGTGCAATACGAGCGCGGTTTACGGACTTCACAGCGCCCATCCGGCGGTGTCCGTATTCCGGCGTCCGCGCATGGCTGCGAATTTGAAGTACGTCACCAATCCCACGCCGCAGTTTGCATTGAAGCTGGGTGGCTTGGCGGATAGGGATCCGGAAACCGGAAACCCAGTCAGTATGAACTTCATGGCCGATGCGCGTGAGCCGAGTCTCCGGTCGCAAGCGCGAACCGCGGCTCGCGAGCACGAAGAGAGACAGGCGCCCATATCCGATGCAGCGCTACAACGCATCGTCGATTTCGAGAGCCAGCTATACGTAGCGCAGATTTTCGACGGCAAAGCGGGCAATCTGGCAGAAGCGAGCGGTCCACCGGCGCTGGGGCCGTGGGCCATGGTCAATCATCGCACGGGCGTGCTTGGAGATAACGATTACGATCCGGTCTTTCAATTGTTCGATGCCTGGAAGCGGCCCGCACAATCCGGGCAAGATGAATTCCGGGCATCGGTGGCACGCGGCAACGACATCTTCATGTTCCGGCAATTCTGGCTGCGAGACGCCACGCACATCAACTCCATTGGCCTGGGAAATCCCCTGAAACGCACTTGCGCCACCTGCCACAACGCGCAGATGACCGGCCAGGATCTTTCCGCCGGCTGGGTGGATGTGGGCACCACAAACTATCCCACCTGGACCGAGCCGCCGCTCTATAGTGAATCGCGGGAACTGCCGGTGTTCAAAATTACGTGCGACAAAGATGCTCCACCACATCCCTACCTGGGCCGCGTGATTTACACCAGCGACCCAGGGCGTGCGCTGATTTCGGGCCGTTGCGTGGACGTCGGATCCATCGTCATGCAGCAATTTCGCGGGCTGGCCGCGCGCGCTCCTTATTTTTCGAACGGGTCCGCGAAGTCGCTTCGAGAGCTAGTGGACTTTTACGATCGCCGCTTCGACATGAAACTGTCGGAGCGGGAAAAACAGGACTTGATAAATTTCCTGGGGGTTCTCTGATGCGAGCGCTTCTGGCCTGGATGATCACCCTGCCCGCTCTGGCGCAACACCTGAATTTTGTGGCTTGCCCCGTGGTGCGTGACACCAAGACTGTTCCGTGTTTTCTGGCCGAGTATCAGGGAGAAACCTATTTCCTGGGAATCCAGCAGGACATCACGGCCGATTTCTATCCGCCGCAATTGTTGCACCAAGCGCTGGTAGAAGGAACCGTGGCGCCTGGGCCGCGCGTTTGCGGGGGCATTCCGTTGAAGCCCTTGCACGTCTCGGTGCTCGCGGAGGTGAGCCCCGCATGCAACACCATTCTGCCTGCTGAGCCCGGGATCGACGCCCCACCTTCCAAGCGCCCCGCTGGACCATCCACGCGGCAAGCTCCGGTGTCCACTGTTGCCGTGCGACCCAAGAAACCGGAGCCGCCTTTCCTGGAGCGCGAATTCGCGATTCAATACGATTTCGACAGCGACTTTCTGTTTGCCCGCAACACCAGGCAGCTTACCGACATCGCCGAGTATGCGCGTGTGTCGGGGGCGCGAGAGGTTGAGGTGACCGGTTACCGAGGATCGACTTTGCTGTCCAACGGCAATATTTTGACCGAGAAATCCGACGTGGCGCGGCTGCGTGCCGAGCGGGTGGCGGCAGTGCTGAGAGGGCTCGGTACACCGGCATCTGAAGTGAAGTGGATTTCGAAAGCGGTGGCCGCTAACGGCGCAACGGACTACGAAAGCCGCCGCGTTGCAGTGCGAATCGTTCCTGGTTCAAAGGAGAAACTGCCATGACGATGTCTCGCCGGGAGCTGCTGCAGACCAGTCGAAAACTTGGCGAGCCAGGCATCCGCTTCGCCCCATGGCGATGAGCTACTTGTCGAAGATCACCGTGGAATCCGCGCCAAACTTGCGATAGTTACGGAAATCAATCTCGTTCTTCGTGCAGATGGTGGTGCCCCGTTGGCAGGTCAGGATTTCGCTATGGACCGGCAGCGGGTAGCTTTTTCCATCGATGCCAACGAAACCGTACTCCACCACCGATTCCGCCTTGTCGAACGGGAAGCTAACGGGCAGCGGACCGGTGGCTTCCTCGATGCGCAACACATTGCGGGTTTCCATGTCGATCCAAACGGTGCCGGTGTACGCTGGGGTCACCTTGGAGCCGTCCGGAGCATGGATGTCCCAATCCGAATTTTCCTGGCGAACGCTGAAATCGTAGGTGTAGGCGGAACGTCCGTTCAGACGATCGTCCCTGTTCTTGCGGAACGCGGCAGCGGTATATGGATTGAGAAGGCTCTCGAGCGTGACTTGGAATTCGCCGGTGGACCAGGCGCCGGTTTTTTCGATGGGCCGGTTGGATGGCTTGCCGTTCACCAGGATGTTGCGATAATCTTCCTTGCCGCCTACGCTTGCCACCTCTGCGGTCACCACGTCCAGCACCTGCCAGTGGGGAGGCAAATTCCGGCTGAAATAGCGGGTAGTGTTTTGCTGGACGACGAAATTCGGCAGTCCATCCGTCACGTGGTCGGCTGCGTCGCGCGCGTCGGCGATGATGTCGTCGTCCGGGTTGCGGCGAGTAACCGGAGCAGTCTTGGCGTTTTCAACCGGCTGTGGGGGCTCTGCCACCGGGTCCTCCTTTGCGGATGCGGTGGACCCGGGTCTAGTGGCGAGGGTTGGAATGGACTCGCGGTCGGCGCTGTCGCTCGCACCCGGCTTCGATCCTCCCGATGGCGATCCTTCCGCCGGCGCGGATGCGGATGCAACTTCCATCGTCCCCGCGGAGTGCGTGTCGGCTTCCACAGGAGCCTCGGCGGAATCGTGGTCGAAAGGTTTTTGGGCGGCTATTTTCTCATCGGTTGTCCCTTTGCGCATGAGAATCACGCGCAGCGCCGTCTCCGGGTCGTCGCCGTTCACTTGCACCGAGAGCTGGTCTCCGGGCTTTAACAGGGAATCCCGAACCTGCTCGCCTTCCTTGTCGCGAAATTGCGTTTTCGCCAGCATCCGAAACTTGAGAATTTTGTGTTTGGAAGTTTCCAGATACAAATTTTTCTCATCCAGTTCGCGCAGCATGCCATCGGCGGCGCGGAGTGGCACCTTCACGCTGTTGCTGTCCGAAGTATCCTTGCTCTTTTTGCTGGGGAGCTTGGGCACGGGAAGGCTGATTCCTCCCGGCAGTCCGACGCCGCCCGGCGGATACTGGCCGGGATACTGACCCGGTGGATACTGGCCGGGCGGATACTGGCCCGGTTGCCCACCCGGATACGGCGTCGTCGGATAGGGGCCATTTGGATAGGGACTTGGAACCTGAGCGCGGCCTGTGGCGGCTGCCAGCAGGGCCAGTAGCACAAATCGAAGGTTTCGGGCCACGGGGAACCCCCTGGGGTCGATTATACGGCAGCCGGGGATTGAAGGAACAACCGCGCGAGTTCCCACGTATGGTCTTGCAAGGATGTCTCCAAGCGGGTTGCCCGTGGTCAAAAACATTTTCAAATATTTTGGTATCGTAATCGCTTGCCTGATTATTGTCGGTCTTACGTCGGCGCTCTCGTATCGAGAGTATCTGCGACACCAGGTTGCCGAACAACGCGCGATTTCATCCCCCAACGGCATCGATAGCCTCCAGGCCGTTCGGATCGGCGGCATCGATCAGTGGATACACGTGCGCGGCGAGAACGTGAACAACCCGGTTCTCTTGTTTATCCATGGCGGTCCGGGCATCGCTTTTATTCCTTTGGCGGGCTCTTTTCAGGGACCCTGGGAGAAATACTTCACGGTGGTGCAGTGGGATCAGCGCGGGGCGGGGAAGACCTATGCGTCGAACGACCGAGAGCTACAACGCAGAACCATGAATGTTGCGCAAATGGAACAGGACACGCTGGAGGTGGCGAACTATCTTCGAAATCGGTTTAAAAGGCAGAAGATTTTTGTTCTGGGTCATTCGTGGGGAAGCATACTGGGTGTTTGGTTGGCGCACGAACATCCGGAACTCATTTACGCGTACGTAGGCGTCGGCCAAATCGTCGATGTGGATCAGAATGACGCGCTGGGGTACCGGGACGCTTTGCAACAAGCGCGCAACAGTCACAACGAGCAGGCGGTGAAGGAATTGGAAGGTATCGCGCCCTTTGTTCCTTCGGAGGCGGATTTCAGAAAAGGGTCCATCGCCAGACGTTGGGAAGCCCAATTACTGGGCCCTCCGCCGAGCGCGGAGCGATTTGAGAATGTGCCAAGACTTCTGTCGGACTTGGCGGCAGCTCCTGAATATTCGCTTGCGGACGACTATGGTTTCTTGCGTGGCCAATCGCTTTCGATGAGTGTCTTTCTGACGCAGATAGCGAAAATCGATCTTAATCGCCTCGGGCTGGACTTCCACGTACCGATGTTCTTTTTTGAAGGCACACGCGACGCTTATTGCCGGCCCTCGCTGATTTGGGAGTACAGCCAAGCTATCCAGGCGCCGCAAAAGGAATTTGTCTGGTTTGACAATTCGGGCCATTTCCCATTTTTTGAGGAGCGGCAAAAATTTACGGATGAATTGGTGCGGCGAGTATTGCCTCTGGCCGCTTCATCGGCACGCCGTGACACCGCTGGGCTGGACGACGAGGGTCCGCGGAATCTGGACGTTCTGAGGCAGTAATGGCATCTCCGATACTCAACACACCTTCCGCGCTTGAAGCGCAAGGTCCACTCCCGGATTTCTTTGATGCGCCACGTTTCCCATCGAACGCCGGTAAGAATGCCAACTTCGCCGATTTGGATCTGTATGCCTCCGCGATCTCCTGCAGCGTCGGTTCATTTATTGGAGAG
>JBKQHJ010000187.1:0-4211 GCA_052148835.1 Bryobacteraceae bacterium
GGTGCGCCCATCGCGAATGTGCATCCTGGACTGTGGAATCCGACGGTAAGGAGGAGCCTGCAGATGATTTGCCGACGATCTGCTCAGATGCTCGGACGTGCTGGATTGTGTGCTGGCTGTATTTTGATGGCTATGGTTCCCTTGTCAGCGCAGGAGATTAAAAATCTAGGGATGGTGGGCATTAAAAGCACCCATGATCGGTACCTACAAGCTCACAAGGACAATGGCGAAACTCATGCGAGCAATTCCCATCGCAATGAGGAGGAGACGTGGTTTCTCTGGGAGGTAGATAAGGCGCACCATATCTACGCGCTGCAAAACTGGTCCAACGGCAAATTCCTGAGTGCGTCACCATCTCGTCGTGGGCGACGAGGAAGAGGAACCGTAGGAGGATGTGCCACAGCTAGTCAAATGGCACTGGGCGATTCGGAAAAGTGGATCTTTGAGAAAAGCCCGGACTACGCAAATTTGGTATCCCTAATCTCAGTCTCCACGCACAACAGGCTCGGTGCGAACGGCCCTGGTCATGACACGAACTGCGGCGGAGAAGTGGGATGTGGTAGTCCAGATGGTCCTCCGCGAAACGACCGCAACTGGCAGGGCTGGTGGCGATTTGAGTCCGCAACGGCGCCAAGTCCAGGGCGCAACGTCTGGAATACGGTAGGTAACGCTGTCTTGGGTGCTGCCGTGAACATTGCCCCAGCCGCAATACCCGCCCTCTTGGGCGCTTTGTAGACCATCCTGGCCGAGTTCCTTTCGCGTCCCCAAAGCCTCGCTTGTCGCAATGGCGAGCGGGGCTTCTTCATTTGCCTTGAGCCCGTAGCCATTCGATGAATGAGCAGCATCATAGCGTGACATTCCACGGCAACAACTCTCCGATACGCTTTGCCGGGTGCTCGGCGATGCGGGCGATTAGACTGCGGAGGTACGCCTCCGGGTCGAGGCCGTTGAGCTTGGCGGTTTCGATGATGGTGTACATGACGGCGGCGCGTTCACCACCGCTGTCGGCACCCGCGAACATCCAGTTCTTGCGGCCGATTGCCAGGGGCCGCATCGCGCGTTCGGCGGCGTTGTTGCAGATGTCGAGGCGGCCATCGGTGGTGTAGCGGGTGAGAGCGTCCCAACGCAGGAGCGAATAGCGCAACGCTTCCGCGAGGGAACTTTTGCGGCTGACGGTGTTCAATATCTCCTCGAAGCGGGTCTTCATCTGTGCCAGCAAGGGCACGGAGCGCTCGGCGCGCACAGCCTGGCGATTCTCTGGAGGTCGGCCGCGGATTTCCGCTTCGATGGCGAACAACTCGCCGATGCGCTCCAGCAGCTCCTTGGCTGCGGGCGACCTGGTGGCGTGATGCACGTCATAAATCTTGCGGCGGGCATGCGCCCAGCATGCAACCTCAACCAGCCTGGCGTCGCCTGTCAGCGGATCGGGTTGATAGAGATTCTTGAACCCGGCATAAGCATCGGCGTGCAGGAACCCACGGCAGCCGGCAAGCAACGCCTCCGCTTGCTCCGATTTGCGGTCTGGTGAATAATGGTAGAACACCGCCGGCGGCACGCCGGAACCCCACGGCCGCTCGTCACGTACCGCGGCCCATAGCCGCCCTGTTTTGGTTTTTCCCCTGCCAGGGTCAAGCACCGGCACCGGCGTATCATCGGCATGCAGTGCCGGACCTGCCCGCACATGGCGGGCGATGGCATCGGCAATGGGAGCAAGATGGAAGGCCATCCTCCCAACCCACTCAGCCAGGGTGGAACGATCGAGTTCCACGCCGGCACGGGCGTAGATTTCTGATTGGCGGTGCAGCGGGAGATGGTCGCAGTATTTCGCAGCAAGGACATGTGCCAGCAATGCGGGACCTGGGCGGCCACGCTCGATTGGCAGCGACGGCATCGGCGGCTGCACGATGGTCTGGCAATTGCGGCAGCTTACTTTCGGGCGGCAATGAACTACGGCCTTAAAGTGCGATGGCACGTACTCGAGCACTTCGCGCTCATCCGTGCCGATCACCGTCAGGTTGGTGCCGCCACAGGCAGGACAGACGCAGGAAGCTTCATGCTCCACCCGCTCGCGCGGCAAATGCTCCGGCAGCGGGCGGCGGATGGGATGCGACCGTTCTTTTCTCGCCGCAGATGATTCCGCAGGCTTCGCGGCTTCGGTGCGTTCGTTGCTTTCTGCCTGGCCTTCCTCCAGATTGCCGATCATCAGTTCCAACTGCTCGATGTCGTGATCGAGTTTTTCCGATGAGCGGCCGAAGCGGGCACGACGCAGCAACGCGAGCTGCATTTTCAGCTTCTCGATGTGCAGCGTTTTGGCGTAAAGCTCGGCTTGGAGCGACAGGGCGAAGGCCCGCAAAGCGGCTGGATCGGTGGGAAGTGCGGCAGCGTCGGGCGACATGTTTTTGTCTAGCACAGCACATAGCAAAACACCAGCATTTTGTTGTGTTTCGACGCAGTTTTTTATGCGAGCGCCGGACGATATTCCAACTCCATTGCCACTGTTCTTCGCCAGTCGATTCCCTCGATGAGCAGAGACAATTGTCCCGTCGTCAACTGCATTCGCTCGTTGATGATTGGTGGCCAGACGAAGCGACCTTTCTCCAGCCGTTTGGCGAACAGGCACAGTCCGGATCCGTCCCAATAAAGCACTTTGATGTAGTCACCGCGCTTGCCGCGAAACACAAAAAGATGTCCCGAATAGGGATCGGAACGCAACACGTCAGCGACCTGTGCCGCCAGCCCGTTGAAGCCTTTCCGCAGATCGAGCGGCCGGCACGCCAGCCACACCTGTGTCCCCGGCGCAAGCTGCATCATGGCAGTTGCCTGGTTACGGCCAGCACAAGTCGAAGCGCCGCTTCGTCGATGGCGGCTGGAAATCGCAACTTAACCCGATTGGGCAGTTCGATGTCGATGATGCCGGCTCCAAAGGCACTATAGTCGTGCCGCACGCCTGCTGTTTTGGGATTCGTCGACGGCGTCGCCGTGGAGGAGTTGCCACCGACGCCCAACGGACGCAAGGCATCACCAGCATCGATTACGTCGACACGGATGAGGTCGTGAGTTGGCGATGCGGCCCTCGCTCTCGCCCCAGCGTCACCCTTCCCAAGCGTGCCGTCGCGATACCGCTTGCGCCACGCAAACACCAGATTCGCGTTCACGTCGTGCCGGCGAGCTACAACCGACACCGACTGGCCTGGTCCAAACGTCTCTTCCACAATCCGCCGCTTCAGGTCGAGTGCATAGTACCGCGGACGCCGCTCCTCTATCGCGACCCTGCCACGCGTATCACTCTCTGTCTCCATAGACTGTCCATCCTCTCTGGGAATGGACACGCCGCACCGGTTGACGCAGACAGTGTCCACTCTCTCCGAGAATGGACATTCTCATTCTTTGAGGCGTTTGACTAGGCGGGCATCAGCACACGCTTACAATAGAAAACGCCGTAGGGGAAGCGGTGCAGGAGCCTGCGGCGCAAGCGACGAAAGAGAATGGGGCTTGCTACTGGGTACTCTCTGATGAGAGCCAAGGCATCTTCAACGCAATGCAAGAAGTCTTGTTCGAGGCCACTGCGCACGGACTTGTACCAGTCCACCGCATCGGCCAGGTCGCCCTTGGCCGGTTGCTCGACGAGGAGGTCGGGAATCACCGGGGCCGAAGAGCGGCTTGAATGTCGTCCCAAGTCTCCGCCGGAGGCAATTCGCCGCGCTCCAGCGCATCAAGCCGTCGGCCGAGTTCTTCCTTTTGAGCGGCAGTAACGGGTGTGGCCTCGGAATGGACGCGCGCTTTCTCCCAGAGCTGTTCCGCCAGCAGGATGCACTCGGCGGGGCTCAGGTGTGAAATGTCGATGTCACGGTTCATATGGCTGACTCTAGCGCGTTTTCCGTCGAATGTCAAAAACTTCAACGCCAGTGGGCAGGGTTTCGGAGGTGGACAGCGCGTGGCGATGGAAGGGAACGTTATTGGAGGCGGCTGCGACGACAAGCGGCGGAGATTCCAGAAGAAAGCAACCGGAGAGGCGCCCAGGTGTCCGGCGAGGGGTTGCAAAAAAAGCGAAGAAAACTCGCGAGTGAAGGAAATCCGTCATCGCCGGGCGGTGATATTGCAGTGGCGATGCCGTGATATTTGAAAAACTGGAATCTCTGGAGAGTGGCGGGTTCTGGGGCTTAGCGCGGGAAAGTTAGTGACAAATTCACTAATAAGCGCTAGAGTAAAAT
>JBKQHJ010000188.1:0-18076 GCA_052148835.1 Bryobacteraceae bacterium
ATCTCTTGCGCGCTCAGCTTCCAACCCACGGCGCCGGCATTTTCTTTTACGCGGTCGGGATGGGTGGTCTTCGGGATGGCAAAAACATTGGGATGACGGGTCAGAAAATTCAGCGCCACTTGACGCGGAGTTCGGCCATGCCGCTCAGCGATCTTCGCCAACAAACGGCCACCGGCATTGTGAACGCCAGGGAACCTCCCGTGCCCGAACGGAGAATAAGATACGATCGCAATCTGTTCTTGCGTGCATTGCGGAAGCAGCCGTACCTCCATGCCCCGTTCTTGGAGATGATACAGCGCCTGGTCGCACGCCAGGCGCTGGTCTTCCAGCGAGTCAGCCGCGCCTTGCAATTCCTCCACATCGAAGTTGCTGACTCCCGCAAAGCGGATCAGGCCCCGTTCGATCAGCTTCTCCATGGCTCGCATCGTTTCTTCCACCGGATGCCGGCCCGCCCAGTGCAACATTTAAAGGTCGAGCCGATCCGTCCGAAGGCGTCTTAGGCTGCTTTCGCAAGCTCTCAAGGTGCCCTCATACGAGGCGTTCGAAGGCAGGACTTTACTTGCCAGAAACACCTCCTCGCGGCGGCCCACAATGGCTTCGGCCACCAATTGCTCCACGCGGCCTTCGCCGTACATCTCCGCAGTGTCGATATGCGTGAGGCCCAGATCCAGTCCCAAGCGCAAGGTCTCCACCGCGCGCTTCTCCCGGTCGGGGTCGCCTTCGATCATCCAAGTACCCTGTCCGATCACGGGAACTTCCACGTTGGTCCAACCAAATGGCCGTTTGATCATGGTCTTACTTAGAGCCACGTGGTGGTGGCGGGAAGTGTTTGAACATGTTGTCGACAACCTTCTCGAGTTTCTTCTCATCTTTGTCCGGTTTTCCCGACATTGCGTCGCGAGCCACTCCACGCCAAATGAGTTTTCCGTTGTGCTGATCGAAGAGATCGACCACCAGGGTCCCTATCGGCGTTTCCTCCACCGTAGTGGTTGCGATTCCGCCGAACCCGCGCCAGAACCAACGGCCCCCAAAGCCGTCATAGAATGTCGTGAGCGTGGGCTGTTCGCGCGTGGAACCGAACGCCGTCACGGCGACGTCGCCATCCGCGTCCACTTTGGACCAACCCTTTGCGACCAGTTGGGCGTCGACAGCTCGGGTGATCCGGTCCACCCAGAGTGGATCGCCGGCTTTGACTCTCATCCATGAGTACGTTTTGTACTGCTGGAAATCGGCCGAGTGATCATAGTCCGTTACAACCTCCTTAGCTAAGACGACGAGCGCGCCTAACAGCATCAGGGTTAAAACAGGTTTTGCGTGCTTGTTCATGGTGTGCCTCCTTTGGCAATCAAAGACAATGCAGGTAGGAGTCCAACAGGTCCGACTCGCCAGATCAATGTGCAGCGGGCTGGCTCCGTCTAAGGATGGAAACGCGCCGTCTACACATAGACTTCATGTCGCCGCGAATAGTGGGACTGGATCGCAACCATGTGCCAGGGTTGTTGGCCAATGAAATGCCGTTACGCGCTCCCGTAGGAGGAGGACGATGCAGCTGTTCTCAGAGCAAGAGTGCCGGACACGATCCAGCAGTGAAGAGACCGTGTTGATCGGCAGAATTCTCGCTGGGCGAAAAGACCTGTTCGATGAGTTGCTCAAACCGCACCTGGCGCCGTTGTGGCGAGTAGTGCAAGCCAAAATGGGAACCGACTCAGACGTCGAAGACGTGGTTCAACAAACGCTGCTGAAAGCCTACCAGCATCTGGAACAGTTTCGGAACGAGGCGCGATTCAGCACGTGGCTGATTCGGATTGCTCTTCATGAGATCCTGCAGCGGCACCGCCTGCGGTGGTCATCGCATCTGGTGTCTTTGGATCCACCTGCACTCTGTAAGTTCCAGGGTTCCGAGGAAACCACGTCGCCCTACAAACAACTGGAGCGGATGGAGACCAATAATTTACTGCGAAAAGCCATTGCCGATCTGCCCGAGAAATACCAAGCCCTTATCGTGCTGCGCGACATGCAGGGCGTCAGTATTACGGACGCCGCCCGATTGCTCGGGATGACCGTTACCGCGGTGAAGACCCGGCATCGGCGCGCCCGCCTCAAGATGGCCCACTCACTGGCACCCTTGCTTCAAAACCGCGCCCCGGCGCCGATATAGTCCAGTCCGACGATAGTGCAATCGTCGCTCAGGGGGCGGCCATTCTGGAATAGGCACGCCGAGGTGAAGATTTCATCCAAAGACATTCCTAAGGAAACGAACCTTTCCAGCCGCTCATCGCCGAAGAAATCTCCCTCTGGGCTCTCTGCCTCGGTCACGCCGTCAGTCACCAGAATGATCCGGTCTCCGGAATTCAAATGAAAGCCGGTGCGGCGATATTCCGCATTTCGCATCAGGCCGACTGGCAGATTGGATTCGCGGAGGCGGGTTACTTCTCCACCAGGGCGCGCGACAAACGGGGGAATATGGCCGCAGTTCAGATACTCGCCTTGGCCATCCGGTTTCACACAGACGATGACAAGCGTGGCGTACTTGGATCCTAGATCGCGGACGCAAAAGAACTCGTTGGCATTGCGCGCGATCTCGGGCAGCGGCACATTGGATAACAGGCCCTCGTGGATCATGCCTTGCAGCAGCGACGCCATCACGGCCGCCGCGACGCCTTTGCCCGACACATCCGCGATCGCCGCCACCACGGAGTCGCCCACGGTGAGGACGCTGAAGAAGTCCCCACCGATTTCCCTGCAGGGCTGATTTCTTCCCATTGCCTCGGCGAACGGGGGTTGGAGAGCCGTCACGGCCATCAGGCCTTGCTGGATGCGCGCCGCAGCCGCGAGTTCTTCTTGATGATCGCGATGTTGCTCGCGGGTTGTGCGATCGTGCTCGATCGCTTGCCGGATCGCTTCCAACAGATCTTCATCTTCAAACGGCTTGGTGAGAAATTCCACCGCACCGGCCTTCATCGCGCGTACGGACGTAGGGACGTCGGCGTGGCCTGTGATGAAAATAACGGGAATCTGGATCTCGTTCTTGATCAGTTCGCTTTGCAGGTCCAGGCCGCTCAGCCCCGGCAAGGCCACGTCCAAAACCAGACAGGCATGCCGATCCCGCGGCTTTGCATCCAGGAAATCCCGTGCTGAGACGAAGGTCTGAACGCGCCACCCGACCGACCGGAGCAGACTATCGATAGCTCCCCGCAGAGATGGATCGTCATCCACGACATACACGACGGATTCTTCTTGGTTCATTCGTTATCACTCCCGCCAAATGAAGGGCTGCACGCGAGGGGCCGCTGACAATCGGGCGATCGAGTCGATGTGGCAAGACGCTTGCACTGCTTACTCCGGAGGCTATTCCATGACTGAGTGTTCACATCTCGGACTAATTCGGAACGTACGCCCCCGCACCCGGGGTTGCGAGGAGTGTCTCAAGATGGGCGACGTGTGGGTCCGTCTTAGCCTGTGCCTCACCTGCGGCCACGTCGGCTGCTGCGATACATCGAAGAACAAGCACGCCACGAAGCACTTTCATCAGACCCAGCACCCAATCATGCGATCCTTCGAACCCGGCGAAGATTGGGGCTGGTGTTATGTGGACGAAGTGATGCTCGATTTCTCGTATGTCCAGCCTGGCGCGTTTCGACTTTAGGCTGTCGCAATCTGCGACTTGTGTCCAGGCAGAACGATGCCGAGCCTGCGAACTCTATAGAAGAGAGTAGACCTCGGGATGCCGAGCAGGACTGCGGCCCCGGCCAATTGCCCGTTGGTCTTCTCGAGAGTGCGAAGGATGTGGGCGCGTTCCGCGTCTCTTAAAGTGATCGGTTCGGCGGGCTCTTTATGCTTTAGGCGAATCAATTCACTGACCGGCGGTTCCAGTACGGAGCCCCGCGACAGAATCACGGCGCGCTCAATGAAGTTCTGCAATTCACGGATGTTGCCTGGCCAAGAGTAGCTCACCATGCTTTCCATGGCTGCCGCTGGAATGGTTTCGATTTGCCGGTTGAATTGCCGAGAGTACTTGTTGGTGTAGTGCCAGATCAGATGAGGAATGTCCTCGGGCCGGTCGCGCAACGCCGGAACGGTGACAGGAAAGACGCTCAGCCTGTAAAAGAGATCCGGCCGGAATGTTCCTTTTTCGACCATTTGAGCGAGATTGCGATGGGTGGCGGCAATTACCCGCACATTGGTTTGGATTGTGCGAGTCCCGCCCAGCCGCTCGAATTCCTGCTCCTGGAGCACACGAAGCAGCTTGGGCTGCAGTTCCATGGGAATGTCTCCTACTTCGTCCAGGAACAACGACCCATTATCCGCCAGTTCGAAGCGGCCTAACCGTTGCGCCATGGCGCCGGTGAATGCCCCTCGCTCATGACCGAAAAGTTCGCTCTCCAGCAAACCCAGTGGAATGGCAGCGCAATTTATCTTTATAAGAGCCTGTTGCCGTCGTGGGCTGTGGTTGTGTATGAAGCCCGCGATGAGCTCTTTGCCGGTTCCTGTGTCGCCTTGGATGATGACGGTGCAGTTCGTGGCTGCTACCATCTCAGCCTGGCTGAGCACCTCCTTCAACTTGCGACTTTCCGCAATAATCTCCTGTTCGCCACGTCCGAGGGGAGCCCGGTTGGGCGTGAATCGTTCCGGCGCGTTCGTTGTGACACACGTGTCCATACTTCCTCGCTTTCGTTATGTCAAGTTTTTCCGGGAACTGATTATATTCGGAAGTCTATTGCTTCCTCGAATCGACAGCCGAACTAAGCACTCCGAGCAAAGCCTCATCGTTGAAAGGCTTAGCGAAGAACGCAACGGCGCCCTGTGCCAGCGCTACTTCTCGTATCTCGTCGTCGGCATGAGCCGTTACAAAGACGATCGGGACTATATGTTTCAGCTCGATGAGGCGACGCTGAAGCTCAATACCACTTAGGCCCGGCATTTTGACGTCGAGGATCAGACCATCGGCATCGCCAATGCGCTTCGACTCCAAAAACGCTTCGGCGGATTCGAACATCAGGGTCCGGTAACCGGCGGAGCGGAGAAGGCTGCTGATGGAATTGCGAACCGACTCGTCATCGTCCACTATCCCGACTAGCGCGACTGTCGCTGCCTTGTTCATGATCTTTTCTCCTCCAATTGACTACTGGCTGAGTCAGTCATCATGAACAGACAATATCACTCCCTATTTCACGGTACTACCACACCTTAGTATTATCCGTTTACTCCCCCCTTCTCCGGTGCTTCCAGTTCGCCCGATTTCTCGGCCATTCGAACCAATTCCGCCAACGAGTTAGCCATCATCTTGCGCATCACCTGCCCCCGTTGTAGTTTCACCGTTACCTCGCTGGTTCCCAATTCAGCAGCAATCTGCTTGTTCAGTAGACCAGAAACAACCAATTTCATTACTTCCAGTTCCCGGCGTGTCAGCGAGCGAACACGTTTTCGAAGATCCGTTGTCTCGGCACGCTCCTGCTGAATCTCCCGGTCACGTTGAATGGCTTGCCGTATCGCGTCCAGCAAATCCTGATCGCGGAAGGGCTTAGTAAGGAATTCCACCGCCCCGGCCTTCATCGCGCGAACTGACATCGGGATGTCGCCGTGTCCAGTGATGAAAACAATGGGCGTCTGGATTTCCGCCCGGGCGAGCTCGCTTTGCAGGTCCAGTCCGCTCAGACCCGGCAGACGCACATCCAGCACCAGGCAACCCGGCGCGGTCTGTCGCTTGGCCGCGAGAAAATCCTGCGCCGACTCAAAAGTCTGGACGTTCAGCCCAACGGATCGGATGAGGCTCTCGATCGATTTTCGAATCCCCTCGTCATCATCCACGACATAAACGACTGGATTTTCCCCCATGCCGGTTCAGGCCGCCGGGACTGAGACCTGGGCAGGGAGTGTGAACTGAAATGTCGCGCCACGGCCGGGGTTACTTGCCGCCCACAGGCGGCCACCGTGCGATTGGATAGTGGAGCGACTGATCGCAAGCCCCATCCCCATGCCGTGGGGTTTGGTGGTAAAGAACGGGTTGAAGAGCTGGTCGAGATTCTTGGGATCGATCCCCACGCCCGAATCGCGGATTGCGACCGTCACTTGATTCTTATCGTTACGTGACGTAACCAACACTTCAGTTTGGCTCTCAGCGGCCGCGCCGGCGGATTCCACTGCATTCATCACCAAGTTCAAGATTACTTGCTGTAATTGGACTCGATCTCCCATCACGGCGGTCGGCCCTTCCGTCAAGTCCGTGTGCAACATGACCCGGTTCCGCTGAACTTCATGATTGATCAAGACCAGCACTTCACGTATTAGATCATTGACGTCGAGCTGTGTCATTTGGGGTGGACTCTTCTTCATGAGCGCCCGAATTCTCGCGATGATGTCGCTGGCGCGCCTTCCCTCCTTGATGATCGCAGTCACCGCGGCCCGCGCCTCGTCCAGGTTGGGTTCGGCCAAGGCCATCCAACGCACGCAGGCATTGCCATTCGTCACGACGGCAGCGAGCGGTTGGTTTATCTCGTGAGCGATTGACGCAGCCAATTCTCCCATCGTCGTCACACGAGCCATATGCGCCAACTGATTCTGCATGGACACCAGATTCTCGGCGGCCCGCTTGCGCTCGGTGATATCCGTATTGATTTGTAGCACTGCCGCCGGCTGGCCGTGCTCACCGCGCTGGAGAGCCCAGCGGCTGGATACGACAATGGTTTCCCCGTCCCGCCGGGTTTGAGTCAGCTCGCCCTCCCACCGCCCGGATCGAACGATTTCCTCCTTTAGAGATTCCATGCTGGACGGATATATGGAGCGCAGAAGGTTCGGCGCGGTCTCACCCAGCGCCTCTTCGCGCCGCCAGCCATAAACCTCCTCGGCGCCCGAGTTCCAGTACGTGATCCTGTCGTTTAAATCCCGTACGAGGATTGCATCGTGGGCCAGTTCCAATAGGTCCGCCTGCTTGCGCAGTTCCTCTTCGGCGCGCCGGCGCTCGTTGATCTCGGCGCGCAGTAGCAAATTGGCGCTGGCGAGCTCCTGCGTTCGGGCCTGAACTCGCAATTCCAGCTCGTCGTGCGCAAGCTGTAGCGCTCTTTCCGCACGAGTGCGCTCGGCGATCTCCCGTTCCAGCCCGAGGTTGGCGGCGCGCAGTTGCGAGGGGCTGGGAAGCAGCAAAGCGCGTGGAATCATGGGGACCAGCGCGGCTGCGGTCGCGATGGAGGCTCCCGCCGTAATCGCTTTGATAACACCGGCCAGCCGGTATGTCCCGTGCCACAGCGTCCAGATCTCCATCGCGTGAGTGGCTCCGCAACCGAGAATGAACACACCAAACATGAAGAATACCCAGTGGAATGGCAAGTCCCGGCGCTTCCGCACAAAATACACCAGAGCTAGCGGAATGAAGAGGTAAGACAGAGCGATGGCCCCGTCCGATGCGGCGTGCAGCCAAACGATTTCCGGCCTCCAGAGATAACAATAGCCGTGGGGCATGAAATCGGAGGAAAACAGCTTTCGGAGAAAGTCGTTCATGCGCTCTCAACTCCTAGTTCAGTTGTTTCGACGATAACTTCTTCAATTGACTGGCAACGGCGAACGAGGACGGTCGCTTGAGCTTAGACACATAAGATGCCAAACCCGGCTGAGCAATACTAAGCGCGTCCCGTGCAGAAAGCAAGCGTTCGCTTCGACCAGCCAAAAGATAGTCTTGTAATGCAATTGCAACGGACCGGCGAGTTGGCATAAAAGATGCCAATGGAAGACCTATTGAAGGAGCAACATGGAAGAAGCTCAGCCCGTTCAAGTTTCGAAAGTACGGATCTACGGAAGAATGGGATCAGCGGTCGGCTACATGATCCGCGATTTCCTGCATCGCAGCGATGTTCCTTTCGAGTGGATCGAAATTAACACGGACGAAGACGCTCGCAGATTAGCGGGAGTTAGCTCGCTCAACGACAGCCGTCTGCCCGTTTGTGTGTTTTCGGATGGGACTCGAATAGAATGCCCCACCGTACGGCAGATCACAGAAAAGCTGGGCTGGTTCCACGACCCGTCCCGCTCGCAGTACGACCTCGCGATCTATGGCGCGGGGCCGGCCGGATTAAGCGCCGCCGTCTATGGCGCTTCCGAAGGGCTGGCTACCATCCTGGTGGAGAGGTTGGCGGTCGGGGGGCAGGCGGGCAGCAGTTCAAAAATCGAAAATTACCTCGGCTTTCCCAGGGGAATTAGCGGCGCTGAACTCGCGGAGCGAGCGCGCGAGCAGGCATTGCGTTTTGGCGCCGAGCTTCTTCTCGGCCGCGAGGGCGTTCGCGGCGAGTTTGTTCCCGGTAAAGGCGTCGGTTATCTGGCCGACGGCGTAAAAATTGTCGCGCGCTGCACCATCTGTGCCACCGGCGTCCAGTATCGCCGGTTGAATCTCTCTGGCGAAGAGAAGTTTCTGGGAGCTGGAGTCTACTATGGGGCCGGCGCGAGCGAGGCCTCGCTATGCGGCAATGAAGATGTTTTCGTCGTGGGCGGGGGTAACTCCGCCGGACAAGCCGCGCTGCACTTCGCGCGATTCGCCGAAACTGTAACGATTGTAGCGCTGGAAGAAACGCTCAGTCAGTCGATGTCGCATTACCTGATTGACCGCATCCAGGCGACGCCCAACATTCGTGTCTTCACTCATACGAAAGTGTCGGCGCTTCACGGAGACGAGATTCTCCGCGAGATCACATTTACCAATTGCAATACCGGCCAACAGCAGACATTCGCAACGCGCTGGCTGTTTGTCTGCATCGGGGGAATGCCGCATACCGACTGGGCCGCCGAAGTGGGCATTCAACGCGATGAATCTGGCTATCTGGTCACAGGGCCGGACTTGCTGGTCAGCGGAGCGCCTAAGAACTGGCCCCTCGAGCGCAATCCTTATTTTCTGGAGACCAACGTTCCCGGGGTGTTCGCCGCCGGCGACGTGCGCCATGGCTCCGTGAAGCGCTGCGCATCGGCCGTCGGCGAAGGGGCGATGGCCGTTACCTTCGCACACCGTTATCTCTCCCAAGGATGAGCCTTCTTAGAATGTGCAGTCTATCTGTAGACGGCTCTCTGCCAATAATTGACTCGGAAGGCGTGTCCAATGGTCGCTGCCCGGTGCCCGATCGTTCATAACAATCGGCAATCCATCCGTTCTCCGCCGCGCCCTGTAGTGGCACCGGAGCTGCATGAAAACCAGCTGAAGGAGACACCAAATTATGGCAGCAGTTGCTGACGTAACGACCAGACCTGATAGCGCAATTAACCAGGACGTGATCCTCGAACTGAAGTGGGATCCCAAGATCACTTCGAACGATATTGCCGTAGCCGTAAAGGACGGCGTAGTGACGCTCTCCGGATTCGCCTCAAGCTACATGGAGAAGGATGCAGCTGAAAAAGCGGCCAAACGTGTTTACGGCGTCCGCGCCGTCGCGAACGACATTCAGATTAAGCTGTCGTCCGCGCGGACCGATCCGGAGGTTGCCCGGGACGCCGTGCATGAGCTGGAAAGCCACGTGCTGATTCCCGCCGACAAGATCAAAGTGACGGTACGCAACGGTTGGGTGACGCTGGACGGCAATGTGGATTGGCAATACCAGAAGAACCTCGCTGAATCGTCCGTCCAGAAGCTCAAAGGCGTGATCGGGATCACCAACGATATCCAAGTTAAGCCCAAGATCAGTCCAACACAAGTGAAGGAAAAGATCGAGGAAGCGCTGAAGCGCAGCGCCGAAATCGACGCCCGAAGGGTAACCGTGGATGTGGAAGGCACCACTATCAGGCTGCATGGCAACGTCCGCTCCTGGGCTGAGAAAGACGAGGCGGAGCGCGCAGCGTGGTCTGCGCCGGGAGTGACGAAAGTAGAGAACCACATTTATATAACGCCCTAGAGCGGTTGTCCTTCCCCTTTCGGCACGGTCTGGATAATTCCTTACCAGCAACAGCGGCATCCGGACCGTGCATTTTTAATTCGCTCCCACAATGAGGTGATCGTTATGGCAAAGGCAATTGGGATTGACTTAGGAACCACGAATTCGGTAGTCGCGGTAATGGAGGGCGGCAAGCCCACCGTGATCATCAACAGCGAGGGCAACCGGCTTACACCTTCGGTGGTCGGCTTTAACAACACCGGCGAACGTTTGGTAGGCCAGATAGCCAAGCGGCAGGCGGTGCTCAATCCGGAAAACACCATCTATTCGGCGAAGCGCTTCATTGGACGCCGCTTTTCGGAGGTGCAGTCCGAGATCAAGAACGTGCCTTACAAAGTGGTGGCGGGTCCAAACGACGCGGTGCGCTTCTTGATCTCCGGCAAGCAATACTCACCCGAAGAGATCTCGTCGATGATCCTGCGCCGTCTGGCCGGCGATGCAGCCAAGTACCTGGGCGAAAAGGTCACCGACGTGGTGATCACGGTGCCCGCCTATTTCAATGATGCGCAGCGGCAGGCCACCAAGGACGCCGGCAAAATTGCCGGCCTCAACGTCCAGCGAATAATCAACGAACCTACCGCCGCCGCGCTCGCCTATGGGCTGGACAAGAAGACCAACGAGACGATCCTGGTGTTCGATCTGGGCGGTGGCACGTTCGACGTTTCCATTCTGGACGTCGGCGACGGTGTATTCGAAGTACATGCCACGGCCGGTGACACACACCTGGGCGGAGACGATTTCGACAAGCGCCTGGTGGACTGGATGGGCGAAGAATTCTTGCGCAATCAGGGGATCGATCTGCGAAAAGACCGGCAGGCTCTACAACGTCTCACTGAAGCCGCGGAGAAAGCCAAGATCGAGCTATCCACAGCCTTGGAAACGACCATCAGTTTGCCCTTCGTGACGGCGGATGCTACCGGGCCGAAACATCTTGAGATGAAACTTACGCGCGCCAAGTTCGATCAGCTCACGGCCGATCTGGTGGAGCGTTGTGTCGGACCGGTGAAACAGGCCTTGGCAGACGCCAAGATTGCCGAAAAGGATCTGGACGAGGTGATTCTGGTGGGCGGCGCCACGCGCATTCCGGCGGTGCAAGCCCTGGTTCGCCGTTTAACGGGCGGGAAAGAACCCAACCAATCCGTGAATCCGGACGAAGTGGTTGCGATTGGCGCCGCGATTCAAGCCGGCGTACTGGCGGGCGAGGTGAAGGGCGTCGTTTTACTGGACGTAACACCCCTGTCGCTCGGCCTGGAGACGCTGGGCGGCATAATGACCAAGCTGATTGAACGCAACACCACCATTCCGGCGCGCAAATCGGAAACCTTCTCAACTGCCGACGATAATCAGACCGCTGTTGATGTCCATGTGCTGCAGGGCGAGCGCGAGCTGGCGCGCGACAATCGCACGCTGGGCCATTTCCGGTTGGAAGGCATCCGGCCCGCTCCGCGTGGGACACCGCAGATCGAGGTCACCTTCGACATTGATGCCAACGGCATCTTGACCGTGACGGCCAAAGATCAAGATACCGGCAAAGAACAGAAGATCACGGTTTCGGGGTCGACGCAGCTCTCCAAAGATGAAATCGACCGTATGGTCAAGGATGCGCAAGCCCATTCCGACGAGGACAAGCGCCGCAAGGAAGAAGTGGAAGCGCGCAACAGCGCCGATGCCATCGCTTATCAAGTAGAGCGGCAGATTCGCGAACTTGGCGACCGCCTGCCGGTCAACGAAAGGGCTCGCGGCGAGCAACTGATCAGCGAGATTCGTGAACAGGTGAAGAACAACTCGACGGATGTCGCAAGGTTGCGGCAGTTGGCGAGCGACCTGCAGCAAGTGGCTCACGCGCTTTCGTCGGCTGCCTACAGCCAAGCGGCCGCGGGGTCTGGTAATGGTCCGGCTGGCTCTCGTCCAAACGGACATCCAGGCGCGGCCGACGACGTGATCGATGCGGAGTTCAAGCAGACCAAGTAGAGTCTATCGAATGCCAACGGAAACCAACAGCGAAGCCAAACCGCAAGAATCGCCCGGCACCGAACTGGAGCGCCTGCAGGAACAATTGCGCACCGAGCACGAAATGTATCTCCGGGCGCTGGCGGATTTTGAAAACTATCGCCGGCGAGTGGAACGGGAAAGTGCACGGACGGTGCGGAGCGGGAAGCGCGAGATCATTCTCTCGCTTCTCGAAGTGCTGGACGGGTTCGATCGCGCGTTTCACCACGCGGGAAAAACCCAATCGTCGCTGTTCGAAGGCTTGCAAGCGATTCATCGTAAGCTGCTGGGCGTGTTGCAGGCGCAGGGCATTGCCCCCTTTGACAGCGTCGGGCAAGCGTTCAATCCGGAGCTGCACGAAGCCATCGCGGCTGTTGCGGCCAACGGCCATCCATCGGGCACAGTAGTGGACGACGTGCAGCGCGGCTATCGTTGGGGCGACGAAGTCCTTCGGCCCGCGCGTGTGCGGGTGGCGCAGTGAGCGGGGCCGAATGGCCGTCAAGTTTAAAGACTACTATGAGGTCCTGGGCGTTCCCCGCGGAGCGTCGGAAGATGAGATCCGCAAGACTTACCGTCAGCTCGCGCGCAAATATCATCCCGACGTAAACCCCAACGATAAAGCGGCGGAAGAAAAATTCAAAGAGATCAACGAAGCGTACGAAGTTCTTTCCGACGCCGACAAGCGCAAGCGCTACGACGAACTGGGCGCCAACTGGAAGTCAGGCGCTGATTTCACTCCTCCACCCGGCGCCAGAAACGGCCGCGTGAACTTCACGGACTTTGCGGACGGCTTTGGCGGTGCACGAAGCGCCAGCGATTTCAGCGACTTTTTCGAAAGCCTGTTCGGGGGTCGCGGCAGCGCCAGGAGCAGCGCCGATTTCCGGATGCCCGCACAGGACATCGAAGCCGAGATTTCGCTCACGCTCGAAGAGGCGCATCGCGGCGTCAAGCGAAACATCACCCTGCAATCCTCTGGGACCGATCGCATGAAGTCATTGGAAGTAACCATCCCGCCGGGCGTACGGGCGGGCACGCTAATCCGCTTGGCTGGGCAGGGCGAACCAGGCGCCAACGGAGGGCCGCCGGGCGATCTCTACCTGCATGTACGAATTGAACCACATCCTTTGTTTGAGACCGTTGGCGACGCCGACGTGCAGATCGAGTTTCCCGTCGCGCCGTGGGAAGCAGCGCTGGGAGCCCGGGTGAACGTGCCTGCGCTGGATGGGCCGGTGGAGATGAAAATTCCACCGGGTACGCAAGGCGGGACGCGACTGAGACTGCGGGGGCAGGGGCTGAATAGGCGGCGTGGCGGCCGGGGCGATCAATACGTCAAAATCAAAATAGTGATTCCGCCGAAGCTGACCGCGAAGGAGAAGGATCTGTTTGAGAAGCTCGGGGCTGAATCGCACTTCGATCCACGCGAACTGTTGGGAGCAAACCGGAATGCCTGAAGCGCAGCTCATTCGTTGCCAAGTTTGCGGCGCCACCAATCGAGTGCCGCTGGAAAAGATCGAGCAGGGACTGGCTCCCGTTTGTGGGCGGTGCAAGAATCCGCTGCCGGTTTCCATCCAGCCCATCACGGTAACGGACGCGACGTTCTCAGCTGATGTTGAGCGCTCGCCTCTGCCTGTGCTGCTGGATCTGTGGGCCGCCTGGTGCGGACCTTGCCAGATGATTTCGCCGGTAGTGGAACAACTCGCCAACGAGATGGCCGGGCGAGTTCGCGTGGCGAAACTGAACGTGGATGAAAATCCCGTCACTGCGGAGCGCTTTCACATTCGCAGCATTCCCGCACTGTTGGTGTTGAAGGCGGGGCAAGAGATCGATCGCATCGTAGGCGCGCAGCCCAAGACCGAAATCGTGCGGCGGCTCGAGAAAGCCATCCAGCAGCCGCAGTCTACACCGCAGTCTACACGTAGATAGCCGCGTTCAAATCATCGACGCCCCGCCGGGGCGCTCTAACTGCCCTCAACAATTTAGGCGTGGTACCGAAGCTGCATCAAGTCCCACAGAAGCGGCGCGACCCTAACCAAGAAAGGACAGCAGTCATGGCAAACCAAAACATGGAAGCAACCAAACAGGCGAATAAAACCCCGGCCTCACTCTCTGTGATGCCGTTCGACCTGATATTCATGAACCCATTTTCAGTGATGCGGCGCATGACCGAAGAGATGGATCGTGCGTTTCAGACTTCTAACAACGCGAACGGCGGCTCAGCTTTATGGGCGCCGGCCGTGGAAGTGTCGCAGACCGACAGCCAGTATGTGGTTCGCGCGGAACTGCCCGGGTTGAAGCCGCAGGAAGTGCAGGTTGAAGTCACTGAAGATGGGTTGGCGTTATCCGGCGAGCGCACTTTCGAGCGTGATTTGGAGAAGGGCGGCGTTCATCGCACGGAGATCCGCTATGGACGCTTCTATCGCGTGATCCCGCTTCCCGATGGTGCGAGCGTGGATCAGGCAAAAGCGAAGTTTGAGAACGGCGTTCTTGAAGTGACCGTGCCGCTGGCCGAAGAGACCAACAAACGACGCCGGATCCAGGTCGAGAGCAGTGGGACAACTTCGGCGGAGACATCGCAAAAGGCGGCTTAAGCGCCGCTGGATTCAACCAAAAGGAGATCAATATGGAAGTCGCACTCGCAAGGAATTGGTGGTCACTCGTGATTCGCGGACTCGTCGCGATTGTTTTTGGAATACTGACATTCGCTTGGCCCGGGATCACAGTGGAAGCACTCGTGCTGCTATTTGGCGTATACGCGCTGCTCGACGGCGTGATCAGCATTGTGGGTGCGTGGAAGGCCGCGCGCACACACGAGCGCTGGGGCGCGCTCATTTTGGAAGGCATCGTCGGTATCGCCGCCGCAGCCGTAACGGCCATTTTCCCGGGTCTCACGGCTCTGGCGCTGGTGTACCTCATTGCCGCTTGGGCTTTGGTCACCGGAGCGCTTGAGATTGTGGCCGCGATACGTCTGCGCCAATACATCTCCCATGAGTGGCTACTCGTACTCAGCGGCGTTGCATCCTTACTATTTGGCATCTTGGCGATCCTGTTGCCGCTCGCAGGTGCCGTGGCGATTGCGCTCGGAATTGGCATCTATGCCTTGGTGTTCGGTGTATTGCTCATCGGGCTCGGATTCCGGCTGCGAAGCTGGACCCGGACGCCTCACGCCGGCCAAACCTTCCCTCTGCCGGCTCGTTAGTCAGCGGTCAAATTCAAAAAAAGAAAGCGAGGTTTTCACAATGTTTGAGATGATTTCTAGGCAGTTACTTCGTGGACGGTGTTTGGCGATGTTGAGCACCGCCGTCATTGGTTTCGGGCTGAGCGCTGTCCGCGCCAATGCGGACCAATGGGATAAGAAGACCACGGTGACGTTCAACGCGCCGGTGGAGGTCCCGGGCAAGGTTCTGCCAGCCGGAACCTACGTCTTTAAGCTGTTAGACTCTCCATCGGACCGGCACATCGTACAAATCTACGATGCCGATCAGAAGAAGCTTTTTGCAACCATTCTGGCCCTTCCCGACTACCGTCTGAAGCCAACCGACAAACCGGTGCTTCGGTTTGCGGAACGCGCGCCTGGCGCCCCGGAAGCTATCGAAGCGTTTTTCTATCCCGACGACAACTTCGGGCTGCAGTTCGTGTATCCCCATGAGCGCGCCGTCGAGCTGGCCAAGCGAACCAACCATAATGTGCTTTCGATGTCGGACGATATGTCGAAGAACATGGCGGCGGGTGCCAAGTCGGGCGACGATCCCAACGTGAAGGCCATGGAGAACACCCAGGTCACGGGCGTCGATCCCTCGGGCGCACCGGTGGAGCTGTTGGTAGTGATAGCCGACAGACCGGAGAACTAATTCTCCGCACGTCGATGCTTCGCGAGCCACGGCTGGGTCGTTAAGGTCGTGGCTCGCGCATTTTTTTGCTATTTCCCATTGTCAGAAAGGGTCGATTCCATGTATTCCAACGTCATGCCCGCATCGCTACTCACGTTCAAGCGGAGGCTGCTGCTGGCGGCCCTGGGGACAACATTCGCCATGCTTGCCGTCGCCCAACCGGCGGCTATCGCGCCCCCTCAACTGGATCAGTTAGTGTCGCGCATCGCACTCTATCCCGATCCATTATTGGCTCAAGTGTTGACGGCTTCTACTTATTGGGATGAGATCCCCGAGGCCGCAACCTGGGCCGATCAACACAGCTATCTGATGGGAGATGCGTTGGCTGCCGCCATCCAGGAAGATCATCTGACGTGGGATCCGAGCATTGTTGCATTATTGCCGTTTCCTTCGGTGCTCGACATGATGGCCAGCGATCCGGCTTGGACCCAGCAACTCGGCAATGCGGTACTGACCGAGCGCGACTCGGTGATGGACGCGGTTCAGCGCATGCGCCATAAAGCAAAGGAATTCGGTTACTTGCAGCCGAACTCCTACGACAATGTGGTTGACGAGGGAGGCTATGTCGAGATCCTTCCTGCGATTCCGGGCGTGGTCTACGTGCCTCAATACGATCCCCTGGTTGTATTCGCCCGTCCGGCGCACGGGTTGGTAATCGGAGGAGCCATCCGGTTCGGGCCCGGGATCACGATCAGTGCGGCCTTCGCGCCGTGGGGTTGGTGGTGGGGTGAACCCGCGTTCGTATGGCCATCGCATACGATCCTTATCGACCACCGGCCGTGGGAACGAACTTGGGCAAGCCGTGAACACTATGTGCATCCCTACACTGCCGCGCGGATCGTTGGACCTCGCGTCGAACACCACGAACTCCGTGGACGCGTCCGGAGGTAGGGCAAAGCTAGCTACTATGTGCGCTCCGATCGTAAACGGAGTTCAATTACCTTTGGCAACCCTCACCACCGGAGGTCTTTGGCAGGTTCGCGAAGGCTCCTTCGTCTCGCGCCATTTCTTGCAATTCTGTATCGGCTGACGGTCGCGACAATTGTCGGGATCGAATATGGCATCTCCGCCAAACACTAGCCCGCTTGCCCGAAATCCAGTTATGGTGATGTTGTCACAGGCGCGAACACGCTTGTCCTTGGAATTGTCGATCTGGGCACTTAGTTTCATTTGAACGGCGAGCCTTCCAAAGCATTTTTGCGGTCGTGCACACATCCGGCACACAAATCTTCCCAAATTGCGGCCTAAGCAAAACGCAACACAAGTGTTCAGGCCGGACTTTCACTGATCTAGCGAATCAGTATCCAGCATACGGAGAGGTTCGGCACCTGCAAAGCGTAATCGCTGACGCGACTCTCTGCGAGGCCCGTGAGGACGCATCACCGGCCACCACTTAGTCATATGAGTTTCGTTTAACCGGATTGATCAGCCGCAGCGGTTCGTCTGGATCGTAGTGGAAACCGTCCGGCGCAGGGTCAACGGCCGGTTTCTTCGCCTTGAGGTCGGCGATTTTCTGTCGAATCTCGTTGTAACTCGGGCTCTGGGTGGAATGCGGGAGCGACGGCAAGAGAGCAGCCGGTTCCGCCGCCGATGCACGACGAGACAGCCTACGCGCCGCATTCTTCCGCTCTCGCGCCTGCGCCCTC
The DNA here is from genome assembly GCA_052148835.1 of Bryobacteraceae bacterium. GTDB lineage: Bacteria > Acidobacteriota > Terriglobia > Bryobacterales > Bryobacteraceae > Palsa-89. The sequence goes on from JBKQHJ010000188.1 coordinate 17,425, forward strand.
ACGAAATCGTTAACAGTACTCTTTGGAACCTGAACTTGTAACTCCTTTGTCAGGATGTCTGATATGTCCCGATAAGTGAGCCCACGTTGGCGGAGCTGCTCGATCAATTCGCTGTACGGCTCCAACCGGGAACGCCCAGATTTTTGGGCCGCCTTGCTCAAAATGCGTTGAAATTGTTCTTCCATGGTGCACCGGACAAAACCCGGACAGAAACCGGACAAACGCCGGACAAACACCGGACGGCGGAGCCTCGGTGCAGTTCGCCCGATCCTAAGCCGCCAGGCTTAGGGATGGTGTCTTTCTGAAAACTACGCCCTCGAAAGAGAGCGAAAACATTCGCCAGCTCAAAACGCCAGTCAGAAGCCCACATCGCGCACATTAGCTTCATAACTCACCCTCGATCCTTCGCACGACGATTTCATTGACGAACCGCGTCGCTTGAGCGGAAAACCGCTCGGCACGAACGCTCTCGCGCAGCGAAACGACTCGGTGGGCCGCGATTGCGGACAGTAGCGGATCGAGCCGACTGCCGCTGATGACCACATCATGACTGGCGAAGGCCATCCGCACCTGTTCGCTGTCACCCTCCGCGTAAACAAATTGATGCCAGGAAAGCACCACGGTCTGCTTCTGAAGCACGATCTCCAGCGTT
>JBKQHJ010000189.1:0-4655 GCA_052148835.1 Bryobacteraceae bacterium
CGAGTCAGCGCGGGCAGCCTGGCTGGCTGAGCGTTTTCGCGAAATCGGCCTGGACGATGTTCGCATCGACGACGTGGGAAATGTTTTCGGCGTGCATGCGGGCTCCGCGCATGCTGGCTCTGGGGAAACCCGCACGGTGCAGGATTTTGGCCAGCGTTATGTAGCCTTGAGCGCGCACATCGATACCGTCTTCCCGGCCAGCACGCCGCTGAACATCCGGCAGCAAGGCAGCCGGATTTATGGTCCGGGAGTTTCCGACAATGGCGCAGGAGTGACGGCGATGCTGGCGATTGCCGCGCTGCTGCGTGCAGTGCCGCTGCGGCACGCGTTGCCCTTTGTATTCATCGGCAACGTAGGAGAAGAGGGCGAAGGCGATCTGCGCGGCATGCGGCACATCTATGCCACGCCGCGCTGGAAGGATTCCATCGCTTACAGCGTCGTACTCGACGGCGCAGGCGCCGACACGGTTGTCGCCGAGGCGCTGGGCAGCCGGCGGTTTGAAGTGATCGTGCGCGGTCCCGGCGGGCATTCGTGGAGCGATTTTGGCGCGCCCAACCCGATCGTGATTCTAGCGCGTGCGATTGATGCGTTTACCGCCACCCCCGTGCCTTCGACGCCGAAAACAACTTTCAATATTGGAGTCATTCGCGGCGGCACCTCGGTGAATTCCATTCCTGAATCGGCCAGCATGAAGGTCGATATCCGCTCGACCTCGATGGCCGAGATGGAGCGGCTGGAGCAGTCGCTGCGGTTGGCTTTGCATCGTGCGATGGAAGATGAAACCATGTCGGCCGAGATGCGGTCTCCGATGCAGCGGCGCCCTTCTGGAGTGAATTGCGAAGTGGTGCCGATTGGAAGTCGTCCCGCGGGAGAATTGGCCCTGGGGGCGCGAATCCTGCATGTCATTCGAGCCGTGGACGCGCACTTGAACAACGCGGCCCAGGTGCAACGGGCATCGACCGACGCAAACATCCCGCTCTCATTGGGTCTGGAGGCCATTGCGATCGGCGGCGGTGGTTCCGGTGGTGGCGCTCACACTTTACAGGAGTGGTTCGACAGCAACGGCCGCGAGTTGGGGCTGAGGAGGATATTGTTGACTATGCTGGCGTTGGCGGGAGCAGGGGAATGATTGATACTTCAGGGGCTAAAGCTCCTCATCCAAGTTCTCGAATTTTCGCAGCGCTGAAGCGCTGCGCCACCCAAAAACGAATGTTCTCAATGATTGTAGTTTCCCTGATACATAGCGCGTTCGTACATGCTCAGACTGCCGTGCCGGCAGCCTCCGATTCCAAGGCCAAAGCCGACGCCATATACATCCACGCCAACGTGTATACGGGCGTCCCAGCCACCACCCAGTTCAGTTAGATGTTGCGCGAAGAAGCCATTGCGGTGCGTGGCGACCGCATTCAAGCCGTGGGAAAAAATGTTGACATCCTCAAATTCAAAGGCCCGCAGACGCAGGTGATCGACCTTGGCGGACGCTTCGTCATGCCCGGATTCAACGACGCCCACATGCACATGGCCGACGCGGGTCTAAAAAGATTGACCGTCGATTTGACTGGAGTGAAGACGCTGGATGAACTTCGCGAGCGGGTGCGGGTCCGCGTGCAGAAGGCAGGGCCGACCGATTGGATCGTCGGTGGCGGCTGGGATGAGACTCTCTGGCCCGTCAAGGTCACGCCGAGCCGCTGGGATCTTGACGAAGTTTCGAGTGGACATCCGGTGTTACTGGTTCGCATCGATCTACACAGCGCGGTGGCTAACACAAGAGCCCTGCAACTAGCCAATGTAACTCTGGCCAGCCGTGATCCCGAGGGCGGACACATCGATCGCAACGAGAATGGCGAGCCTACGGGAATCCTGCGCGAGACCGCGATTGAAGCGGTGACAAGAGTCATTCCGAAGCCGTCGCGAGAGAAGCGGCGGGAGGCGATCGAGACGGCGTTGGCGGACCTGGCTGAACACGGCGTTACCTCGGCGCAAGATTGTTCCACCGTATCTGAAAGCTGCTCTAACTGGGAGGATTTCCAAATCTACGAAGGCCTGGAAAAAGAAGGCAAGCTTACGGCACGCATCACCGAATGGCTGCCTCTTAACCAAACCGTGGAAGAGTCGGACGGGAGGCGGGCGTCGCACCCGCAATCGGATTTGATGCTTCACACTGGAATGTTGAAGGGATTCTTAGACGGCTCGCTCGGGTCGCATACTGCCGCGCTGCTGGAGCCCTACGCGGATGATCCGAAAAACTCCGGCCTGCCTCACTACGAGGCCGCCAAGCTGAACGAGATGGCGAAGGAGCGCATTCTGGCTGGCTTCCAGCTTGGGTTTCATGCGATTGGCGACGAAGCCGTCCAGATGGCGCTCGACGCTTTCGCCGAAGCCGAGAAAGCTGCCCGCGCGCAGAGGGTCAAGGCCCCGAACGGCGGCGATGATTTCCGCCTGCGAATTGAACATGCGCAGGCTACCACGCCGACGCAGATCGCGCGCTTCAAAGAGTTAAAAGTGATCGCCTCCGTGCAGCCCAGCCATCTGCTCACTGACATGCGCTGGGTGCAGGACCGGCTGGGGCCGCAGCGAGCGGCGAATTCCTATACGTGGGCCGCGTTTCTGAACAAAGGCGTGACGCTGGCTTTTGGCACCGATTACCCGGTCGAACCGGTAACGCCATTTCGCGGCCTCTATGCCGCGGTCACGCGCAAGAGCGAAGACGGCAAGCAGGAATTCTTCCCCGCTCAGAAAATCACCATGGATCAGGCCATCGCCGCCTACACCACAGGCTCCGCCTTTGCCGAGTTCGAAGAGAAGGAAAAAGGCAAGCTCGTGCCGGGCATGCTGGCCGATTTCGTGGTGCTTGATCGCGATGTCACCGCGGTAGCGGCGGAGAAAATCCTTGGGACCAAGGTGCTGCGAACTGTCGTAGGCGGCAAAACGGTCTACCAGGCAAAATAGCCCGGGTACGCTTTCTAAGCTGCCTTATCAAATTCCTAAACGCATGAACAAAGTGACCCGCTGGCGCGTCTAAATCACGATTACCGTGTTTGGTCCCATAGCACTCTAGCGACTTTCGACGCAGGGGCTGCAGTTTGTCAAAAAGGTATAATGAGGGGTTCAAACAGTTTCCGGAGGAAAGCAGGCATATGGATTCGCAAGCCATTTGGGTGCGCCTAAAAACCCATCGATGGATTTACTCGCTGAGCATTGCAACCACACTGGCGCTGGGGATTTTGATCGGCAGCGTGGTTTCTTACGGAGTGAAGGGCAAGGAAGCTCAGAAGGGCTCGGACGCCACTCCTCTCTCCGTGCCCGAGCCGCAAAAGCTCTCCAATGCGTTCGCGTCAATCGCCAAGCAGCTGGGGCCGAGCGTAGTCAATATCAATACGGAATCGACCATCAAGAATGTGCACAAGCGCCGCAGCCAGAATCCCGACGACGATGATAGCGGCGGCGATAATGGCAATGGCAACATGGACGATTTCTTTAAGCACTTCTTTGGCGGACCGGGCGGACAACAGAGTCCCTTCGGCAATGATGGCCCCATTCGCGAGCGTTCGTTGGGCTCCGGCGTAATCGTCGATAGCAAGGGATATATCGTTACCAACCGCCACGTAGTCGAGAAGGCGGACCGCATTCGTGTACGCCTGCAGGACGATCCTCCGGGCGTCCAGCATGACGCCAAAGTGATTGGGGAAGACTCGGAAACCGATCTGGCCGTCATCAAGATCGATCTTGATCGCCCCGTGCCCGCCGCCAAAATGGGCAACTCTGACAGCATGGAAGTGGGCGACTGGGTTCTGGCTATCGGCAGTCCGTTCGGGCAAGTGGGCACGGTGACGGCCGGCATTGTTTCGGCCAAAGGCCGCGACATCGTTCCCAACCGTCAGTTTCAGACCTTCATTCAAACCGATGCGGCTATCAATCCAGGAAATTCTGGCGGGCCGCTGGTCAACATGAACGGCGAAGTGATTGGCATCAACACCGCGATCTTGAGCGAAACCAATGCCTACGCCGGCGTCGGATTCTCCCTGCCGTCGAATACAGTCGTGGAGGTGTATAACCAGCTCATCGGCCCGGAGCACCGTGTGCTTCGCGGTTCCATCGGCATCATGTTTGATTCGGTGGAAAATCCCGCCATTACGCGAGTTTATGGCGCAGGCACTGGAGTGACGGTGTCGAGCGTAGTCCCGGGCAGTCCTGCAGATCAAGCCGGGCTAAAAGTAGGCGATACCATCACTACCGTGGACGGCCACAAGGTCACTAAAGGAGCGGAACTGGTTTCCAACATCGCGTCGCGCAAGCCGGGACAGAAAGTCCAACTCGGCTTCCTGCGCAACGGCAAGGAGCAAGAAACCACAGTGACGGTTGCGGACCGCGCCAAGCTATTCGCCTCGCGCTTAAGTGACGACGATTCCGGGGGCGATGAGGGCGCACCCAAGCAGAGCAAGTTCGGCCTTACCGTGCGCAAACTTACGCCGGAGATGGCCGATCGCCTGGATATGCCGGCTGGCAAAGGCGTGATTGTCCAGGATGTAAAGCCGGGCTCCTTTGCCGAGGACATCAACCTGGGCCGCGGTGACGTCATTCTCGAGGTCAACAAGCAGCCGGTGAACAGCGAAGAAGATTTCGCCCGTATCGAATCGGGCCTCAAGAGCGGCCAG
>JBKQHJ010000190.1:0-78357 GCA_052148835.1 Bryobacteraceae bacterium
CCTCGCGGCCGATGCGGAAGGGCAGGATCTGGAACGTCTTCGGATCGGGCTTGACCTGCGGGAAGTCTTGTGAGGTCCATACCCTCCGATGTGGCGGGCGGCGGATTGTCCTGCGCAAACAGCGCGACTGCCAAGGCGCTGCAGGCGATCAGGGTAGCGAACAACATTCGTCGAGTCATAGTGGCCAAAGACCTCCTGACATTTGACGGAGTTGGATCCCAGTGCGATTACAATATTACCGTACTATGCGCTCTACCGAGTTCACGGAGAACTACTTCTCGGCGGGTGGTTTCTCGGCGGGCTCGCGTGCGTCCTTGCTGACCTGGTCCTTGTCGTTATGAAAATTGGACCATTCGCCTTGCACCGGCGGCTGCAGCATCACACCATCCGCGGTACATCCCACGCTCAGGATCGAGAAAACTGCCACCACGATAACAGCCAAGATACGCATACCTGCTCAATGTAGCACAGGAACAAATCAAGCTGGCCATGCCCTGTCTAATCCATATCCTCTGTAAGACCAACAACACATCTTCACGAAAAAGTGACAGGCTAGGGGGCTGTTCGGCCTGAAGCGAGAGTAACGGAACCTAAAACGCACAAAACAACAGAGGCGCATGAATCCTCTCCAGATTGGCTTAATCTGGCGGGGAAAGACAAAAGAGCACAAATTGGTTATCATGTCCCTTATTACCAACCGATAAGGTATACAAGGCTAGGGCTATGCAATCCTCTGTTTCTTCTCGTCGAGCCCAGGAGTTGGAGCTCGATCTACCAAGGTTCCGAAAAAAGGCAGGCGTGTCGCTGGAGCAAATCGCTCAAAGCACCAAGATCAGCTCGCGCTTCCTCGAAGCCATCGAAGGCGAGCAGTTCGAGCAGCTCCCTGGAGGAATCTTCAGCACCAGCTATCTCCGCCAGTACGCGGTGGCAATTGGCTACGACGAAGACGCGTTGGTTGCGTTCTACACGCAAAAGACGAGTCCTTCCGAGCCGGTTTCAAAAGGGCCGCAGATTGAAACCGGTAGCCGTAGTTTTCTGGATCGATGGCTGCGAACCGCGGCCCAAACGCCCCGCTAGACCGTGAGCAGTCGCATGGTGCGGTGGTCGTATCTCCACAAGGCAGCTCGAGGATATCACCCAAGCGAATTCTCGCCTTATTCCCTGCACCCGACACGCTTCCAGCGCTCAACAATAGAGACCCAGCCTAGTAGTGAAATGATGACGAAATCACCCGGTTGGAGGAATCCACCAGGGCCTGCGCGCTGAACGGGAATCGCCAATCCCGCAGTTCCACCTCGTGCGCACCCTCCGGGTTGTCCAAGGGAGCAACCGACCAGAGGGGATATTGCGCAAATCGCATATACACCGCCACGGGCTTGGCTTCATGTGCGGCTTCGATCGCCGGGCCGGGCGCGGCTTTGAATAGGGTGTGCCCCGCGGTGGGATCGAATGGTTCGAGCACGTTCACCGTAAAGCGCATGACAAATTCCGGCCGTTCAATCCAGCCTTGCCACTCTAACGGACTCACCGCCGCGCCGGGAAACGCCGCAACCCGAATGGGCGGACCATCGCGGTAAACGCGCGAGTTCAAAATATCAATCGCGCGCTGGTGCGAGAGGAACCGGCCGAAGTCGTAGATCAGAAAAAAGGAGAGCGCGAATATCGCCAGGCCACGCCCGGTTCCCGATTGTGCCCCAATCTCTCCACTCACCAGCTTTCCCATCATGGGCGCCAGCCAGCCCAGCAGCAGAACCGCCCAGACGATCAAATCGAAAAGATTGATCAAATCCAAATGAAACCACTGCGACGAAAATGGCGAGAGCAGTCGAATCCCATAGGCGTTCGTCCAATCGAGCAACAGATGACTGGCAACGCCGATGATGGACAGTCCCCACGCCACCGCCCAGCCTCGCATGGTCCTCCCGATCGCGCAAACCACCAGCACGGGCAACAGCGCCATCACGGGTGCGGCGGCGATGGAGTGCGTAATCCCGCGATGTTGTTCGAAGTAATACAGCGGGCCGCGCGCAATCGCCAGGATGTCGATATCGGGGACATTCGCCGCTAGAATGAGCAGCAGAGTAGCTCGCGGGTAAAGCCGGTTTAAGCCCGCCCGGCTCAGCATCAAACCGGTTAGCGAGTGGGTGAGGTTGTCCATGCGGCGGCGTCGGAATGGGTGGAGACGCTGGCGGGCCGCCGGGTGTGAAAACCGGGTGGAACCAGGAGGGTAAGCGCGTTGGGAACAATTTCGACGTGCGCCGGCGCTAGTCCCGCGTATTCGCCGTCCACCTGAACATGAATTTTCGAGTCCTCGGGAGCCGAAAATGTCGCCTGGCGCGTGCGCAGAATGGTGATCCCGCGCATGGTTTGTTGCTGGTGGGCCACCACCGCCAGCATGTATTTCAGGAAGCTTGCGGAGCTCTCACCCTCGAACAGAACCAGCTCGAACTGATCGTCTAGCAGCGAAATCGTGGGCGCAATCTCAAGATCGCCGCCATAGTTGCGGACCCGGCTCGCGAGCGCAAAGCTGGCCCGGTATTGGCGCCCCGCGGCGTGCACCGTAAACTCCGGAATGCGCCGCCCGAGCTTCGAGAATCCGCCGATCCAGTACGCTACTTTTCCGAGCGCTTCCTTCACGCGCGGTTTCAAGTGGTAAACGATATCGGCATCCAACCCCACGCCCGCCATCAGAAGAAAGTACCGGCGCAGATCCCGGCTCTCACTCGACAATAGTCCCAGCGACACGCGCTCCTTCACCGAATCGGCAAGAACCGCCGCCGCGCGTTCCATCGTTTTCCCGATGCCCAGTTCGTTGGCCAGCACGTTCGCGGTGCCCGCGGGAAGAATACCTAACGGAACGTCGGAATAGACCATACCGTTGACAGCCTCGTTGATGGTCCCGTCGCCGCCGGCTACCAGAATAAGATCCGCACCGCGATCGACGGCCCGGCGTGCGATCTCACCGGCGTGCCCGGGGCCGCTCGTGGCGATCGAATCGACAGTAATGCCCCGCGCGTCCAGCAACTCGATCGAGCGGTGAAGCGCATGGCTTCGCCGTCTGAGTCCGCCCGCGTAAGGATTATAAATAAGTACGGTTTGCCGGTAGGTCTCGATAGCATCCTAATTATAGTAGATGCGCGCCTGCCGAGTCGCTATCTTGCAGAAGACCGGCTTGCGGTAGACTGATTCGGAGCGAATAGCTGCGAAAATTCATCCAATTTAAGCTCATCCCCACCCTGGTGTCGTGGGGCCCCGGCGGCGTCTTCCTGTTGGCCATCGCCGATTCCACCGGAGTCCCCATGGTTGGCGGCGTGGATGCGCTGATCGTCCTAATCGCCGTGGTAAGCCGCTCGCAAGCTTACCTGGCCGCGGCCAGCGCAACGTTAGGCTCCTTAGTGGGAAGCCTGATCCTGTTTCTGATCGCGCGCAAGGGCGGCGAGGAGTATCATCGCCACCACACCTCCAGCGCACGAGGCGCCAGGTTCCGCGCCTGGTTTCACGAATATGGGCTGCTCACCGTCTTCGTCCCGGCTTTCGTGCCGATCATCCCGCTCCCGCTCAAGATCTTCATCATTTCCGCGGGCGCCCTCGAAGAAAGCACGTGGACTTTTTCCATGGTGCTGATGGCTGCCCGGATTCCCCGCTATTTCTTCCTGGCGTGGATGGGTTCCCGCCTCGGCACCGATACGCTCCCCTACTTGCGCCAGCACATTTGGGAACTGGTTCTGCTCGCCTGCGCCTTGTTTGTGGTGCTGTACTTCGGGGTGCGCATCGTACATGATCGGCGACTTAGTAAGTCGCGCCCTTCATTGCACTCTAGCGGCCCAGAGTAAACCTCACTTCGATCGGTGCAATCACTTCCACCGGATTGCCATTCAGCAAGGTCGGTTTGTAGACCCATTGTTGGACGGCCTCCATCGCGGCGCGCGCCAGCAGCGGATGACCGCTAACAAGCTGCAGGTTCTGGATGGTACCGTCTTTGCCAATGATGCCGATCAGTCGAACGACACCGGAGATTCTCGCGGACCTCGCTAGTGGCGGATACTCCGGAATCACCTTGCGAATCACTTTGGCCATTTGCACATCGCCGCCTACTGGGACGGGCACAGAAGGCTGTTTATCCACCTTGGGCTTGGGTGGAGGTGGAGGAAGCGCCACAACGTTGGGAATGAAGTTGCCAATCATTTTATTGCCGCCGCCAATACCATCAATAGCCCAGACTATGGACGGCGCATCGGTAGTGAAATCCAACGACGTAGCTTGCGGCGATGGCAGGCCTGCTTTGAGATTCCACTGAAACTGCCGGTGCGGAGCCGACGACGGCGTTGCGCTGGTGGCGCTCGAAGCATGATTGGGCTGCGGCTCAACCCGCGGCGCTGACGGCGGCGGTCCGACCAATACGTCGTTCCAATGAACCGCGGGTAAGTGGTCGCGATAAAGCAGCGGAATTAGTAGGGCCAAACTGACGACGAGCAACTCCGCTGCGAAGGACGCCAGAAAATTCCACGGCTTCTTAGTGCCCTGATCGAGAAGTAGCGATTGTTCAAACACGCTTCTATAGACACCAGGGGGGGCACTGTTAGTTCCCGAGGGTTAGTTCCCGAACAGCGCCATCTTACTCCGCCGATCCCTCGGCCAGCGCCGCTATTTCGGCAAGCCCGCTTCGGCACTCGCGCGCAATCGCCTGAAAACGCGAGGCGAAACAATGGCCAGCCATCTGCTTTTAAGCAGCAGGGTACGAGCAATGTTACGGATCACGACGCAATCGAGCCCTGAGGCGCTGACCTTCCGAGTAGAAGGCAAGTTGGTCGGCGAATGGGCGAAGGAATTGTCGCAGTCTTTCAACCAGGCGGAGGCTATTCGAGGCCACCGGGCCCTGATCGTCGATCTCACGGAGACGCTGTTCATTGACCAAGAGGGACGGCGAGTGCTCGGGAGCTTGTTCCGCGAAGGCGCATTGTTTCGCACCGCTTGCCCCATGATCGAGTCGATCGTCTCCGAGATCGTGGAAATAGCGCTAAAGCAGAATCCTCAGGTGCAGATTGCGAATCAAAACACACTAGTGACCCAGGAAAAATCTTTGTACGCCAAGTGAAGGAAGAGACAATGGAATCAACCACTGTGGATCAGGATAAAGAGCTCGGAACCGTAACGGCCGCGCCGCGAGTGAGCGAAGCGCGAACTCTGCCTCCGGCACGAAAACGATCGTCGCGAAAACCCGCTATATTCGGGGCGCTTTTCGTGCTCGTGGGAATTGGCGTCTATGTGTGGGTCCATTCTTTGAATCAAGTTTCCACCGACGACGCGCAAGTGGACGGGCACATCATCCCGATCTCTCCGAAAATCTACGGTAAGGTTCTTGAAGTTCTGGTGGACGACAATCAACAAGTGAAGCAGGGCCAGGTGCTGGTTCGCATCGATCCGCAAGATTACCAGGCCAAGGTGGCTCAGGCGCAGGCCGCGGTTGCAGTGGCCGAAAGCCAGTCTCAAGGCGCCAACGCCGGCGTGCCTCTTATTCGCGACACTACCGGGAGCAGCGTCACCGCGGCCCAAGCGCAGTTAAGTGCCGCGCGAGCCGATTACAACCAGGCGCAAGTGGACTACGAGCGCGCCTCCACCGCCGATATCGCCATGTCTCGCTCCAATGTGGAATCCGCCCAGGCTACCGCGGATCGCGCGGAAGCGGATCTAAATCGCATGAAGAGTTTGGTCGACAAAGAAGAAATCTCGCGTCTGGAGTACGATGCCTACGTTTCCGCGGCGCGCGTCGCCACCAGCCAGTTGCAAGCAGCCAAGGACAAACTTTCCTCCGTAACCAAGGTCGCTGAAACGAAAAAGGCCGCGCTGCTATCCGCGCAAGCCCGGATTGCGCAAGCCGAGGCGGGCATCCTGCAGGCCAAGGCTACGCAACAACAGGTGCCGGTGCGGGTAGCCGATGCCTCGTCTGCCGCGGCAAGCATTGGTCAAGCGCATGCGAACCTCGAAGCTGCCAAGCTGGATTTGAGTTACACCACCATCGTCGCGCCCATGGACGGCCGGGTTACCAGGAAGTCCGTGGAAGTGGGCCAAGTGGTCCAGCAGGGCCAGGGTCTGCTGATGCTGGTTCCGTTGCAGGATGTGTGGGTCACCGCCAATTTCAAAGAGACGCAGTTGGATGGCGTTCACAACGGCCAGAGAGCGGAAGTAAAGGCCGACTTGAGCGGCAAGACGTATCCCGGCCATGTGGATTCCATCGCCGCGGCAACGGGTACTCGCATGAGCCTGCTGCCGCCGGAGAATGCCACGGGCAACTACGTCAAAGTGGTCCAAAGAATTCCGGTGAAGATCGTGCTTGATCCGATTCCGGGCGGCAATCAGGTGCTGCGCCCGGGAATGAACGTCGAAGCGACCATTTTCACCAAGTAGCCTCCTCGATTCGTTCATGCCGGCTGTTCTACAAACCGAAGTAGTGGATGTCCGTATAGCCGAACGGCCCGCGATCAACCCTTGGGTCATCGCTGGGACGGTGATGCTGGCCACGTTCATGGAAGTGCTGGATACCAGCGTGGCGAATGTCGCGCTGCCGCACATCGCGGGCAGCCTTTCTTCGAGCGTCGACGAAGCCACTTGGGTGCTGACGGCGTACCTGGTGGCAAACGCAGTGGTGCTGCCGTTGAGCGGATGGTTGTCCACACTTTTTGGACGCAAGCGATTTTATGTGGCGTGCGTGCTGCTGTTCACCGCCAGCTCCGCGATGTGCGGCTTGGCGCCGAGCCTTCCCATGCTGATCCTGTTCCGCGTGCTGCAAGGCTTGGGCGGCGGCGCGCTACAGCCTGTTTCGCAGGCCATCCTGCGCGAGACATTTCCACGTGAAAAGCAGGGCATGGCGATGGCGGTGTACGGCATGGGTGTGGTGTTCGCGCCGGTGGTGGGGCCAACGCTCGGCGGTTGGATTACCGACATCTACACCTGGCGCTGGATTTTCCTGATCAACATTCCGGTCGGTATTTGTTCCCTGCTGCTGACCTCACTGTTGATCTTCGATCCGCCGTATTTGTTCCGCAAGACGTTGCGCGACGGACTGAAGATCGATTACATCGGACTAGGGCTGCTTGCCACGGGCCTCGGATCGCTCGAAATCATGTTGGACGAAGGCCAGCGCAACGATTGGTTCTCATCGCACGGGATTGTTGCTGCCGCGGTCATCGCCGCCATCGGCTTGATTGGGGTGGTGGTGTGGGAACTTCGGCAGAAAGAACCGGTGGTGGATTTTCGCTTGCTGAAGGACCGCACGTTCGCCATTTCCACCGCCACCATGTTCATTCTCGGCTTCGTGCTTTATGGAAGCACCATGGCGCTGCCGCTGCTTTTGCAGACGCTGCTCGGCTACACGGCCATGCAAAGCGGGCTGGCATTGTCTCCAGGCGGGTTGATGATCATGATCATGATGCCCATTGTCGGCCTGTTGCTTGCCAAAATCGAAGCGCGCCGGTTGATCGCTTTTGGGTTGATCCTGTCCTCGGTAGGCCTGTTTGAGATGTCGCACTGGAATACACAGATCAATTTTGGCCACGCCGTGAGCGCGCGCGTGATGCAGAGCTTCGGCTTGGCGTTTTTGTTCGTGCCCATCAACACAGTGGCGTTTTCCTTCATCGCAAGAGCCAAGACCGGCTACGCGACCGGTTTGATTAATCTGGCGCGCAACATCGGCGGCAGCAGCGGCATCGCGATTTGCACCACGCTGATCGCGCGGCGCGAGCAGTTTCATCAGCAGCGGCTCATCGAGCATCTCTCCCCGATCGACGCGCCTTATCAGTCGACGCTCCAGGGCGCCACGCGATTGTTCATGACCCATGGATCGGATCCCGCTCAGGCCGCCGCGCAAGCGCATGGGATGATCTATAACATGGTGCAGCAACAAGCCGCCATGCTTTCGTTCAACGAAGTCTTCTGGACTTTGGGCGTGGTGTTCCTGGCGGTGATTCCGCTGATGTTCCTGATGAAGAAGACCGGACCCGTCAAAGGCGCCGTGGTAATCGAATAAGCGTTACAGAACCGCGACCGTAAGGGAGACGGCCGCTTATTTGATGTTCTCGTCTTTTTCGATTTTGCCGTCGCGAACGTGAATGACACGGCGCGCGCGATTGGCGATGTCGGCTTCATGCGTAACCAGAACAATCGTATTGCCTTGTTGCCACAGCCGCTCGAACAGCACCATGATCTCGTTGCCGGTGGCGCTGTCCAAGGCGCCGGTTGGTTCGTCGGCCAGCAGAATCGATGGATTATTTACCAGGGCTCGCGCCACTGCCACGCGCTGCCTCTGGCCGCCGGACAGTTCGTTGGGCCGGTGATTCATGCGCGATTCCAGATCCACCGCGCGCAGCGCCGCCTTGGAGCGCTCGGCCCGCTCGTTCTTTGGGACGCCGGCATAAATCAGCGGCAGTTCCACGTTGTGCAGCGCGGAAGCACGCGCCAGGAGATTGAAGGTCTGAAATATGAATCCGATTTCCTTATTGCGGATGTGCGCCAACTCATCATCCTGCATCTCGCTGACTAAGTTACCGTTGAGATAGTACTGGCCGCGGGTGGGTGAATCGAGGCACCCGATCAGATTCATCAGGGTCGACTTACCCGACCCGGAAGGACCCATGATGGCCACATACTCGCCGCGCCGAATCTCGATGTCTACACCAGACACGGCGTGGATTTCCTGATCGCCCATCACATACGTCTTCCACAAGTCGTAAGTGCGGATTACAATCCCGTCGCGCTTTAAGCTTTCTCCGCGGGCGAGCAGATCCTGTGTCGCAGTCGCCATCTATTAGCTTTCCGACTGCGTTGTAGCCACCGTATTGTTGATCTTCACTTTGGCCAGATTGCGCAGAGTGCGAATTACTTTGTAGGTGCCGGTAATGATCTGATCGCCTTCCTTCAAGCCGCCCACCACTTCGATGTCGGTGGCGCCCGTAATCCCGGTGTTCACGGTAACGAATTGCGCCTTACCGTTGGTCACAACGAAGACACCCTGTAACTCTTCCTTCTTCGCCTTCTCCGTTACCGGATCGCTCGCCGCCTCTACGCTTCCGTTCTTTTTCGCCGGCTCCAAGTCTCCACGGGTGCGCACGGTCAGCGCCTGAATCGGGATGGTCAGCGTGTTTTGCTTGGTCGCGGTGGTGATTTTACCGGTACAAGACAATCCGGGCCGGATATCGTCCGGCGGATCGTCCAACGCAATTACCACCTTGAAATCCTTGGCTTCCTGGTCCGACGTATTGCTCTGCGAAGCAGCCACGCCACTGGATCGCAGGATGGCGGTGTCGCCGATCTCCGTCACATGTCCATGGAAAGTGCGGTTCGGCATGGCGTCGATGCTCACTTCCGCCTTCTGGCCTATCTGCACATTCACGATGTCGGTCTCATCCACCTTCACTTCGGCCGTGATCAGCGACATGTCGGCAATGGTCATGATGGTGCTGGCCGCCGAGTTCTGAACGCCAGGCACCACGGTCTCGCCGGCGCGAACGGGCAAATTAGTCACGATGCCGTCCAGCGGCGCAGTAACGTAATACTGCGAAAGGATGTCCTTATAGCGATCCAGGCCCGCTTGCATTTGCGCAATCTTCTTTTGCGCCGAAGCCAACTGCTGCTTGGCCTGCGCCTCTTGCGCACGGGCTTGAGCCAGCCGCGCCTCGGATTCTCCCATCGCCGCAACCGCCGTATCGTATTCGGCCTTCTTTTGATCGAAATCCTGCTTGGCGAGCAGTTTTTCTTTGTACAGTTCTTCGGACCGGTCGTAATTCGCTTTGGTACGATCCAGCTCGGCTCGGCTCTTCTCCAAAGTGGCTTGCGCGGTGGTGACGCCGTCCTCCTGGGATTTCAAGTTTGCTTCCGATGCCGCCGAATCGGCCAGCGACGTCGCGATGCTCGCGTTCTGCGCCACTACGTCGGCGTTGGCCTGGACAGATTGCATCTTCGCCACCACCTCGCCCTTGTGGACGCGGTCGCCTTCCTTCACCATAATTTCCGTGATCGGCGCCGGACCGAGGGTATTCGCACCGAGGTTGATGTAGTTCTTGGGTTTGATTTCACCGGAAGCGGTAACCGTGGCTACCAGGTCCTGCCGCACTACACGCCCGGTCTGGACGTCCACGATGCCGCGTTGGCTGTACTTGATGCTGGCGAACACACCGCCGGTTACCAGCGCCACGAGGCCGATCGTCAACAGAATTTTAGAGTTTGCCTTCACTTGGGACGGGTCTCCCCAGCAGGTTTAGACGTAACCATCGAATGGTTTGTTCGATTTTTCTAATTTTAGCATGCGTGCCGAGTGCCCCGCGCGAACTATTAGCCCAGACTGCAGGCACCGGGGGCCCCGGTAACGTTCAGGCCTTGGGGTGCGCCCTATCGTACACGGCCATCAGGTCCACTAAGGATACCTGCGTGTACTTCTGTGTTGTAGATAGCCGCGCGTGCCCGAGCAATTCCTGAATCGCCCGCAAGTCCGCGCCATCACTCAACAAGTGCGTAGCGTACGCGTGCCGCAGGCTATGGGGGTGGATGGACGAATCGCCCGTGATCATCCGGGCATAAAACTTCACAATACCGCGCGCCCCGCGATCGGTCAGCCGGCCGCCGCGATGGTTCAGGAACAGGGCCTGCACACTGTCGCTATCGGGCCGCCGCAAAATAAGATAACGTTCCAGCGCCGACGACGCTTTGCCAGTATAGGGAACCTGCCTCTCCTTCTTCCCCTTGCCCCGCACGCGAATCCAGCGTTCGTTGAAATCGAAGTCGTCCAGGTTCAACCCAACCAGTTCGCTGATGCGCAGCCCGCAGCCGTATAGCAGCTCGAAGATCGCAAGATCCCTGGCCGGATAAGGCCGTTCGAATTTGTCCGCCGCCGGCGAGACGCCATCCACCAGCGCGTTGGTCTGTTCGGCCGTCATCACCGCCGGAAGCGTCTTAGGGGCTTTTGGCGTGCGCACCATGCGCGCCACGTTCTTGTCAACGAAACCTTCCCGTAACAGAAATTTAAAGAACGACCGCACCGCCGCTAGCTTCCGTCGCATACTCACCGCTGTGAGGCGCTGTTCGTACAAATGTCCCAGCCATTCCCGAATCGCCAGCGCGTCAATGTCTTCCACGCGGGGTTTTTTCTTAGCGGGGCCCGGTTTTGTCTCGTCGGAAATGGTGAAGTAGGCGAGGAATTTATCCAGATCCGACGCGTAATTCCGCACCGTGTGCTCGGACGCATTCTGGCGGCGCAATTCGTTCAGATACAGTTCGATTTGACCGGCCAGTTCAGGCATAAACCGAGCGATACTCGTCTAGCTTTTCGAGCGCCCGCCGGCAGACCTCGGCGTGGCGAGCCTGCTTATCGTGGCGGAAACGGACCCGTGCCGCTTCCTCTAGCGCAGGCAGCAAATCGAACGTGATGTTGGCCGGCTGGTAGTTGCGCGCATCGGCGCCTGAAACATACGCGCACAGCGATCCAATTGCCGTCTCGCGAGGAAACGCTCGTATGTCCGCGCCCGACGCTAGTTCCGCGGCATGCCGGCCGGCCACCAAACCAGTGGCGATCGATTCCACGTAGCCTTCCACGCCCGAGATTTGCCCGGCGAAGAATATTCGTTTCTCTGTTCGGAGCTGGAGTGTAGAAGTCAGTAACGCCGGCGCATTGATATAAGTGTTGCGGTGAATCTGGCCATAACGCAGAAATTCGGCACGCTCCAGGCCCGGAATCATCCGAAATACGCGTGCTTGTTCGGCGAAACGCATGTGATTCTGGAAGCCGACCAGATTGTAACTGTCCGCTCGCAGATTTTCCTGCCGCAACTGCACGACGGCATAAGGCCTCCGCCCGGTGCGAGGGTCCACCAGCCCCACCGGTTTCATAGGGCCGAACCGCAGCGTCTCGCGCCCACGCGCGGCCAGTTCCTCTATGGGCAGGCAGGCTTCGAAGAAGCGCGTGTTCTCCATGGGATTGTCTTCTGCGATGTGCGCAGGCACGGACTCGGCCGTAAGGACTGCGTCGACGAATTGCTCGTACTGTTCGCGATCGAACGGGCAGTTCAGATAATCGTCGCTGCCGTCCAGTGACTTGCCATAACGCGAGGCCCGGAACGCGATCGAAAGGTCGATCGAATCGGCTTCGACGATGGGGCTGATCGAGTCGTAAAAGAACAGCCGCTCGACGCCAGTCAGCCTTCCAATCTCCTCGGCCAACGCGCCGCTGGTGAGCGGTCCGGTGGCGATAATCGTGATCGCACTGTCCACAATCTTCGCCGCCTCTTCGCGCCGCAATTCGATACGAGGATTCGCGACGATCGCTCGTGTAACTTCCCGAGCGAAAACCTCGCGATCCACCGTCAGCGCATGCCCGCCAGGCACGCGCGCTTGCTGGGCTACGCGTAACAGCAGGGAATCCAGGCGCCGCAGCTCTTCTTTAAGCAGCCATGGCGCGGTTTTCTCCGATTCGCTCTTTAACGAATTGCTGCACACCAGTTCCGCGAACCAGCCCGTTTTGTGTGCCGGCGTCCCCCGTAACGGACGCATTTCAAACAGCACGCAATCGTGGCCGGCGCGTGCAATCTGCCAGGCCGCTTCGCAGCCAGCCAGCCCGCCGCCGAAAATGTGAATGGGAACCACTAGGATCAGGATACAGTGGCCGGCGCGGCTCACGAGAGATTTCGCGCTAAAATAACGCTAGAACCCCGGGAAACATGATTCCGATCATCAACCAATGGGGGCTCGTCGCTGTCATCGTCGTCGGCTACCTGCTCGGGGCGTACTGCCAGAGCCGGAGTATCGCACATCTCGACCGGCGCATCGACGATCTCCGCGATTCCTTAGTAAACGCATCGACGATTTGCGCGATACCGTGAACAGACGCTTCGACGACTCGCATGACCTCTTGAAGTTGGAAGTCAAGCGCATCGATGACCGCCTGGAGCGCCTGGAACACCCCATCGTCCGCCAGTCTTAGCCCCCCTCCGGCAACATACAAATCCGTCCGCTGGGCTATAATCATCCGATGGACCGCCATTTGCAAAACGGTCCGTTCAACATGCGTAGTATTCTTTTGTCCGCACTTATGCTCGCGTCCGCGGCCTTCGCAGAAGGACCTGTGGAGCCCGTCACTTCCGACGCTTTGGTGGTCAAATCTGTCCATGTTCTAGGCACCAAGTCGGCCGTGGAATTAAAGACACAGGTGGGCCAGAACTTCGACGCTTCCACCATACAGTCCGATGTCCGGCGGCTGTGGTCCACCGGCAGGTTCGATGATATTCGCGTGGAGGAGACGCCCGAAAGCGGAGGCACCGCTGTTACTTTCCACGTCGTGGAGATGCCGCAGCTTCTGCTCCATCAGATGCACGTGGAGCCTTCCACGTTTGGTTTGCAGATGAACCTGCCCGAAGGCACTCCCATGAGCCGGCTGCGCGCGCATCAGATCGCCTATCAGGCCGAGCAAGACCTACGCTCGGACGGCTTCCGTACCGCGACCGTGGATTACGATCTGGTGCCGTACATCGGCAACAAAGTGGACTTGCACATCAACATCGATGCCGGTGAGCGCATTCGGGTTAAGAAGGTGGACTTCACCGGCGAAACCGCGTTCGACCCTAAAGATCTGCGCGGTGAGCTCCGGTCGCTCAAAATTCGCCGTGTGACGCCGCCCATTCCCGGCATCTGGGCCGGCTACCGGTTGTATCCGGGATACAATCCGGACGGTGTGCAGGGCGATCTAGCTTTGCTGCGGTCCTATTACATATCCAAGGGTTATTTTGACGCCAACATCAAGCTGGGCGATGTGCAGGTGGCCAAGAAGGAGGCCCACGTCAGCATTAACGTGGACGCCGGTCAACTTTATCACGTGCGCACCTGGCAGGTCTCCGGGAACGGCGTGCTTCCGAAGGTGGTACATCCTGAGAATGGTCTGATGCGGTCCCAGAACTTCTGCTCCACGCTGTTTGTTGCTCGCCGCGAGGCCGAGCACGATGGCATCTTGGACTTCACGGTCAACTTGCAGGTGCAGCCGACTCCGGCCAGCACCCAGGAAGCGCCGGAAGCCGATTTGACGGCGAGCGTCGATCGGGGCACACCATTTCACGTCGGGCGCATCGAGTTTATCGGCAATCGTCATTTCAGCGAAGCCGCCGTGCGCAGCAATTTCCTGCTGGACGAAGGCGACTTGCTGGATGAGCACCTGCTGCGGAAGAGCCTGGCGCGCCTGAACGAGGCGAACTTTTTCGCTCCCCTTAGCGAACGCAACACGATTATCCATACGGATACGAACACAGGCGTCGCCGATATCGATATCCGAGTGACGGATCGCAAGCGCGGTGCCTGGAACCTCTCCGGACCCGTCGGCCCCGCCAGCATCGCCGGACCGGTGGAAGCCTCCATCCATACGCGCCTTCCGTCTTGGGGATCGGGCGTGCTGGAAGCATCCACATACACCGTCTCGCTGACCATGTTCGCTTTCGTTCATTCCTTTCTCCCGGTTCTCGGCCTTCCAAAAATCCCTCTGATTCCTATCGCTGCTTTCAGCCGGCCCTATACACCTGGCGAAGGTTGGAAATCGGGATTCATGCTCATTCCGCAACTCGGCTGGCAATATATGGCCATGGGCTATGGAGTTTCACAGATTGAGCATCGGTTGCTCCCGGTATTGGACGGCGATCGCGGGCTGGAGCCGGAGTTGCCGGTCACTGTGGACACTCCCAACAGCCGGAGCACGTTGTTCTGCGAACCGCCGCCTCCGCGATTTTCACCCGCGCGGACCGCCGTCGCGATGGTCCTGCGTTTCGTCGGATCGGCGGCGGGTTTTTGATCGCCTTCCGATCGTTAGCGCTTAGCGTCTATTAAAGAGCCACAGGACAACCGAAAGCACCACGCTGATCAGCAGGCACGTTACCAGCGGAAAGTAGAATACCGACTGCTTGCCCCGGATGATGATGTCGCCCGGGAGGCGTCCCAGCCGGATCGGAAGCTTTTCGCCTAGTGAAATCAGGACGCCCAGCGCCGCCACCAGAAGGCCCAGCGCGATCAGCACGCGTCCCAAGCTCATTTACTCTTATGTTAGCGCCTCGGCCCTTCATCGCAGCCTTTCATTGCAATGACGCGATCCGGACCCGGCCCGCTGCGGTAAAGTAAATGTGCGGCCGGAGGTAAACATGACCGGAGGTGTAAGCATGACCGGAGCAGTGAGCATGAAAAGACCGACTCTTGCGCTGTTGGCTGCTTCCCTGCCCCTGGTGCTGGTTCCGCGGCCCGCGTTCGGCGCCGACGAAGCCCTGCCCAGCGTCGACGCCGTTATCAATCATTTCATCGCGGCCACCGGCGGAAAGCCAGCCTGGGAAGCGCGCCATAGCCAGATCGAGCACGCCACCCTGGACTTTCCCAAGCAAGGATTGAAAGGTTCGCTCACCATCTACGAGGCCGTCCCCGACAAATATCTCGGCGTTACCGAACTTCCCGCCATCGGAAAGATTTCAACCGGCAGCAACGGCGAGGTGGCGTGGGAAAACTCCGCTCTGCAAGGTCCCCGCATCAAGCAGGGTGACGAAAAGGCCGAGGCGCTCCGTGAAGGCGTTTTCAACGCCCCGCTCTATTGGCAAAAGCTGTACGCGAAGGGCGAAACGGCTGGGTCGGAGACTGTGGAGGGCCACGATTGCTACAAGATCGTGCTCACGCCCCAGGAAGGCAAGCCGATGACGGAGTTCTTCGACAAAAAATCCGGGCTCATGATCAAAACCACCACCACGGTGAGCTCTCAGTTCGGCGACGTCAGCGCGGAGATCATTTACGACGATTACCGCAATGACGGCAACCTGCTGTCGCCTCATCGCATGACCACGCGCGCGGCTCAGCAGGAATTCGTAATTCAAATCGAAAGCGTGGACGTGAACCCCGATCTTCCGAAGGATCGCTTCGATCTGCCTCCTGAGATTAAGGCATTGCTAAACAAGCCCGCCGTGGCGGAAACTAAGCCGGGTGATCACGAGTCGCCGGATAGTGGAAAGCTCGCCATCTATATGGGGGGTAATCCGGTCGCCAACGAGACCTACACCGTGAAGAAGTCGGCCAGCGAGATCGAGATTGACGGCTCTGGTTCGGCCACTATCGGTACCATGAAAATCGATATAGAGCGGTTCGATGTACGCACCGACTCGAAGTATGAGCCGCTTCAAGCCGTCGCGAAAGCCAAGCTCGGGTCGATTCCGATGAACGTCGCTACGACATTCGCCGATGGCCAGGCCAAGAACGAAATCGATAACGGACAAGGCCGGCAAACCAAGACTATCCCCGTGCACAACGATGCCATCGTCGTGAATGCCAATCTTCCTCTCTATCCCTGGACCCTTCTTGCAATGCGAGCCAGTTTCGATTCCCACGATCCCCAGCCGTTTCCCATTTATGTGCTCGGGCAAGCGGAAGTGAGCGGCACCGTCGTTTTTAAGGGACGGGAAAAGGTTGATTTTTCTGGAAAATCGGCGGAGCTGAACCATCTGACTGTCAGCGGTTCTACGCCGCAGGGCCAGCCCATCAGTCTCGACTTCTGGGTGGATGACAATCGCAAGCTGATCAAGATTGCGGTTCCGTCCCAAGGTGTGGAGGCGTATCAAGAGGGCTTTGCGCCGTCGGCCGATTCACATTGAACGGAACCGCGACCTTGAGGGAGCCGGTATAATGACTGCCGCGCTGGAGTCCTATCTTTACTCCATCCAGCAAATTGCGGAGATCATCGAAGCGATTTCGCCGGAGAGCGCCACTTCTTTCCGTGAACCCCTCCTGAGCCTGCGGTCTCGTCTAGCGGCCGATCCCACTCCGGCGGCGCTCGAGCAAAGCCGTGACGCGCTACACGAACTACTGCAAAGTTTCTGTCAGCGAGCTCGCCTCCAAAACGAGACGCTGGCCCGTGACCTCAATCAAACCCTCAGCATGGTGACCCGAACCGAGGACTCGAGCGCGGGGCGCAATGTACAGCACGTCGAACAGCTTCTCGATTTCGTGGATCGGCTCGAATCCGCCGTCCGATCCGGCGATCTGCCGCGCCTCTCTGCTTGGACCTCCGAATTGCGAGACTTCGTCCAATCCATCGAACTCGATAGCCGCGACGACTTCGCCCGGCTGCGCCAGAAAATGATCCAGATCCAGCGTCGTCTTCACGAGGTGGAATTACTGGCCACGCTGGATCCCTTAACCGGCGTGGCTAACCGTCGCGACCTGGACCGCGAGCTCGCAGCGCGCATCGAAGCCCGGCCGGAGTTCTGCGTTCTGCTCTTCGATCTGAACGGCTTCAAGGAAATCAACGATCGGTTTGGACATCTCTACGGAGATCAGGCATTGAAACAGTTGGCGGCCCGCCTCAGCAGCCAAGTCCGCGCCCGCGACTATGTCTGCCGGTGGGGCGGCGACGAATTCCTTGCAATCCTGGCCTGCGATCTCGCCGTCGCCGAGTCCCGCTCCCGCCAAATCGCCGGACGCCTCAACGGACCCTACCAAATTTTTGGGCCGGCGGGCGAACGCCGCGTCGACATCACTGTCACAGTTGGCTTGGTTCAATACTGCGCCGGTGAATCGCCAGAACAGCTCTTTCGCCGCGTCGATGAAGCAATGTACCGACAAAAGCACTTGGCTTCCGGCGATTCATCCGGGGCCGGGTAGCTCGCATGGCTCGTCGCGTTGTACTAACCTGAATTGGCAGGAATCAGCACGGTGGAAACTCTGACTAATGCCGGTGTGCTCGTTACTGGGGCCGGTCGAGGCATCGGCAAGCGGCTGGCGATCGGATTTGCCACGGCTGGAAATCGCGTGGCGTTGCTTGCTCGCAGTAAAGCCGAATTAGATCTCGCGCACCTGGAGATCGAACACGCCGGCGGCAACGCTCTCCGAATTCGCGCCGATGTCATCGACTTCGAGCAGGTCAACGCCGCCGTCGACCGCGTGCGCGTCCATTACGGTGAAGTGAATGTTCTCATCTGCGCCGCGGCAGTTTTGGGACCCATCGGGCCTTTCGTGGAACAATCGCCCAAGGCCTGGCTCGACACCATTCAGACCAACCTGCTGGGCGTCATGAACGCCTGCAAGGCGGTGCTCCCGCACATGATTGCGCGCCGCCAAGGCAAGATCGTCGTCATGAGCGGGCCTGGCGCCACCATGGCGCGCCCGAATTTCTCCGCTTACGCGGCCTCGAAGGCCGCCGTTGTCCGCCTGGTGGAGACCATCGCCGAGGAGGTTCGCGAGCACAACGTCCAGATCAACTGCATGGGACCTGGCGGCACCTACACTCACATGACGGACGAGATCCTTCGCGCCGGCGATCGCGCGGGTTGGAAGGAAACCGAGGAGGCGCTCGAAGTCCGTCAAACCGGCGGCGTCGCTCCTGAAAAACAGATTCAACTGGCGCTGTTTTTGGCGTCCGAGCAGTCCAATCACATCAGCGGCAAGTTGATTCACGTGTCCGACGATTGGAAAAAGCTGCGCTCGGAAAACATCCACCCGGAGATTTTCACTTTACGCCGTTTGCAGAAAGTAAATCCTTAGCGATGAGCGCCATCTTGCTGGGCCCGGTTTCCTCCTAGTCCAAACGGGCCAGGACCGCTTGTCTCATGGCTCATGATCCTGTGGTGTGGGTACATCGGCTTCCGCGCTTGGCGCTTCTATCTGAAACGGCGTTATGACACGCAGATTCCCTCGGTAACGTTCTGGGGATAAGCGCAATCTGTCTGATTATGACCGCGGGAGCAATTTGGAGCCTGCTCCATTCGCACTGAGATGCGATAGCGCTCGCCGCCAATGGCTAATCGCCAAGAGCCAATGGCTGTCTCTTCAACTGACCGCACGCCGCGAAAATATCCCGCCCTCTCGGCTTGCGCACAAAACACGGCATGGCCCGCCGCACGATAGCCTGAAACTCGCGCACACGTTCTGGATCCGGCGTCTCAAATGCAATCCCCGGCCCCGGATTCAGGGCGATCAAATTCACTTTCGCGTTCAAATGCGCCAGCAGTTTTACCACGCGCCGCGCATCGGCGTCCGAATCGTTCACACCTTTGAGTAACACATATTCGAACGTCAGCTTCTCCCATGGCCGCAGCGGATACGCCTTGCACGCGGCGAGCAAGTCCTTCAGCGAATACTTGCGCGTGATCGGCATCAGCTCGCGCCGCTGCTCTTCGTTCGACGCGTTCAGCGAAATCGCCAGCTTCGGCCGCACCGGCTCGCCCCCCAGCTCGGCGATTTTGGGAACAATGCCGGCTGTTGAGAGCGTGATCCGTTTCGGCGACAGCCCGATTCCCGCTGGATCGGTCAGAATCCGCGTCGCTTTGATCACGTTCGGCAAATTCAGCAGCGGCTCGCCCATGCCCATCATCACGATGTTCAGACGGTCGCTCCCACTCGCGATCTCGTGCGCCCGCATCACGAACAGCACTTGACCCACGATCTCGCCGGCCGTGAGATTCCGTTCCAGTCCCATCAGCGCGGTCAGGCAGAACTGGCAGTTGACGGGACATCCCACCTGGCTCGAAATGCAAATTGTGTCTCTTTTGCGGTCGGAACCTTCCTCCGGCATCAGAACCGTCTCAACGGTCCTCTGGTCTTCTAATTCAAGCAGATAGCGGCGGGTCCCGTCCGAGCTCCGGTACTCGGCCGCTGGCGCAGGCAAGCCCATCGCCAGTCGAGAAGACAATTCTTTTCTTAAACTTACAGGGAGATTTGTGATTTCGACGAGATCCCCTACCCTTTGCCGGTACACCGCGTCGTATATTTGGCGGGCCCGAAAGGTGGGCTGTTCTGATCCCAGAGCGGCTTGTAGATCCGGAAGTTCCAGGCCTACAATAGCTTGCGCCATATCCTCAGTATAGAAGACCCCAGCCGATAAAACCATATTCGGACTTAGCATTTAGATCGGGCCCGGCCGAAATACGCGATAAAATAAAGGAAGACCAAATGACCAACGCAGTTCAAACTCTCCGCGATATCGAGGTTGCGACGCTGAAGAACGGGGTCCGCGTCATCAGCGAGGAGATGAGCCACGTCCGGTCAGTCTCCCTGGGCGTCTGGATTCGTACCGGCTCGCGGCGCGAAACCTCCCAAGAGAACGGCATCTCGCACTTCATCGAGCATATGCTCTTTAAGGGCACCAAGAACCGCTCGGCCGAGGAGATCGCCCGCTCAGTGGATTCCATCGGTGGCGGCCTGGACGCATTCACCGCCAAGGAGATGGTGAGCTATAACACCAAGGTGCTGGACGAACACCTGCCCATTGCGTTCGACGTGCTGGCCGTCATGGTCCGCAATCCTCTGTTTCGCGAGGAAGACATCGAAAAGGAAAAGGGCGTCATCCTGGAAGAGCTGAAGATGGAGGTGGACAATCCCGAATACTTGCTCCACGATATCTTCTCCAGCAATTTTTACAAAGACCATCCGCTCGGCAAGCCCATTATCGGGAGCAAAGATACCATTCGCGCGTTCGATCGCGGGATGATCGATTCGTATTTTCAGCGCTATTATTCGCCCTCGAATATTTTGATCACCGCCGCCGGCAATTTGAACCACGCGCAATTGGTGGATCTGGCCCGCCAGCACTTCGAAGATCTGCCGGTGAACGTCCAGCTGGCTCCTGAAGTCGCGCCGGTGCCGCACGCTCGCCTGGTATTTCGCAACAAGACTTCGCTTGAGCAGACCCATCTCTACATGGGCGTGCCCGCCTATCCCTTTCCGCATGAGCTGCGCTTCGCCTGCCTCACCCTGAATACCATCCTCGGCGGCGGGATGAGTTCGCGCCTGTTCCAGAACATCCGCGAGAAGCAGGGTTTGGCCTACGCCGTTTATTCCGAGCTTTCGATGTACCGCGATACCGGTTGCATGGCGATTTACGCCGGTACTGCCGTGGAAACTTGCGGCAAAGTGATCGACTCCATCATCAAGGAGTTCCGCGAGCTGAAGGGCGATCTGGTGCCGGCAGAGGAATTGCGCCGCGCCAAGGACAACCTGAAAGGCTCCTTTATGCTCGGCCTGGAATCCACGTCCAGCCGCATGGGCAATCTCGCGCGCCAGGATCTCTATTTCCAGCGCTTCTTCACTCTGGATGAAATGCTGGAGAGCATCGAAGCCGTCACTGCCGAGCAGGTGCGCGAGATCGCACGCGAATTCTTCGATCCGAAGAACATCACGCTCGCCGTGCTGGGCAATTTGGGCGACTTCCGTATCAAACGCGAGGAACTCGACTGCTAAATTTTAGATTGGGCCAACCGGGGAGAGCCGTACTCGTTCTAGGCGCCTTCATTGTCTTAATCGCCCCCTTTGGCGGCTCGGCGTCACTATTTGCGCTCGATCTGAAATCGCTGAAGCCGCAGGGCTACGTCAGCGACTTCGCGCACGTCATCGATACCCAATCGCGCACGCAGCTCGAGATCTATGCCGGACAGATCGAGCGATCCACCGGTGTACAGATGGCGCTGGTGACTTTGCCTTCGCTCGACGGCGAGCCCATTGAAGAAGTCTCGAACGACCTTTTTCGTCAGTGGGGCGTCGGCAAGAAGGGCAAGGACGAGGGGATTATGCTGCTCCTCTCGGTTCAAGATCACCGCGATCG
The DNA here is from genome assembly GCA_052148835.1 of Bryobacteraceae bacterium. Lineage (GTDB taxonomy): Bacteria > Acidobacteriota > Terriglobia > Bryobacterales > Bryobacteraceae > Palsa-89. Next base: position 21,584 of record JBKQHJ010000190.1, read on the forward strand.
TATCGAAGTCGGCTACGGCCTGGAACCAATACTTCCGGACGGATTCGACGGCAGCATTTTGCGCGGCATTCAACCGCTCTTGCGCCGCGGCGCTTACGGCCAGGCGATGATCTCGGGCGCGGTGCAGATCGGCGCCTATATTGCCCGTGCAAAAGGCGTTACTCCGGCTCCACGCGCTCGCACTCAGGAGCGCACCGTTAGCACGCGCTCGCACGGCTTTCCGTTGCCCGTCATCATCATCGGTATCGTCGTGCTGTTCTTTCTACTGCGGGGCGGCGGCGGTGGAGGCTTCTTGGCCGGCATGATTCTGGGTAATCTATTAGGATCCGGGCGAAGGGATTCGGGCTGGGGCGGCGGCGGCTTCGGTTCCGGTGGTGGAGGCGGAGGATTCGGCGGCTTTGGCGGAGGCGATTCGGGAGGCGGCGGCGCTTCCGGTAGCTGGTGACCACTTAACGTTTCAGACAAAACATGGAAGACAAACTCCAGGAACTCGTCGATCGTTTGAAAAACGCCCATGGCGAACGCCTGCTATCGGTGGTTTTATATGGCTCCGCTGCGACCGGCGAACACAAAGAGCACTTCTCGGACTTGAATGTTTTGTGTGTTCTCACGCGCATCACTCCGGACGAACTTGCGAGCGACGGACCGATCTTCGAATGGTGGCGCGCTCAGGGCAATCCATCGCCGCTCTTGTTGAGCGAAACGGAGCTGCGCACGTCCACGGATTGTTTTCCCATCGAATTTGAGGACATGAAGGAACGCCGGCGCGTGCTGTTCGGCAAAGATCTAATTCAGGACCTGGTCATCGAGAAGACCTTTTACCGCGCGCAGGTGGAGATGGAGCTGCGCTCGAAACTGCTGCGATTGCGTCAAAAGGCTGCGGACGTTCTTTCGAAAAAGCCCGAGCTTCTAAGGCTCATGGTCGATTCGGTGCCGAATTTTCTGGTTCTGGCACGCCACGCTTTACTGGTTTCGGGGATGCCATCGGGATGGCGCAAGCGCGAAATCGTGCGGCACTTGCCGGAGATCGGCGCCGATGGAACGCCCTTCGATACTTTGCTCGATTTGCGAGATCAAAGCAAACTCGCCAAAGATGTGGATCCGGAAGCGCTGTTTGGAAGCTATCTGAAACAGATCGAAGCTCTGGTCGAGCACGTCGACCGTCTCGGTAAGTAAGAAAATGACCAAATGAGAGGCCATCGATGAAAATTGCATTGGTAGTAATTGGGGTGATCGTTTTAGCCGTTCTCGGCGTTTTCGGCTGGGCCATGGGTTCGAAGAACCAGTTGGTTACCGAGCGCGAAGCGGTGAGCGCGGCCTGGGCGCAGGTGGACGTCGCGCTACAGCGCCGCGCCGATCTGATTCCGAATCTTGTCGAGACGGTGAAGGGCTTCGCCAAACAGGAACAGGCCGTGATCAAGGAAGTCACCGACGCTCGCGCGGCTTTAGGCGGCGCCCGCTCGCCGTCAGAGAAAATCCAAGCAAATTCGCAATTAGATGGGGCTCTTAGTCGATTGCTTGTCGTTGTAGAGAACTACCCGCAACTGAAATCGAACGAAAACTTCCTGCGTTTGCAGGACGAGCTGGCGGGTACCGAAAATCGCATCGCGGTAGAGCGCCGCAAATACAACGAGACCGTGCAGCGTTACAACACCGACATCGAGCTGTTCCCCAATAACATCGCAGCGTCCATGTTCGGCTTCCAACGCAACGACGCCTATTTCAAGACCGAGCCAGGCGCTCGCAACGCCCCCAAAGTTTCCTTCTAATTAGCGTGCGTTGGCCCTTGGCGTGCTAGGTTCATCGCGGGGAGACCAGCCCGTGCGACGTTTCACATTCGTTACTACCTTTCTCTTTGTATTACTTGCCGCTTGCAACAAGCCGCAAACTCAGTCCACTGAAAATCAACCTGCCGACGTCAATAGCGCCCCGAGCGGCGATCCCGCCAACGGGAACTTGGCATCGGCCGATCAATCTGGTTCCGAGCCAGCGCCACCAGAAGCTTCGTCCGGACAAAATTCCGCGCCCGCTTCGGGCTACGATCAAAGTTACGATCAGAATGCCTCCTACGGACAGCCGGTGGAGGCGTCAGAGCCTCCGCCGCCTCTGCCCGAGTACGACCAGCCTCCCGCCCCTGGCGACGATTACGTTTGGAACCCTGGTTCCTGGAGCTACGCGAACGACGGCTACTACTGGGTTCCCGGTGCCTGGGTACTGGCCCCTTACATTGGCGCGCTTTGGACTCCGCCGTGGTGGGGCTGGGATAACGGAGTCTATCTATGGCACGGCGGCTATTGGGCTCCGCATATTGGGTACTATGGCGGCATCGATTACGGCTATGGATACACGGGCCGTGGCTACTACGGCGGCTATTGGAATCACGGCAATATGTACTACAACCGCTCGGTAACGAACGTGGATCCAGGCGTCGTTCACAATGTTTACAATTACAACGCGCCACGCGGCCGCGGCGATCATGTCAGTTTTAATGGCGGACGCGGCGGAGTGGACGCGCGTCCCACGCCTCAGGAATTGGCTGTGGCGCGGGGTCCCCGAACGGCGCCCGTAGCCGCGCAGATTCAGCACGCGCGCCAGGCATCCACAAATCGCGCTCAGTTTGCAAAATCAGGTGCGGCCGCAAAGCCGTCAGCGCTGGTAGCGTCGCGCCCCCTTCCTACGGAGTACAAGGCGCCGGCCCCAGGCCCGCCCGCCGCCGCGGTTCGAGAAGCACAACGGCCCGCGCCTCCAGCGCCTGCTCCTCAAAACAGTAAGCGCGGTCCGGTCCAGGCTAACCGTCAACAAGCGCCGCCCCAACAAATACAGCGGCCGCAAGCCGGTCCCGAAGCTCGGCCCGCTCCACAGAATCGACCTGCGCCAGAAAATAGGGCGCCCCAGAACGGAGCTGTAGCAAGGCGTCAAGTACCGGCCCAGCAGCCTGAACCTCGCCCTGAAGCACGACCGGCCGCTCCTTCGCGATCGGCGCCGCAGGCTCGTCCCGAAGCACGACCGGCCGCTCCCCCGCGACCGGCGCCGCAGGCTCGCCCTGAAGCACGACCGGCCGCTCCTTCGCGACCGGCGCCGCAGGCTCGTCCCGAAGCACGACCGGCCGCTCCTTCGCGACCGGCGCCACAGGCTCGCCCTGAAGCACGACCGGCCGCTCCTTCGCGACCGGCGCCACAGGCTCGCCCTGAAGCACGGCCCGCCGCACCGCCGCACCCAGAACCGAAGAAAGAAGAGCGCTAGAAATAACCGCGTCGCCAACCCCGAATTGCCAATCCCCACCGCCCTGTATACAATCAGGTGAGTCACGCTCTAATACCCACTCGGGCTTGAACGCCCGAGTCCCAAACATAGGAAGGTCCAATGCAACGACTTCTCCGAATGGCCAGCCCTGTCTGGCTGTTCCCCGCGCTGCTCGCGCTCACTCAGGCGCCCGCCGGCGCGCAGGTCAACCTGGCCGGCGTCTGGAACAATCTCCAGATTCTCCACGAAGATGAGCCCGAACGCCTACCGGGCCCCGAGTTGGGCGACTACTTGGGCGTGCCCATCAACCCCGCCGCCCGCTTCCGCGCCGACGCCTGGGATGCATCGCTCATCACGCTGCCCGAATACCAGTGCCGCGTCCATCCGTCCGATTATGTTCCCAGCTTTGCCGGCCTTCGCATGTGGGAAGAATTCGATAAGGATTCGCAACAGCTCATCGCCATCCACACGCACCACTTCGCCTGGGGCACCGAACGCACCATCTGGATGGACGGCCGTCCGCATCCGCCTGAATACGCCCTGCATACATCGCAAGGCTTTTCCACCGGCAAATGGGAAGGTGACGTCCTGGCCGTCACGACGACGCATTTAAAAGAAGGCTGGATCCGGCGCAACGGCCTGCCGCGCAGCGATCGCGCCGTAGTCACCGAGCACTTTATCCGTCATGGCGACAACCTCACCATCATGACCGTGATTCGCGATCCCGCGTATCTCACCGAGCCATTCATCCGGACGCGCGACTACCTTTATGAAATCGGCGGCCAGATCGCGCCCTATCCGTGTGAAAGCGTGGAAGAGGTCATCCGGCCGAAGGGCGTGATCCCGCATCATCTGCCCGGCACCAATAAGTTCCTGGACGAGTTCCCGGCTGCTCATGGCATCCCGCCGCAAGCCGCGCGCGGCGGAGCCGATACCATGTACCCCGAATATCAAGACAAGATCCGCGGCGCAGCTCCGGCCAAGAAGGCGGACGCAAAATGAAAACCCTGTTTGCATTACTAGTCGCGACCGCCGGTTTGGCTTGCGCGCAAAATCAGACCGATGAAGTCCACGTGTTGCCGGTGCAGGGCAACATTTACATGATCGTCGGCGCGGGTGGCAACATTACCGTGCAAACCGGTAAAGACGGCGTGCTGGTGGTTGACACCGGTCTGGCGTCGATGGCCGACAAAACGCTCGCGGCTATCAAATCGATCTCGAACGGCCCCATCCGCTACATCATCAACACGCATTACCATCCCGACCACACCGGCGGCAATGCGAAAATTCGCCTGGCCGGCAGCACCATCGTCGGCGCTAACGTCACCGGTGACATTAAGGACGCCGGCGTGGGCGCCGCAATCCTCTCGCACATCAACGTCATCAATCGCATGAGCGCCCCAACTGGCCAGCAGGCTCCGAGTCCGGTGGATGGCTGGCCCACCGACACCTTCCTGAGCGATCAGAAGAAGCTGTACTTCAACGGCGAAGGCATCGACATCCTGCACCAGCCCGCGGCTCATACCGATGGCGATAGCATTGTGTTCTTCCGCCGCGACGATGTCATCGCTACCGGCGATATTTTCACCACCACCGCTTATCCGATCATTGACCTGGCTGCCGGCGGCAGTATTCAGGGCACCATTGATGCGCTGCAGAAAATCGTCGACATGATTATTCCGATATACGGCCAGGAAGGCGGCACGATGGTGATCCCCGGCCATGGCCGGTTGTGCGATTTCGGCGATGTGCTCAATTTCCGCGAAATGACCATCATCATTCGCGACCGCATTCAGGACATGATCAAGAAAGGCATGACACTGGAACAAGTGAAAGCCGCGCGTCCAACGCAGGACTACGATCCCTTGTACGGTTCCACCACCGGCTTCTGGACCACGGACAAATTCGTAGAAGCCGTCTACAAAAGTCTGAAGGGCGAGAAATGAAAATCCATCTGATAGCTGCTCTGGCGTTAGCGCCCGCGCTCTTCGCGCAATTTCCGTTTGGACCTCCTCCCGGTCCGCCGAAACCGGCCAAAGAGGTCGCGCCCATCGATCTCACCGGTTACTGGGTATCGATCGTCACTGAAGACTGGCGCTTCCGCATGATCGCGGCGCCCAAGGGCGATTTCGCCGGCGTGCCGCTGAATCCCGAAGGCATCAAGGTCACCAATCAGTGGGACCCGGCCAAGGACGAGGCCGCCGGCAGTCAGTGCAAGGCTTACGGAGCGGCCGGCTTGATGCGCATCCCGACGCGTCTCCACATCACTTGGCAGGACGAGAACACGCTCAAGATCGAAGCGGACGCCGGAACGCAAACGCGCCTGCTGCACTTCGGTCCGCCACAAACTCCCAGCGGTCCTCCGACGTTACAAGGCTATTCGGCCGCGCGCTGGCTCGGGCCCGCCGGCGGCGTCGGATATTTCGGAACCGCGTTCGATCCAACCCGTGGCGGCTCGCTCGAAGTGAACACCAGCCATTTGGCAGCCGGCTATCTCCGCCGCAACGGTGTACCGTACAGCGACAAAACTACTGTTCAGGAATTTTACGACGTGATCAAGGAGCCTGAAGCCGACTGGATTGTGGTGAAGACCATCGTCTCCGATCCAACCTATCTGTTCCGCACCATGATCACCAGCACGCACTTTCGGAAACAGCCCGATGCTACCGGCTGGAAGCCTTCGGCCTGTTACGCGCGCTAGCTCGCTCTAATCGATCACGAATCGCGGCCCACTCTTCACCCTCGGGCGGTGGTTCGATGGCGATCCAGTCACAGCCCTGCGCATCCGCTTCATGTAGCTTTTCATAAAGCACGGCTGCGTATTTGCGTGGATCGGCGGGCATTTCGAGACAAATTCCGCGACCGGCGGGAAGCGGTTGCCCGCGTTGCATTAAGATCAGCGGCGTCCTGGGGCTATAGTGCCGTTCGTGCAACCCCGGCGAGGCATGAGCGCCTTCAGCTACCGACCCGATGACGGTTATCGGCCCGATCACCGCTTCGATTTCCGATCGCGTCACCATGCCCGGTCTCAACAATACTGCATTCGGCCCCGAAAGCGAGAGAACTGTGGATTCGATGCCCACATTCGACGGCCCTCCGTCCAGCACCATCGCGATGTGATCGCCAAGCGCGTCTCGAACATGTTGAGCGGTGGTCGGCGAAAGCTGCGTAAACGGGTTCGCGCTCGGCGCGGCGATCGGAACGCCTGATTCGCGAATCAGATCAAGCGCGATGGGATGCGCGGGCATCCGAACACCCACGGTATCTAGGCCCGCGGTCAGGCGATCGGGCACGTGCGGCTGTTTCGGCAATACCAGGGTCAGCGGCCCGGGCCAAAATTTCGCGGCCAGCTTTTCGGCGCGCTCCGGCCATTCGCGAACCAGGCTTTTGGCCATTTCGATAGAGCTTACGTGAACGATCAGCGGGCTAGAAGGCGGACGGCCCTTCACGGCGTAGATTTTTTCAATCGCGGCCGGATCGAGCGCGTTCGCGCCGAGCCCGTACACCGTCTCCGTCGGAAACGCGACCAATTCTCCGGCTCGGATCAGCTCGGCCGCTTTACTCAGGCAGATCTTCTTTTCCATCGCCCGCAATTTTGCCGGTGTGTTTGAAAACCAGAAAGGCGTGCATCAGCCGATCCAGGTCGCCATCCAAAACGCGATCCACGTCGCCTATGGAAAGCTTGGTCCGATGATCCTTCACCATGCGATACGGCGCCAGCACGTAGCTGCGGATCTGGCTGCCGAAATTGATCTCGAGCTTGGAGTCCTCCACCTTCTTGTCGGCGGCCCGTTTCTTCTCCAGCTCGTATTCGTATAGCCGGGCCCGCATTTGCTTCAGCGCACTGGCGCGATTTTTGTGCTGCGAGCGCTCGTTCTGGCACTGGACGACGATGCCGGTCGGAAGATGGGTCATGCGCACGGCCGATTCGGTGCGGTTCACGTGCTGGCCGCCGGCGCCGGAGGCGCGGAAAACGTCGACCTTCAGGTCTTCCGGCTTGACGTCAATGTTAATGTCGTCGTCGATCAGCGGATACACAAACACCGAAGCAAAGGAAGTGTGCCGCCGCGCGTTGGCATCGAACGGCGAGATCCGCACCAGGCGATGCACGCCGATCTCCGACTGCAGCAGGCCGTACGCATTCTCGCCTTCGATTTCGATGGTCGCGGACTTAATGCCCGCGCCTTCGCCTTCCAGACGATCGGTCACGACGGCGTGCATGTTGTGGCGCTCGGCCCAGCGCAGATACATGCGCAGCAGCATCTCAGCCCAGTCCTGGCTCTCGGTGCCGCCCGCGCCGGGATGGATGGCCATGATGGCGCTCTTGGTATCGTTCGGACCGTTGAGCAGCATGGCCGTTTCCAGCACTTCCAAGCGCTCGGAAAAAAGCTGGATTTCGCGGTCCAACTCGGCTGTGACGTTTTCGCCTTCCCGCCCCAGTTCGAACAGCGTGTCCAGGTCCGACGTCAGGCGCGCCACCTCGGCTTCGTCGGCGATGGCCTGTTCCAGGCGCTTGCGCTCCTGCATGATCTTCTGGGCTTTTTCAGGCGGCTGGTTCCAGAAATCGGAATCGGAGATCTGCTGCTCGATTTTCGCTAACTGCAGTTTCTTGTTGGAGGAGTCAAAGATAGCTCCGCACAGCGTCAGCTTGCTGGCGGAGCGAAGTGTATTCTCGTTCGTGTTCTTCGAGGGTCATTTTCGTCTCGGGCTGAAATTTCTATTTTACCAGGGGCGGCAATTCTAGCAACTGGCCGCGTTTTCCGACGTTCCAGGCCTGTGTTCGGCCCAGCAACGCATATTGGCCGGCGGCTTCATGAATGTGCCCGCAAAAGAAAAATCTGGGCTGTTCGCGTTCGATGAATTCGCGGATGGCCTGGCTCCCGAAATGTTTGCCTTCACCGGCGCGATCGAGCGGGGTGCCTTTGGGTGGCGTGTGGCAAATCAGCACCAGCGGATCGAGCCCGGAGAATTTGTCGAGGCGATTCTTGAGCTCCTCTTCGCTGTACTCGCCGGGAGTGTCGAAGGGCGTCGGGTTGGAGTAACCGAGTCCGGCAATGTGATAGCCCGCGAGTTCCCCCGCGCTTCCCAATATCTGGCCGTGAAAATCGTGAAAGCCGAAGTCGCGGCAAAAGTGAGTAACATCGGCCTCGGACTCGTGATTGCCCGGCAGCACATACATTTGGTCGGCGCGCTTCTGCAGGATGGGTCCCATGGCCTCCAGGCCCCGCCCGAAATTTGCCAAATCGCCGGCGGCAAAATAATAGTCGGCCTCGATGGCCATGAGTTTCTCGAGCGCCGATTTGTCGCCATGAATATCGGAAAAGACCAGCAGCTTCACGTAATGAGATTAGCAGGCGATTGCTTAGGGACTCTACCCTAGCAGGGCCTGTTCGAGCACTCTGTTTTGCGCGATTTGATCATAGAAGCGCAAAGGGTGCGGGGCGCCCCGGTCGGCAACCAGGAACTGTTTCGCGCCGCGCTCCGTTTTGCGCGATTTGATCAAAAGATCAGGTGCAGCGAGAACTGCAGGAAGCGCGGGCTTCCGAGCGTGTGCTGGATAATCCCCAGGCTCCCCGCGGGCGGGAACGAAGGCGGCCCTACAAAATTGGGGAAAAACGTCACGTTGTTGTTCGGCGCATCGAAATCCGGATGATTGAAGACGTTAAATGCGTCGAAGTTGAAGCGGACCCGGATCCGCTCGGTCGGGACGAATTCCTTGCCCAGCGACATATCGAAGCGCACCTCGAAGGGCGCCCGGAAGGTATTGCGGCCCGAGGCACCGTAGAGCGACTCGTACAGATCGCAGCCTGTGGCATCGCAAGGCGGTACACCATCCTGGCCCGGGGCGACGAACTGCGGCGCGAAATCGTTGACGTTTAAGACCGGCTTGCCGGCGTTCACGCCGGTGGTGCCCTGCAACTGCGCCTGCTGGTAGGTAACGCCCGGTTTCAACGGAACAATCGGATTTCCGATGTAGTTGGACGTTCCGAAATACAAACTCCCCACCGAACCCGAAAAATCGTAGATGCTGTAGGGTTCGCCGCTCTGGGCGATGGTTTGGCCGCCGATGATCCAGCCGTTGACGGCCACGCCCAGGGCCTTGTTCGAAGTCAGCTTGGGGATGGCGTAGCTGTAGTTGATCAGGAACACGTGGGTGCGGTCAAAATCGGAATTTCCGTAGCTCTGCTTCGGGTATAAGGGATTGTTGCCGGTAAAGAACAGTCCCAAGCCGCTTTGCTCATCCAGGGAGTGGGACCAGGTGTAGGACGCGGTGAATTGCAAGCCGCTCGAGAAACGTTTGCGGGCCTGCAACTGGAGAGCGTTGTAATTGGAAATTCCCTCAGCTTTGAAGAGAACCGAGTTCATATCGTAACCGATATACGGCACGCGAGCGGGCGCGTTGCCTGCGTACTCGTTGGTTGAAATAGGCTCTAGATCGAGACTGAAATTCGGGCTGACGCCGCCGTAAGAATAAATCTGACCATTGATCGGATGTTGCGGTGTGGCGATGCCGGGTTGATTAAACGCAATCGGCAGGACTTCGTGCACGCCATGGTTGCCGACGTAGCCGGCGCTGAACAGCCAGTTGTTGGCGGCCTGGTATTGAAGATCGAAGGTCCAGTTCTCGGTGTAGGGCAGTTTGTTGTTGATGTCGTAGCCGCCGAACAGAAATGGTCCGAAGTAGTTTCCGGGCGGGGTTGTGTTGTTTTCAGTTTGGTTCAAGTTCGGAAGCAAAGCCTGAAACGCTGCCGCTGTTGAGGGGGATGGAGGCGGTAAACTGGTCCCGAACGGATTTGAGAGCGTCGCGCCGCTTTGCGCGACGATGGGCGAAACAAAGGGCGGCTCGAGCGTGACTCCGAAGGGCCCATTGAAACCGCCGCCGGCGCTGGGCGAAAGATAGCTGAAGAATTCGCCACGGTCGTAGTAAATTCCGAAGCCGGTGCGCACGGTTAGTTTTGGAAGAGGATTCCAGGCGATGCCGATGCGAGGCGCGAATCCCCATTGGTGGTTCTTCATCAGAGTGTCGCTCGCGCCTGGGGTGCCAGCGGTAGCATTGTTTCCGGCAATCTCGAGTCCGGAGTTCGTAATTGTGTCGGTGGCTGCGTCGTAGGAGTACAAATTCCCGTTAAACGCCGTCAGCCTGCCATATTTCTCGGAGAGCGGTCCGTCGAAGTCCCAGCGCAGGCCGAGCGTCACGGTCAGATTGCTGCGGACCTTGTAGTTATCGTTGACGAACGCGCCTACCGTGTCGGAGCGATAGTAACGATTGGCTGAGCCAAGAAATGCGGTGCTGCCGATGCCCGAGCGCACATTGCCTTCGACGAAGTCCTGGAAGGTAAAGAACTGTAGATTGTCGGTGTCGGTGTTGCGGTTGATGATATTGAGCTGCGTGTGGTCCCACTGCACGCCGAATTGGAGCGAGTGGCGACCCTTCACCCAATGCAACGTGGTGCCGTACTCCCACTGATTTTGGAACATCCCGGCGTTGCCGAAGCTGGGGTCGCGGCCGAATTGCAGCCCGGCGGACAGGGTCGGGTCGGCGCTGCCGATGGCAAGTTGCGGGAAGGCGGTGGAACCGAGCAGATTAATCCCGAATTGGCTCGGGCTAAAGTCTTGGGACGTGGCGGCAAAAGCCTTCAGGCGCGTGAATCCGACGCGTTGCTCCCAGGTCACATTGGGAGTGAGGATCACGGTGTTGTTGATCGAACCCACTTGGCTGCCGGCCGAAAGTTGTTGCGGGAATCCCAGCAGGTCCCCAACCGATCCGAACGGCGTGCTGGTGGGGTTATCTTGAACGTAGTATTTTATGCCGAGCCGGTCTTTGTCGCTGAGGTCGTAGTCGACACTGGCGATTCCCTGGTCGACGCTGGAGAGAGCGTTGGGGCCTCGCACGATGGCGTCGTAACCCACCCCAAGTGCGGTGGTGGCGTTGAGCTGGGCGCTGGGAATCAGATACTGTCCGTTGGGCAGTCGGGCGTTGAGTAAGCCCGCCGCGACGGGACTGATCTGGCTGGCGGCAATCGTCGTTCCGTAGGCGCCCTGGATCATGTTGATGATGCCCTGCGCGCTGCGGTCATCGGTCAGTGTCAAGGGAACGACGGCGGTGCTGGTGGCATCCGACTCGTCGGCCACGCGAACTCCCTGGTAGGAGAGGAAGTAGAACAACTTGTTTTTCTTGATCGGGCCGCCGAGAGTGGCGCCGAATTGATTGCGATTCATGAACGGCACTTTGTCTGTGAGCGCGGGCGAGGCGTTATAGAAAAAGGGCGCCGCATTAAAGACGCTGTTCTGGAACTTCTCGTACACCTCGCCGTGCAGATCGTTGCCGCCGGACTTGGTCACCAAATCAATGTGGGCGCCGCTATTTGCGCCCTGGGAAGCATCGTACATTGCCGAGTTGACAGCGATCTCCTGGATGGCCTCCGGAGGCGGTGTGGGAAGCGCCTGCCCTATAGCGGCATAGACCGAAGTATCGGTTTGAATCTCGCCGCCCGGACCAAACCTCTCGCCCGTATTCAAAATGAAGCGGTTGTTTGGGGTGTTGCTGGCCGAGTTTCCATTGAAGAGGTTGTTGGTGCTGATCCCGTTCATCGAAAAACTGTTGCTACTGTCACGCTGGCCATTGGCGAAGATGGCTTGATTGCCGAGGCCCGCGTTGGTGCCCGCGCCTTGCAGGAAATCGGCATGGACGCCGGGGCTCATGATCGCTAACTGCGTGAAGCTGCCAGTGCCGAGAGGAGTAGACTCGATGGTGGCTTGATCGACAACGTATCCGGTGGTGGCGTCCACTTGGTTCATTAGTGGCGTACCGACGACGTCCACTTTCGTGGCGACGGTGCCGACCTTGAGATTGCCATCGACGGTAGTGGTGCGATCTCCACTGACCAGAACTTCGGTGTGGCGCTCTTCGTCGAAGCCCTCCTTGGTGAAGGTGACCTCATAGATGCCCGCCGGCAGATTCGAAATCGAATAGGAACCGGAGTTCTGGGACTTCCCGTTAACCGTTAGGTTGGTCGCGATATTGCGCGCTGAGACGGCGACATCCGGTACGGCGGCTCCCGAGGCGTCGGTTACGGTTCCGGTGAGCGCGCCATAAATCTGCTGGGCGCGCAAGGGCACGCGAACCGCAAACAAAAGCGCTAGAAGGATACCGGTTATTAAAGTTGATTGCAGAAAACGAACCGGACGATCGTATGCAGTCATTGACTTCTTCCTCCTCACAAGCCGGACCACGCGCTTAGCGGCGCAGTTTAGTCATGGCAAAAGTCTTTTGTTGCCGGAACGCGGACGAGGCGTCAGCTTTTAATGAGTACCTTCATTAGGAACACCCTCAGCGTCGAGCAATGTTCCTTTGATAGCACGCTCGCATTGCAAACTGATGACTACGGTGCGACTTATTAGGATAGCCGATTTTGGAGCCTAAGAAAACGGCTCTCTGGGGTTAGCCGGCTCCGGAGGCGGACTGGTTCGGCTCCCAGAGAACTTCGGGAACTCCGAGCGAGTGATTCACCCATCGGCTCCAGACGAAGAAGGCATCGCTCAGGCGATTCAGGTATTGGATCGTTTCCGGAGGGATGGGTTCATCCCGCGCCAGCGTCACGGCCAGCCGTTCGGCGCGCCGGCAAATGGTGCGGCAGGCATGCAGTTCGGTGTTCAAGCGCGTGCCACCGGGTAGAACGAAAGAGCGCAGCGGCGGGAGCTCGGCATTGGCGCGGTCGATCTCGATTTCAAGCTGCCGGATTTCGGCTTCGGTGATCCGGGCCTGTTTTGGATGAACGTCCTCGGGCCTGGTGGCCAGGATCGAACCAAGATTAAACAGCTCGTGCTGCACACGCCGCAAAATCGGCGCCAGCAACGGCACGGAGTCATTGTCCGAGTTGGCGGCCGAGATCTCGGCCATGCCGACAAAGGCGTTCAGTTCGTCCACCGTACCGTAGCAGGCGATGCGCGGAGAGTCCTTTGAGACACGCTGTCCGCCAGCCAGGTGGGTTTGGCCTTGATCGCCGGTCTTGGTGTAGATACGGTTAAGGGCCAGGCGCGGGGTGTCGAACTTTGGTCCTTTGGATTCGGGGGCAGATTCGGGGTCGGGCACCGGTAGCGTCTCCGGTTCCCATTGTCGAGTGTTCCAGTTTCTTATTCAAGTTTCAGCGGGCGAGTGCCGATAAGGTAGTGAAAGAAAAGATATGCTCGTGGAGACTGTGGATAGCGAAGCGCGGCTAAACCGCTTCAACCGCCTGATGCAGGAGCTGATTCGTGGCAACATGAACCGTAACACGTTCCAGCCATGGGAGATAGAGATCCTGCTCGATATCGAGGCGTGCCAGATCCGCGAGCCGGTAAAACGCGAAACTCTGCGCCGCTACCAAAAAGCGGTCCAACGGGCCATGGAAAAAGGTGCGCCCACCCCCTTACGCCTTTCCGAATACTTGAGCGGAAAGAAGGGCTCTGCGGGAGCCCAGGCATCCACAGAGAAGGCCGTCGAGAAAACCGCCTAATCCGCCAGCGGGCTGCTAACGGGCGTGTTCCGAACGCTCTGCTATCCTAAAATATCGACGAGCGGAGGTGATGGGCTCGACTCGAAAGGAGCTTGGGGATGGGTAGTGCAAGTGGAACGGCCGGCCGGACGGTTTTTTGCGTCAAGTTCCAGAAGGAAATGCCGGGACTCGACGAGGTGCCGTTCGACAATCATCCGCTCGGCCAGCGCATCTATGAGAATGTATCCAAGGAAGCCTGGAAGATGTGGCTGGAACAAATGAAGATGATCATGAACGAGTATCGGCTTAATCTGGGCACACAAGAAGCGCAAGAGTTTCTTCTCAAGCAAATGGAAGACTACTTCTTCGGGCAGGGCGCCGCGCTCCCGCCCGGGTATGTACCTCCGCAAACCAAAAACTAACCCTCAAAGCACCGGCAACGCCCTCGCGATTTCAAAGCGCAACTTCGAGTGCGACGTTCGTAGCGCGCGTTCAGCGGCATCTGGTGTTTCGCCGCGCGCAAAAATGAACCCGAGATAGCTGGCGCCTTCCGGTAATGGGATGAGCTTTTGTCCCTGCTTGGCGGTCACGATGACGTCTTCGATGCCAGGCTCGGAACGCGCCTGGTCCAATCCTTCGACATCGACGTAGATCCCTTCGCGGGGGATCGGGATCATCATTACTCCGGCCGCAGGCGCCACTCCGGCGGCGGGGGTGGGCATCGCAATATCGCCGGCGTCCCCGCCTGCCCCATGGCGGAGAATCAGCTCTTCCAATCCCGGTAAAACGCGCGCACAAAGTCCGCCGATGGGCCGTGCAGCCACTTCAAGCATCCAGACGCCGCGCCGATTCACGCGCATTTCGGCATGGATCGGCCCGTGGGTAAGGCCGAGAGCACGCACGGCGGACTCCGTAGTTTCGACGATCGCCTGTTGCGTGGCTGGGTTCTCGCGCGATGGTGTGACGTAGATGGTCTCTTCGAAGAACGGGCCATCCAGCGGATCCGGTTTGTCGAAAAGCGCGAGCACGCGAAGGCGGCCATTGGTAAGCATACCTTCGAGCGCGAACTCGCGGCCTTCGATGAAGGACTCCACCTGAAGAAATTGATCCTCGCCCGCGAGAATCCGTTCAATCCGCTCGAACGCTGCGCTGAATTCATCAGGGTTATTCGCTCGAATCACGCCGCGGCTGGCTGAAAGGCCGAGTGGTTTGAGGACGCAAGGATAACGAGCTTGTTCGGCCGCGCGATCGGGGCCTTCCGCCAATGACACGCGCTGAAAAACGGGAACCGCGAGACCAGCGGCGCGGAATCGCTCGCGAGCAAGAAACTTATTGCGGCTGGCGGCCACGGAACTCGGCGAGTTGTATGGGATGCCCAGGCGCTCTGCAGTGAGCGCGGCGATGTAGGCCGGAAGGTCGCCCAGGGCCACGATGCCGTCAACACAAGCGTTACCCACCAGGGCTGTGGCCAGCGCTGCGGCGGCGCCGACGGGATCTTCGAAGCGTAACGGAAGTGCGCGATCTCCCCAGGGATCGTCGAGCACATGGCAGCGATCGGTGGCCAGCGCCAGTTCATATCCCAAGCGTTCCGCCGCTGCGGCGAAGGCGCGCGTTTGATACCCCGTGGTGGCGCCGATCAGGAGCAGACGTTTATTCATCAGGCTGCCGGCGGATCCAGAACTGGCTCTGGTCGAACGCAGATGCCCGCCCCATCGAAAGAATAATACGAGCCGACGCTGACCGTGAGGTTCGATTTAACGGCCAACCCTGGTGGGGGCACAGCCGCATTGTCCACGCACGGCTGCAGGCCGACCGGGGGCGTGGGAACGATGAAGTTGATTTGATACAGGCCGATGTAGCCTTTAGTGGCGCCGGTAAACAGCGGAGTGCCGGTGGAGGCGCCGATTGCGCCGGGCATGGTGGCTAGCGCGTTGGCTCGAAAGTTAAAGTCGATGCCGAACGCGGTGACGGTGGGGCTGCTTTGCGCGGCGGGCTGCCCAGCGGTGAGCGCGGGGTTGGTGACACCAAGTCCGGTTGCATAGGCGACCAGTTCTTCGCCGGCTTGCGCGGGAAGAATGTTGGAGACAGGTCGTCCGTCGGCGTGCGTGACCATCGGCGTACAAGGCAGACCGCCGTTCAATTGCAAAGACGGATTGGCCCCGGCGACGATCACGTCGCAAGCGCTCAGGAAATGCACCTGATCCGCGAAACCCTGGACGCCGACAGACTGACTCGCCACGCCGTTCACGAATATAACGATGTTCTGCGCGCCGGGTACGATGGGACTCGCGCAAACGGGACAGTATATCTGGATGCCGAAGGGAATTTGAACGGTCACGGCCAGGACCTGGGAGCATTGGCCAGCTAGCGGGAAATCGCAGGCGGTGTTGGTCTGGGCCACCTGCACGACAGGCATCGGCTGGTCCGCTCCGAGCGTAGAAAAGGTCGCGGATACGGCGGAAGTTGTGATTGGCGATATCGGGGTAGCGGGCTGGACAAATAGCGTGAGCAACTGGCCGGGCGCCACAGACAGCGGGAAGGGACTCAAGTTGCTCGCGCTCAGAAGAACAGGGCTGGGGGCTTGAGCGCAGCAAACGGAAACGCCGGCCAATACCAACGAATAAACAAAGAGACTTCGCATGGATACTCCTGGTTCAAGAGAAGGAATGGACGCGGCGTTTCTATTTTATCAAGTGGCCGGTACGCTCCACCGGCGCGGCTCGAAAAGGCTGGTGTATACTGCCAGCAGTCAAAATGGAAACTCCAGTTCGAGTTCTCCACTCGCTCGGGATCATGTTCCTGCTCGGGACCGCGTGCGGCTTCGCTCAACATCCCGATTGGACCGGCTATTACGCGCTAGCGACCGGCCGTGAACTCGCGGGCACTGGCTTTAAGCAGGACGCCCCCGGCGAGCAACTGAACAATCTGATCATCCCTCACCTGCAGCCCTGGGCGAAGGCGCGCATGGAGGCGACCGACGGGATTGCGGACGACACCGGCCAGGTGTGCTTGCCCGATGGAATCTTTCGCTATCCGAGTATGGCCGGACGGTTTCTTTGGCTCCAGGAGCGTGACCGAATTATTATGTCCTTCCAGAGCATCAACACGGCCGGCGTACGTCGAATCTTTCTTAACACTTCGCAGCCCAAGGACCCGATTCCCAGTTGGAACGGCCACTCGGTGGGCCACTGGGAGCGCGATACGCTACTGGTGGATACGATCGGTTTCAACGACAAGTCGTGGTTGTTCGGCGGAATGGAGCCGCACACCGAAGAGGCTCATCTGATGGAGCGTTTTCGTTTGACGGGTGCGTTCCTCGAAATCAACATTACCGTCGAGGATCGTCACGCGCTCACTTCCGCTTACACCTACAACCGCTATTACAAAAGGCAACCGGACACAGCGGAGATGCCCGAGGATGTTTGCAACGAAGACCCGGAAACGTGGAAGCAGTACCGAGACGCGGCGTTGAAGAAGCAAGTGGAGCGCTCGCACGAGATCAAATGAGAGCTTTCGCATTGGCGATTCTGTTCGCGCCCGTGATCATGGCGCAACCCGATCTTGAGGGGGTGTACCAATCCATTTCCGATAAGATCACGCTGCCGGGCGGCCTCAAAAACGCGGGATCGCCGGCGGCCATCGAAGTGCTGCCTGGAACGACACGGGCGTCATCGAAGGATCCTTGGAAGATGTGCCAGCCCGTCGGACCGTTTCGCATGATGGCCGCCGAGCGAACGAAGATCGAACTGGCGCCCGCGAGCACGATGATCGTGATGCTGTTCGAGGATCTCTCGCACGGCATGATGCGCACTATTTATCTAAAGCGCGGTCATCCGGCCAAGTTGGAATCTACCTGGCTTGGCGACTCGGTAGGCCGCTGGGAAGCCGGGACGCTGGTGGTGGACACCATCGGTTTCAACAACCAGACTTGGCTGAATGACGCAGGCGCGCAGCATAGCGACGCGCTGCACCTGGTGGAACGGATTCGCCCGGTGCTGGGCGGCCAATATCTCGAGTACAAAGTAACGGCAGAGGACTCCAAGGCGCTGGCGAAACCGTACAGTTACACGCGCTACTATCACAAGCTCGATACCGAAGTGATGGACGATGTCTGCGTGGACGAAGAGTGAGCTGATATATACTAGCCGTCGCCCGTGTTTATCGTTCACGATTTGGGGATTGCGGTGCTGTTTTGCGTCGTCACGATGTTGGGGTGGGGGTCGTGGGCGAATACGCAGAAGCTCGCCGGCAAGGACAAATGGCCGTTTGAGCTGTTCTATTGGGACTACGCGATTGGCGTTTTCGCGTTTTCGCTCGTGTTCGCTTTCACGCTGGGCAGCGCGGGCTCGGCTGGAGCGCCGTTTCTCGAGAATTTGCGGACCGCGGCTTCCAACGCGATTTGGACCGCGATCTCAAGCGGCGTGCTCTTCAACATCTCGAATATTCTGCTGGTAGTCGCGATCGACGCGGCAGGCATGGCGGTCGCGTTTCCGGTGGGTGTTGGCCTGGCGCTCGTGATCGGGACGGTGCGGAGCTACGTTATCGCGCCCAAAGGAAACGCCGCGCTTTTGATAACCGGCGTGGCCCTGATCGTTTTTGCGATGATCATGTCCGCGCTGGCGCATCGGCGTCTCCCGCCGGCCGCTAAAACAAAACCGGTCAAGGGCCTGGTGTTCTCGGGTATCGCGGGATGCCTGATGGGGTTCTTCTATCCGCAACTGGTCGCCTCGGTCTCGCCGGATTTCACCACGCGCGCGATCGAGCCGGAACTGCTTACGCCGTATACCGCGCTAGTTCTGTTTGCCGTGGGGTTGCTCGCGAGCAACGTTGTCGTGAACACAATCTTCATGCGCGCGGGCCGGCACACCTATAGCGACTATTTTCGCGGACGCGCGCGGTTGCATTCTCTGGGGTTCCTGGGCGGATGCATCTGGATGCTGGCACTTTGTCTGAACGTGATGGCGTCGGGAGTGGCGGGGCCGGCGATCTCGTACGCGCTCGGACAAGGCGCTACGCTGGTGGCCGCCATCTGGGGAGTGTTCATCTGGCACGAATTCACGGGAGCGGCGAAGAGCACCTGGACTCTGGTTGGCTTGATGTTCGCCGGATACGTGATCGGTCTGATTGCGATTGGGGTCGCGAGCCTTTAGAGCGACTATGGCCCATTCGATTGTCGTGATCGGCAGCTTGAACATGGACTTCGTGATCAATGTCGATCGCCTGCCCATGCCTGGCGAGACGATTCTCGGCCGCGATTTCCGTACCATTCCGGGAGGCAAGGGCGCGAATCAAGCTTATGCAGCGGCGAAACTGGCGGGCGACGGCACTGCAGTGCGGATGCTGGGACGCGTGGGTGCCGATTCGTTCGGGAGTGCGCTCAAGGCGAATCTGGCGGGCGTGGGTGTGGATGTCCGGGCGATACTCGAAACAGAATCGGAGGCCACCGGCGTGGCTTGCATCCACGTGGACCAGGCGGGTCAGAACTCCATCACAGTGGCGCCAGGCGCCAACGGGTTCCTCATGCCGGAAGACATCGGCCGATTGGATGGCGCCAAATGCGTGCTTACTCAACTGGAGATTCCGATTGAGACCGTCGCGCACGGGTTAGGAGAAGCGCGTAAACGAGCCGCGATCGGTATCCTGGATCCCGCGCCGGCGCGGGCGTTGCCTAGGGAGATCCTCGAACTGGTTGACATCGCGACGCCGAATGAGAATGAGGCCTGTCTGATCGCGGGAGTGCCCCCGAATCGATTGAACGTCGCCGATGCCGCCGCGATCGGGCAAAAGATCCGGGAGATGGGTGTTCGATCCGTGATCGTGAAACTGAGCGATCTGGGGTGCGTGTATTGCGGAGCGGAGGGAACATTTGCCGCGCCAGCCGTTCCAGTTCGGGCTGTCGATTCCACGGCCGCAGGCGACACGTTCAACGCGGCGCTGGCCGTGGCGCTGGTAGAAGGCATGAGCATTGAGTATGCGCTGCGATTCGCCAACGCCGCGGCGGCGATTTCGGTGACTCGATCGGGCGCTCAGACGTCGGCGCCGGAGAGGGCGGATGTCGAGCGATTGCTAGGCGGTGCGAAGCTCGAATAATCCTGCGCTGGCCAGCGGCGAGCTTGCGCGATCGAGATGAAGTGCAGGATCAGCAGGAGCGGAACCCCGAAGGTTGGGATCAGGCTCAGCGGGAGGACTGTATTAGGACTAGTGGGGATGCCGTGCGGATCGATGAAGAAAGCGCTCGCGCCAGTGCCCACGGCTACCACGAGATCCAAAATCCCGAGCGCCTGCCACAGCAGGAAGCTCGATCGTCGGCTTGGATCGGCAAGCTTGAGCGCCACGAAGGGGGCAGTAATGCCGATGAAGACATCGCCCCATCCGGCGGGCATGGCGAACCAACCGGGAAGAATGCCGTCCGCATAAA
Organism: Bryobacteraceae bacterium; assembly: GCA_052148835.1. GTDB lineage: Bacteria > Acidobacteriota > Terriglobia > Bryobacterales > Bryobacteraceae > Palsa-89. The sequence continues at coordinate 41,720 of JBKQHJ010000190.1, forward strand.
GCACCAAGAAGACAAACCCGACGATGCGCCAGGACTGCATGAACGTAAGCGTGCGAGGATCCAAGGCGAGAGTGAATTGGCGAAATGGCGCGAATGCGCGGAACCACAGGGCGAACGCGACGATGGGTATCAGCACGGCTAGTCCCAGGGCAATCGGCGGTCGACTGGGATCGGTTTTGAACACGTGAAATGCCGAGGCCGCAAGAATCGCAATAAACCAAGCCGCAATCAGCCTGGCAATGATTTTTCCGTAGTTTGTCATTACGACTTTTCTCCTTTTGGATTAGAAAGACCCGTAAGCGCACGGACGATTTGTCCGGTGACGTTGAAAAGGTGCTCCCAAAGCTCGTTTCCAAGCTGGGAATGGACGCGGTGTTGCACGCTCCGCCACCGTGGCAGGGCGCGCTTGAGTTGATCTCGGCCGGGTTGGGAAAGGCCGATTCGCCATTCGCGGCGATCCTCACCCCGGCGTTGTACGATCCAGCCTCGGCGTTTCATGATCTCCAGTGTTCGCGTGAGGGTGGTGCTGTCCATCGCCAGGATCTGGCCCAGGAGGCTTTGGTTCACTTCGCCGGCGAGTGAAAGAGCTTGCAGGACGGTGAACTGGGTGGCGCGCAGTCCCAGGGGCCGGAGTGCCTCTTCATAGAGCTGGGTCACGATGCGGGAGGCGCGCCGGAGGTTGGCGCATAGGCAGGGAAGCGCGCTGGGCGGGCCGGGCGTTTGTAATTCGGTCCTCATGGCGGATTGGATGCATATACATCTATAGTTGTTGCGACAAAATTCCGTAGCTGCGGCCGGGGTGGTTTCAGCTGACAATTGTCATCTTTGAAAGCTGACGAAGTTCACTACCGCGTAGCCATTTCCGCGGTCAGTATAGAGCCATGGAAACTACTCTTGCGGTCCCCAATTCCTTATCTCGCAGTGCGGTCCCGTTAAAAGGCCGCGCTATTGCCGCCTTGGTTTGCGGCTTCTTCGGCGCCGGCTGGATGCTCGGAGCGGTGCACAATGGTGAAATTACGAACCCCGCGTGGCTCACGATCATCGCGCTGTTTGCGGTGATGTTCCTGGTTTGGCCCGTGATCCAGCTCTATTCGGTTCGCCGCGTGCCCTATTCGAACAACCGCGGACGCGCTTGGTCGGATGTTTCAAAGCCATACTGGACGCTGGTTGCCGTCGAATGGCTGGCATGCATTCTAATGTCGAACGGGCTGAGTCGTATCGGCCGTTACGACTTGATCCCTCAAGCCGTAGGTCTGATCGTCGGCATTCACTTCGTGCCTCTCGCGAGAATCTTCAAGGCGCCCATTTACTGCTGGACGGCAACGGCCATGGTAACCGGTGTTTTGGCTTCGCTGGCGATCCCGGCCAGCGACCTTCGCAATATCGTGGCATCCGGCGTGTGTGGCCTCTCATTATGGGCCACCGAAGCGGTGATTCTGTGTCAGGATAGGCACTAATCGGCCGTGATCATGCGTCTGCTACCGCCAAATAAAGAGCTCGGCTGGACGCCCTATGTGTGGCTCGTTTACCTAGGGTTCTTTCTTATCCAGCCGATCTTGGGCCGAGCCAGTTGGAAAGTGTGGCTAGCGACGGGGCTGGGCACGTGCGTTTTCCTGGCTCTCTATTTCGCCACTTACTGGGTGCAGGGACGCCGGCGATTATGGGTTGCCGCGGCGATCGTATTGCTGGGTGTAGGGTTCGCGCCTTTTAACGAAGGCGCTGCCGTATTCTTCGTCTACGCGGCTATCGGGGTGGCTTATATGGGCGACTCTGGACTGGCGGCGAAAGCGCTGGCCACCATCATCCTGGCCGCCGTGGTGGAGGCGATGCTGCTGCATCTGAGCCCCTGGTTCTGGGTAATCGCCGCGGGCCTTTCGGCGGCGCTCGGATCTGTCGGGATTCATTTCGCGCAAAGGAGCGAGGCCAATCGCCGATTGCGCATGGCGCAGGACGAGATCGAGCACTTGGCCCGGGTCGCTGAACGGGAGCGGATCGCACGGGATTTGCACGATGTGCTAGGGCATACGCTGTCGGTGGTGATTTTGAAATCGGAGCTGGCATCGAAGCTAATGACGCACGATCCTGAGCGTGCGGGTCATGAAATTCGCGATGTGGAGCAGATCTCGCGGGAAGCGCTGGCGGAGGTTCGCAAAGCCATCGGCGGGTATCGGGCCGGAGGGCTGGAGGAAGAATTAAGTCGCGCTGTTTCCACACTGAAGACAGCCGGCGTGGTGGCCGAGTGTGAATCCGCGCCGATGCCACTGTCGCCGGCCCAGGAAACCGTGCTGGCGCTGGCGGTTCGCGAGGCAGTGACTAACGTCGTGCGTCATGCTCACGCGGGGCGATGCCGGCTGCGACTCGAACCAGTGGACGGGCATTGTTTACTCGAGATCCAGGATGACGGGCGCGGCGGGGTCCAGTCCGAAGGAAACGGGGTGCGTGGAATGCGCGAGCGCGTGGAAGCGTTGGGCGGAACTTTGCGGCGTGAGACCAGCGCGGGAACGCGGCTCACCATCGTCCTACCGCTGGCGGCGGAGAATGGGAGCGGGCGAGCGTGAGTAACACCGGGCCAAAAACTGAAAAGCCGATCCGCGTTGTGATTGCCGAAGATCAGGGAATGGTGCTTGGGGCGCTGGCGGCGCTGCTCGGGATTGAAGACGATATTGTCGTGGTTGGCCAAGCCCGCGATGGCCGGCAAGCTTTGGACGCCGTGGCCGAGCAGAAGCCGGACGTTCTGATCACCGACATCGAAATGCCGGAAATGAGCGGCCTGGAATTAGCGGCGGAACTGAAACGGCGGCGCTTGGCCACACGAGCCATCATCCTTACCACGTTCGCCCGTGCGGGTTATTTGCGGCGGGCCTTGGATGCCGGCGCCCTAGGGTATCTATTGAAGGACAAGCCCGCGAAGGAACTGGCGGACGCCGTCCGGCGCGTCCACCTGGGGATGCGCGTCATCGATCCGGAATTGGTGGCGGAGGCGTGGGGGGAAACAGATCCGCTTACGGATCGGGAGCGGCAGGTTGTTCGCCTGGCGGGCGAAGGCGCGACGGGTATCGAGATCGCGGAGAAGCTTGGGTTATCGGAGGGAACCGTGCGCAACTATCTCTCTGAGGCGATGAACAAACTGGGCGCGAGCAATCGTGTGGAGGCGTCGCGGATCGCCAGGGCGAAGGGGTGGTTGTGAGGGATGTTTGGGATCGTATACTGGACAGTCGCATGCTTTTGCCCGTTTTCCGCCGCGCTGTCCGGTGGACCATTTCACCAAAACATTCAGGAGGACTCGCTATGAGAGTTCTTACGGCATGGTTGCTTGGATCTTTTTTCTGCCTGGTTGCGGCGCACGCGCAGATCCGGCACTTTGAGCATATTGTCATAATTGTTCAGGAAAATCGGACACCAGATAATCTATTCCAGGGATTGTGCGCGGCGCCAGTCATAAGGGTCACCCCTTGCAGTACGACCCCAACCCGGTCTCAGTACAACATACAGACCACCAACTGGTTGGATAAGACGTCGCCTAGCGGTGTGACGCAAGCCCCAGCCGGTCAGCGCTGGTCAGCGCATATGACTTAGGCCACTCGCATTCCGCTTTCGTCGATATGTGCGACCTGGGTGTGGCCACCGGGAGGTGCAGGAACGACGGCGTGGCCGGCATACCGTGCAGCCCGGCAGCCGACTGTCCCGCCAAGCCGCAATTCCGTTTCGTGGACAATTCAATGGGCGCGGTGGATCCTTACCTCGACCTGGTGCGGCAATACGGGTGGGCCAATTACATGTTCCAAACCAATCAGGGATCTAGTTTCCCCGCCCACCAATTTCTGTTTGGCGGAACTTCCGCGCCGAGCGCAGCCGACGACGCGGCCGGAACGTTCGTCTCCGAGAACACGGCGTAAGTACTCTGGCGGGGTGTGCGGCGCCTGTCGGGACGACAGTGCTGCTCATCACTGCCGACGGGAACCAGGAGCTAGAAATCTATCCTTGTTTCGAGCATCAGACCATGGCGGATCTCCTGCCGCCCTCCATCACCTGGAGATACTACGCGCCGAGCGCAGGTTCCATTTGGACCGCGCCCAATGCGATCTCGCATATCTGCGAATCCACAGGGCCCGGAGGGGAATGTGTGGGGCAGGACTGGTTGGACAATGTGGACCTGACTCCCGCCCACGTTTTGAAAGATATTGCCGCTTGCAACCTTCGTTCCGTTAGCTGGGTGATTCCCACCGGCGTCAACTCCGACCATCCGCAAATTAACGACGGGGGAGGGCCGTCTTGGGTCGCCGCCATCGTGAACGCGATCGGTAACAGCAGTTCGTGTGACGGGAACAGGGGATACTGGGAGGACACAGCTATTCTGATCACCTGGGACGACTGGGGCGGTTGGTACGACCATGAAGCTCCCAAGATCCTGCCGCAACCCCAGGGCGATTACCAGTACGGCTTTCGCGTTCCTTTGTTGGTGGTCTCCGCTTACACCCCAGAGAGGGACATCAACAACGTCCAGCACGATTTCGGCAGCATCCTCCGGTTTATCGAATTCAATTTCAGCCTGCCGGTGGGAGGACTGAATTTCGCCGACGCTCGCGCCAAGACCGATCTCACAGGCTTCTTCGACCTTAGCCGCCGGCCGCGTGCGTTCCGCAACATCAATGCACCGAAGGACGCGAACTTCTTTTTGAACGACAAACGGGCGCCGACCGACCCTGACGACGATCAATAGCCGGTTTCATTTGTGGGGTGAACCGCCGGGGTCAGCGCCCGGAGACGACATGGCCAGGTGCCGTTCACGGATTCGATATCATAGTACCGGTGCCAGCAGCGGGCCCCGCGGATTCGCAATTCCACGCAAGTTAGACTGAACGGCATTCGGCGAGATGCGAGTGTCCATTCAGCGCCCCCTGCGTCGCGACTGGCTGGAAACTTCCACGATATCATTCAGGAGGGCTAGCTTTGAGAATTCTTACGGCATGGTTCCTAGTATCTTGTTTCTGTATCTTCGCGGTACAGGCGCAGATCCCACACTTTGAGCATATTGTCATAATTGTTCAGGAAAATCGCACGCCGGATAACCTATTCCAGGGTTTGTGCTCAGCGTCAGTGGTAAGGGTCGCCCCTTGCAGCACCATCCCAACCCGGTCTCAGTACAACATACAGACCACCAACTGGCTGGATAAGACGTCGCCGACCGGAGTTACGCAGCCGAAGCCGGTTGCGCTCGCTGGCAAGTATGATTTGGGCCACTACCACGGCGCTTTCGTCGACATGTGCGATGTCGATTCCACCACCGGCACGTGCAGGAACGACGGCGCCGCCAGTATCAAGTGCAGCCCGGCAGCCGACTGTCCCGCCAAGCCGCAATTCGCTTACGTGGACAACTCGACCGGCGAGGTAGATCCCTACCTCAACATCGCGCGGCAATACGGTTGGGCCAATTACATGTTCCAGACCAATCAGGGGCCGAGCTTCCCCGCCCATCAGTTTCTGTTCGGCGGAACCTCCGCGCCCACTGCGGCCGACGACGCGGCCGGAACGTTCGTCTCCGAGAACACGTATGGCGTAAGTACTCTGGCGGGGTGTGCGGCGCCGGTCGGGACGACAGTGCTGCTCATCACCGCCGACGGGAAGCAGGATCAAGAAATCTATCCTTGTTTCGAGCATCAGACCGTGCCAGATCTCCTGCCGCCCTCCATCACCTGGCGATACTATACGCCCGACGCTAATTCCATCTGGACCGCGCCCAACGCCATCTCGCATATCTGCGAATCGACAGGGCCTGGTGGACAATGTGTGGGGCGGGACTGGTTGGACAATGTGGACCTGACTCCCGCCCACGTTTTGAAAGATATTGCCGCTTGCAACCTTCGTTCGGTGAGCTGGGTCATCCCCACCGGTTACAATTCCGACCACGCGGGGGCTAATGACGGCGGCGGGCCCTCTTGGGTGGCGTCCGTTGTGAACGCCATCGGCAGCAGCAGTTCGTGTGACGGGAACAAAGGATATTGGCAAGACACCGCTATCCTGATCACCTGGGACGACTGGGGCGGTTGGTACGATCATGAACCTCCCAAGTTCCTGCCTCAACCCCAGGGCGACTACCAATACGGGTTTCGTGTGCCTCTGTTGGTGGTCTCTGCTTATACGCCCGAGGGTTACATCAACAACGTTCAGCACGACTTCGGGAGCATCCTCCGGTTTATCGAATTCAATTTCGACTTGCCGATAGGAGGACTGAATTTCGCCGACGCTCGCGCCAAGACCGATCTCGTGGGCTTCTTCGACCTTGGCCGCCGGCCGCGCCCGTTCTACCCCATCAGCGCACGGCTAGGCGCGGACTTCTTTATGAACGACAAAAGGGCGCCAACCGACCCTGACGACGATAACTAGCCATTAGCGCCCGATTTGAATACGCGCTGTTCCGCCGCTGGGATCGGCAAACTCATAGATCTCCGGTTGCGAGGAAACTTGCTTTACCGGGATCTGCCGCCACATAGGTTTCGAATCCGAGCCTTCTTGATACCAACCACTCAGGATGTATTTGGCAGGTTCGCTCGCTCCCCACTCGTCGCACGACGCGAGGGGTACGATGGTGCTGGCGGAGGGTTGACCGTTTGCTGCCGTCCACACTTCGTGCCATCCAGCCCGTTGTTTGTGCCAGCACTGAAACATCGTTTCCACTCCGCACTGGTCAATCTGATAGCGGCTTACGAGGAACTCGCGGGTGCCGGCGCCGCCCGAGAAGGTCGTTTGCACATGGACGGCCTCTTCCGGTCCGCCAAAGCCGTCGCAAGGGATGCGGCTATGCAGCGGGACGCTCTTGGCAGGGTCCACGGGCTCGCGCGAAGGATGGCCGAGGCCGAAAATGAGAAGAAGAAGAGCTAGGTTCACTGATACCATTAGCGCACGTTTACAACCGGATTAGGATTGGCCGGTTAGCTATTGGCGATGAGGCTTTGACGATGACATTTGAAGCGGTGAGGAAAATAGCGCTGGGGATGGAAGGTGTGGAGGAAGCAACGTCGTACAGCACCCCGGCGTTCAAGGTAAAGGGCACGATGATTGCACGCTTACGGGACGATATCGGCGCGCTGGTGGTGCGCATGAGGATCGAGGATCGCGAGCAGCTGATCGCCGAAGACCCCCAAGACGTACTTCGTCATCGATCACCTTCTCGACTATCCGTATATCCTGGTGAAACTGGCGAAGGTGCATCCGGATGCGATGCGGGATTTGCTGGGAGGGGCGAGGATGCTGGCTGTAGACTCTAGCGCTCGTGGTACTCGCCGAAAACTGTGCGCAGGCGGTCCGAGACTTCGCCGACCGTGGCGTAAGCTTCCGCGCAGGCCAGGATGTGCGGCATCAGGTTCTCGCTGGATCGTGCGGCGTTTTCGAGCGCGCCCAGGCGGGCGTGGACGCTGGAATCGCGGGAGGAGCGCAGGTCGCGAAGGCGCGAGATCTGCTGTTTTTCGAGCTCGGGGTCCAGGCGGAACGCGGCGGGCGGCTCGCCGGAATCCTGCTGGAATTTGTTGACCCCGACGACGATCGCACGCCCAAGCTCGACGGATTGCTGGTAAGCATAAGCGGCGTTCTGAATTTCGCTTTGGATGAATCCTTTTTCGATGGCCGCGAGGGTCCCGCCCATGGCGTCGATACGGCGGATATATTCGATGGCGCCGCGCTCGATTTCATCGGTGAGCCGTTCGATATGATAGCTGCCGCCGACCGGGTCGGCCGTGTTGGTGACACCGGTTTCGTGCGCGATGATCTGTTGCGTGCGCAAAGCCAGACGCGCCGCCTCTTCGGTTGGGAGCCCGAGCGCTTCATCCTTGGCATTGGTGTGCAAGGATTGCGCGCCGCCCAGAACCGCCGCTAAAGCTTGCAGGGACACGCGCACCACATTGACGTCGGGCTGCTGGGCGGTCAGCGTGGAGCCGGCCGTCTGGACGTGAAATCGCAGCATCATCGACCGGGAATTGCGGGCGCCGAAACGCTCGCGCATGATGGTCGCGTACAGCCTGCGAGCCGCCCGGAACTTGGCTATTTCTTCCAGGAAATTGCTATGCGAGTTGAAAAAGAACGAAAGACGCGGCGCGAAACTGTCGATGTCCAGGCCGGCTTCGATGGCCGCGCTGATGTAGGCGATGGCGTCGGCGAGAGTGAAGGCCACTTCCTGAATGGCCGTGGAGCCCGCCTCGCGAATGTGGTAACCGCTGATGGAGATGGTGTTCCATTCCGGCAACTCGCGCGAGGCCCAAGCGAACAGGTCAGTGATGATGCGCATTGCCGGGCGCGGCGGGTAAATATAAGTGCCGCGCGCGATGTATTCCTTCAAGATGTCGTTCTGGATGGTGCCGGAGAGCTTGGCGAGGTCGGCGCCTTGGCTGCGCGCAACCAGCACGTAGAAGCTGAGCAGAATCGCCGCGGTGGAGTTGATGGTCATCGATGTGGTGATTCGGGCCAGCTCAATCGAATCAAAGAGCCGCTGCATGTCGGCTAGCGAGCAGATAGCGACGCCCACGCGGCCCACTTCGCCGGCGGCCAGAGGATGATCGGAATCCATGCCCATCTGAGTGGGAAGGTCGAACGCAACCGAAAGCCCGGTGATGCCTTGCGACAAAAGATAGTGATAGCGACGATTGCTCTCTTCAGCCGTTCCGAAGCCGGCATACTGGCGCATGGTCCAGAGCCGGGAGCGATACATGTCCGGATAGATCCCTCGTGTGAAGGGGTACTGGCCAGGTTGATCACGTGCCGGCTCGGCGCTCATGATTTAGAAATTTTGCGGGCCTTCCAAAATGAGGAAACACCAAACCACGCTATCAGGAGGACAAAAATGCCGCCCACGATCTGTAGTCCGATGGGTTCTTTACCGCGCACGATACGGAAGCCGAAGACCGTGGCCAACACAATGAAAACGAAGCCGATTGCCTGATTCCAAAGAATGTGGATGGGGCGAATGACACCCGGGATCACATGGCTGAGAAACTTCTTTGCCATTGAAAACATGGGCTAGTACCAGTGTAGCGGACAAGCGAGCCTGCTACTGAGAAGCGAGAAAACGTCGATATAGTAAATAGGAGAGCTAAAACCGACAGCCGGAGCACTTAGCATTTGTCTGAAACTGTCCTTGCCTCGGCAACATCAAGAAGCTAGAGTGTTATTGTAAGGGAGAGCCCGCTCAAGGAAAGGGGCAATGCGTGGAAGAGAAACTCAAAGAGCTGATGCAAGAGCTTGGTAACGCGATCAATGAATCGCTTTCCGACTCCGATCGCATTGCGGCCGCTATCGGGGAGATCAAGCGAGCCGGGTACGATGTCTTCCTGGTTCTGGAAGCGACCATCGGCTTCAACAAACGCGAGGAAAACGGCGAGTACGAATCTGAGCTGGCGGAGGGCGAGACGGCGGAATCCGAAGCACCCCCCAAGCGGAAGTTTGAGTCCACCGGCAAGATCAAGCTCACGTCACAGGACCAAAAGTTCCTGAAGGCTCTCAAGATCGCGATCGACGAAGAGAAGAGCTAGCCCCTAGCTGTTGGCTATTAGCTCTTGGTATACATCCCAGGTAGCCGCAACTGATTTCTCCCAGGTAAATTCCCTAGCCCGCCGCAAGCCTGAATGGACGAGCTTGTCTCGAAGCTCGGCATTGGTCGTGAGCTTCCATAAGCCGTCGGCGATTGACGCAACGTCGGTTGGGTCTACCAGGAACGCGGCGTCGCCGGCAACTTCGGCCATCGCGGAAACGTTGGAAGTAAGCACGGGCACGCCGCGAGCCATGGCATCCAGCACGGGCATGCCGAAGCCTTCGTCGAGTGAAGGGAACGCGAGGATGGATGCGCGCTGATAAAGTTTCTCGAGTTCGGGACCGGTCACGAAATCCAGCACCCGGATATCTTGCTTACGCGGACTAAGCGCAATGCGCTGCAGCGTCTCCTCGGCCTCGAAGCCAAACGAACCGGCCAAGAAAAGCTTCCATCCGGGATCGACGCGCTCAAATGCTTCCACCAGGCGGGTAATGTTTTTGCGGCGTTGGATGGCTCCGACGCTTAAGATGATCGGCTCGCGCGCGGCAGCGGGACGCGGCGACTCGAACGCTCGCGTGCCATGCGGAATCACGCGAATCCTGGATGCGTCCACGCGCAGAAGTTGCTCCACTTGGCGCGCGGTAAAGGCGGAGACGGCGATGATCAAGTCGGACCGCTCGGCGGCGGCGCGGGCTTGGGCGGTGAAGCGCGCGCGGAAATCGGGCGTGGAGTAGTCGCCCGAGATCACGAATAGATCGTGGAAGGTAGTGACGGAGCGGCGGTGACGGGCAGTGCCGAGACGCTGGTTTAATCCATGAAACAGATCGGCGCTGGGAGCGCGATTCTCCCGGAGCAATGCGCGCGAGGCGTTGCGCGGTAGGCGATCGGAGAACGAGCGCAGGAAGCGATGCGGGCGGTAGCAAAACACGAAGCGCGATTCGGGATGAGCGCGCGCCAGGCCGAATAGTATTTCACGAGAGTAAACGCCGACGCCCGATAGATTGGGTCCCAGGCTGTAGGTGGCGTCGAGAGCGATTTTCAATCAGCCAGCATAGCGGTTTTCGCGTGCCGCGGTGATTCTCCGTCCAGCAGTTCCTCCAGGTTAGTGACGGAAGATCGTTGGATGCCGTTCGGGAGGTTAGCAGCAAAGCGATCGAGCGCGGACTCCGGTGCGAGGACACAGAATCGGCGCCGGTCCCAGCGTCCCACGATGGCGGGCGCTTGGAAGGTGCCGCGCAATGTATCGGCGGCGTGCATGAGAAGCGGGTCCAGGGTTTCACGGTCTGCCGCGACTTCCAGCAACGCCAGCGAGTCAACGGGGCTGCGGTATCGAGCGGCGTTGAGGAACGCGTCGCGCGTGAGAACACCCGTGAGATCGTCGACGAATGCCGCTGTTCGCGCAGCCCCCGCTCTGCGCTGGCGCTGGATGGCGTACCGAATGGCACGCGCCAGCGGGAGGCATTCCAGTTCGGACTTCAGCAGAACGTCTTGCGCGCCTTCCAGCAGCAATCGGTTGGCGAGGCTATCGTCCGGCTCGTCCGCCAGAACCAGGATGGGAGCGGAACCCGCGCAGCCGCTGACTTCCAGGAACGAATCGAGCAGCGCGGGGCTATCGGGCAGGCTGAGATTGAGAAGGATAGCGTCGAAAGTGTCGCGGTCCAGACAATCCAGCGCGTCGGCGAGCCGGTCCACTGGAACGATACTGGAGGAGCGCCAGTTGTACCATAAGCGATTCTCTTCAATTTCGAGCAAGGCTTCGCACAGAAGCTGCTCATCTTCGAGCGAGTCTTCGACGATTAAGAGCTTGAGGGATTTTGAATCCGCCACTTGGGATAGTGCGCGGACGCGCCGCTTTGTATCAAAGTTTGTACGGCGGCGGTTAAACAGCGAGTTGGTACTCCTTCAACTTCCGGTACAGCGTGGTGCGTCCAATGCCGAGCAGATTGGCGGCGATAGCGCGGTCGCCTTTGGTATACGCCAGCGCGTCGAGGATGGCCTGCCGCTCCATCTGCGTCAGGGGAATGATCGGCGGGCGGACACCCTCGGGTGCGCCGCGGTGCTCGTGAGCCGGGGCTTCGCCGGGTGGTTTGGGTATGGCCTGGTATCCCACGGCAACCGAGAGCGACTGAGCTTTCTTCGCCATCAGATGATTCTGCAACATAGACGGTAGCTCGCCTACATGCAGAAGCGGCCCGGTGTTGATGGCCACCATGTGCTGGATGCAGTTTTCGAGCTCGCGAACGTTGCCCGGCCAGTCATAAGAGAGCATGCCCTCGAGTGTTTCCTGGGTCAGTATGTGACCTCGTCCGTGTCGCGCCAGGAAGTGGGCGATCAAGGGCGGAATATCTTCTTTGCGATCGCGCAGCGGCGCCAGACGGAGGTTTACAACATTGAGCCGGTAAAATAGATCGCGGCGGAAGGTGCCCTTTTCCACTTCCTTTGCCAAGTCGCGGTTGGTGGCGGCGATGACGCGGAAATCCGAGCGGCGATGGGTGAGCGATCCGACCGGCCGGAATTCCTTCTCCTGTAAGACTCGCAGGAGCTTGGCCTGGAGGTCGAGCGGCAGCTCACCGATCTCGTCAAAGAAGGCTGTGCCACCGTCGGCGGTTTCGATCAGGCCGGTCTTGGGAGTTACGGCGCCGGTGAAAGCTCCTTTAGCGTGGCCGAATAGCTCGCTCTCCATGAGCGGGCCCACCAGGGAGGAACAATCGATGGTAACGAACGGGCCCACGGGCTGAACCCGATGGATGGACCGTGCGACGACTTCCTTACCGGTACCCGTTTCGCCCAGCAACAGGACCGGCCAACGGCAACGTCCCAACTTCTCCACCATCCTTAAGACATTCCGGATACGTGGCGACTGGCCGACTAATAGAGGAGCGGATTCTTCAGCTTGCGCTAGCATTCATGAGCCCCGAATCTGAGTTGTTAGAGATGATAGTGCCTGAGTCCTTCATAAACTCTACGCCGGACTTTAGGATTTCGACAACACCCCACGGTATTGGATTGGGGGATCATTTGGGGTGAAGGCGCGACCTCATTTGGGGGTAGGGCCTTAGTACTCTCGCTAACGCGCTGAACTGGTTGAACTGGAAGCTGGGGCGGCGGGATCGAGGCGTACCACGAAGGCCGTACCGGTTTGTTCGCGGACTCGAGCGGCGAGTGCGTCGGCGGCTTCTTCGGAGGGAACGCGTCCCACCACCACGCGCCACAGCGAAGGAGTGCCGGCACGCTGGACTAGATGCGCGGCACCGAAGTCGCGTTCCAGTGACGCGCGAAGGCGTTCGGCGCGATCAGAGTCGAGGAATGCGCCGGCTTGCACGCCGTACCAATTTTCCGTGGAGGCGGGCAGCGAGAGGATGTCGAGCCGCACGGGCGCGACGCCAGGTCCGATGAGCGCGATGGCGACGGCGGCGGCATGGGAGAGATCGATGATGCGATTGTCGACGAAGGGGCCGCGATCGATAATGCGAACGTCGACAGTTTTGCCGTTGTTCAGATTGACGACGCGCACCCAAGTTCCGAAAGGCAGGGTGCGATGCGCGGCGGTGAGTTTCTCCATGTCGTAAATCTCTCCGTTGGCGGCGGGGCGTCCGTGATAGGGATGGCCGTACCAGCTTGCAAGTCCGGTTTCACCGTTGGTAACGCGCGGCGGAGCGGGCGTGGCGACGTGTCGCTTCTTCGCGCAAGCGCCGAGCGCGAGAGCCGCAAGCAGCAGTGCGGAAATTGCGGCCGATCTTGATGCAGATCGGGCAATGGATCGGCGAGGGGCCACTTCGTCCGATCGTAACGCGCGTTCACGGCGCGGGCAAGAACAAAATGGCACGTTTTTGACGCGTCGCGAGGAGGAACAGTGAAGAACAATTCATGGAAGAAATGGTTTTGAGGGCGAGAGGGGGTGCGGAGGGACAGCGGGTGAGGGTCGAACCGCATTTTTTTCTTGACTTTCGACTCAAAGAACCTTATATATGAATCACACTGCGATCTCAGATCGCAAATCTGATGTTAGGGAGAATCAATCGATGAAGAACGCAACTAAGAAGGCTGCGAAGAAGGCCGCTAAGAAAGCGCCCGCCAAGAAGAAGAAATAAGCCTTGGCGCCCCGAGAGGGCTCGCAGTTAGTTTAGGGTTCATGCAAACGGCCCCGAGAGATCGGGGCCTTTTTTATTGCCTACGCGCGGTTCTGCAAGCGTTCCTACTTCGCCCCACGTAACTTCTTCCGATGTTTCCCTAGCCTACCCGCTTCAGGGCCTCGCGCAATTCATCGATCGTCATTGCGCCGGGATGATAGAGCCGCACGATGCCCCCTCGGTCGATGAGCACCAGAGTCGGCGTGGTGCTGGCGCCGTAGTTGCGGAAGTTGGCTTCGCTCACGGGCGCGGGCACGTTGAGCAGATCGGCGTAATATTGATGGCGGATCTGCTCGATGTACTTGAGCTCGTCGGCGGGTCCGGCCTCGTCGCCATTCGCGACGTAGCCATAGCGCTGCGTCGGAGCGATCATCACCAGGCCTTTGGGCCCGTATTCGCGCGCGATCTGAGCCAGGATATGTTCCTCCTGCTTGCAGTCCGGACACCAGTGCGCCCAAAAGAAGAGCAGCACGGGCTTGCCGCGCAGCGACAGAAGCGGCGCCGGTTTAGCGCCCAAGAACTCGGTCTCCTGAAGAGCGGGCGCCGGCCGGCCTTCGAGTGTAAGCAGGTTGATGTTTTTCTGGATGCGCGTCCGGATGGACGTTTTGCCGTAAGCGATGAGATCTTTACGCAGCAGAGCGAGAGCGCCGGCGCGATCGCCGTTCGCGGTAAGGACCTGAGCCTCCACCTCGATGGCGGCGCCCAAGGCCAACGGCAGATGAGCCTCGGCGTCTAAAGGACGAGTGGCGAGCGATTGAAGGGCCAGCCGTTCGGTCTCCTTCGCATTGGCGTCGGCCTTGTCGAACTGGCGGGTGATGAGGTCGCCACGCGCCAGCCAGGAGAGCGCTTCCAGGTACTCGGGCGTTACGCCGCGCTGGGTTTTATAACTTTGCAGCATCGCTTCGGCCAGCGGGAAATTGCCGCGCGACATCGCGGTTTCGACGTCAGTAACCAGAGCTGCGAAGGCAGAAGCGGCAATCAGGGCCGAAAGAATCAGCTTTCCGAACATCTACATAGAGGATAACAAGCGACCGCCATCGACGACGATGGTTTGTCCGGTCAAATACGACGCGCCGCCGCTCGCGAGCATCAGGGCGACCTCGGCGATTTCCAGCGGCTGGCCCAAGTGCTTGAGAGGCTGCCGTTCCATTAACGGCTGGAGGCGCGATTCGTCTTTCCAGTAGTACTCGCTTAGTTTGGTTTCCACCAGGCCCGGCGCGATAGCATTGACGCGCACGCCGTATGGCCCGAGCTCCAGCGCGTAGGATTGCGTCAGCATGATAAGCGCGGCCTTGGTCATGCTGTAAAGCAGGCTCTGGAACTGAGGGCGAAGGCCGGCGATGGACGCGATGTTGACGATGGATCCCGAGCCGCGCTGGCACATGCCTGAAGCCACCAGGCGCGTCAGCCGGTAAGCGCTCTTCAAGTTAACCTCCACCATTTTGTCGAATTTGGCATCGGTCATTTCGAGCGCGGGGCCTTGCGCGATGTTGGTACCGGCATTGTTCACCAAAATGTCGATCTTGCCGAACTCGAGTGTGGCGCGATCGACCAGGCGCTCCAGATCCTCGAGCCGGCCTACGTGGCATTCCATTGGCAAAACGCGGCCGGATAAAGCCTGAAGGCTGCTGGCGACTTGATCGAGCGTCTCCTGCTTGCGGCCGCACAGAACCACCGACGCGCCTTCTTTCGCGAACAATTCCGCGATGGCTCGTCCGATGCCTCGGCTGGCGCCGGTGACGATGGCGACTTTGTTTTCGAGCCGGCTCACAGTTTGAGCTGTTTCAGATACTCGCGGAAGGGTCCGCCCAGATCGTGCCGATGCAGCGCGAACTCGACCGTGGCTTTCAGGAAGCCCAGCTTGTCGCCGGCGTCGTAGCGCGTGCCTTCAAAACGGTAACCATAAATGGGCCGGTTGCGGAGCAGGTGCTTCATCGCGTCGGTGAGCTGGATCTCGCCGCCGCTTCCCGGCTCGATGGCTTCAATGGACTCAAAAATCTCGGGCGTGAGTACGTAGCGGCCGATGATGGCCAGGTTCGATGGGGCCTCTGAAGCCTTGGGCTTCTCCACCAGATTGCGGATCCGGAACAGCCGGTCCTTGCCGGAACTGTGCGAGACGGGCTCGGCGTCCACCGCGCCGTAGGCGGAGATCGCGTCGCCGGGTACCTCCATCAGCGCGACCACGGAAGCGCCGTAGAATTCGTAAACATCCAGAAGTTGCCGAATGCAGGGGATCTCGGAATCGATCACGTCGTCGGAGAGCACCACGGCGAACGGCTCATTGCCGACCAATTCCTTCGCGCGCAGGACGGCATGTCCCAAACCGAGCGCCTCCTTTTGACGCACATAAGAGACGTCGATCATGTCGGAAACATCGCGGACAATCTTCAGCAGCTCTTTCTTGCCTTTAGCTTCCAGTGCGGACTCGAGCTCAAAGGCGACGTCGAAATGATCCTCAATCGCGCTCTTTCCACGGCCGGTAACGATGATGATGTTCTGAATGCCGGAATGTAGGGCTTCCTCAACGCCGTACTGGATGAGGGGTTTATCCACCAGCGGGAGCATCTCCTTCGGTTGCGCCTTGGTGGCGGGAAGAAATCGGGTGCCCAGTCCCGCGGCGGGGAAGACGGCTTTGCGCACTTTGGAAATCATATCTTCGAGGTCTCTTTTCTCTTGGGTGGCTTTCGGTTAGAGATCGGAAAATAAGACGGACGGCGTTAGTTCGAGCGGGTAGCCGGCGAGAGCGAGTAGGGAAGCGTATTGAAGCCCGGACGCAGTGTAGAACGAGAGGCGCTTGGAGACTGGATCGACGACCCAAATGTTGGGAACGCCCCAGACACGGTATTCTTCGAGTTTCTGCATGAGATTGGGATGACGTTCGTCGTTAGACAGAATTTCAATAGCGAGAAGGGGAGGCGTGGAAGGGACGCTCTCTTGTGGCTGCGCGCCTGCGAAAACGCACACGTCAGGGATACGAAAGACTCTCGCCTCCAAGCGTAACCGGAGTTCAGGATAAGGGAACAGTGGATAAGATTGGATCAAGCGCCCAACCTCCATCAGTATCCGAAACTGGATGGTGGAATGAGTTCTGTCTGGCAAGGCTCGCTCGACGATCTCGCCGTGAACGTACTCGGCGTCGTGTTCGAACGTCATGTGCAGGTACTGCTCGGCCGTCACTTGGGCTTTGGTAGCCATCTGTCTGGAGCATAGCATGGCGCGCCGCCCCCGGATTTCTTCCATCTAGCTTGGAAAACAGGCCTTTCGACCCGATCCGAGAGCCAAAAAGCCTGCGCACGTTATAATAATGATTACCCCACGTGCACGGTCAAGTTTGGACCTGCGCCCTGGAGAGACAATGGCTTACGTTATTGCAGAACCTTGCATCGGCACTAAGGACACCGCTTGTATCGACGCGTGCCCGGTCGATTGCATCCATCCCAAGAAGGACGAACCCAACTTCGCCGAGCACAACATGATTTACATCGATCCTGTGGAGTGCATCGATTGCGGGGCATGCGTTCCGGTTTGCCCGGTTTCGGCGATTTTTGCCCTCGACGATCTGCCGGAGAAGTGGTCGAACTTTACCAAGATCAACGCGGATTATTTCGGACGGTAGCGAGCGCTACGGCCGGTAAATGGCCGAGCTGGTATCCGTTTCCCATACCTGAATGGCCGAGATGCGCACCGGCACTTCGTTCCTCAGTCCGCCGTTGATCCGGTCGTAAAAGTATTTCGCGATGTTTTCGGCCGAAGGGTTGATCTCATCGAAGGGGGCCAGATCGTTGATGAAGCGATGGTCCAAATACCCCACCGCGCCGGTAATCAGGCGGTTCACTTCCAGAAAATCCACCAGCAAGCCGGTGGAGTCGAGCTGCTGGCCCTCCACCGTCACCCGCACGCGATAGTTGTGCCCGTGCACGTCTTCGGATTTGCCATGATAATTGCGCAGGGCATGACCGGCGGCGAAAGTCTGTTCCACGGTAACTTCAAACATGAATTGCCTCAAACATGGTTCAGTTCAAACCTCGAAAAATTTCTCCACGGCGCTAAGTTCGGTACTAAAGCTGTATGGCGGCAAGCTATCGAAAAACACCTGACCGTACCGCTGCTTCGTAATACGATTATCCAGCAAGACGAGGACGCCGCGGTCGGTCTTGCTGCGGATCAGCCGGCCGAAGCCCTGTTTGAGCGCCAGCGCGGCCTGCGGGATCTGATAATCGTAAAAAGGATTGCCACCTTCCTCGCGGATCCGTTCGATGCGAGCTTCCACCACCGGATCGCTCGGGACAGCGAACGGCAGCTTGTCGATAATAACGCAGCTCAATTGTTCGCCTTGCACGTCGACGCCCTGCCAGAACGAGGAAGTCGCGAACAGGACGCAATGCGGAGTGGCGCGGAACTCGTCGAGCAGCGCGCTACGCGGGCCGGTGCCTTGCATCAGCGTCGGATAATCGATTTCAAGCGACACTCGATCGTAGACCATGCGCATCTGCTGATAGCTGGTGAATAGAACGAAGGCGCGGCCTTTGCTGTGGCGCAGGATGCGGGTGATTTCGGCGGCGGCAGCACCTGGAAACGCGGGCGAGCGAGGATCGGGAAGATGTTGAGGCACGTAAAGCAGCGCTTGTTTCGCGTACTCGAAGTGGCTGGGAACCACCAGCGACCGCGTGTGGCGAATGCCGAGGCGGCGCTCGGCGAATTCGAACGTTTCACCGACGGCCAGCGTTGCGGAAGTAAGGATGACGGTATCCAGCGCGTCGAAGAGCTTTTCTTCCAGGATGGATGAGACGTCGATGGGCGTAGCTTGCAGGAAACAGCCGCGGCCCCGGCGCTCCACCCAATAAACATAAGAACGGTCCGAGCCCTTACGCCAAAATTCCAAGCGCTGCTGTAGCTCCTGGACGCGGCGGAACAGCGGTATCACTTCATCAGGCGCGTTTTTGACGAGTTGCAGGTGCGTGCCGATGAGTTCCAGCGCGCGCGCCAGGTCCTCGAGCGCTTCGCCGTGTTGATCGAAGAACGCCGTGTGGTTCTTAAATGCGACGCGTCCCTCGGATTCGCCGAACAGCAGGAAAAACTGCTGGGCACGATCGTCCACGGTATTGAGGACGCGGTCGAGCTCGCCGGATCCGAACTGCTTGGCGCGCGAGACTGCCGCGATGTCGCGCACCAGTTCCTGGAATTGATAGTTGCTCAAGCCTACGCCGAAGTATTTCCCGACCACGTCCTCGATCTCATGCGCTTCGTCGAACACCACGGCGGCGTACTCGGGAATGATGCCGCCGAAATCGTCGTCCTTCACCGCCAGGTCGGCGAAGAACAGGTGATGATTGACGATGATGATGTCGCTCTCGTGCGCGCGGCGATGCATTTCGGTGAGGAAGCAGCGCTCGAACTGCTGGCACTTCTGGCCGGTGCACAGGTCGCGGCGGGCGTCCAGTTTCTGCCAGGCCGAGCTCGACTCAGGCAGTGTCTTGATCTCGGCGCGATCGCCGGTGTGCGTGGTCTTTTCCCATTCACGGATGATCTGAAAGTCGGCAACCTCTTCCAAGCCGCTGAGCATCGGCTCGCGTTCGGCATCGTAGATCTTTTGGCGGCAGGCGAAGTTGGCGCGGCCTTTCATGTAACAAACCTGCAGGGGCCGGTCGAAATGTTTCTGCAGGAACGGAACGTCTTTGTAGAACAGCTGCTCTTGCAGATTCTTGGTGCCGGTGGAAACCACTACTCGTTTCCCGGAGAGCAGCGCGGGGACCAGATACGCGAGCGTCTTCCCGGTGCCAGTCCCGGCATCCACCAGTAAGTGCTTTTTCTCAGCCAGCGCGGCTTCCACGGCTTCGGCCATTTCCAGCTGACCGGCGCGAAATTCGTAGCGCGGGTGCCATTTCGACAGGATGCCGTGGCGTGAAAAAAACTGCCGTGCGGTGAGCGTTTTTGCGGCCGAAGACATCCCTACTGATTCTTACACGTGTCAAGATAGAAGACGCACGCATGCCTGACTACAAAGAACTTGAATCCCAGTTCCAGCAGATTCTCAATCTGACGCGGCGCCCTGTGGCTGTGGCTTTCCGCGACGAAGCACCCGCGCAAGTGGAAAAGTTCTCCGGCTCCGAACCCGCCGGATGCAGCTTCTGGCGACTGGCTGCGGACGGCCGGAGTTTTGCCACGCAGCCCTCGGATCACTACAATTGCCCGGTAGGCTCGTATACCCACAAAATCCCGTTGCCCGAAAGCCGTGCGCAAGAGCTGCCGTCCATTCTAGGAACGATGACCAGCTTGGGTTATCTGAAGATGGAAGAGGTACCGGGGATCCCGGTTTTAAAGGAGACTCCCAAGAACATTCTCTTCGCGCCGCTCGGCGACACGGCAGTGGATCCCGACGTCGTGCTGTTCGTGGCTACGCCAGGCAAGCTAATGCTGCTCGAAGAGGCTGCGATCCGTGCCGGTGTCGCGTCCAAACTCCCGCTGCTCGCGCGGCCCACGTGCATGGCGATTCCCGCCGCGATGGCGCATGGCATGGTGACGAGCGCCGGTTGCATCGGAAATCGCGTTTATACCGGGATCGGCGACGGGGAGTTGTACGCCGTAATTCCAGGCAGCGCCTTGGAACTGGTGGCGGAAGAACTGCAAACCATTGCGACGGCCAATGCCGCTTTGGAACAACATCATCGCGGGCGTCAGCATCAGCTTTCCACGGCATAATGCCCTCCGGCGCCACGGTAGAATCGAAGTGTCGATGAGCATCAAGACCGGCTGCGCGCTATTCCTAACCGTCAGCCTTTTCGCGCGTCAGCCCGAACATGCGCGCCACGCGATGGTGGTAACGCAGGAGCCTCTGGCCGCTGACGTTGGCCTGCGCGTCCTCCAATCCGGAGGAAACGCGATAGACGCGGCGGTGGCGATTGGATTCGCGCTCGCAGTGACCTATCCATTCGCAGGCAACCTCGGCGGCGGAGGATTCCTGCTGGCGCGGTTCGCCGATGGCCGGAGCACGTTCATCGATTTTCGCGAAACAGCGCCACTGGCCGCCACTCGTAACATGTATCTGGATTCGAAAGGCAACGTGACCGAGGACAGCTTGGTCGGATGGCGGGCGGCGGGCGTTCCGGGAACCGTGCGCGGCCTCGAACTGGCGCACCGGAAATACGGGCGCAAGCCGTGGGCCGAGTTGGTGAACCCGGCCATCGAGTTGGCGAACGACGGCTATCCGGTGTCCTACGGCATGGATGCGTCGCTGAAGCACTATGCCGGCGTGCTGTCGCGATTCCCTGAATCGAAGCGAATCCTGCTGGGTGCGCATTACGGCGACAAGTTGATTCAGCCGGAACTGGCCGCGACGTTAAAGCGGCTTCGGGATCGCGGCGCAAGCGATTTTTATGACGGCGAGACCGCGCACAAGCTGGCTGCGGCCATGGCGGCTAACGGCGGATTGATCACGTTGGCGGATTTGAAGAAGTACGAAGCCGAGGAAAGCGAACCGCTGCGCGGCCACTATCGCGGGTGCGAAATTATCACGGCGCCTCCTCCCAGTGCGGGCGGCGTGGGGTTGCTACAGATGCTCGGGATGCTGGAAGGCTCGGGATATGAAAAATCGGGCGCGGGGTCGGCGGCGTCCATCCACTATGTCGCTGAGGTGATGCGGCGATTTTATGCCGACCGCAGCGAATATTTTGGCGATCCCGATTTCTATAAAGTACCGATCAGCAAGCTGCTCGACCCAAAATACATCGCCGCCCGCCGCAAGAGCATCGATCCGCTGCACGCGACGCCCAGCGATCAGATTCGCCCGGGCAATCTGAACATTCGAGAGGGCACCGAGACTACGCACTTCAATGTCGTGGACAGCGAAGGGAACTCCGTCGCGGTTACCTACACCTTGAACAATGGATACGGCAGCGGCGTGACGGTTCCGGGCCTCGGCTTCCTGTTGAACGACGAAATGGACGACTTCGCCTCCAAGCCCGGTGCGGAGAATCTGTTCCACCTGATCCAGGGCGAAACGAACGCGATCCAGCCCGGTAAGCGGCCGGTCTCGTCGATGACTCCTACCATCGTGTTGCGCGACGGCAAGTTTTTCCTGATGCTGGGAGCGCCCGGCGGATCGCGCATTATCAATGGCGTGCTCCAGGTACTGCTGAACGTGGTCGACTTCCACATGAACGTGCAGGACGCAGTGGACTGGCCGCGTTTTCATCACCAATGGATGCCGGACGTGCTCGATGTGGAGCAGGGAATTTCTCCGGACACGGTGAGAATCTTACGCGAGATGGGGCACAAGGTTTCGCCGCTGGACTCGACATCGGGCGTGGTGGCGCGAGTGGAAGCGATTTTGAACGACGATGGCTGGTTCCAGGGCGCGACCGACCCGCGGGGCAAAGGAAAAGCGGAAGGGTACTGATCAAGAATGGACCACGTTCTCTCGACGCACCTGCTGGTGAATCACCGCTTGAACACCGTTTGGTTGGACAAGATTTGGCAGGCGGGTGTGCCGGCCGTGGAGATTTTCTGCGCGCGGCAGCATCTCGATTACCGCGATCGCCCGCAAATCAACGAGCTGGGCCATTGGTTCCGGGATTCCAAGCTCAAATTGCACTCGCTGCATTCGCCGATGTATAGCGACGATATGTGGGGACGGTCCGGTCCCAATTCGCACATCAATATCACGGAGCCGGTGAAATCGAAGCGGCTGGACATGCTGGACGAGATCAAGCGCGCGCTCGACATTTCGGAAGTGATCCCGTTCCGTTATCTGATTCAGCACATCGGCGTCTATGAAGAGGAATACGACGAGCGCAAGGTGGAAGCGGCGTTCACGTCGCTCGAAGAGATCCATCTGTTCGCCAAGGCCCGCGGCGTGGAAGTGCTGCTGGAAAACACACCCAACGAATTGTCGAGCGCCGAGCGCCTGATTCTATTCCTGGAGCAAACACATCTGAAGTTGAACTTCTGCTTGGACGTGGGGCACGCGCATATGAACGAAGGCGTGGCCTCGGCCTTCGGTATTTTGAAGGATCGCATCAGATCCACTCATATCCATGACAATAATGGCGTCGAGGACAGCCATCTTTGGCCCTTCCATTCGCCGGGAGGAACCATCGATTGGAGCGAGACCATGGGGTTGCTCCGCTCGCTGCCGCCACAGGTTCCGCTGTTACTGGAACTGCGCGATTATCCTGAGTTCCCCCTGCCGCAATCGCTCGATGTGGTGAAGCAGATCTTCGAAAGATTGGAAAGTCTGGAGAAGCCCGAGTCGCTTTGAAGGCCCAAGCCTGATGGAATATTCCCGCATTCGAATTGAAGACGCCGGCCGGCACGTCGATGAGCCGGTGGAGATCGCCGGCTGGTTGTACAATTTGCGAAAATCCGGCAAGATTGTGTTCCCGTTGTTGCGCGACGGGACCGGGACCATACAAGCCGTGGCCGTGAAGGCCAACCTGGATGAAGCGACGTTTGAGGCGCTCAAGAACCTGACGCAGGAGTCGTCTTTGATCCTGCGCGGCAAGGTGCGCCCGGAGCAGCGCGCGCCGGGCGGTTATGAGATGGACGTGGAAGGCGCCGAGATAGTGCAGCGCATCCCGGAATCCGATCCGTATCCGATCACGCCCAAAGAACACGGCGTCGATTTCCTTATGGATCATCGCCATCTTTGGCTGCGCAGCAAGCGGCAGCATGCGGCTATCCGGGTGCGGCACGAGGTGATCCGGGCGGTGCGCGATTACTTTGACACGCACGGCTTCACGTTGGTGGACACGCCGATTTTTACGCCGGCCGCGTGTGAAGGCACATCGACGCTGTTCGAAGTGAACTACTTCGAGGACGAAAAGGCATACCTGACGCAATCCGGCCAGCTTTATAACGAAGCCGACGCGATGGCATTCGGTAAAGTGTACTGCTTTGGACCGACGTTTCGCGCTGAAAAATCGAAGACGCGCCGCCACCTGACCGAGTTCTGGATGGTGGAACCGGAGATGGCCTACGCCAGTCTCGAGGATGTGAAGCGCGTAGGCGAGGAGTTGGTGGTGTACGTTGTCGGGCGAGTGCTGGAGAATCGCCGGGCAGAGTTGGCCGACCTGGAGCGTGACACCAGCAAACTCGAAAGCGTCCAAGCGCCGTTTCCGCGCGTCAGCTACGATGACGCCGTCGTCGCGCTGCAGAAGAAAGGCAGCGAGATTCAATGGGGCGGCGATTTCGGCAACACGGATGAGACGCTGATCACAGAAGGTCTGGATCGGCCGCTGATAGTAGACCGGTTTCCCACCGAGATCAAAGCGTTCTACTTCGAACCCGATCCCGATCGCCCGGAATTGGCGCTGGGCGTGGATTTTATCGCGCCCGAAGGCTACGGCGAGATCATTGGCGGCGGGCAGCGCATTCACAACCTCGATTTGCTGCTAAAGCGCCTGGAAGAGCACAACCTTCCGCGTGAGGCTTTCGACTGGTATGTCGACCTGCGCAAGTTTGGTAGCGTGCCGCACGCGGGCTTCGGGATGGGAATCGAGCGTTTTGTGGCATGGATGTGCGGGCTGGAGCATATTCGCGAGACCATTGCGTTTCCACGGATGCTGTACCGCACGCGTCCCTAGCCCGGTGCTGATCCATGCCTTCCAAGCACATCGCGATCATTGGAGCGCCGCTCGATTTAGGCGCCGGACGGCGCGGCGTGGACATGGGGCCATCAGCTGTTCGCGTGGCCAACCTCAACGGGCGGCTCGCGGAGTTGGGCTATCAAGTGGAGGACCTGGGCAATGTGCCCGTGATCCAGCGCGAGAGCCAGGCCGAAGTGCATTCGCGGGCGAAGTATCTGCCGCAGATCGCGGAAACGTGTACGCTGGTGGCCAAGATGGTGGACGAAGCGCTGGGATCCGGCAAGTTTCCGCTGGTGCTGGGCGGCGACCATTCCATCGCCGTGGGAACGGTGTCGGGGGTATCGGAACATTTTCACCGCCGAGGCGAAAAGCTGGGTTTGATTTGGATTGACGCGCACACGGATATGAATACGCCGGACAGCAGCCCTAGCGGTAACGTTCATGGCATGCCGCTGGCTTGTTGTATCGGCGAAGGGCCCGAGGAGCTGACGAAGATCTTCGGATATTCGCCGAAGGTGGATCCAGCGAATGTCGCACTGGTGGGAATCCGTTCCGTGGACGGCCGGGAGCGCGACATTGTGCAGCGTTCCGGGGTTCATGCGTTTACGATGCGCGATATCGATGAGCGAGGTATGCGGTCGGTGTTTGAGGAGGCCATCCGGGTGGCCTGCGCCGGGACCGCCGGATTCCACCTATCGCTCGATATGGACGCAGTCGATCCACGGGAAGCTCCGGGCGTCGGGACGCCGGTGCAGGGCGGCATCACCTATCGCGAGGCTCACCTTGCGATGGAAATGTCGGGCGACACGGGCCGGATGACGTCACTGGAAGTGGTGGAGGTGAATCCAGTGATCGATGAGGCGAACCGGACAGCGATTCTAGCCGTGGAACTGGTGATGTCGGCCATGGGTAAGACGATTCTGTAAAGAGGATTTTGAAACGGATGAAAACGCGAGTGGCTGTGATTTACGGGGGACGCACCGGCGAGCACGAGATCTCGCTGCGATCGGCGAAATCCGTCATTGAAGCCTTGGACGCTGAGAAGTACAAGGTGGTCCACTACGTGATTTCCAAGGAAGGGAAGTGGAGCCCGCGGCCGATTCTTCCGGAGCCGGGCGGAAATCCGGGTGTGGATGTCGTATTTCCCGTGCTGCACGGAACTTTCGGCGAGGATGGCACTGTCCAAGGCCTACTGGAATTGGCGGATCTGCCTTATGTCGGCGCGGGCGTACTGGCTTCGTCGATTTCCATGGATAAGGAAATGATGAAGCGCGTGGTCCGGGAGCGCGGGCTGCCTGTTGTGGAATATTACATCGTGTCCGGATCCGGTGAGCCGGCGTGTGGAGAGCTTGGTTTTCCGGTTTTTGTGAAGCCGGCCAATCTCGGATCGTCGGTGGGCATTTCGAAGGCTCGAAACTGCGAGGAACTGAAGGCGGCGCTGGAACTGGCGCGCGCGTATGATCGCAAGGTCATTGTCGAACGCGGAATCACGGGGCGCGAATTCGAATGCGCCGTGCTCGGCAATGACAATCCCATCGCGGCTACGCCTTGCGAAATATTGCCGTCGCGCGAGTTCTACGATTACGACGATAAGTATCTCCTCGATCAGGCGCAGACCGTGATTCCCGCGAACCTATCGCCCGAGCAAACGGCCGAGATGCAGCGGCTGGCGGTGCAGTGTTACCGGGCCGTGGAGTGTGAAGGCATGGCGCGCGTCGATTTTCTGCTCGAAACCGCGACCGGGAAGCTGTACATCAACGAGATCAACACCATTCCCGGATTCACCTCCATTAGCATGTACCCTAAAATGTGGGAGTATTCGGGGTTGCCCATGCCCAAGCTGATCGACCGGCTGATTGAGTTGGCTTTGGAACGCCACGGCGCCAAGCAGCGGCTCCGATATTCGAAGTAAATGCTTTTACCCGCTCTTTTTTTGTTCGCCACCCCGCCGTCCACCGAGGACTTGGAAGCAGCGCTGAAGCGCTTCACCGATGTGATTTCCATCGTGGAGACACAAGCGGCGGACCCTGTGAACACGCAACAAGCCATTTACGACGGCGCGATTCCAGACATGCTGCGGGAGCTTGATCCGCATTCCATCTTCTTCGATCCCGATCAGAACGAGCAGCTCAAGCAGATGGAGAATTCCGAGCGCAAAGGCTTTGGGACGGTGGTGTCGGTGCTGCCGGGGCGCGTCATCGTGCTGCAAGCCATGCCCGGAACGCCATCCTCCAAAGCCGGTCTGCAACCGGGCGATGAAATTGTGGCGGTGAACGGCGTGGAGCTGGCGCGGCTGCAGTTCGATCAGATTGTCGGGTTTTTGGGCGAGAGCCATCAGCATCGCGCGCAGTTGGTCGTGCGGCGTCCTGGCAACGCGCGCCCGCTCGCATTTGTGCTGGATCCGGAGCTGCTGGATTCGCCCAGCGTGGATCGTGCATTTCTATTGCAGGCCGGCATCGGCTATATCCGTGTGACCGGTTTCGATCCGCAGACCGCGAAGCAACTGCACGACGCTATCGAGAAATTGGGCGGAGAGAAGTTAAAGGGGCTGGTCCTGGATCTCCGCGATAATCCCGGCGGCGTGGTGCAGGCCGCGCTCGAAGCGGGCTCGTTCTTCCTGAAGCCGGGACAAAAGTTGCTGAGCGTGAAAGGGAGAAGTATCGAAGAACAGTCGGTGGAAGTTCCCAAGACCGCCCTGCCCTATTCGTTTCCGCTGGCGGTTTTGGTGAACGGCAAGTCGGCCAGCGCGTCGGAGATACTGACCGGCGCTTTGCAGGATCACGATCGCGCGGTGGTTCTTGGCGAGCCGAGCTACGGAAAGGGCCTGGTGCAAAATGTGTTCCCGTTGACGGGCAACACGGCGCTGGCGCTAACCACGGCGTTTTACTATACGCCCAGCGGCCGGTCCATTCAGAAGCCGCTCGCGAGCGGGCACCTGGAGATCGAGAAACAAGCGGAGCAATTTCACACCGATTCGGGCCGCACTGTTACAGGTGGAGGCGGCATTCAGCCCGACGTTCTGGTTTTACCGGAATCCCCTACGCGGTTGCGGGTGGCTCTGGACGGGAGCGGCATCATCACGTCCTTCGCCACGGATTATATACAGAAGCATGAGGCGAAACCGGACTTCGAAGTAACGCCCGCTCTACTCGAAGATTTTCAAGTGTATGCCGGGCAGCGCAATATCCAGCCTTCGGTCGGCGAATGGGCCCAGGAGCGCGGCTGGGTGCAGAGCCGGCTGAAGCAGGAGATTTTCAACCAGGCGCTGGGAGTCGCGAAGGGCGACGAGGTGGAAGAGCAGCGCGATCCGGCGGTACGGGCCGCGATCGAACGCTTAGTCTCCCGGCTGTAGAGCCGGCTTGCGGCCGCGCATTCCCTTCACGGCGTGCACGATCACCGGAAGAATAGAGACGAAAATCACCAGCAGTACGAACTTCTCGAAATTGTGCTGCACCACGGGAATCTTACCCAGCAGCACGCCCAGCACGGTCATGGAGATCACCCAACCGGTTGCGCCGAAAACATCGAAGGTAACGAAGCTGCGGTAACGCATGTTTGCGACGCCGGCAACGAATGGCGCAAAGGTACGGATGATGGGCACGAACTTGGCGTAGATGATGGTTTTGCCGCCGTGCTTGGCGTAGAAAGCATTGGTGCGCGTCAAGTACTCCTGTTTGAAGAAGCGCGAATCGGGCCGGTCGAAAATCGCAGGACCGGTGCGCCGGCCGAGCAGGTAGCCGCACCAATCACCGGCCAGACAGGCCAAGATCAGCAACACGATCATGATAGTAAGGTTCAAATGCCCGGCGCCGGCCACCACGCCGATGGTGAAGAGCAAAGAATCGCCCGGAAAAATGAATCCGACCAGCAATCCGGTTTCAGCGAACACGATCGCGGTCAGCGTGGCGTAACCCAGCCAGCCGGAAAGCACGGTCGAAAGCAGATGAATCAGCCGATCGGGCGTGGTGAGCGTCCGGAGAAAATCCAGCAGAGCATGAATCATTCAGTATGAAACTGCTAGCTGCGATACTGAGCCACCAGGCGATCGATGACTTGCTGGTGCTTCTTCACTTTGCCGCTGCGGATAAGGTCCGTCAGAACGCTGTCTTGGAACAGGCTTCGGCGATCCACTAACTTTTTGCCCTTCAGCTGTTCGACGATGCCGTCCCTGTCTTGCGCGAATTTGGCCATATCGGCATCCTGGCGGCCGGTGACCTTTCCGACAATGGTTAGCCCAGCTCCCTGCAACGGACCAAAGATAGTGCCAACCGGTTTGCTGAAGTAATCGGCAAGGATACTGGCGGACCCAATACCCTCGGCCGCGCCTGAGCTGGTGAAGAAATCGGTGCTCTTCACTTCGCCGCCAACGGCCTTGGCCGCCGCATTCAGGTCGCCGCCGTTTTGTTTGAGCAGTTCGGCCGCTCGGTCCGATTTCTCCTTGACGATCCGAAGCGTCTCGACCGAGATATATTGTTGCCGCACTTGATTTTCGACTTCGGCGAATTGGGCGGGATGGGGTGCATGAACGCCGCTAACCACGGCCATCGCCAACTTGTTGCCGGCTTGAAGTAAATCGCTCACCTCGCCCGGCTTCATGGCTTGCACGGTGGCGGCCAGTTGCTTGTCGCCGCCGAGCTGGGCGATGGGCATGCCAGGTCGATACGCAGGCACATTCACGTACTCCAGGTCCAATTGGGTCGCGATTTGCTGAGCATTCTGCGGAGCCTTGGCGAGCTCGGCGTGCGCCTTGTCGGCCAGATCCTGCATTCGGTCGAAGACGGTCTGGTTCCTAAGCGCGGCCACGATGGCCGGTTTCACCTCGTCCAGGGTCTGCAAGTGCGCCGGCTGCTTCTCCAGGACTTGAATGATGTGGAAGCCGTATTCGGTGGTAACAACGTTGCTGATTTCGTTCGGCTTGAGCGTGAAGACCGCCTCTTCGAAGTTCTTGACCATCTGGCCCCGCGAAACCCAACCCAGATCTCCGCCTTTTTGGGCTGAACCAGGATCGTTGGAGTTTTTCTTGGCCAGCTCGGCGAAGTCCGCGCCGCCTTTGATCTGCTTGTCGAGCGCTTCGGCCTGCGCCTGAATTTTCGGAACCTCGTCCTTTGGTTTATTGGTGGTGCTCAGCAGAATGTGCCGCGCATGCACGCGCTCCGGCGTCCGGTATTGGTCTTTGTGGGCGTTGTAATAGGCCTCCACCTGGGCGTCCGTAACCTGAATGGTACTGGCCACTTTGGCTTGATCGGCCACGATAAATTGCACGTCGCGCGTCTCGGGCACTTTAAAGAAGCCCTGGTTCTTGGCCCAATAGCCGTTGACCTGGTCGGCCGTGGGTTTGATGTCGGCCGCCAATTTGCTTGGAGTAAATCCGATGTAGTCGACCTTAATCTTGTCGTTGCGCCGCCGATACTCCGCCTCTGCTTCGGCGGGTGTGACGATAATGCCCTCCAGCACGATACTTTCGATCTCATCCTCTAAATCCTTGGCGCGCACGTTATCCTCGAAGTCCGGAACCGTGGATCCGTATTGCTGCTGCACGTATTGCTGGTACTGGTCGGGCGGCAGATTGCCGATAGGAAGAGAGCGCAGCGAGGAGGCTAAATCGGTATCGGAAACGCGAAAACCGAGCTGCTGCGCCTCGTAGACTTCCGCCCGTTCCTCGATCGCTTCATCCACTAATTGCGGGATGTAGGTAGCGGCATATTCGGGAGGCAGATGCTGGTTCTGCAGAGCATTTCGCAATTGTTGCTGCACCTGGCCGACCGTAACGGCGGACTTTCCGATGTCCGCGATCACCTGATCGGCGCCCGAATCGGCGGCGGTAATTCCCGTCCCGGGAATCAGATAAACCAGCATGGAGAGCGCGACAATGGCGAGCATGCCGCCCAGCATAATGCGCACAGCCTTGGCCCGGCTACGAAATAAATCAAACATGCGTCAAGCTCCTACTCGAACGTGGAATCTAAGTCCAGTATAATCCAGGCCGGCGGCAGGCGCTTTCAGAGCCCCTAAGGCCAGCTGTTTTGTTCGACTTAACTGATGACGCCTCGAACTGGGGCCGGTGATCTCAAGAAGGCATGGACCGTCGCCGATAGAAGAGGATGCAACCGCTGGTTCATCCGATAGCCGAGCGGCGCGACCGTCCGTCCGGGGGTCCTGAGGATCCCGACATCGCCAGAATAGTACCAGTGTTTGTCCCGTCATCTTTGGTCGAGAGCGGGACCTGGACTGGCCCGTACTCGATGGTGGAGGCGCGGGGCGTGGCAATGGCTTGGGCTGTACTGCTCGACGGCGGCGTCCGGTTCGTCCTGCATGAGATGCAGCGAGAATGGGAAGCAGGGAACATCGACTGGAGAGCCCGCGGCATTCAAAATCTGCGCGCACTCACTCCGGAGCCTTTGGGGGCCGGTGCGCTCTTTCGAGACAATGGCGAAACCTGGTTGATCTCGCTCATCGATCCCGATGGACTGGGGTCCTCGCGATTGCTGCTCACGGCTGAGCTGGCAAGCGTGTTTCCGAACGGTTACCGGGTAGCCTTGCCGGAACGCAACCGGGCGTTCGCTTTCGCCCGCGAACTGGACGGCGAAGACGCTGCGACAGTTGAGAATCTCGTTCAAAGAAGCTATGCGACCAGCGAGCAGCCTTTGTCGCCTCAGATCTTCGAGCCGGACGAACTGTTGATCGCAACAGCGTAGAAAGGGCGGGGCCAATCAAATGCCCGCGTCCAAGCGTAGCGCCAGCAACTCCGGCAATCCTGCCTCGACGATCTTTTTCTGAGCGGAAGCGACATCGTACTCGGCGCGGCACAGCGTCACCAGGCCCGCTTCCGGTTCATAGATGGCATAGCCCGCGCGGCGGTCGCCATCGCGTGGCTGTCCCACGGAGCCGGGATTAATGAGGTAGTTGACATCCTCTTCGAGGGCGATCTCTTCTTCGCTCCCCTGCGGGTCGGCGTTGATCAGCCGCTGGACGCCATTCCGATGGCACAGGAACGCGCCCTGCAAGTGCGTGTGTCCAAAAAAGGAAATGCTGCAATCGAGATAGGGCGCCACTTGCGCCACATCCTGCTCGGACGTTACATATTCGTCTTCATCGAGCGGCGAGCCATGCAGAATCTGAAAGCCGTTGATCCGCTCCGGACCTTGGGCCAAAGCTCGAAGATATTCGGCGTGTTCGGGCTGAATAACCGCCTGAGTCCATAGGGCCGATAGTCGAGCCACGGGATTGAACCACTCCAGGTCTTCCAATCCGGCGCAAGCCTTGTCGTGATTGCCGCGCACGATGCCGTCGACGTTTTCTCGAACCCATCGAACCACCGCATCGGGATCGGCGCCATAGCCCACCAGGTCGCCACAGCAGACGATTCGGTCGTAGCGGGAACCGGCGCGCTTCAGCACAGCGCCGAGCGCCTCCCAATTAGCGTGAATATCGCTGAGTATCAGATAGCGCACAGGCGAAGAACCGAAACCTCGGGCGGCGCGCCGAGCCGGACCGGAACGCCAATGGTGCCCAGTCCATTCGACACATACACGGACGAATTTTCCTGGCTGTACAGACCTTGTACGTAGGGAGTGAAGTAGCGCGCGACATCGACGTGCTGATGCAGGATTTCTACATCCACCTGGCCGCCGTGCGTGTGGCCGGCGATGGTTAGTTGGTAGCCTTGCGCGCGAGCCACCGGAAATACGTCCGGGTTGTGCGACAGCAGGATATTGAGGGCGCCGGGAACGATCAATTGTTCGGCGCCTTTCAGATAGCGCGAGTGCATTTTTTGATAATCGACTCCCGCAAAGTTAATCACCGCATTTCCGAACCGCAGCTGTCTGGCCCGATGCCGGAGAAAGTCGATTCCAATAAGGCGGCCTTGCTCGGTGACATAGTTCTCCGCTCGCACATAAACCTCATGATTGCCAAGACAGCCGAGCACTCCGGCTTCGGCGCGCAGCCGCGCCAGTTGGTGGAGGCAGGCATCCAGTGGATCGCCGCGGCGCGTAATGAGGTCGCCGGTCACCACCGCGATGTTCGCGCGTGTCTCGTTCGCCATGTCGATGGCGGCGGCGAATTCCCGTTCACTCAGGAATGGACTTAAGTGGATGTCCGTGATTTGCACGATCCGCAATCCTTGCAGATCCTTTGGTAGGCCACGAATCGGGATGGGCACTTCGGAAACTCGGAAGTTGTTGCGCCGGACAATGCCAAAGGTCGTCCCGGCGAGGGGAGCGACGCACAGTGCAGCCCCCGCGGTTTGCAGAAGTTTGCGCCGCGCGGGATCGAACGGGGCGGGAGTCCGGCGCCAAACCATGAACGCCGACGATAACCCAATCAACCACATGGTTTCCACCAGGGAGGCGCATTCGAGCCAGGTCCACCAGCGGACGGGGAAGCGTAGCAGCACCCGCTGGAATTCCAGCAAATAGCCGAGCAGGAGGAGGGTCGTGGAGGCGGCCGCGCCCAGCCAGATCAAACCGCGTAGCCGGAAGGCGTCCAGCAGCCAGCGGATCACGGCGAACTGAAGTCCTAGGCCGAGAAGAAGCAGGCAGAGTCCGGGGAAAAAGTGCACGCGTACAAGCACTATTCCTATTCTAACGGCTTGCTTGGTTTTGCGGCGCGAATGCTACACTGGTGCTGTAATTCCCGCCGAGAGATCCCCGGTCGTCTAATGGTAGGACAGCGGCCTTTGGAGCCGTGAATCGTGGTTCGAATCCATGCCGGGGAGCCACTACTTCGACTTCGAACTCAAATGCCGGTTTTGTTGACAGCATCATGTCGCCTCAAAACCGCACCGTTATCCCAAACATTTGGCACGTGTTACGGTTTTGGCGGTTCTCCTCAGAACGCGGTGCGAACCTTTGCCGGACGGTGTGAGTTGTCCGCCGATGGCGCTTAAGCGCGAAATTCTCCGTTTTCTCCAGTTGACAGGTCCAGTTTGTTGACAGGTCCGTTCGGCCCGGGGTGCCGAGTTATCGATGCAACCATCGCCAGATGCAAGTGCGTTTCGTTTGCCGAACCAGACGCGGCCTGAATCAGCCGTTGACCGGCGATTGCCCGGCGAGACTTAATTTCCACGAGTGGCATAGGTCAACAATGGCGTCAAACCAGAAAAATGAACATACCGAAGTTGGTCACAACGGCGTTCATCGTTCCAAACTGGCCACGCCAGGTGCCGGACCACCCCGCCAGAGACACCTTCCACGTCCCTCAAGCGTCCAAGGTTCCGGATAGACGGCGATCTACCAAGCGCGGTCGTCCTGGCCAGGAAGCACATCATCGTTGTGATTAGATGGCCGTGAAGCGATTTGCAGACTGGTGGTCCTCCCCGCCTGACGAATTCGAAAGTGTTGCCCGCTGAGGGAAGTGAACAAACATCGCAAAGCGACGCCCCGCAATATGGTTTGCTACTGTCGTGTTTGGTGGTGAAGAAGCAACGGCGAGCTTCTAACGAGGCGCAAGACGGAGGCATGTTTGCGCTTGCAGGTTTTGTAAACCAAATGCTGGGAAGCGCGGAGGATTTTGTTCGATGTGTTTCGCCTCCAAAACCGTCCCAAACCCTGATCAGCTTCGAGACAGAAGCATGGGGACAGGACACTAGCATGACCGCCACATTCAAAGGCAAACGGACTCGAGTTCTAACACAGTATAAATTCTCGCTAAATCCTACAAAATACCCCATTGGACCGAAGGAATTCAAAACCATCGCAGCCGCCCTCCGAAAGAGTGAAGCCGAGTGTAACAGATCAAAAAAATTGCCGACTCAGAAAATCTTGCGCTCTAACCGGTTATTAAGCCCACGTGCGGAATCAAGCCGAATCCTAACTGAGATCAAGTTCGAGAAATACGATCCGGCTAAGGCACGCAGAACGCTTCAGTCCCACGCAGCCCGCTTCGGCATCCTCGAACCCGACGAACTCCACAGAGGCATCCAACAGGTAATCGGTGAGCTCGCCGTGACCTCAGCGAGCCCAGGTTCACACCGCCTCACAAGAGAAGGGTTTGACAAGGCCCTCACCGGATATCACCATCCTCAGTCAATTTTCGTAAATGACGCAGCCGCTCGACTCCAACAAGAACTTGAACGGCAAAGAGAGAGTCGCCTCGCGCTTGAAGGATCGCACCTCGTCGACCGGGTCGTTGTGGAAGACGCTATGGCGGAGTGGACCAATGACGCGCTCGTCGTGTTTACCGGAGGTGGCGGTCTCGGCAAAACGACCGCGCTTTGGCAGGTCCTCAGAGCCGGGGTCGACGAGGCATCAAGCCCAAGGAGACTGGCGGCCCTGATTACCGCTGAGGCCGAAATGCCAGCAAGCTTCAGCGATCTTGTGGACCAATGGCGGGGCGCTGCACCCACCATGTCTCCGGATGTTGAGCTTCGATCCTCTGTGGGAACAGCTGACGACAACGGAGCAGGAAACCTTCATTCGAACCCTGGTCAACCAGGTGAAATACGATGGGAGGACCGGGGAAGTCACGATTGGTTTCCACAGCAATGGCATCAAACAACTTTGCAGCCCGAGATTGGAATCCAGTGAATGACCGCCGGGGCGCCACTCGAAATCCGATTTAGTATATGCACGAAATTGCGCCCGGCCGACGAAGCAACCGAACAGATCTCCTCGCGCCGAATCGGGCGTCTGCCACGAATCACGCAAGTGCTCGCCCTTGCGATTCATCTGGAAACCCTGATCCGGCGAGGCGAAGCTAAGGACTATGCGGATCTCGCGCGCTTGAGTTGCCTGTGCCGGGAGCGAATCAGCCAGATCGTTCGTCTGAACTATCTCGCGCCCGAAATCCAGGTTGAGCTTTTGTACCTACCTACAAGTACCAGCGGTCGCTTTCCCATTAGCGAAACCGCACTCCGCAAGATCGCGAATCTCCTTTCATGGGCCGACCAGCGGCGCGAATGGAAGACGCTCAAGCAACTGCACCAGTTGAACGCATGAAAACCGCGTTAGCGCGCCCGAGCAATCCTGAAAAACCAGGACCCATCTCATTGAAATATTTGCGTGCCCGGATCGCAGGAATCAACGTTCTTGCATCTGACTTTATGGCCTTGCAAACTGCCC
Organism: Bryobacteraceae bacterium; assembly: GCA_052148835.1. GTDB lineage: Bacteria > Acidobacteriota > Terriglobia > Bryobacterales > Bryobacteraceae > Palsa-89. The sequence goes on from JBKQHJ010000190.1 coordinate 77,010, forward strand.
GGCTCCTGATCCAACATGTGACCGATGAGAGCGATCGGCTACGTTCGGGTTTCCACGGACAAGCAGGCGGACCGCGGTGTTTCTCTCGAAGCGCAGGCGGAGAAGATCCGCGCCATGGCTGTCGTCCACAATGCAGAGTTGTTGGACATCATTGTGGATGGCGGCGAGTCGGCCAAACCTTGCAGCGGCCCGGCATGGAGCAGCTGCTCGCACTAGTGGACGGCAAGAAGGTTCAGGCTGTGATTGTGGCCAAACTGGATCGACTCACCCGCAGCGTGAAGGATCTATGCGTGTTGCTGGAGCGGTTCGAGCGCAGATGTGTGGCCCTGATATCTGTCGCAGAATCGCTCGACACCAGTTCCGCCGGGGGCCGGCTTGTGCTGAACATCATGACGGCAGTCAGCCAGTGGGAGCGCGAGGCCATCGGGGAGCGCACGCGGGAGGCTTTGAACCACAAGCGTAATCGCGGCGAACGGACTGGTAACATTCCATACGGTTCCCGGCTGGCGGCCGATGGCAAGCACTTGGAACCTGATTCCACAGAGCAAGCCGCGCTCGCCGAGCTCCGGCGGTTGCGCAACGAAGGCAAAGCCATGCGCAAGATCGCCGCCAACCTGAACGAGCGGGCGTACCGGACACGACGAGGGACGCCCTGGCGCCTTGAGTCGGTAGCGCGAGTCCTCAAGACCGTCGCCGCCCGGTAAGAATAGCCCGGCGCGATATCGGTCACGAGCGGCCCGAGCGTGTAGAACGGCGCCTCGTAGCACAGCTCGTTTTCCTTCTTCACCTGCAGCTCGATCTGGTCCATCGGGATGTGGCCGGGGCCTTCGATCATCACCTGCACGTCGTATTCCCAGGCCTTCTTCGTGAGTTCGCCCAGCACCTTCAGCTCGGCAAACTGCGCCTCGTCGCTCGCATCGGCGAGGCAGCCGGGACGCAACCCGTCTCCCAGCGAGAAACTCACGTCGTGCTTCTGGAATATCTTGCAGATGGCGTCGAAGTTCTCGTAGAGGAAGTTCTGCTGCTTGTGGAAGCTCATCCACTGGGCCAGAATGGCGCCGCCGCGGCTCACGATTCCGGTGATGCGGTTGCGCACCAGCGGCAAGAACTCGCGCAGCACGCCGGCGTGAATCGTCATGTAGTCGACGCCCTGCTCGGCTTGCTCCTCAATCACTTCGAGCATCACGCCGATGTTGAGGTCTTCCACACGGCGGACACGGGCCAGCGCTTCATAAATGGGCACAGTACCGATCGGCACCGGCGAGTTCCGGATGATCGCCTTGCGAATTTCCGGGATGTCGCCGCCGGTCGACAGATCCATCACCGTATCGGCGCCGTACTTGACGGA